>NZ_JBSFVG010000007.1:0-301472 GCF_053592195.1 Streptomyces sp. NPDC002776 | reverse complement strand
GCCGGGGTTCTGAGGGGCGGCTCCGGGGCGCTCGGCGCAAGCGGGGCAGACCGGCTGCCGGGATTCTCAGGTGCGGCTCCGGCCGCTCGGTGGAAGCAGGGCGGACCGGCTGCCGGGGTTCTGAGGGGCGGCTCCGGGGCGCTCGGCGCAAGCGGGGCAGACCGGCTGCCGGGATTCTCAGGTGCGGCTCCGGCCGCTCGGTGGAAGCGGGGCAGACCGGCTGACGAGGGTCTAAGGGGCGGCTCCGGGCCACTCGGAGGAAGCAGGGCGAACCGGCCGACGAGGGTCTAAGGGGCGGCCTCGGGGGCGCTCGGTGCAAGCGGGGTGGACCGGCTGGCGGGGTCTGCCGCGGTTCTGTCAGACGGTCCTCACAAGGGTGCCGGTGTCTTCGAGGGCGGCGATCTCGTCGGCGGGGGCCGAGCTGTCGGTGACCAGGGTGTGCAGGAGGGTGGAGGGGCCGACGTAGGCGTAGGCGGTGCGGCCGAGCTTGCTGGCGTCGGCGGCGACGAGGATGCGGCGCGCGGAGGCGAGGCCGGCCTTCTTCACGGCCGCGTCGTCGAGGTCGTAGGCGGTCAGGCCCTCTGCCGCGCTCAGACCGCAGCAGCCCATGACGGCCGTGTCGAAGCGCAGTGCCGCCAGTGACGCGAGCGTGAGCGGGCCGGTGAGCGCTCCCTCGGCGGCCCGTGGCTGCCCGCCGGGCACCAGCAGCCGGGCCGGGGCCGGGCCCTCGCCGAGCACCTGGACGGCCTGGAGGGACAGCGGCATCACCGTGACCGGTCTGCGGCGCAGCAGATGGGCGATCTCCAGGCAGGTGGTGCCGCTGTCGAGGAGGACGGTCTCGCCGTCGGCGATGAGCGAGGACACCTCGACAGCGATACGGCGCTTGGCGTCGACGGCCTCGTGAGCGCGGAGCGCGAAGGGCGGCTCCTCGCCCCGCAGCAGCAGGGTGCGCGCGCCGCCACGAACGCGTTCGAGGACACCTTGCGCGGCCAGCGCGTCGAGATCGCGCCGGATGGTCATCTCGGAGGCGCCGGTCAGCGCGGCGAGTTCCTGGACCGTGGTCCTGCCCGACTCCCGGACGGCCTGCGCGATGATCCCGTGCCGGTCCCCATTGCTCATACCTCGATTCAACACGCCCGCAAATGAACAGTCAATGTGTGCGAAATGCCAGTGTTCAATCACCGCACATGTTCATTACGGTCATGGGCATGAATCATTCGCTGCGCTCAGCCCGAGCGGCGACCTTCGCGTACTTCATCCTGTGCGGCACGGCCATGGGCGCCTGGGTCGTGCACATCCCCGCCATCGAGGAGCGCGTGGACATCAGCCACTCCACGCTCGGCGGCCTCCTGGTGCTGCTCGGACTGGGAGCCTTCACCGGCATGCAGGCGGCCGGGCGGCTCACCGACCGGCTGGGGGCGCGCATCGTCGTCCCCGTCACCGGCGTCCTGTGCGGCGCGGCCCTGGTGCTGCCCGGGCTGGCCCAGGATCCGTGGACGCTGGCCGGTGCGCTGCTGGTCTTCGGGTTCTGCAACGGCAGCCTGGACGTGAGCATGAACGCCCACGCGGTGCACGTGGAGAAGGCGTACGGCCGTCCCGTCATGTCGGCCTTCCACGCCACGTTCTCGGTCGGCGGAGTCCTCGCCGCACTCGTCGGCGCGGCCACGGCGAGCGCCGGCCTGAGCCCGGCCACGAGCATGACCGCCGTAGGAGCCCTGTGCGCGGTCCTCGCTCTCCTGCCGGCCCGCACTCTGCTGCCGACCGAACCCACCGCTGCCGCCGAGGAGGCCGCGCAAGCGCCCACCACCCAGCACCGCAAGACCAGCGGGCGCATCTGGATCCTCGCCGCCCTCGCCATGATGGTCATGCTCTGCGAGGGAGCCGCCAACGACTGGAGCGCGCTGCACCTGAAGGACGTCCTCGGGGCTCCCGCGAGCACGGCCGCCTTCGCCTACGGCACCTTCGCGGCGACGATGACCGTCGGCCGGCTGCTCGCCGACCGCTTCGCCGCCCGGATGGGGTCCATGGCGATCCTCCGCCACGGAGCGGCCACCGCTGCCGTCGGCATCACACTCGTCGCCCTCGCACCGTGGACGTGGGCCGCGTTCGCGGGCTGGGCGCTGTTCGGGCTCGGACTGTCCGGCTGTGTCCCGCAGTTGTTCAGCGCGGCCGGGCACGCCGACCCCTCCGCCGCCGGGGCCAACGTCTCCCGCGTCGCCGGGCTCGGCTACGTCGGCATGCTCGCCGGCCCCGCCGTCATCGGCTGGCTGACCCACCTCGTCGCCCTGAACCACACCTTCCTCCTGCTCACCCTGTTGTGTGCGATCACCGCGGCCGCAGCGGCGGTCCTGTGCACCGGATCCGAGCCCACCCGCGAAACAGCGGCGAGCAGCCACTGAAGGTCTCCCGGAATCCGGAGGATCCCACCACCATGCCGACCGAGCGCAACATCATCCTGTTCGACCTCTTCGGGGTCGTCGCCCGCCACCAACGCCCCGGCGCCCTGGACAAGATGGCCGCCCGCTGCCGAGCGTCCACTCCCGCATTCACCACGGCCTACTGGGCCTGCCGCCCGCCCTACGACGCGGGCCGCCAGTCCCCGCCCGAGTACTGGACCGCCGTACTGCGACGCCTGGCCCTGCCCGCGGACGCCGACACGATCGAGGAACTGCGCCTCACCGACATCGACAGCTGGTCCCGCGTCGACGACCGGATGGTCGCCTACGTCCGGTCCCTGCGCGGTGTCGCCGAGGTCGCCCTGCTGTCCAACATCCCCCCGGACCACGCGGACGCCTTCCTCGCCGCGCAGCCGTGGCTGCACGAGCTGGACCACGTCGCCTTCTCCGGCCGGATCAACGTGGCGAAGCCTGCTCCGGCGGCCTTCCAGCACTCCGTCGACGCCATGCGGGCCGCCCCGACCGACTTCCTCTTCGTCGACGACCGCGCGGAGAACGTCAGCGCCGCGCAGGGCGTCGGCATGGACGGACATCTCTTCACCGACCGCGACGAGCTGGCGAGCGCCATCGGCACCTGGCTGCGCCGCGACGACCCAGGAATGTGAGGAGGCCTCGTCCCGCCCGGGCGGCGCCCCGCGATCGTCTGGTCGCTGCCTGGCATGATCGACGGGTGACCAGTGACCCCGCGCGGCCGGACCGCACCAAGTACGTCCTGTTCGACGTCGACGGCACGTTGATCGACGCGATGAGCAACTAACGCCGGGTGTGGGGAAGTTGGGCGGAACGGTACGGGCTGGATGCGGCCGAGGTGTATCAAGTGGCCCTGCGGACCCGGCCGATGGAGACCTTCACCCAGGTCGCAGCGGACCGGGATCCGCGCGAGTGCCTCGCCGCGCTGCACGAACTGGAGGACGAGGACGTCCGATCCGGGGTGCACACGGCCTGCGACGGGGCGTCGGAACTGCTGCACGGTCTGCCCACGGGACCGCGGGAACCTGGGCGCTGGTCACCTCGAACTACGAGCACCGGATGCGCGGCCGTTTCCTGCGGACGGGTCTGCCGGTGCCCGAAGTGATCGTGGACGCGGCCGCCGCGGTGGAGGGGGTGCACCGTCACTTCGTCAACCTGCGGGAGGCGGTCCCCCATGTCCTGGCTTTCCCGGCCAGGTCGCAGGGGAGTGCCGCGGCAACCGCGGTGCCGCGCAACCCCGCGCCTCCGCCGCGGCCTTGAGGTCGGCCAACCACCCCTCAAGGCCCATCCCGAGCATCTCGGTCGCGAGCGAGACGTCCGCCTCGACCTGCGCACCGGTCCAGGTAGCTGCGGACGGCCACAGCGTCGCCGGCTACGCCTCCGGCAAGTCCCGCATCTACTGCCTCGTCTCCCACAGCGGCATCACCCTGGCACCGATCCTGGGACGGCTGGCCGCGAGCGAGATCACCACCGACCAGGAACAGGACCTCCTACGGCCCTTCCGGCCCGCCCGTTTCATCGGCGCCCCACGCGCAAAGACCGAGGTCGACCAACGCGCCACCGCCCTGGGTGAGCAGTAAGGCTGGTTTGCGCGTGTTTCCGGGTAGATGAGCCCCGGACAGTGGCGCTGGGAGACGAAGGGGGGATGGCGGTGGATGCGGCCAGGTGGTCGGTGGACCGTGAGCGCTTGTCTCAGTGGGTTCCTGAGGGCGAGCGGATGACGGCCGGTTGTGCGGTGACGTACGGACGCACGCTGTGGGGCCTGGTGCCACGTCGTGCTTCGCTCCTGCTGACCGACCGTCGGTTACGAGTGCTGCGTCACCGAGGCAATGACCTCCGCTATGCCGTACGCGGTGTCTGGTTCGAGGTGATGCGTGGTGAGGCCGAGGCGGTCTGCAGGAACCCGCAGGTGCGCGTGGAGTTCGACAAGGGACAGGAAGTCGAACTGCGCATGCGGGACGGTGAAGTGGAGCGCCTGCTGATCAGCCAATGGGACGCAGTGCACGCCGAAGCCCTGTACGCGGCATTTCCTCCCAGGAGCAGCGATCCACGGTGATGTGACAGCACCCCTTGTCCCCGTCGGCCCCGTACGTCGTCCCCCGAGTGCCGAGCGCCCCGGTTCAGCGATCGGCGAGCGCTCGGATCTCCGCCGCGATCAGCTTCGGGTCCTCCTCCGCCATGAAGTGGCCGCACGAGACGGTGCGGTGGCGGAGGTCGGGTGCCCAGGCGCTCCACAGGCCCTCGGCGTGGTAGCCGAGGGCGGCGCCCCAGTCCTGCTGGAGGACGGTGACCGGCATGGCGAGCCGGTCGCCGTTCTCGCGGTCGACGCTGTCGTGCTCGACGTCGATAGCGGCCGAGGCGCGGTAGTCCGCCACGATGGAGTCCACCGCCGCTGCGGAGGCGTCGAGGTAGTGGCGGCGGACGTCGGCGGGCAGGGCGGCGGGGTCGTGGGTCCAGGCGTCGAGGAAGTACGAGAAGAAGCTGTCGGCGGCTCCCCGGATCATCTCCTCCGGCAGACCGGGAGCCTGGGCCATCAGGTAGAGGTGGAACCCGACCGCACCGGACACGCCGCGCAGGGCGTCCCACATGTCCAGGGTCGGCAGCACGTCGAGGAACAGTGCGCGGGAGACGGCCTGCGGATGGTCCATGGCAGTGCGGAAGGCGACGAGGGCGCCCCGGTCGTGGCCGGCGAGGGTGAAGCGGGGGTGACCCAGTGCTTCGGCGAGGCGGACGATGTCCCGGCCCATGGTGCGCTTGGAGTAGACGTCGGGACCGGTCCCGGCGGGCTTGTCGCTGGCGCCGTAGCCGCGCAGGTCGGGGCAGATGACGGTGTGGTCGGCGGCTAGGTCGGCCGCGACGTGCCGCCACATCAGGTGGGTCTGCGGGAAGCCGTGCAGCAGCACGACCGGGCTGCCGCTGCCGCCGACGGCGGCGTGCAGGGCGACACCGTCGTCGACGGTCACTCGCTGTTCGGTGAAGCCGGGGATGCTCAGGGGGGACACGCGGATACTCCTGGTGCTCGTGGCAGAGTGGACGCTCCGGGCGACTGGGGCCGGGCTCGTCCGGCGACGTGATCCAGGCTGCGGGCGCCGGATCAGTGATCGATGAGTGAACGGGAACGGCGCGCCGGCAACGGAGCCGTCCGCGAAGGGACCGTGCCGTGGGCGTCGCATTCGGACTGCTGGGGCCGGTGGCCGCCTGGAGCGCGGACGGCGAGCCGCTGGCCCTCGGGGCTCCGCGGCACCGGGAGGTGCTGGGCAGGCTGCTGGCCGCACGGGGCCGGGTGGTGACGGTGGACCGGCTGGTGGCGGATCTGTGGGAGGACGAGGCGCCCGCCGCGGCGGTGGGGGCGGTGCGCACCTTCGTCGCCGCGCTGCGCCGCTCCCTGGAACCCGGGCGGCCGCCCCGCGAGGCGTCCCGGCTCCTGGTGACGCAGGGCCCCGGTTACGCGCTCCGCGCGAGCCGTGACGCGGTCGACGCGTGGCGCTTCGAGGATGCGGTGCAGCAGGCCGGTACGGCGGCCCCGCAGGCGGCCATAGCGCTGTGGGACGGGGCGCTCGCCCTGTGGCGCGGACCGGTCCTCGCCGACTTCCCCTCCGCCCGATGGGCCGCCGCCGACCGTGCCCGGCTGGAGGCCCTGCGCCTGCACGCCGTGGAGCGCCGGGCCGACGCACTGCTGGCCACCGGCGCCGCCCGGGAAGCGGCCGTCGACCTGGAGGCCCATGTCGCGGCGCATCCGGCACGGGAGGACGGCTGGGTGCTGCTGGCCACCGCGCTGGCCCGCTCCGGTCGGCGCGCGGACGCCCTGGAGACGTTGCGGCGCGCCCGGGGTGCGCTGGGCGGGGAGCCGGGCACCGGGCCGGGACCGGCACTGGCCCGCGTCGAGGCGCAGATCCTCAAGGGTTCCCCCGCTGGCGATCTCGGCTTGGACGCCGGTATCGCCGACGGGGTGTGGGGCCGGGCGGCGGCCGCCTGGGAGCGTTCGGTGCCGGCCCGCTCCAGGGCCCGGCTGCACGCCACGGCGGGCCTGTTGCGCGATCTCGCCGTCACCGGCGCCGACGGCCTGGCCGAGGCCCGTGAATACCGCCGGGACGTGGTGGCGGCGGCCGAGGCCACCGGAGACGCCGAGCTGACGGCCCGCGTCATCGGGTCCTACGACGTCCCCGCGGTCTGGACCCGCGCCGACGACCCCGAAAGCGCCGGGCAGCTCGCCCGGGCCGCGGCCCGCGCCGCCGCGGCGCTGGCCCCCGGTGACACCCCGGCCCTGCGCGCCCGGCTGCTGTCGGTCATCGCCGTGGAGTCCCGCGGGGACGCGGCAGCCGACACCCCGCCCGCCCCGGCCGCCGCCCCGCCGGTCCGCGAAGGATGGCGGGCGCGCGCAGAGCGGGCCGCCGAGGAAGCCGTCCTTCTCGCACGGCGGCTCGGTGACCCGACGCTGCTCGCCTTCGCCCTCAACGGCGCCTTCATGCAGTCGTTCGGCCACTGCGGCAACAGCGCCTCCCGGGACGCCACCGGCCGGGAACTGATCCGCCTCGCCGAACGCCACCAACTGCCCAACCACGAAGTCCTCGGACGACTCGTACGCCTCCAAGCCCTCGCCGGACTGGGGGACTTCACCGGCGCACAAGCGGAGGCGGAGGCCACCGACCGGCTGGCCGAACAGCACGAACGGCCTCTGGCGGGCGTGTTCACCTCCTGGTTCCGGGCACTGCGCACCTGCGAGACCGACGGCTGGGCCGCCGCCCGCCCGCTCTACTCCGACGCCCTGGAGGCGACCGCCGACTGCGGCATGCCCGGCCTCGCCCACGGAGCCGACGCGCTGGTCGCGCTCGTGCCGGTGCTGCGCGCCGAGCACGCCCTGCCGCGTCCCGACGACTTCGCCGGCCTCGACGCCGGCCCCTACCAGCCTTGGGTGAAGCCCCTGTTGCTGGCCGGCTCCGGCGCGGCCGACCTGGCCCGGCAGGCACTCGACCGGGTACCGCGGCCCCCGCACGACCTGCTCCAGGAGGCCCTGTGGTGCGTGCTCGCCCGCAGCGCCCAAGCCGTCGGGCACACGCAGATCCTGCGGCGCGCGGTCGAGGAACTCAGCCCCGCCAAGGGGGAGTTGGCGGGCGCGACGAGTGGGCTGATCTCCTTCGGACCGGTCGCCGGGCATCTGCGAGCCGCAGAGCAGGCCCTGGCGGCACAGGGGTGACGAAAGGGGCCCGAGAGGGCCTGAAATAGCTGAGCAGTCACGGACGTTGATCACGTCATGACTCAAGGACCAGCACCTCGCGCCCTGTCCGACGAAGCCCTCTCCGCCCTGCTCGGCAAGCAGCAGTTCGGAACGCTCGCCACCGTCAAGCGCAGCGGCCACCCCCACCTGACCACCATGCTGTACAGCTGGGACCCCGAGGCGCGCATCGTGCGGTTCTCGACCACGGCCGACCGGATCAAGATCGGGCATCTGCGCCGCAATCCCCGTGCCTCGGTGCATGTGCAGGGCGGCGACGTGTGGTCCTTCGCTGTCGCCGAGGGTGACGCCGAGGTCTCCGAGACCACGACGGAGCCCGGGGACGCGGTCGGGCGGGAGTTGCTCGGGATGATCCCCGCCACCGCGAAGCCGGAGGACGAGGACGCGTTCCTGGAGCAGTTGGTCGCCGAGCGTCGCGTGGTCATCCGGCTGAAGGTCGACCGGTTGTACGGAACAGCGCTCGACATCAGCGGCTGAGAGGTGCCGGGTCCCTGGGGATCGGGTGCGCCCCTGTCGCGCCGGTGAACCCGCCCTCCAGGGATACGACGGTGCAGATCCGCCGCCCTGCGTCAGAACTCATTGCGGCGCCGCAGCATGAAGGGCCTGCCGTCCGGGTCGACCAGGATACGGTGCAGCGGCTTCGCGAGCGTCAGCGCCGTACGGGACATCCTCGGTGAGCGGTAGGGACGCAGCCTGCCCGGCGGTCGAGGGCCGTGGCGGCCGTTGCGGTGCCAGGAGTCCAGGGCGGCGGCACTCTGCGCGAAGGCGTCGAAGGCGCTTACCGGATCGCAGAGTTCGTCGGCTTCCTGCACCTCCATGTCCTCGCGGTCCAAGTGCTCGCGCGACAGCTCCAGGCGCAGGTTGCGGGCGAAGCCGCGAGCGCCGTCGCCGAGGCCGCCGGGGTCGTGCGGCTCGCGCGGGTCCCTGGACTCGTCCAGGACGGCGCAGGACAGCTCTGAGTCGTGGGTCCAGGAGCGCAGGTTGACGTTGTCCGATCCGACCGAGGCCCACACGTCGTCGATCACGCAGACCTTGGCGTGTACGTACACCGGGGTTCCGGCATGGTTCTCCAGGCCGTACACCCCCACGCGGTCGCCCCCGGCCTGCCGCAGCCTGTTCAGGGCGGCGACGCGGCCGACCAGGTTCATCGGCAGGCTGACGGAACCGTCCTGGTCCGGGAAGGAAGGGACGACCGCGATCAGGCGCAGGCGGGGGTTGCTGCTCAGGGCCTCGGCGAAGCACTCCACCACGCGCGGGGACCACAGGTACTGGTCCTCCAGATAGATCAGGGCCCGGGCCCGGCGCAATGCCTTGCGGTAGCCGCGCGCGATGCTGCGTTCGCCGTCGGGCGCGAAGTCGTAGCCGCGCAGGAGGCGGTTGGGGTAGGTGCGCAGGATCTGGACCGTGGCCGTGCCGCGGGGGGAAGGGTCGGGTCGCTGGGGCGGGAGCGGGTCGGCGTGGACGTCCTCGTGGTGCACGAGCTCGCGCAGGCGGACGAGCGGGCTGCGGGTGAGGGGCGCCGGATCCTCCCAGCGTTCACGGAAGCAGGCCTCCAGGTCGCCGACGGCCGGTCCGCGGATCGCGAGCTGGAGGTCGTGCCACGGCGGATTGGGGCCGTACGCGGCGGCGAGCGGCAAGGGCTGGGGGTCGCCGCGGTGGCTCGCGTCGTCGTTGCGGCTGTGGCACAGGTCGATGCCTCCGACGAACGCGACGTCCAGCTCGGGTCGGTCGGCGTGCCGGAGCACGATGAACTTCTGGTGGTGCGATCCGCCCGGACGTACCCGCATGTCCAGCAGGAACTCGCCGCCCGCCGCGGCGACCTGCTCGCCGAGGTGGCGGTTCTCCGCCTCGCTGAACTGGAAGCGGTCCAGGTGGGAGCGCCACACCAGCCCCTTGACGATCACACCGCGCTCGGCCGCCGCTGCCAGGACGGCCCCGATCTCGCTCCCGGGACCGTCGAGGCGCTCGTCGGGGTCGCCGCGCCAGTCGGTGAACAGCAGCAGATCGCCGGCCCGCTGCGCCCGGACCGCGCGGAGCAGCTCCGCGAAGTACGTCGCCCCATGAACCAGAGGACGCACCTCATTTCCGCACGACCAACCCGCACCATCCGACCGACGCCGGTCCAGCCGCGTCGCGCGGTTACCGCGCTCCTCCGCGGTCAACAGCCATGCATCTATGTCCACAGCCCCAGGTCTCCTCCCAGACTCCTCATGAGTACCCACATCGCGGCACCTTCTCGGCTTCCGGGGGCGGTGTCAGTGCCGGGCGCCAACGTCTCTCCGCGAAGGCCGCCCGCGCGCGGCAGGCATCGTGCGGAGGGGGAACCGGTGGATCAGAGACTCGGGGAGAACAGACTGCGGTGGACAGCCGACGCCTACGACATCGGATTCACGCTCACCCTCAGCGAAGGGCTCTCCCCGTACGAGCTGCTGCGCGCTGTCGGTGCCCGGGACGCCCGGATTGTCCCGCTCACCCGGTCAGCGGCGGAGTTGCTGCTGACGGGATGGGGTGACCCTGACTTCCCGGACTGGGAACGAAGCGGCGATCGCCAGGCTGACGAGCGGCGGCTTTCTGCCCACTCCGCCGACCGTCATCGTCCGAGCGGGCTCGGTGGCCGGGTGGGCGTATGCGCTGGAGGCGCACAGCCGCCATACGGACAGCCAAGGGCTTCAGCCGCGTTACTTACGCCCTTGACGGCCAGGTGGTGACGTCCTTCGAGCCCGGCCTGCCGCATCTGACGAGCGGCGCCCCGTCGGAGGAGGCGCTCGGCTTCGTTCACCAGGGCGACGAGCTCGGAGACGTCGCGTTCCTGGAGTTCCTTGGCCCCGAACTCGGTATCCACCTCTTACAGGGGGAAAGACAACGCCGCAGCCCCTTGGAGTACGTCACCTCCAAGGGGCTGGTCAGCCCGACCGCCTCCCGCCCGGGGAGGGTCAGCGCGTGGTCAGCATGCCTTCGCGCAGGCGGGCCAGCAGGCGTGAGAGCAGCCGTGAGACGTGCATCTGCGAGATCCCCAGGTGCTCGGCGATCTGGGCCTGAGTCAGCTCCTCGACGAAGCGCCAGTGAATGATCTTGCGATCGCGCTCGTCCAGTTCGGCGATCATCGGCGCGAGGCAGTGCAGGTCCTCGACCAGGTCGAGGGCGGCGTCCTCGGCACCGATGAAGTCCTGGAGTGCCGTCTCCCCGTCGTCACTGCTGTTGATCGCGGCGTCCAGGGAGGCGGAGGTGTAGGCGTTGGACGCCAGCCTGGCCTCGACGATCTCCTCCTCCGGCAGGCACATCAGCTCGGAGAGTTCCTTGGTGGTGGGCGTACGGCCGAGGCGGCTGCGCAGCTCCTCGGTCGCGCGGGCCAGCTGCACGCGCGCCTCCTGAAGACGCCGCGGCACATGCACCGCCCACGAGGTGTCACGGAAGAACCGCTTGATCTCACCCACGATGTAGGGGACCGCGAAGGAGGTGAACTCGACCTCGCGGGAAATCTCGAACCGGTCGATCGCCTTGATCAGACCGATCATGCCGACCTGGACGATGTCTTCCATCTCCTGCGGCCCACGGCTGCGGAACCGGCCCGCCGCATACCGGACCAAGGACATGTTCATCTCGATCAGGGTGTTGCGGACGTACTGGAACTCCTCAGTGCCTTCTTCCAGCACCGCCAGCTGGTCGAAGAAGTGCCGCGACAGCTCGCGCGCGTCCCGGGGGGCCACGCGCCGCGCCTCCACCCCCTCCAAGACGTCCGTGGTCCGCTCAGCAGCCTGCACGGTCGTCGCGACCATCACACACCCCTCCCTGTAGAACAATGCCGATCAACACCGGTCCAGTGACCGGCAGAGGCGCGTCTACCCCGAAGAATCCCCCACACACCGATTCCCGGAAAAGAAATTTCCGGGACGTCGGCGGTCGGGCCCGACCAGGGGGCGTCGACCCTGGCGGCGGGCTGCCGCCATCCGCCGCGTGACCTGCGGTCAACCCCCCATGAGCACGCGGGCGCTCCCCCGGATCGGCCGGGTGATGGCTCCATGGCCGCCGGCCCATCGGCTCCGTAGGTTCATTCGCACGGGCTGACGAGCCACGCGACGCAGCACCACCATCCACCGCACCCACACCGGAGTACACCCATGCCCTTGGCCGGCGAAACCACCCTGCCGCACCCCGAGCAGGCCACCGCGAGGCAAGCGCCACCGGACACGAGCAGCGAGTTCACGCCCCTGCTGCGGGCCGTCAAGGGACAACGGCTCCTCGACCGGCGTACCGGCTGGTACGCGCGCACCATCGTCACCAACGCCCTGGGCCTGGTCACCGTCGGCACCGGCATGGCATTCCTCGGCGCTTCGTGGTGGGTCCTCGCCCTCGCCCCGGTCCTCGCGACCCTGTGCGCCCGGACGGCGTTCATCGGGCACGACGCGGGCCATGCCCAGATCAGCGGCAACCGTGCCACGAACCGCACCATCGGGCTCATCCACGGCAATCTGCTGCTCGGTATGAGCTACGGGTGGTGGAACGACAAGCACAACCGCCATCACGCCAACCCCAACCACATCGACAAGGACCCGGACGTCGCCGCCGACGTCCTCGTCTTCACCAGCGGGCAGGCCGCCGGCCGCACGGGCTTCCGCGGCTGGCTCACCCGCCATCAGGCATGGCTCTTCTTCCCCCTCACCCTCCTGGAAGGCCTCGCTCTGAAGCTCTCCGGCTTCCAGGACGTGCGCCGCCGACGCGGCCGCGAGCGCCTGGTCGAGGGCGCGCTGCTCATCGCCCACGTCGCCGGGTACGTCACCCTGCTCCTGACGACCATGCCCCTCGCGCACGCACTCGTCTTCGCCGCGCTCCATCAGGCCCTGTTCGGGCTGCACCTGGGCCTGGCGTTCGCGCCCAACCACAAGGGGATGGACATGCCCGACCCCGACGGCGAGAAGTGGGGACACCTGCGCCGCCAGGTCCTGACATCGCGCAACATCAAGGGCGGCATCGCCACCGACTGGTTCCTCGGCGGCCTCAACTACCAGATCGAGCACCACCTGTTCCCCAGCATGCCCCGCCCTCACCTGAGGCTCGCCCAGTCCATGGTGAAGGCCCACTGCCGCAACCTCGGCATCCCCTACGCGGAGACCGGCCTCGTCGACTCCTACCGTCAGGCGCTGCGGCACATGCACGAGGTGGGCGAGCCGCTGCGCGCCGACATCTAGGCGACGTCGGCGTACGGCCCTGATCCCGTTCCTATGCCGACGCGCGCACCACCAGCTCCGGTTCGAAGATGACCGAGGTCGGTTCGGTGCGGCCGCCCTCGATGTGCTCCTGGAGGAGCTGCGCCATCGTGCCCGCCATCTCCTCCATCGGCTGCCGGACGGTGGTCAGCGCGGGCCGGCAGGCGAGGGCCGCGCTGGAGTCGTCGAACCCGATCACCGCGACATCGTCCGGCACCCGTCTGCCGTGTTCCCGCAGCACGTCGCAGGCTCCCTGCGCCATCAGGTCGTTGGCCACGAACACCCCGTCGATGTGCGGGTGCTCGGTCAGCAGCCGCGCCATCGCCGTGGCACCGCTGTCGTAGGTGAAGCCACCCTCGACGATCGGGATGTACGGGTGACCGCGCCGCGCCAGCGCGTCCCGGAACCCGGCCAGCCGGTCCTGTCCGGCGGGCACGTCGAGCGGTCCCGTGACCGTCGCGAGCCGTCGGCGACCGCGGGCCAGGAGATGCTCGGCGGCCAGTCGGCCACCGTCGGCGTGGGCGAGGTCCACGTAGCTGACCGGGACCGGCCGTGCCGGGCGCGCGAACAGCACGCAGGGCAGGGCCGCCTCGGCCAGCTGCTCGGGCAGCGGGTCCTCCGCGTGCGTGGAGACCACCAGTGCGCCGTCCGCGCTGCCCTGCCGCACAAAGGCCACCACCTCGGCACGGGTCGCCTCGGAGTCGGCGAACATCAGCACGGGGTGCATCGACCGCGGGCGCAGGAAGTCGATCACTCCCCCGGCCACCCGGCCGAAGAAGGGGTCCGCCAGCATCCGCGCGGCGAACGAGCCCTTCCCGCCCTGGGGTTCGCCCGCTCCGGAGACGACCAGCGCGATGGTCTCGGTCCGGCGGGTGACCAGGGAGCGCGCGGCCCTGTTCGGTGAGTACCCGGTACGCGCTACGGCGTCGCGCACCACGCTCTGGATGGCGGGATCGACGTTGCGCACCCCGTTGATGACCCGGGAGACGGTCGCCCGTGAGACCCCCGCCTCCCGCGCGACGTCCTCCAGGGTCGGCAGCCGCCTGATCATCCCCGCACCCTACCCGCTGGGCGGCGCCTTCGGGGAGCGCTCTCCCGGCTCCCGGCTCCCCCGGAGGGCGACCGGTCAGAAGGCGTAGCGGACGTCCAGCCAGGGGGCGTGGAGGTGGATCAAGGAGCGCAGGGAAGCGACCGCCTCGGCCTTGACGCCGTTGCGGTAGCGGACGTTGAGGGCGCCGTTCTCGGACCGTTTGGGCTGCTGGATCTCCGGCCGCCACAACAGGTCCTCGGCGCGGGGGTGCCAGCCGAGGTTGACCTCGTGCAGTTCCCGGTTGTGCGTCAGCATGATCACCTCGGCGGCGGCCTGCCGTTTCACCCGCTCGGGCAGCACGTCGTCGAGCTGCCTCAGCAGCTCCGCCCAGGCGTCCTGCCAGCCGGGCCGGACGACCACCGGCGAGAGGTTGAAGTGCACCTCGTAACCGGCGTCGAGGAAGTCCGCGGCGGCGGCGATGCGCTCGGCGACGTGTGAGGTCCGTACGTCCAGCAGGCGGGAGTCGTCGGGCGGCATCAGCGAGAAGCGGATGCGGGTGCGGCCGCTGGGGTCCAGGGCGAGGAGGTCGGGGTTGACGAACTTGGTGGCGAACGATGCCTTGGCGGTGGGCCAGCGCCGGAAGGCGTGGACGAGGTCCGCGGTGTTGTCGCAGATCAGGGCGTCCACCGAGCAGTCGCCGTTCTCCCCGATGTCGTACACCCAGGAGTGGGCGTCGCACTGGTTCGGCTCCGGCTTGGGTCCGTGGCGTGCGATGTGCCGGGCGAGGTGGGCGATGATCCGGTCGATGTTGGTGAAGACGGTGATCGGGTTGGCGTACCCCTTGCGGCGCGGCACGTAGCAGTACGCGCAGGCCATGGCGCACCCGTTGGAGGTGCCCGGGGCGATCCAGTCGGCGGATCTGCCGTTGGGGCGGGTGGTGAGCGTCTTCTTCTCGCCGAGGACGACCGTCTCGCCCTTGATCCGGACCCAGCGGTCGACGTTGCCCTCGTTGCCGTGCAGTCCGGGAATGCGCCAGTGGGAGTCCACGGTGATCAGCCGCGCCTCGGGGAAGCGGCTCAGGACCTGTCTGCCTCGCGGGGACGCCGCCGCGGCGGGTTCCGCGTGGATCTCCCGCACCGGCAGCAGCCGGCGTGCCGCGACGGAGTCCCGGAAGGGTTGGGCGCGCGAGGGGGCGGGGGCCGGTCCGGGGTCGAGGGCGTCCAGCCCGAACAGCGTGCCGGAGCCGTCGTCCGGGCCGGTGGACGGGTGGTGCATGCGGGCTCCGGTGGGGTCGTGCGGGAGTGCCGCAAGGGGCGGATCCGGACCTTCCACTCTACGGCGGGGCGATGACGGCGGGCGCCCCGTCGGCTTCACACCGGGCGTGCGCGTTCACAACGGGCGTGACCGTGTCCATCGCCTCGCCGGGGGCATACGGCATACGACAACCGGACGAACTGGGAGGCAAACGTGCTTGCGATCATTGCGGCGGTCCTTTTTTTCATCGCCTGGCTCATCAATGCGGCGGAGATCGGGACCAACGACGTGTTCACCTCGACCAACGTGATGCTGATCGGGCTGGCCCTGCTGGCCCTGCACGTCGCCGGAATCGGCAGCGGCTGGGGGAGCCGGGCCCGTCGGCGGTGACGGGCATGCCGGTACGCCGGCTCAGAGGCGGATGACGACCAGGGCCGTGTCGTCGGTGTTTCCGGTGGGTGGGAGGAGGTCGGACAGCAGAGCGTCGGCGAGGGCCTCGGGTTCGGCGTGCCGATGCCGGGTGAGCGAGTCGGCCAGGCGGCCCAGGCCGACGTCGATGTCCTCGTCGCGGCGCTCGATCAGACCGTCGGTGTACAGGACCAGGACGCTGCCCTCGGTGAACGGCGTACTGGCCTGGACGCGGGGGACGTGCTCCGGCCGGGCGCCGAGCGGGGGGTCGGTGGCCTGGTCGAGGAAGGTCACGGTGCCGTCGGGGCGGAGCAGCACGGGCGGCGGGTGACCGGCGCAGCTGTAGCGGACGCAGCGGGCGCCCCGGTCTACGAAAGCGGTGGCCGCGGTGCTCGACTCGGCGCCCTCGACCGAGCGGGCGTACAGACCGAGGGCGTCCAGGGCCTGGGCCGGGCCGTCCGCGACCCGGCACGCCGCGCTCAGGGCACTGCGCAGCTGGCCCATGGCGCAGGCGGCCGCCAGACCGTGACCGACCACATCGCCCACGGCGACCGCGAGGTCCCCGTCGGGCAGGTCGACCAGGTCGTACCAGTCACCACACACGTTCAGGGCGCCGATGGCGGGCTGGTAGCGCACGGCCGCGGGGTGCGGGCCGCTCGGGCCGGGCGGCGGCAGCAGCGCCGCCTGCAGTGCCAGGGCGACCTCACGTTCGCGGGCGTGCGCCTTGCGCAGCCTTTCGTTGACTTGCTGGAGTTCGCGGGCCCGGGTGTACAGCTCGGCCTCCAGGACGCGGTCACGGCTGTCGCCGCCCCGGCGGCCGAAGGCGCGGATGAGGTCGGTGACCTCCTCCACCCGGTGCACCAGCAGCACCACCTGTCCGTCGGCGTCGAGGACGGGCGCGTTGACCGGGCTCCAGTAGTGCTCCTGCCAGTGACCGGGCCGCTGGGGGTCCTCGATGTCGTAGCGGAGCAGCGCCATGGTGTCGCGCTCGCCGGTGGCGACGACCCGCTGCATCGACTCCCGGGTCTCGCGCATGCCGGCCGCGGCCGGTTCGTTGGGGTTCTCGGGGAAGACGTCGAAGATGTACCGGCCCAGCATCTGCTCGCGGGTGCGCCCGGCCAGCCGGAGGAAGTCCTCGTTGGCGTCGACGTAGACCAGGTCGGGGGTGAGCAGCGCCACCATCCCGGGCAGGGCATGGAAGACCGCCGCGTAGTCGATCTGCGGTTCCCGCATGTACTGCCCTGCCTCGGCGCCGAGCGTGGGTGAGACGTTCCACGATAGAAGCGAACGGGTCACGGGGCCCTGGCAGTACTCCCTTCGGGGTGCTGACGATCACCTGTACGGGGCTGCGGGCTCCGGTCTGCTCCCTGATCGACATCGCCGCCAGGCCAGGGCGAAGCCGATGCCCGCCAGCAGCGCGGGGAGCGACAACTGAACCGTCAGTGAGGCCAGCCAGTCGGGGTTCATCCGCCGTGTCATGCCGCTGGTGTACTGGCAGGTCGCCTGGGGCGGGAAGAAGCTGTACTCCAGTGTCCTGGGCGCGTGCTCTCCCCAGTCCCCGCCCGCCGAGCAGACCGACGACGGTCCCGTGAACAGCCGCCATCCGGCCAGCGCGTAGAACATGAGGAACACCGAGCCGGTCACGAAGAGCGCCGTCCCTGTGCGGCGGAGCTTTTCCGTGCGCGACCTCGGCTCAACCAGGTCACTGCCGAGCGGCGGCTCGCAGCACTCCGCGATCAGCGCCACGAACAGGCAGACGACCATGACCAGCAGGCTGCCCCAGAGCAGCACACCGAGCACTCCGCGGCCGCCGATCGAGACGACGTCCCCGTGCTGGAACTCGCAGACCGTCGCCGGCGGAAACGCCTGCTCCCGCGTCCGCAGGAGTTCGCCCGGCCCTGTGGTCAGCCCTTGCATGCACCGCTCGTCGAACTCGATCATGCCGAACAGAGCGACCGCCGAGCCGACGACCAGCGCTCCGCAGGAGATCGCTGCCGCGGCCCACAGGCCACCCGTCCGGTAACCGCCGAAGGACGGACCCTGGGACTCACTGGGGCTGGACAGCTGTCACCTCCACGGAGAGGTCGTTGTCGACCGTGTAGTACGGGCGTACCACGGCACCGGCGAGGGTGGCCGAGGGGTACACGAAGACTTCCTTGCGCTCCGCCAGGTCGTCGAGGAGACGGCCGATACGGGCGGTGGCTCCGGCGGCGGATCGAGGCTGCACGCTGAGGTCCCAGACGCGGTCACTCCCGGCTCGGGCGGCGACCAGCTCGGCGAAGTCCACGGTGAAGGAGAACCGCCGGCCACCGCTCTCGACCTGCGGCTCCCGGGTCAGCACAGCGCCCTTGGTGCCCCTCGCGCGCAGTCGTACGACGGCTCCGGCCGCCAGCGTGGCCCCGTGCGAGCGCGCCGTGACCGTCATCGACCCGTCCGTCACGGCAATGCCCTCGACCTCGGCATGCGCGGTGCGCAGCCATGTCCGTACCGCGAGATAGCCGTCCTTGGTGGTGTACGGGACCCGCACCGCCACCGGCGAGGGCCGGTCACGGGTGTGCCCGTCGACCAGGGCCCGCACGTCCCGCAGGGCGGGACGCAGGCGCTGTCGCGGCGCTCCCGGCTCGGGCAGCAGGTACACGTCCCACCGTCCCTCGGCGAGAGCGGGCTGCGGCTCCAGGACGGCGCGCCGGGTGCCGTCGTCCACCGCCTCGGCCGGGAGGACTTGAACGGTTTCCTCGGTCTGTCCCTTCTTCGGACGCAGCCGCAGCAGCACGTGGGGCTGTGGCGCGTCGAGGGCGGGAAGGCGGAAGGTGATGCGGCCGTCCGCGTCGGCCGTGCAGTGGACACGGAGCTGTGTGTCCTGGGTCGTGCCCGGTTCCCGGTTCATCGCTGTCCTTTCCGTACGGCGCGCAGCGCACCGCCGGCCGCGGCATGGGCGGCGTCGCGCGCGGCGAAGCCCCGGCTGACCAGGGCGCGCTGGAACCCGTCACGTTCCGGGGCGACCGGCCGGCCGGCCCTTCTCGCCGACATCGCCTCGTCGATCAGGCGCTCGGCCTGCTCGACGACGGGACCCGGGGCGAAGCGCCGGGCGTTCTCCATGGCCGTACGGCCCATGCGTCGGCGTCGCTCGTCGTCGCCCACGAGTTCGAGCAGAGCCTCCGCCAGCGCCCCGCTGTCCCCGACCGGCACCAGTCGGCCGTCCTCCCCGTCCTTGATGATCTCGCCGGGGCCGTAGGGACAGTCGGTGCTCACCACGGGCAGTCCGCAGCGCATCGCCTCGACGAGGGTCATGCCGAACGGCTCGAAGTCGGACGCGGCCGCGCCGATCGAGCCCTTGACCCACTCCGCCTCCATCGGGGCGGCCGCACCCATGAGGAAGACGTTGTCGTACAGGCCGAGGCGCTGGACGAGCCGGCGCAGCCGGTCCCGCTCCTCCCCCTTGCCGTAGATCCGCAGCTGCCAGTCCGGGTGCTCGGCGGCCACCCGGGCGAACGCCCCCACGAGCAGGTCGTAACGTTTCACCGGCACCAGCCGCCCGGCCGCGACCACCACCTTCGCGCGGCCGTCCGCGGCAGGCAGCACGGGGTCGGGGACGCTGTTGGGCAGCGCCTGCACCCTGACCCCGGGCAACCGCATCTTGCGCCGGTAGGCGGCGGCGTCCGCCTCCGTGACGGTGGTGAGCACGTCGAGCCCTCGGTAGGCCCGGCGCAGCGCGGTGCGCAGCGCGGGCGGATGGTTGTCGAGGGTGAGATGCTCCTGCCCGACGCGGACGACCTGGGGCGGGGCCTGGGACGCCAGGTGCACATTGAGCCCGGGGCGGGTGCCGATCACCACGTCGGCGTCGGTCCCTTCCAGCCACTCGGCGATGCGCCGGTCGGTCAGCTCGCTGTACTGCTGGTAGCGGTACTCAGCGGCGGGGAACACGCGCGCGGGTCTGCAGTGGAGCGGATCGTCCTTTTCCGTCCGCAGGTCCACCAGCGGTCGCAGGCGGACTCTCGGGTCCACGGTGAAATTCGGGCGTTCCCGATGGCGTAACACCGAGACGATCTCCACGTCGTGGCGCGCCGCCAGCGCCTGGGCCAGGTTGAGGGTGGTGGTGATCGTGCCTCCGATGCCGTACGCGTTGTGGATCAGAAAAGAGATCTTCATGGCGGACTAGACCTCTCCAATCCCCTTTTCGTTGCCCGCCGTTACCGGTTTGTTCTCTTTTCGATCATGGTTCCGGGGTGTGTCACGGTCCGGGTACGTCTCACCTTTACGTCTGGTCCCGCAACCGCACTGGCTGAAAACGGTGTCTCTGAGCGCATGAGCACATGGGAAGTGCCCGGCTACACCGACTCGCTGGAGCTGGGCTCGGGAGCCAGCGGGCGGGTCGTGCTGGCCGTCCACGAGGAGACCGGCGTCGCGGTCGCCGTGAAGTACCTCAGCGAAGCGCTGCTCACCCGGCCCGGCTTCGTGTACGGCTTCCGGGCCGAGGCCCGGCTGCTCGGCGGCCTGGAGAGCCCGTACGTCACCGGTCTGTACGAGTACGTGGAGAGCCCGCACGGCGCCGCCATCGTGATGGAGCTGGTGGACGGCGTCTCCCTGCGGACCCTGCTGACCCGGCACGGCCCGCTCGACCCGGAAGCCGCGCTCGCCATCCTGAAGGGATCGCTGCTCGGCCTGGCCGACGCCCACCGCGTCGGCGTCGTCCACCGCGACTACAAGCCGGAGAACGTCCTGGTCGTGCCGGACGGATCGTCCAAGCTCGTCGACTTCGGGATCGCGGTGGACTCGGGCACCAGCGCCGGCGTGGCGGGCACCCCCTCGTACATGTCCCCCGAGCAGTGGACCGGCGCGCCCGCCTCACCCGCCGCCGACGTCTACGCCGCCACGGCCACCTTCTTCGAGTGCCTGACGGGCCGCAGGCCCTTCTCGGGCGACAACTTCGCCGAGCTGGCGTTGCAGCATGTCGAGGCGCCCGTCCCCGCCGAGGAGGCTCCCGAGGCCGTACGGGAGCTGGTCCGCCGCGGTCTGGCCAAGGACCCGGAGCAACGGCCCGCGCAGGCAGCGGAGTTCGTCACGGAACTGGAGGCCGTCGCCGGCACCGCCTACGGGCCCGACTGGGAGGAACGGGGCCGGGGACGGCTCGCCGCCCTCGTGGCGCTGCTGCCCCTGCTGCTGCCCTCGGGCCGGGGCACCCCGCGCAGCACCACGGACACCGCCCGCACGATCCTGCCCCGGCAGGGGCCCGGCCCCGTCCCCGCACGGTCGTGGCTGCCCGGCCGGCCCGGCATGCTGGTGTCGGTCGCGGCCGTCGTCCTCGGAGCGCTCCTGGCCTACGGCACCCCGTTCGACCCTGGGCCCGCCGCTCAGCAGGCGGCACAAGCCCTGGCCACGACCAGCGCCCGGCCCGACGCGGAACCCGCGGGAACCGCCGTACCCACGGCGTCCGCCTCCCCCTCCCCCTCCTCGGCCACCACGTCGGAGAGCCCGTCGCCCTCGGACCCGGCGGCCACCGAGGGCGAAGCACCCCCCGCCGCCGCAGAGGAGGGCACGACGCCGCCGCCCGCGGGCACCGAGACCACGGCGGCCCCGACGACCGACGCTCCCCCGTCCCCTGCCGCGCCCGCCGTCAAGGCCGTCTCGGTGTCGGGCTTCAGCCAGACCGGCGCCACGACCGCCACCGCCACCCTCAATGTCACGACCGACGGCACCGGGCCGATCTCCCTCACCGTCTCGTGGTCCACGAGCGACACCGGCGGACAGCCCGGCGCCGCCGACGGTGCGCCGCAGACCTTCACGCGCAGCGGAGCCACCACCTACGCGATCACCGTCGACCACACGTTCCAGAACACCGGCTGCTACTGGACCGTCCAGACCACGACGGACCCCGCCGCCGCCGGCGGTACCGCCTCTCAGCAGCTCCTGACCAGGCGGTGCGACATCCGATGACCGCTCACGGCGACCGCACGCCCGCACGGACCGAGGACCGCGAACCGACGCGGGTCCCCGCATCCGCGGAGTACAGCGCCACGGTGCTGGCCAGCCACTGGGTCCAGGGACCGGCCTCCAGCGACACGCGCGTCGAGGAGACCCCGTCCGCGCCCCCACCCGACCGCGTCGACGGCACCGTGCTGCGCTTCGGCCCGGGCGTCACCGCCGCCGTCGCGCACCGCACGCACGTGACCCTCCCGACGATGACCGCACCCCCGGCGCCCCCTCGCCGGCGGATGCGCAGACACGCGCTCCCGGCCCTGGTGCTGGTCGGTGTCCTCGGCTTCCTCGCCTGGCAGCGCCTGGGGCCGTCCGTCGAGGTGAGCACGGTGGCTGTCACGGCCCGGCCGACGGTTCTCGGGTGCGACGAAACAGCCGACATCGTGGGCGTGGTGACGACGAACGGCAGTCCCGGCACGCTCTCCTACCGCTGGACCAGAAGCGACGGCACCACCTCAGGCGTCCTGCGCGAGGTGCTGGTGAGGGGGCAGGAGCAGGCACGCCTGCACCTGAGGTGGACCTTCCAGGGCGAGGGCCACCGCACGGCGCGGGCCGAACTCGAGATCCTCTCGCCGACCGGCGATACGGCCACCGCTCAGTTCACGTACGCCTGTCCCTGACGGTTCATCAACAGCTCAGCTCGGGGCGATCGCCGACTCGGCCGCCGCTTTGATGCGGGCACCGAATGCGGGGGCGTCCTTACGGGCAGCGGCGAGCGCCAGACCGACGAGGAGCTTGCCGCCCTCGCTGACGGTGCCGCTGTTCTTCGACACCTCGGCCCACCGGATCAGTGCCGGGGCTTCGAACGAACTCCGCGGACCGCCCGTCCGCCCCAGCGGGACGCCGGTTCGGGCCACCGCTCGGCACCTGAAGTGCCGTGGGCGCTAGGCTTCGCGCGGCACGGATACGACGGGGGCGGCACGTATGAAGTCCGAGGAGACACCGCGGTGGGCGTCGGCCCTCGACGCGGTCGTGGTGTACGCGCAGGGCGCGATGTGCAGCAGGCGGGCGCGGGGTTCCGTGCCGCCGGACGGGCGGGTGCGGGTCACGGGGCTGCCTCGCTCGATGGACCCGGGGTCCCTGCGCGCCCGGGTGCTCGGCGACAGCGGAGTGCGGGTCACCGAGGTGCGCGTGGAGGTGGACGCCGAGCCGTCCGTCACCGGCTCCTCCCCTGAGGTGCGGCAGGAAGTGGAGCGGCTGCGCGACGCCCACGGCGCGGTGCAGGGGCGCCGCGACCGGGTGCTCGCGCGCATCAAGGAGGTCACGGACCTGCGTCCGGTGCCGCCGCCGCGCAAGCGTGAGGACCCGCACCGCCGCACCCCCGCCGAGGCGTGGCTGACCCTCGCCGACTTCGTGGACGAGCGGCTGACGGCCCTGCACCACCGCCTCACCGAACTGGAGGCGGAGCTGGACCGCCTCGGACACGAACTCACCGTCGCCGCCGACCGCTTGGCCCGGGCCTCCACCGACGCCCCCTCCGCCCACGTCCGGACCACGGTCTGCGCCGTCCTGACCCTCGACGGACCGGGTGAGGTCGAACTGGAGCTGGAGTACGGTGTGCCGGGCGCCGTCTGGGTCCCGGCGTACCGGCTGGCCTACCGGCAGAGCGCCGACAGCGGCAGCCTGGTGCTGCGTGCCTCGGTCGCGCAGCGCACCGGGGAGGACTGGACCGGGGTGCGCATAGCCCTGGCCACCGCCGATCTGCGGCGCCGCACCGACCTGCCGAAGCTGCGCTCGCTGCGCATCGGCCGCCGCCAGCCCGTCCCCGCGCCGTCCGGCTGGCGCGAGCCCCCGGCGGGCCTGGCCGACCTGTTCACCGGGTACGACTCGGCGGGCCCGCGCCCTCAACCGCGTACGATTGCGCCCCCGATCTCCGTCGGCGGCCCCGTCCCGCCTCCCCTCCCCGCGCCCCCGGCATACAGCGGAGCACCCGTACGGCCCGGCGAACCGGGCAGCGCCCGCAGGCCACAGGCCGACGCGCCCGACCGCTCCACTGCCTACGGGCAGGCCCCGCCGCAGCCACTCGCCCGCCCCCGAACAGGCGGCGCACCGGCCCCCGCTCTCGCCGCCATGGCACCGGCCGCCGGAGGACCCCCGCCGCCACCGGCCCCCTGCGGCCCGATCGCCCCGCTCTCACCGCCGCCCCCCGCGCCGGTGACCGGTCCGCCACGCCCGAGCGGCGACGAACTGGACTACGCCGCGCTCCACCTCAGCGGCCCCGACGAGCCCGCCGCGCGCAGGGGCCGGCTGTTCCCCGACGCGCCGTTCGACCCGGTGGCCGCCGAACACCGCCGCCGTGCCGAAGCGGTGGCCTCGCTGCCGCTGCCCGGACACGCCGTGCGGCCCCGCGAGTCGGCGGGCTCCTTCGATCATCGCTACGACGCCGTCGCCCGCGCGGACATCCCCTCGGACGGCACCTGGCACACCGTCACCATCAGCGAGATCCCGGTCGGTCTGCGCACCGAGTACCTGTGCGTGCCGTCCGCGGAGCAGCGGGTGTACGGGACGCTCGTCCTCTCCAACGCCACCGACCAGGCGCTGCTGGCCGGCCCGGTGGAGGTCACCGTCGACGACGACTTCCTGCTGACCGCCGCGCTGCCCACGCTCGCCCCGGGCGGCGTCCGCCGGATGGGGCTCGGACCCGCGGAGGGTGTCCAGGTCACCCGGCGCACCCACCTCGACGAGTCCACGGCGGGCCTGCGCAACAACGTCACCGTGCTCGACCACCGCGTCCAGGTGGACCTGGCCAACCGCCTCGCCCGGCCCGTCTCCGTCGAGGTCCGCGAGCAGGTGCCGGTCACCTCCGATCCGGATGTGCGGATCGACGAACGGGCCGACTGGACGGTGCCCGACGACGGCGCGGGGCCCGATCACCACGCCCCGGGCACCCGCGTGTGGCGTGTCGACCTGCCGCCCGGCGGCACCGTCGCGCTGCACGGCGGCTACGAAATCCGTATCCCGGCCGCGAAGGCCCTGGTCGGCGGCAACCGCAGGAGCTGACACACACCATGCCCACGGATCCGGAACTGATCCCCGCGCCCGTCACCGCCGTCACCTGCCTGGAGGACCGCGCCCAGGTCGAACGCAGCCTCGCCCTCGACCTGCGCGCGGGCGTGCAGCGGCTGCGGCTCGGGCCGGTCAGCGCGCTCGCGGTCGACCGCACCCTGCACGCCGAGCTGACCGCCGACCACGAGGCCGGCGTCCTCGACGCCCGCATCGTCCGCGCCTGGACGCCGCGCGGGCCGCTGCCCGCCACCGACGACTCGGTGCTGCGCCTGCGCGTCCACGCTCTGGAGGAGGAGCGCCGCACGCTGGAGCAGCGCACCGACCGGCTGCGCACCCGCCTCGACCTGCTGGGCCGACTCGCCGCCGACCTCCTGCGCGAGATAGGGGAGGGAGCCGGTACCGGCGAGACCGACCCGACGCGCTGGAGCCGGGAACTCGACCGCGTGGACGACGAACGCGACGTCCGCAGCGAGGAGTTGCGCACCGCGCAGGCCCGGCTGACGGTGCTCGCCACCGAACTCCAGGAGACCGAGCACGCCATCCATCTGTCCGAGCAGGGGCCCGCCGAACTGCTCGGCCATGTCGAGCTGACCGTGCGGTCCGCGGCGGCGGGGCCGGCGCGGCTGCGGCTGACCCACCTCGTACCCTGCGCGCTGTGGCGCCCCGCCTACCGGGCCGTGCTCGACGCGGACACCGTGACGCTGGAGACGGACGCCATGGTGTGGCAGCGCACCGGCGAGGACTGGTCCGACGTGGCCCTCACGCTGTCGACGGCCCGCTCCGCTGCGGCGAACGAGCCACCCACCTTGGTCGAGGACCGGCTGACGCTGACCGACCGCTCCCCCGCCGAGCGGCGTACGGTCGAGGTGGAGGTGCGCGAGCAGGAGATCGCCGACCTCGGCCCGGCCCCCGTGCTCGGCCTGCCCGGCGTGGACGACGGCGGCGAGACCAGGGTGCTGCGCTCCCCCGCACCCGTCTGTGTCCCGGCCGACGGGCGCGCCCACCGCGTGCCGCTCTCCTCCGTCGCGGCGCCCGCGCGCAGTGAGTACGCCTGCGCCCCCGAACTGTCCCCGCTGGTGACCCAGGTGGTGCGGTTCGACAACTCCTCCGGGCACGCGCTGCTCGCCGGCCCCGTGGACCTGGTGCGCGGCAGCGGGTTCAGCGGGCGCGGCACCCTCGACTTCACCGCTCCCGGCGGGCCCGTCGAGCTCGCGTTCGGCAGCCACGACGACTACCGGGTGGTGCGGTACGCGGAGGAGTCCCGCGACACCGCCACCATGACCCAGCGGACCACGGTCACCCACACGGTACGCCTGCACCTGTCCCGCTTCTCCGCTCCGGGAGCGCAGGGCGATCGGACCGTCGTGCTGCGGGAACGGATGCCGGTCTCCGAGGTCTCGGCAGTGGAGGTACGGCTCCGCAAGGAGGGCTGTTCCCCCGCGCCGGACGCGGTCGATGACGAGGGCATCGTCCGCTGGGACATCGCCTTGCCGCCCGGCGCACGGCGCTCGGTCACCCTCGTGTACGAGGTCGCCGCGAGCGGCAAGGTCAGCGGGCTTTGAGGAGGCCACATGACGCGGCGGCAGACCATCGCCGTAGCGCACCTGGACGGAACGGCCGCCGGGGAGGCCGCGAACGCGTTCCGGCTGATCTACGCCGAAGCGTTCGCCGAGCCTCCTTACCACGAGACCGCGGACGACGTCGCCGCCGCCTTCCGCCGCTTCCCTGCGCAGACCCGCAACCCCACGTTTCGCGCCGCTCTGGCCCGCACCGAGGACGACGAGCCGATCGGCATGGCCTACGGCCACCTGCTCGGGCCCGACGCGGTGTGGTGGGACGAACTGACCGAGCCCGTACCCGACGACCTGCGGCGCGAGGACGGACACCGCACCTTCGGTCTCCTGGAACTCGCCGTGCGCGAGCCGTGGCGCGGACAGGGCGTCGCACGACGTCTGCACACCGCCCTCCTCACCACCGTCGGAGCCGAGCGGGTGCTGCTGAACGTCCACCCGGCGGGCCGGGCGGCGTCGGCCGCCTACCGCGCGTGGGGATACCGCAAGGTCGGCGAGGGCCGGCCCGGAGGCGGCGGTGCGGACCTCCACGACGTCATGCTGCTCGACCTGCGCTGAGCGACCCGTAACCCCGCGCCTTCCCTTCCCCCCTCTCGCCACCCCCACCCCGCGTGACACCGCACCCCTTATTGCAATTAATATGCAACAGCTTTGGATCTTCGATAAGGGTGTGAGGTCGCATGACGGTCCGACGGATACGGACAGCCGCCGCCACGGCGGCGATACTCACGGGTGTCGCCGCCTGCTCGGCCCCCGGCAGCAGCACGGGTGGCGACACGGCCGACTCCGTCGTGATCGGCGTGGCCTCCGAGCCGGACACGCTCAGCCCGCTGCTCGGCTACGGCAAGGACGGCAACTCGAAGATCTTCGACGGACTCCTCGCCCGGGACGCCGGCCTGCAGCTGAAGCCCGCCCTGGCCAAGGCGCTGCCCAAGGTCGCCGACGACGGCCTCACCTACACGTACACCCTGCGCGACGGCGTGAAGTTCAGCGACGGCGAGCCCCTGACCGCCGCCGACGTGGTCTTCACGTACGAGACGATCCTCGACGCGAAGACCAACAACACCAGCCGCAGCGAACTGGACGCCATCGAGCGGGTCCGCGCGGACGGCGACGACAAGGTGGTCTTCGACCTCAAGTACCCCTACGCCCCCTTCGCCGGGCGCACCGTGCTGCCCATCGTCCCCGAGCACATCGCCGCCGAGCAGGACCCCAACACCGGCTCGTTCAACAGCAAGCCGGTCGGCACCGGCCCCTACGTGCTCGCCTCCTGGAGCAAGGGCGAGAAGCTCACCTTCAAGGCCAACCCCGACTACTGGGGCGGTGCGCCGAAGGTGACGAAGGTGACCATGGCGATCATCGAGGACGACAACGTGCGCGCCACCCGGCTGCGCTCCGGCGACCTCGACGGCGCCGTCCTGCCGCCCAACCTCGCCGCCACCTTCGCGAACGACAGCGGCAGAAAGACGTACGAGGCGAAGACCTACGACTTCCGCGCGGTCACCCTCCCCCAGGAGAACAAGGTCACCGGCGACCGGGCGATCCGGCAGGCCCTGGACGCGGCCGTGGACCGCCGCGCCATGGTCGACACGATCCTGGACGGCGCCGGCCGCCCCGCGTACGGGCCGCTGCCCGTCGACGACCCCTGGTTCGCCCCCGGCATCGAGCGCGAGCACGACCTCGCCAAGGCGCAACGCATCCTCGACGAGGCAGGCTGGAAGACCGGTGAGGGCGGTGTCCGCGCCAAGGACGGCCGACGGGCCTCCTTCACCCTCCTGTATCCCTCCGGCGACAAGGTCCGCCAGGACCACGCCCTCGCCTACGCCTCCGACGCCAAGAAGGCCGGCATCGAGGTGAAGGTGGAGAGCGCCACCTGGGAGGTCATCGAGCCTCGCATGAAGAACGACGCGGTACTGGCCGGGTTCGGCAGCAACGGCGACCCCGACTTCGGCCTCTACACGCTGCTGCACTCCTCCCTCGCCGGCGACGGCTTCAACAACATGGGCCGCTACGACGACCCGGTCGTCGACGAGGCGCTCGACACCGGCCGCCGCAGCTCGGACGAGTCGACCCGGAAGGCCGCCTACGCCGACCTCCAGCGCGAGCTGGTGAAGAACCCCGGCTACACCTTCCTCACCCACATCGACCACGTCTACGTCCTCGCCGACCGCTGGGCGGGCCTGACCACGCAGACCGAGCCGCACGAGCACGGCTTCGCCAGCGGCCCCTGGTGGAACCTCGAAGCCTGGCAGCCGAAGAAGTGACCGCACTCCCCTGGGGAGCGATGGCACGCCTGGCGGGGCGACGGCTGCTGTTCATCGCCCCGATCCTGCTCGTGGTCACCTTCGGTGTCTTCGCGATCGCCGCCGCCTCCCCCTTCGACCCGGTCAAGGCGTACGCCGGCACGGCGGCGCTCGGCGCCGACACGGAGACACTGGAGCGGCTGCGCCAGAACCTGGGCGTGGACGAGCCGTTCACCAGCCGCTGGTGGAACTGGCTCACCGCGGCGCTCGGTGGCGACCTCGGCCAGTCCAGCGTGATGCGGCAGCCGGTGGCCCAGGTGATCGGCGAACGCCTCGTCTGGTCCTCGCTGTTGTGCGCGGCCGCGTTCGTGGTGGCGGTGCTGACGGGCACACTGCTGGGCGTCCTGGCGGCCCGTCGTCCCGGCTCGCTGCTCGACCGGACGATCACCGCCGTCGCGTACTCCCTGGAGGCGGCCCCCGTCTTCTGGCTCGCCCTGCTCGCCGTCTGGCTGTTCGCCCTCCAACTCGGAGTGCTCCCGGCGGGCGGCCTGACCGACACCGCGAGCGAGCAGGTCACAGCGGGTCAGGTCGCGAGCCACCTCGTGCTGCCGGCCGGGGTGCTCGCCGTCTCCCAACTCCCCTGGTTCACCCTGTACGTCCGCCAGGGCGTGGGCGACGCGCTCGCCGAGGATCCCGTACGGGGCGCCCGCGCACGCGGGTTGAGCGAACGCACCGTGCTGCTCGGCCACGCCCTGCGCTCCGGGCTGCTGCCGGTCCTCACCCTGGTCGGCTCCAGGGTCCCCGAACTCATCACCGGCGCCCTGCTGGTGGAGAGCGTCTTCAGCTGGCCCGGCATCGCGGCGGCGACCGTCGAGGCGGCCACCGCCGTCGACTTCCCGCTCCTCGCCGCGCTCACCACGCTGGCCACCGCCGCCGTACTCCTCGGCAACCTCCTCGCCGACCTGCTCTACGGCCTGTTCGACCCGAGGGTGAAGTTCAGTGACATGTGAATCGCCTCCAGCGACGGCCTGGCGGTCCTACGGCGCCGACCGCCGTTCCACCCGGTCGGTGCGCGTACGTGTCTCGGCCGCAGTGGTGGCCGTGACCGTCCTCGCCGTGCTCCTCGTACCGCCGCTGGTCCAACTCGACCAGCAGGCCGTCGATCTGTCCGCGAAGCTGCTCCCGCCGAGCTGGTCCCACCCCTTCGGCACCGACGACCTCGGCCGGGACCTGCTGGTGCGCTGCGTCTACGGACTGCGCGTCTCCCTGCTGGTCGGGGTGGTGGCGGCGCTTGCGGCGACCGTGCTCGGCACGGCCGTCGGAGCGACCGCCGGAGCGCTGGGCGGCTGGGTCGACCGGGGTCTCATGCGGCTCGTCGACACGGTCTCCGCCGTGCCCCACCTGCTGCTGGGCATCTTCATCGTGGCCATGTTCCGGCCCGGTGTGTGGCCGGTGGTGGTCTCCGTGGCGCTCACCCACTGGCTGTCCACCGCACGGATCGTGCGCGCGGAGACGCTGTCCCTGCGCTCGCGGCCGTACGTCGACGCCGCCGTCTCCGGGGGCGCCTCCCGCCGACGCGTGGCGGTACGGCATCTGCTGCCCGGCGTCCTGCCCCAGGCCGCGCTGGCCGCCGTGCTCATGGTGCCGCACGCCATGTGGCACGAGTCGGCGCTGTCCTTCCTCGGCCTGGGCCTGCCCACCCACACCGCCAGCCTCGGCACCCTCATCCAGGGCGCCCAGGGTTCCCTGCTCGCCGGGCAGTGGTGGCCCACCCTCTTCCCCGGCCTGTTCATCATCGTGCCCACCCTCGCCATCGCCGGTCTCACCGGAGCCTGGCGGGAGCGGATCAACCCCCGGCGCCGATCGGAGCTGATGCTGTGACTCCCCCAGCCGGCCCTCCCGTGCTCTCCGTACGCGGACTGTCCGTACGCTTCCTGATGCCCGGCGCCCGCCGGATCGCGGCCGTCACCGACGTCCACTTCGAAGTGGCCGCCGGCGAGTGCCTGGCCCTGATCGGGGAGAGCGGCTGCGGCAAGTCGGTCCTCGCCTCGGCCCTGCTGGGGCTGCTGCCCGCCAACGCGCAGGCCGCCGGCGAGGCCCGCCTCGGCGACCTGGACGTCCTCGCCGCCGACGAACGCACCCTCGCCCGCACCGTACGGGGCCGCCTGATCGGGCTCGTCCCGCAGAGCCCCGCCGCCCACCTCACCCCCGTCCGCACCGTCCGGTCCCACCTGGAGGAGACGGTCGGCGCGCTGACCGAGGTCCGAGGGCGGGCCGCGCTACGGCACGCGGCCGAGGCGGCCGCCGAACGCGCCGCCTTCCCCGCCGACCACCTCGACCGCCATCCGCACGAACTCTCCGGCGGCCTCGCCCAGCGCGCCGCCACCGCCCTCGCCCTCGTCGGCGACGCACCCCTGCTCCTCGCCGACGAACCCACCACCGGCCTCGACCGCGACCTGGTCGACCACACCGTGACCGAACTGCGCCGTCACGTCGACACCGGCCGGCACGCCCTGCTCATGATCACCCACGACCTGGCCGCCGCCGAACGCATCGCCGACCGGGTGGCCGTGATGTACGCGGGCCGGATCGTCGAACTCGCCGACGCGAAGGCGTTCTTCGGGGCGCCGGGCCCTCGCCACCCCTACAGTCGCGGCCTCCTCGACGCCCTCCCCGACCGCGCCTTCGCCCCGATCCCGGGCCTGCCGCCCGAACTCGGCGACCTCCCCGACGGCTGCGCCTTCGCCCCCCGCTGCGAGCGGGCCACGGACGCCTGCGCCGCGCTCCCCCGGACCACCGACGGCATCGCCTGCCACCACCCGCGCGTACGGGAGGACCTCCGTGCTTGACCTGCACGACATCACCGCCGGATACGACAGGAAGGCCCCCGTCGTCCGCGGTGCCGCCGTGTCCGTCGCCCCCGGCGAGGCCGTCGGTCTCCTCGGCCCCAGCGGCTGCGGCAAGTCCACCCTCGCCCGGGTCGCGGCGCTGCTGCACCGCCCCGACACCGGCACCGTGACGCTCGACGGCGAACCCGTACGACGCTGGCGCCACCGCGCCCCGCGCGCCCAGCGCACCGCCATCGGCGTCGTCTTCCAGCAGCCCCGCCTGTCCGCCGATCCCCGGCTGTCGCTCACCGACCTCATCGCCGAGCCCCTGCGCGCAGGCGGCTCGCGTCACGAAGTCCCGGACCGGGTGGCCGAGTTGGCGTCGACCGTCGGCCTCACCCCCGACCTCCTGCGCCGCCGCCCCCACGAGGTCAGTGACGGCCAGCTCCAACGCGCCTGTCTGGCGCGCGCCCTGGTCCTCCGCCCCCGCTGGCTGATCTGCGACGAGATGACCGCGATGCTCGACGCGTCCACCACCGCCGCGCTCGTGACAGCCGTCGAGGAGTACCGGACCACCACCGGCGCCGGTCTGCTCGCCGTCGGCCACGACCAGGTGCTCCTGAACCGCTGGTGCGACCGCACCCTCCACTGGGCCGACGTCACCGGCCGCACCTCGCGGACGGTGTGACCGCGACACCTGCGTAGGGTCGGAGCCGGCGGCGTTACGCTTGCGTGCCGTGCAGGAGACGCGCCTTGACACCGCCCGGATCCGGGCAGCCCACCGAGTGATCGACCCACAGTTCCGGTGAGCATCAAGCTCGAAACGGCGAACCCGGTCCGCAGCTTCAAGGCCCGCGGCACCGAGCTGGTCGCGAGCCTGCTCGCCGAGCACGGCCCGGCGGCCGTGGTGTGCGCCGGCGCGGGCAACCTCGGCCAGGCCCTCGCCTGGTCCGGTCGCGGCCGGGGGCTCGACGTGACCGTGGTGGCCTCCCGCTTCGCGACCGCGGCCAAGCTCGACCGCATCCGCGCGCTGGGCGCCCGGCTGGAGCTGGTGGACGGCGACCACGAGACGGCCCGCGAGCGGGCGGTGGCCATCGCTCGGTACGACGGCATCCGCCTGCTCGAGGACAGCCTGGACCTGGAGACCTGCGAGGGTGCGGCGACCATCGGCCTGGAACTGGTGGGCAGCACCCCGTCCTTCGACGCGATCCTGATCGCCCTCGGCGGCGGAGCGCTGGCCACCGGCATCGGTCACGTCATGAAGGCCCTGGCACCCGGCGTCGAGGTGATCTGCGTCCAGCCGCTCGGCGCACCGGCGCTGACCCGCTCGTGGCACCAGCGCCGGGTCGTCACCACCGACTCGGCCGACACCATCGCCGACGGCGTCGCGGGCCGCCACCCCATCCCGGCCGTCCTGGACGACCTCCTCCTGGTCGCCGACGACGCCGTACTGGTCCAGGAGGCGTCGATCATCGCCGGAATGCGGATGCTCCTCACCCATGCCGGCCTCGTCGTCGAACCCTCGGCGGCGCTCGGCATCGCCGCGATCCTCGAAGACCGCGACCGCTTCGCCGGCCGCCACGTCGTCACCGTCGTGTGTGGCAGCAACGTCGACCTGGACGCCTGTCACCGCTGGATCGGCATGGGTGGATGATGGCCGCCATGCGCATCCGCATCGACGCCGTCGACCTGCCCGGTCTCACCCGCCCCGCCCGTCCTGACGGCAAAGTGCCCGCCTACGCCGGTCTCCACGTCGCGGTGCAACGCCGTGACCGTCCCGCCGAACTCCTCGACCCCCAGCCCGGCGACGCCCCGTCCGCCACCTGGACCCTGGAGTGCACCACCAGCGCCTCGCCGACCGGCACCGAGATCGCGGGCCCCTACGTGCAGAACCGGCTGGGCCGACGGTTCATCTACCTGTCGTGGTGCACGGCCGACGAGTCGGGCACCCTCTCGATGTTCCGCCGCGCCAAGCTCATGCTCGACGTCATACCCGCCGACATACTCACCGCCGCCGTGCGCGACGGGCTGCTGGTCGGACACCTCGGTTTGACCGACGCGCAAGGCGGGCCCGTGTGCGCCCGAGTCGAACCCCCGCACATCACGTGGACCCCTGGCCACGCCGACCGCGCAGGGATGTGACCTTCGTCCCCACGGGGGTATTCAGGGCGTCGCCGTTGACCCGCCCGGCACGGACGAGAACGGCGGCCCCCGGCGCATCGCAGGAGGTCACCGCGCTGCGGCCGGAAGAACCGGCAGGAACTCTACGCCCGCGTGAATCAATATCTGTCGTCGCCACATAAGAAATAACTGCGGCGCACCGCGAGTATTCCCCGACCTCCCCACCGGGACGAAATCGAGGGCCGTGCGGGGACGATCACCCCGTGCTAATGTCGTCGTCAGTTGCAGGTGTGGTTGCCAGAAGGTTCATTTTCCTACGGGGTAATCAGCACGGGCGACACGAAATTCACACAGGGTGAATTTCGAACATCGTCTCCGAAGGAGAATTAACATGGCTACTGGCACCGTGAAGTGGTTCAACGCGGAAAAGGGCTTCGGCTTCATCGAGCAGGACGGCGGCGGCGCCGACGTCTTCGCCCACTACTCGAACATCGCCACCCAGGGCTTCCGTGAGCTGCTCGAAGGCCAGAAGGTGTCCTTCGACATCGCCCAGGGCCAGAAGGGCCCGACGGCCGAGAACATCGTTCCCGCCTGACACGGCAGCAACGCATACTTCGCAGCTGGGGCCCGCACCTTGGGGTGCGGGCCCCAGCTCGCTGCATTCCAGGGCGCGTGACGGGAGACCCCACCGCTTCACCTTTCGGTGACGCATTCCCCGTCGATCCGACTCGGCGCCCCTCATCACCGGCCCGTTCTCGCGATTCTCTGCGCCGTTCATCTTGCTGCGGAAAATTCCTTGCTACGTGCCTACGCACCCACATCGAGGAAGGTTCCGCTTGAACCGCGCACGCACTACCCGCACGCCCCGCACCTACGACCGCTCCGGGGGTGCCCCGGCCCAGCGCTCGGCAGCTCCGCGGCGTTACCAGGGCTCGAGCCGCCGGCCGACCGCCCCGCAGGGCGAGTTCGCGCTGCCGGTGACGACGACGCCCCCGCTGCCCGCTGTCGAGGCGTTCACCGAGCTCGCTCTTCCCTCGCCGCTGCTGGCCACGCTCGGCCGTCAGGGCGTGACCGAGCCGTTCCCGATCCAGGCGGCCACTCTGCCGAACTCGCTGGCCGGCCGTGACGTACTGGGCCGTGGCCGCACCGGTTCGGGCAAGACCCTCGCCTTCGGCCTGGCGGTGCTGGCCCGTACGGCGGGCCGGAGCGCCGCGCCGCGGCAGCCGCTGACCCTGATTCTCGTACCCACCCGCGAGCTCGCCCAGCAGGTCACCGACGCGCTCACGCCGTACGCCCGCTCCGTGAAGCTGCGAATGGCCACCGTGGTCGGCGGCATGTCGATCGGCAAGCAGGCCGGTGCGCTGCGCACCGGGGCCGAGGTGGTCGTCGCGACACCGGGGCGGCTCAAGGACCTCATCGACCGGGGCCACTGCCGACTGGACGACGTCGACATCACCGTCCTCGACGAGGCCGACCAGATGGCCGACATGGGCTTCATGCCGCAGGTCACCGCCCTGCTCGACCAGGTCCGCCCCGAAGGCCAGCGCATGCTGTTCTCCGCCACCCTCGACCGCAACGTCGACCTGCTCGTCCGCCGCTACCTGACGGATCCGGTCGTCCACTCCGTCGACCCGTCGGCCGGAGCGGTCACCACGATGGAGCACCACGTGCTCCATGTGCACGAGGCGGACAAGCACCGGACCACCACCGAGATCGCGGCACGCGACGGCCGGGTGATCATGTTCCTGGACACCAAGCACGCCGTGGACCGGCTCACCCAGCACCTGCTGACCAACGGTGTCCGCGCCGCGGCCCTGCACGGCGGCAAGTCACAGCCCCAGCGCACCCGGACCCTCGCCCAGTTCAAGACCGGCCAGGTGACGGTGCTGGTGGCGACCAACGTCGCGGCCCGCGGCATCCACGTCGACAACCTCGACCTGGTCGTCAACGTGGATCCGCCGGCCGACCACAAGGACTACCTGCACCGCGGCGGCCGTACCGCCCGCGCCGGGGCGTCCGGCAGCGTCGTCACCCTCGTCACCCCCGGCCAGCGCCGCGGCATGACCCGGCTGATGACCTCGGCGGGCATCGCACCCCGGATCACCGCGGTGCGTTCGGGTGAGGAGGAGCTGAGCCGCATCACCGGCGCCCAGGCCCCTTCCGGTGTCCCCGTCGTCATCGCCGCGCCGGCCGTGACCCGCCCCCGCCGTGCGGGGGCTTCCGGGGCTCCCTCGTCCCGAGGCCGCTACGAGCGCCCCGCTCAGGGGCGCGCCACCGCACGACCGGCACGGCGCAGGCCGCAGCGGCCCGCCTTCGACGCGACGGCCTGAAGGTTTGACGGCTTGACGGCATTGATCTTGGGCTCACCCATCTGCGAGGAGACAGCTTTGACAGCGGTGCACGACCCCACTCTTGCGACCATGGTCGACGGCCTGGACGCGTCCGGACCGCGGGTCCGGGACGACATGACCGTCGAGGTCGCCCTGTCCCTCCTGACCGGGGCCGGGGTCGAGTACCTCCTGCTGTGCGACGGGGACGACCAGTTGACGGGCTCGATCACCCGGGCCGAACTCGCCGTCCACCGTGGCAGCTCCACGTACACGGACCGGATCCGCCTGAGGGACGTCGCCCCGGGGCCGTATCACCCGGCAACCGCGTGACCTGACCGCTCCATAGCTCAGACCCAGTGAGGGCCCCGCCGGCGTATGTCGGCGGGGCCCTCACTTCTGTCCCGGGATCTGATCCCTCCGAGAACCAAAATCTACTTTTGTCAGAGTAGACATTGAGCTGCGGCGTGGCTAGGCTATGTCTCATAGAAACGGTCAAGCGAAGCTCGAGAGAAGGACGGAGGAGTAGACGCCATCAGGATCGCCCGGCCGGAGCAGTACTGGGCCGGGTACCGCAAGACCCCGGATTGGAAGGTGGTCCCCGGTCACGCAGCCGCGATCCCCGCACCCCTCTGAGCAGGGCTGGTAGCGGAAACAGAAGGTCGGCAGAGCATGAGGGCCGACAGATGGTGTTGAATTTCCTTCGGGGCCCTGGTGCCGTACGGCACCAGGGCCCCTCGACGCATTGCTGCTCAACGAGGTGACATGACAGCGGATACCCCCCTCAGTGGTCGTCTGGACGACGACGACTACCCCGCCTACACGATGGGACGGGCCGCCGAGATGCTCGGCACCACCCCGGCCTTCCTCCGAGCCATCGGCGAGGCTCGTCTGATCACGCCGCTCCGCTCGGAGGGCGGGCACCGCCGGTACTCCCGCTACCAGCTACGGGTCGCGGCGCGCGCCCGCGAGCTCGTCGACCGGGGCACCCCGATCGAGGCGGCCTGCCGCATCGTCATCCTTGAGGACCAGCTCGAGGAGGCACAGCGCATCAACGCCGAGTACCGCCGCCGCGCCGGCCACGCGGTACCCGACAGCTCCGCACCCGACACCGGCTGATCCACCCGCCCGGGGCAGCGAGTCCGCCCGGGCGGGCACACGACCGCTCATGAGAGGGTCGGCGCCATGGGTGGAGTGTCGGACCATGAAGGTGCCCGCACGTTTCTGGCTGAGCTGCAGGTCGGTGACCTGTGCGGGGGAACCGTGGCGGAGGTGGCTCGCGGGGTGTCGGTGATCCTGGACGGATTCGCCGCACGTCCGCTGGGGTTCGTCGGGCCGCTGGACCTGTCCTGGCGCCAGAGCCCGTCCCTGGCCGTGGAGGTCGGCCAGCGGATCACCGCCGAGGTGACCGCCGTCGACCCGGACCGGGGCCAGGTCCGGCTGTCCATGGCCGCCACGGAGAACCCCGAGCTCTGGGCGTTCCTCAAAGCCCTCCGCGTCGGTGACGTGCTGTCGGGAAGCGTCGCGTCGATCGAGCGGTTCGGGGTGTTCGTGGCCTTGGACGACGGCCCCGCTCATCCGGTCTACCCCGGCGTCGGATTCCTCACGATCCCCGAATTGTCCTGGCGGCAATTCGAAGCGGCTTCGGACGTCGTGCGGGTGGGACAGCGTGTTTCCTGCGAGTTCCTTCACTTCGACACAAGCAAGGGAGAGGCCAGGCTGTCCCTGCGTGCCACACAGCCCGACCCCTTCCGCACCTTCACCGATGACGCCTCGGTGAGACAGTCGCTGGAGGGGCACGTCACCAAGGAGGAAGTCACCCAAGTCGGTGACAAGATCACGGTCGTCATCGCGGAGAGCGACCAGGAGCAGCGCAGGCTCGTCCTCTCCCGGCCACAGGCTGCGCGTGGCGAACCTGACGCCCTCAGCGTCACCCGTGATGCCTACGACGCCGCTGCCTCCGTGTACGCGCAGATGTTCCGGGACGAGTTGCGGGACCGTCCCTTGGACCGGGCCATGTTGAGTGCTTTCGCCGAGGCCGTGCGGGCGAGTGGTGGTGGTCAGGTCGGGGACCTGGGGTGTGGGCCCGGCCATGTCACCGCTCACCTGGATCAGCTGGGGCTGGAGGTGTTCGGTGTCGATGCCTCGCCTGCGATGATCGCGTCAGCTCGGCAGGCGTACCCGGGGCTGCGGTTCGACGTGGGTTCGATGGCCGCCTTGGACCTCGCTGACGGCACGCTGGCGGGCGTCCTGTCACGGTGGTCACTCATCCATACGCCGCCGCCGGAGCTCCCTGCCATCCTGGCGGAGTTCCGTCGCGTGCTGGCACCTGGCGGCCACCTGCTGGTCGGCTTCTCGGCCAGCGACGGTCCCGCTCAGCCGTCGCAGGTCTTCGACCACGCGGTCGCGCCGGCCTATCGGTGGTGGCCGGATCACCTCGCCGCGATGTTGCGCACGGCGGGTCTGGCCGAGGTGGCGCGGATGGTCCGTGAGCCGCAGCCCACTGACCGGCGGCAGTTCAAGGAAGTGCACCTGCTCGCCCGCAAGACGGAGGCAGGGGCAGGGGCCGGGGCTGCCCGTCCGTAATTGCCTTTCGTGACCCTGCGAGGCGGAGTTAGTGTGCCTGCGGCGAGTGATTACCTGAACGTGGTGGTGGCTCTCGTCTTCGGTCATCCGAGGGGTCCCTGTGCCGTCCTCTGCCTCCGCTGGATCCGATTGCGGTCCGCACGGTTGTAGAAGCTTGTGGCGGGACAGTGACTTCCGCAGGCTATGGGTGGGTCAGACGGCCTCCCAACTGGGCGAACACACCACTCTGGTGGTGCTGCCGCTCTTCGCCGTCCTGACGCTCCAGGCCGATCCCGGCCAGTTGGGCGCCCTGCGCGCGGTGGGGCAGGCGCCGATCCTGCTGCTGTCGCTGTTCGCCGGTGCGTGGGTGGACAGGTGGCGCACCCGCACGCTGATGGTGCTGACGGACGCCGGTCGGGCCCTGGCACTCGGCGCCGCGGCCGTCGCCGGCCTCCTGGGCTGTCTCGGGCTGCCGGCGCTGTTGGTGGTCGCCTTCACCGTCGGGGCACTGTCCGTGTTCTTCGACGTGGCCTACCAGGCGTCGCTGGTGCGGCTGGTGGAACGGGATCAGTTGGTACGGGGCAACAGCGCACTGGAGGGCAGCCGGTCCGCCGCACAGATCGGCGGTCCCGCCCTCGGCGGTACGTTGGTGTCCGCACTGTCGGCGCCGGTCGCCGCCGCCTCCGGCGCGGTGTTCTTCGCGCTGTCGTTCCTGTCGATCCGGCGGATCGCTCGCCGTGGATCCGTCCCGGAGAGCTCGGCACGTCCTCATCGGGTCTGGCGGCGCATCCATGAGGGCCTGCGCTTCGTCACCGGTGACACCTGGCTGCGGACGGTGTGCCTCGCATCGGCCGCCTTCCAGTTCTCCTTCGCGGCGGTGATGACCGTATATCTGCTGTTCCTGCCGCGGGACCTGCACCTGTCGGGCACCGCCGTCGGCCTGGCGCTGGCGGCGACCGGGCCGGGTGCGCTCCTGGGTTCGCTGCTGGCGGCCCGCCTGCCGAACCGCTTCGGATACGGCACCGTGCTGGTGTCCGCGGCGGCGATCGGCGACGGCGTGTTCCTGCTCGTGCCCGCGCTGGGCGGCTCCTCCGCGGTGACAGTTCCCGCGCTCCTTGCCGTCAACTTCGTCTTCGGGACCTTCAGCCAGCTGGTCAATGTCACGGTCATGGCCGTCCGGCAGACAGTCACTCCTGACGGCGTGCAAGGCCGCGTGGCCGCGACCATCACCTTCGTCGGCATGGGACTGACTCCACTGGGCTCGCTGCTCGGCGGCCTTCTCGCGGAGGCATGGGGGACACGCACGAGCCTGCTGGTGACAGCCTCGGGCATGCTGTTGTCACCAGTGCTGGTGACCCTGTCCCCCCTGGCCCGCCTGGGCCGGACACTGCCCTCGCCAACCGTCCCCGCCGGGAAGTGAAGCAGGGGCACAACACCGTAAGTCTGTTCTCGCTGCTGTATCTCAGCCACACAGCAGAGAACATCGCGGCCCTTTTCCGTAGTATCACTACGACACGACTGTGCGGCAGTAACTTTCACCGAGCGCGCAGTACCAGCCCGAACAGCACCCACATTAGGCATCGCATACGCCGCCGACGGATGACTGTTGACGGCGGCAACCAGGAAGGGCGTGAGCAACATGTCCGAAACCACCGCTCCGAACACCGAGTTGACCTCGCAGTACAGCGCCCAAGTAGTCGGCGACCTCGAGCGGAACCTCAAGGAGCAGGAGCGTCTCAACGACGAAATCGCCGCGCTCCAGGCGCAGTTGGCGGCCCTGCGGCACGACCAGGCGGTCCTCGTCAGCATCCAGCAGGCCCTCGGTGTCACCGCGGAACCCGCTCCGGAGGCCGTCGCGAAGGTACCCGCCGCCCGCAAGAAGCCGGCCGCCGCATCCACGGCGACCAAGCAGGCGACCAAGCAGGCAAAGGGCAAGAAGCCTGCCGCGAGCCGCAAGCGCACCGTCAAGAAGACCGCCGAGAAGACCGCCGAGAAGGCACCGGCCGCTGCCTCCGCGTCCCCCACGCTCGTCGACCTCGTCCACGGCCACCTCGCCGACCAGCGCGAACCCCGTTCAGCCGCGGAAATCAGCACCGCACTGGCCCAGCAGTACCCGGAGCGGGGCATCAAGACGACCGTCGTGCGCACCACGCTCGAGGGCCTCGTCGCCAAGAACCGCGCGCAGCGCACCAAGCAGGGCAGTTCCGTCTTCTACACCACCCCCGAGGCGGCGGACTCCGCCGCGGCCGACGAGGAGACCGCGCCCCAGTCGTCCTGAGCGGTAGAGCCGCAGGCACCGGGCGCTGGTCAGGCAGCGGCCCGGGATGCGGCGCGGTGCGAGTGCGGGGCTCCAGGCAGCCACCTGGGACGGGGATGTGTCCGGCGCGGTGACGCTGTGGCCGGATTCAGCGCAGCGCGCTCTTCTGCTGCCACTGGGTCCACGACAGGTTCCACGCGCCGAACCCGTTCCCGGGGTCGACCACGCCCTTGGTGTCCTTGCCGGTGATCTCGAAGGGGTCACCCGGGCGCACCTGACCGTAGAACCAGGCCGCGTTCGCGTCGCTCATGCCTATGCAGCCGGAACTCTGGTTGCTGTTGCCGAAGTAGCGGGCGTTCCACGGGGCGGCGTGGGCGTACATGCCCGACCAGGTGAGGCGCATCGAGTAGTCGACCATCTTGTCGTAGGCGTCGCCCAGGCCCACGGTCTCGGAGTTCATGTTGATCGTGCCCTCCTTGGCCATGAGCACGGCGGTTCCGCGCCAGGAACGCTTGTCGCCTCCGGGTGTGCCGCCGGACACCGGGATGCGTCGCACCGTCTCGCCGTCGCGCACGAGGGAGAGCTGGTGACGGTCGAGATCGACCTCGACGATCTGCTGGGCGCCGATGGTGAACCTGGTCGTGTAGTCGCGTACGAACCAGCCGCCGTCCGTGCCCGAGTCGGTGCCGTTCAGCTCGGCCTTCAGGGTGACCTCGGTGCCGGGCTTCCAGTACGTCCTGGGCCGCCAGTCCACCCGGTCCCGGCCCGACCAGTCGCGTATCCAGCCCCAGGACCCCTCGGTGTTGTTCGAGGTGGTGATCCTCAGGTGTTTCTCGACCTCGGCGCGGTTCTTGACCGGATGGTCGAAGACCAGGGAGATCGGTTGGGCGACGCCCACTGTGGCGCCGGTGCCCGGCCGCCAGTCGACCTTGTTGACCTTGTCCGCCGGCGCGGTGGTGAAGGCGGCCTTGGTGCTCTTGGCGGTTCCGGCGGCGGTGCGGGTCACCGCCGTCACGGTGTATGCCGCGCCGGGTACGGCCTTGCGGTCGGAGACCCACGACCGGCCGTCGGCGGCGACCTTGCCGGTGAGCCGGTGGCCCTCGTCGTCGGTGACACTCACCGAGGTGAGTCTGCCGCCGGTGGCGGTGACGCGCACGGGCTCGCCCGCCGCGACCTGCTTTCCCTTGGGTGTGACGGCGACCGTGACCGGGCGGTCGTCGGTGGCCGGCGGTGCCTCGCCGTCCTGGGAGTCACCGGAGCCGTTCGACGAGCAGGCGGTGAGGGCTGCCAGCAGGGCGGCCGCGGTGGCGGCTCGGACGCGGGCGTGAGTGCGGGCACGGGTGCGCGACAACGGGACCTCCGAAGAAGGACGTTCACGGGTGGGAGATGCGGCGATGTCGTGACTGTAGAGCCGTGAAACCCGAGCTCAGCGGCGGTGGAGCAAGGTGACGGCGACTGGTGCGGAACGGTCATCGTCCGGTCACATTCGCCGGACGGAGCGGTCATGGGCCGCTGTGAGCCTCCTGTGTGTCCCCGCGACAGGGCCGGGGAGAAGGAGAGGCTCACACTGTGTCAGCGCTGCTCGTTCCGCCCAGCCGCTCGTCCCGGGCACACCCCCAGGGCTTCGCCCTGCGCCCCATCACCGCGCAGACCTACCGCGCCTTCCTCGCGTCCCCCGACGGCGCGGCCCTCGGCGCCGGTTTCCTGCAATGCCCGTCCTGGGCCGAGGTCAAGGAGGGCTGGCGCGCCCAACTGCTCGGCTGGGGACCGGATCCGGAGGCGGGGCAGCTGGCGGGCGTGGCCCTGGTGCTGCTGCGGCAGTTCCCCGGCACCCGCAAGTACTTCGCCTACCTCCCCGAAGGGCCCGTGGCCGACTGGAGCGACCCCGACGTCGACGGCTGGCTCGGTCCGCTGCTGGAACACCTGCGCCGCGCGGGCGTCTTCGCCGTACGCATCGGGCCGTCGCCCGCCTACCGGCGCTGGGACGCCGCCCTGCTCAAGCCGCTGACCGGGCCGGGCCGACGCCTCGGTGACGTCCTCGCCAGTGAGGTCGACCCGCTCGGTACCGCCGTGGCCGAACGGCTGCGGGCCCGCGGCTGGCGGCGCTGCGGTGGTGACACCGGACAGGACGGGGATGCCCAGCCGCGGCACGTCTTCCATGTGCCGCTCGCCGGACGCACCCCCGAGGACCTGTGGTCCGGGCTCAACCAGGAGTGGCGGCGCAATGTCCGCCGAGCGCAGAAGGAGGGCGTGGAGGTGGTGGTGGGCAGTGCGGCGGAACTCCCCGAGTTCTACCGGCTGCTGGGCATCACCGAGCGCCGCGACGGATTCCGGCTCGGCCGCTCGCTCGCCTACTACGAGCGCCAGTACGCGGCGCTCAACGCCGAGGAGCCGGGCCGGATGAAGCTGTACCTCGCCCGGCACCGGGGCGAGATCCTCGCCGCGCACACGCTGATCACGGTGGGCCGACGGGCCTGGTACCAGACCGGCGCCTCCGCCGACCACCGGCGCGAGGTCCGGCCCTCCAACGCCCTGCAATGGCGGATGCTGCAGGACGCCCTCGCCCTCGGCGCCTACGTCTACGACATGCGCGGGGTACCCTCCACTCTCGATCCCGGGGAACGTGCGTACGGACTGCTGCGGTGGAAGCTCGGCACCGGAGGACGGGTCGTCGAGACGTTGGGGGAATGGGAGACACCCTTGAGCGGCAGCGCCAACCACACGCTTTACCGCGCCTTCCAGGCGTACCTGAACCGCCGATGAGGCAGCCCACGCCGACCGGTACGCAGGCCGCGGACGTACCGGCTGCGAAGGCTGCCTCCGCCGCGCGCGGCAGCGCTGTCATGGCCGCCGGATCCGTCGTCTCCCGGGCCACCGGTTTCGCCCGGTCCGCCGTGGTCGCCGCGGCGCTGGGCACCATCGGGCCGGTCCCCGACGGTTACGCGGTCGGCAACGCGCTGCCCACCATCGTCTACATGCTGCTCCTCGGCGGCGCGTTGAACGCCGTCTTCGTGCCGGAGCTGGTCAAGGCGGCGAAGGAACACGCCGACGGGGGTGCCGCGTACACCGACCGGCTCGTCACGGTGTGCGTGGCCGCCCTGCTGGCGATCACCGCGACCGCGGTGTGGGCGGCCCCCGCCATCATCGACGTGTACACCGACTACACCGGTGAGCAGGCGGCCATGACCACCGCGCTCGCCCGCTACTGCCTGCCGCAGATCTTCTTCCTCGGTCTGTTCACGCTGCTCGGGCAGGTGCTCAACGCGCGGGGCCGGTTCGGCGCCATGATGTGGGCGCCGGTGCTGAACAACGTCGTCGTCATGACCGTCTTCGGGCTGTACCTCGCCCTGGCCATGGGCGGCGGGGACACCCTCACCGCGTCCGAGGCGGCCGTGCTCGGCTGGGGCACGACCGCCGGTATCGCCGTCCAGGCCCTCGCCCTGGTGCCCGCCCTGCGTGCGGCCCGCTTCCGCTGGCGGCCCCGCTTCGACTGGCGCGGCAGCGGGCTGACCCGCCCGCTGCGCGCGGCCGGCTGGCTGGTGCTGCTCGTCCTGGCCAACCAGGCCGCCTACTGGGTCACCACCCGGCTGGCCACGTCCGCGGGCCAGGACGGCGGTCCCGGGTACGGCGCGTACAACAACGCCTATGCGCTGTGGGTCGTCCCGCACGGCATCATCACCGTTTCCGTGGTGACCGCGCTGATGCCCCGGATGAGCGCGGCCGCCACCGACGGGGACCTCCCCGCCGTACGACGCGACGTCTCCCACGCCCTGCGCGTGAGTGCCGCCGCCGTCGTACCCGCCGCCTGCGCGCTGCTCGCTCTCGCCCAGCCGGTGATGGCTTTGGTCTTCGGCTACGGCAGGACCAGCGCCTCCGACACGGCCGCCATGGCCGGGATCCTGATGGCGTTCGCACCGGGACTGGTCGCGCTGTCGGGCCAGTACGTCCTGTCCCGCGCCTTCTACGCGCTCTCCGACACCCGTACGCCGTTCCTGCTCAACCTGGTCATCGTCACCCTCAACGCGGGACTGTCCCTGACCGCCGCCCACCTGCTGCCGGCGCGCTGGGCCGTGACCGGCATGGCGGCGGCGTACTCCCTGGCCCTGTGCGCGGGCTGGGCGCTGACCGCCCGGGTGCTGAGCCGCCGGCTCGCCGTCGAACGGCCGCTGCGCTCGGCCCCCGTCGGCGCTCACGCCCGGCTGCTGCTGGCCGGCTTCCCCGCCACCGCGCTGGGTCATCTCACCGCAACGGGAACCGCACCGGCGGGAGCGGTGGTCTCCACGGGTGCCGGCGCGGCCGTCGTCGTGCTCGTCTTCGCCCTGCTCGCCCGTCCCCTGCGCCTCACCGAGCTCGACGCGCTGCTCCGCCGCGTACGCCGCGCGGCGACCCGGACCTGACCACCACCGAGGGAGAACCACTCATGTCCCGCGTGCTCCTCATCGAGGACGACCCTTCCGTGCGCGAGGGGGTCGAGATCGGTCTGCGCCGCCGCGGCCACGAGGTACGGGCGGCCGCGACCGGTGAGTCCGGTCTCGTCGCGCTGGCCGAATTCCGCCCGGACCTGCTGCTGCTGGACCTGATGCTGCCCGGGATGAACGGCGTGCAGGTCTGCCGGCAGGTCCGCGAGCACAGCCAACTGCCGATCATCATGCTGACCGCGCGCGGCGACGACTTCGACGTGGTCATCGGCCTGGAAGCCGGTGCCGACGACTACATCGTCAAGCCCGCCCGCCCCGAGGTGATCGAGGCCCGCATCCGTGCCGTGCTGCGCCGCCTGGACGACAGCCCCGGCCGCCCGGCCATCGAGGTGTACGGCGAACTCACCATCGACCGGGGCGGACTGACCGTCACCAAAGCGGGCCGGCGGCTCGCGCTCGCGCCCTCGGAGCTCAAGCTCCTGCTCTACCTGTCGGCTGCCCCCGAGCAGGTCTTCAGCAGGCAGCAACTCCTGGAACACGTCTGGGAGCACAGCTTCTCCGCCGACGCCCGGCTGGTCGACGCCTGCGTCGCCCGCCTGCGCGGCAAGATCGAGGACGAGGTCGGCAGCCCGCGCTACGTCCAGACCCTGCGCGGCTTCGGCTACCGCTTCGGGCCGCTGTGATCAAGGACCCTCGCCGCATCCGGGCGTTCGGGCTGCGGACGCGGCTGCTGCTCGCCTTCCTGCTGGTCGCCGCCGTCAGCGCGGGCACCACCGCCGCGCTGACCTACCGCGAGGCCCGCAACGCGCTGCTGGAGACCGCCCAGGACACGGCGGTCACGTCGTTCCGGGAACAGGTGCAGCAGACGAGCTTCGCCCTGCCCCTGCGGGGAGGGGACAGCCTGGAGGAAGTCCTGCGGGACATCGCCCGCAAGGGCAAGCCGCACCCCTGGGTGGTGTTCGCCGAATACGGGTCGCTGCGCGCCTCCTCCGGCGAGAATCCCGAATCCACCGTCATCACAACCGAACTGCGCCGCACCGCACTGGCCAACCCCCATGGCAGCTTCGAGCGGGTCGTCAAGGACGGCGTCCCCTACCTGACCATCGCCATGCCCATGGTCTTCAAGACGAGCCCGGACAGCCTGCTGCCCAGCGGACTCGTCCTGTACGCCGTCATGCCGATGAACGAGGAGCAGATCAACGTCGACGCCCTCCTCATGGCCGCTCGGGACGGCGCCCTGCCGGGCCTCGCCATCGCGCTGATACCGGGCCTGATCGCCTCCCGCAGCGTGCTGCGCCCGGTGCGGGAACTGCGCCACGCGGCCCGGAACATGGGAAGCGGCAGACTCGACACCCGGATCCGGGTGCGCGGCAGCGACGAACTGGCGGACCTGGCACACACCTTCAACGAGTCGGCGGCCCAACTGGAGCGCTCGGTGCGGGAACTGCGCGAGACCGGGGAACGCGCCCGCCGCTTCGCCTCCGACGTCTCGCACGAACTGCGCACCCCCCTCGCCGGCATGCTCGCCGTCACCGAGGTGCTCGACGAGGAGGCGGACCGCCTCGACGCCGACACCGCCCGGGCGGTCCGGCTGGTCAGCGCGGAGACCGGAAAGCTCGCCGTGCTCGTCGAGGACCTGATGGAGATCTCCCGCTTCGACGCACGCGCCGCCGAACTGAACACCGACGAGGTCGACGTCGCCGAGGCCATCCGCAAGACCCTGCAGAGCAGGCACTGGACCGACGACAGGATCCGCGCCGACCTGCCCGGCGCCATCCGGGCCCGGCTCGATCCGCGCCGCTTCGACCTCGTGATCGCCAACCTCGTCGGCAACGCCCTGCGGCACGGCGCCGCACCCGTCACCGTCGGCCTGCGCACCGCGGCCCGCCCCGAGGGGCCGCCCGTGCTGATCACCGAGGTCGCCGACAGCGGACCCGGCATCCGGCCCGAGGCGCTCCCCCACATCTTCGACCGCTTCTACAAGGCCGACGCGGCCCGCACCCGCTCGGCCGGCAGCGGCCTGGGACTGGCGATCACCCTGGAGAACGTGAAGCTGCACGGCGGAACGATCCGCGCGGGGAACCTTCCGGGGGGCGGTGCCGTCTTCACCGTCGAACTGCCGCTGCACGCCGAGGGGACCGGGACATGAGGAGTGCGCGCAGGCGCCGACGTGCGGCGGCAGCCGTACTCGCCATGGCCCTGCCGCTGCTCGGGGCCTGCGGCATCCAGGAGACCGACGTCATCGAGGCGGGCGGTCCCGCCAGCTTCCAGGCGTTCCTCGACCGCGACTACGACATGGTGCTCTTCTTCCGCTCCGCCGACGGAGGACTGCGCCCGGTGATCCGTACGACCGGGCCCTCGGACGAGTTCAGCGGCCAATACGTGGGTGAGGGAGCCGAGGGCCGATACGGGGGAGAAGGCTCCGGCGAACCGGCCGGACCGGTGGCGGCGGAGAAGGTCGTCGCCGCGCTGCTCAGCGGGCCGCGGAAGGAGGACCGGGCCGCCGGTCTGGGAACCGCCCTTCCCCCGGCCGCCCGTGGCGGGAGCGTCGAGATCGAGGCTCTCCCCCAGAACCGGGTGACGGCTCGCGTACCGCTGGCCCTGGACAGCCTCGACAGCACCGCTCTGGCCCAACTGATCTGCACGATCGCCTACAGCCAGGACGCCGAGGGCCAGGCCGTCGTGGAGCTGACGGGACAGGACGGCGCGACGAGTTCCGAGACCTGCGGCCTCGCCCTGCGCGTGAGAAGCGGCAGCTGACCTGAACTTGGAGGAATCGCTTCGTCGGGGTCCGGTCAGTGCAGGGACGCCGTCGCCTGGGCGGGGAATCCGGGGCGGCCGGCCAGGTCGGAGGTGCAGAAGGCGCACCGGGTCGCCGCCGCGGGCACGATGCTGAGACAGTCCGGGCAGTCGGCCTTGGCCACGGGCTGGTCCTTGACCGGGTTGAAGCGCGCCTGGAGGCGGCCCACGGGCACCACGACCGCGAAGTAGATGACGGCGGCGACCAGTAGGAAGCTGATCAGGGCGTTCAGGAAGGCGCCGTAGGGGAAGGTGGTCTCGCCGACGGTGAACGTCTGCTTGCTGAAGTCGCCCACCGCTCCGGTCGCCACGCCGATCAGCGGCGTGAGGAACGCGGTGACGAAACCGGTGACGACGGCGGTGAACGCCGCACCGATCACGATGCCGACCGCCAGGTCGACCACATTGCCGCGCAGGAGGAACGAGCGAAATCCGTTGAACACCAAGTACTCCTGAAATGAGGCGCGTTGAGCACCGAAGACGTGGCGTCCGGTTGGCCGCCGCCGGGCCATGCTGCCGTTCGCCTTCGCATGCGTCCAACTTCCTCACCCTATACGGTGAATGCGCCTTTCGGTCACCACTGGGCGATGAGGGGTGCGTCCGGTTCGCGCTGACGCCAGGCTTCGGTGAGACGGACGAGGCGGGCGGGGGCGGCGATCCCGCGTACCGTCGCGATCTTGCCGTCGGCGATGTCGAACATCGCGGAGCCGATGACCCGGTCGCCGAGCACGAAGAGGAGGGCGGGGGCGCCGTTGACGACCGCGTAGTGGAGGGCGGGCGTGCCGCCGATCAGGCGCCGCTTGGCCGGTGTGGGCTTGAGTCCGGCCCGTACGACGGCGGCGATGCGCTGCGGAGTGTCGAACCGCAGCAGCTTCGCGGCCGTGCCGCCGGCGCCGTCGGAGACCGCGATGGCGTCGTCCGTGAGCAGCGCCACCAGCCGCTCGGTGCGGCCCGAGGAGGCAGCGGCGAGGAACTCCTCGACGATCCGGCGGGCGGCCGCCGCGTCGACCTCGCCGCCGCGGCGCGCGGCGGTGATACGGCGCCGGGCCCGGTGCAGGTGCTGCTGGCTCGCGGACTCGGTGATTTCGAGGATGTCGGCGATCTCGGCGTGGCCGTAGGAGAACGCCTCGCGCAGGACGTACACGGCCCGCTCCACGGGCGACAGGCGCTCCATGACCGTCAGCACGGCCAGGGAGACCGACTCGCGCTGCTCGAAGGTGGCGGCCGGTCCGAGCATCGGGTCGCCGTCGAGGAGCGGTTCGGGAAGCCAGGCGCCGACGGTGCGTTCGCGGCGGACCTGCGCCGAGCGGAGCCGGTCGAGGCACAGGTTCGTGACGACCTTGGTCAGCCAGGCTTCCGGCACCTTGATGCGGTGCCGGTCGGCGGCCTGCCAGTGCAGGAACGCGTCCTGCACCGCGTCCTCGGCATCGGTGGCCGAGCCGAGGAGACGGTAGGCCAAGGAGGCCAGCCGGTTGCGGCTGGCCTCGAAGCGACTGGTGTCGAAGCGATCGGTGGCGGCGCTGTCCACGCTGATCACCTTATGGGGCGGTGGTCTTCGCGGCGGCCGCATCCGGCGTCGCGACCAGGCGGTGCTTGCGCTTGGGCAGGCAGAAGGTCGGGTGCGCGGTGGCCCACAACGAGCCGTTGAGGATGGCGGACTTGATGCGCGCGGCTTTCCGGCCGCCCATGTACTTCCGTTTCGCCCGGCCTTCGGCGTCGACCATCTGCAGGATGCCGTCGCGCCGCCCGAGGCTGATGTGGTTGCCCACGTAGGCCAGCTTGACGTGCGCGATCTTGCGGCCGGTCAGGTTCCCCACGATCGCCTCGATGACCTGCTTGCTGGTGTATCCGGCCGAGGCGCAGGACATCGGCAGCGGCCGGCCGTTGTCGCCGATGGCGTGGACGCTGTCACCGGCGGCGTAGACGCTCGGGTGCGAGACCGAGCGCATGGTGCCGTCGACGACGATCCGGCCTCCTTCGGTGACCTCGAGACCACTGGCGGCGGCGATGGGGTCGACCGCGAACCCGGCCGTCCACACGGTCGCGTCGGACGCCAGGACGGTGCCGTCGGCGCACAGCACGCGTGTCGCTTCGACGGCTTCGACGGTGGTGTGCTCCAGGACGGTGATGCCCAGCCGGTCGCAGGCCCGGCGCAGGTGGCCGCGGGCTCCGGTGGAGAGCGGGGCGCCCAGTGCACCGCGCGCGATGAGCGTCACCAACAGGCGGGGCCGGGCTTCGGCGATCTCGGTGGCGGTCTCGATGCCGGTCAGTCCCTCGCCGACGACCAGCACACTTCCGCCTTCGCCTCGCTGGTCCAGGCGGTCCAAACGCTCGCGCAGGCGCAGTGCCGAGGGCCGGGCGGCGACGTTGAAGGCGTGCTCGGTCACGCCGGGGACGCCTTGGTCGGCGACATGGCTGCCGAGCGTGCAGACCAAGGTGTCGTAGCCGAGTTCGCCGCCTCCGGTGGCGTCGGCCACGGCGACGACCTGGTGCTCGGGGTCGACGGACGTGACCCGGGCCAGGCGCAGCGCGATTCCCGTGCCCGCGAAGATGTCGGCGAGCTTCGGGGCCTCGACTTCGTGGCCGGCCGCGAGCTGGTGCATCCGCAGCCGTTGGACGAAGTCCGGCTCGGCGTTGACCACGGTGATCTCGGTGTCCGCCGGGGACAGTCGGCGGGCCAGGTTCCCGGCCACGAAGGCCCCGGCGTAACCGGCGCCGAGGACGACGATGCGGTGCTTCATGAGTGGCTCCTGTCGGATCGCTTGCCTTCGAGGGTTGAGCGGGACAGAGCCTCGATTGCTGACAGGAACCGGATGTGATGTGGGTCACGTGAGCCTGGAGTTCACGGGTCTGCTGCACCCATGGCCGCTGTCACAGTGTCACGAACGTGTCCGCAGTCGGACCTTTGTCGGTTCGCGGGGGCGGCAACCTCGCCGCCATGCGGCACGATCACCGGAACATCGCGACTCCCCGGGGGACCTCTCATGGCTCACACCGCTCGTTCACGCCGTACCGCCGCCGCACTCGCCGTTCTCTCCCTCGGCGTCCTGACCCTGACCGCCTGCAACGGCGACGGGGACAAGGACGCGGCCGCCCCGAGCACCGCGACGAGCCCGTCCCCTTCGGGTACGAGCCAGGGCGCCGACACCCCCTCGACGGCCGGCCCGAGTGAGGGCGACAGCGGCGCCTCCGCCGGCAGCACCGCGCCCTCGGAGCCCGGCGCCGAGGACGACCAGGACGGAGGGGTGGGCATGTGCGAGACCAAGGACTTCGGCTACAAGGTCACCGTCGCGTCCAGTCCGGTGAACCACGCGCTGCTGACCGCGACCAACACGAGCGGCGACCCGTGCCTGCTGGCGGCCAACGAGCTGGTGATCACGATTCCGGGGCTGGACGGATCAGCCGAGCACGCGGGGCCGGAGGTCAAGGACCGGATGCTGAAGGCCGGTGAGAGCGCCTACGCCGGGATCCTGTTCGCGCGCGCCGACACCGCGGGCGGCAAGAGCGCGGACAAGGTGGAGGTCGCTCTCAGTGCGGCCGAGAGCCCGTCGACCGTGGCGATCGACGGCGGTCCCGTCACGGTCAACGACGGCCAGGTCACCAGCCTCTTCAGCACGGCCGAGGACGCGCTCACCTACTGAGGTCCCGTCGCGCGACCAGGAGCCCTCACCCGCCCCGCGCTACCGCGAACCGTCGGCCGCGGCCGTGGCGGAGTCGGTGAGGGTGTCCACTCGGGCCGCGAGGTCGGGGTGGGCGTCCGTCAGATGCGGGCGGGCGGCGTTCAGGGGGCGCAGGAGAGCCGCGGGATCGTCCTGGGCGAGGGCCGCGTCGAGTTGGCTGAGCGGACGGCGGGCGGCCCTGGGCAGGTCGGTGAGGGCGCTGATCTGACCGGCGACGCGACGCAGGTCGGCGGCGTTGTGGCGAGCCCAGGCGGCGAGGGTGCGGTCGGCGGCGCGACGTTCGCGGGTGGCCTGGACGCGCTGTTCGCCGGTGGTTCCGGCGGGGCCGGGCCGGTTGCGCAGATAGCGGCGTTCGGCTGCCTGACGGCTCGCGACACCGAGGGGGTGGGCCAGGTCGGCCCAGCTGGCACCTGCCTGCCGGGCGGTTTCGATCAGACCGGTCTCCCATCCGGCGAGCTGCTCGCGCACCTGCCGCAGCAGCAGGAGAGAGGCCAGGGCCTGCTCGGGGTCCGCGTCCTCGGCGGCGGCCGCGCCGGGCTCCTCGTGCCGGGCGTCGGCAAGGGCCTTGTCGATGGCTTCCAGCGCCGCCGCGGCGGCGAGAAACGACGCCGGGCTCTGGGCGTCGGTGCGGGAGACGGCCGAGTGGTCGGCTGTGGTCATGGGCACCTCCTTCCGGGCTGTCATCCTTTTGACGACATCGGGTTTGTCATCCATCAGATGACATGTTACAACGGTTTCAGTGAAGCGCATTGGCAGGTACTGCCCCTGACCTTCCTGGAGGTGTTTCGCGATGTTGATGCGCACTGACCCCTTCCGTGAGCTCGACCGGCTGGCCCAGCAGCTGATGGGGCCGGGCACCTGGTCGCGGCCGTCCGCGATGCCGATGGACGCGTACCGCGACGGTGACGAGTACGTCGTGGCCTTCGACCTCCCCGGCGTCAGCCCGGACGCGATCGACATCGACGTCGAGCGGAACATGCTGACCGTCCGGGCCGAGCGGCGGCCCGTGGCCAAGGGCGACGACGTGCAGGTGGAACTCTCCGAGCGACCGCTGGGTGCCTTCTCCCGCCAGATCGTGCTGGCCGACACCCTGGACACCGAGCGCATCGCGGCCGACTACGACGCCGGGGTGCTCACCCTTCACATCCCGATCGCCGAGCGCGCCAAGCCCCGCAAGATCACCATCAGCGGGGAATCCTCCCGCAAGGAGATCTCCGGCTGAACGCGGCGACCCACGCCGATCAGCGCGCGGAGGACGGGTATCTGATCTCCCCCTCCACCCGTCCTCCGCACCCCTCGGGCTCGAAGAAGGGCGGCGGCTGACGTGACCCTGCACATGGATGCGTTCCTCGACCGGGTCAAGGAACGCGGCGAGTACGAGAACCGGCAGGAGGCCCAGCGTGCGGCGAGGGTGATCCTCGCCCTGCTGGGCGCACACCTGGTGGGCGAGGTGCGATCCCAGTTGGCGGCACGGCTGCCGGAGGACTTCGCGCTGATCCTGCTCAACCCCCTCCAGAGCGCCGAGCCCCTGTCCCCGGAACGGTTCGTACGGGCGACGGCGGCCTGGATCGAGGGGGCCACCGCCCAGACCGCCGCCTGGGACGTCGGTGCCGTCCTCAGCACGGTCGCCGACGCGGCCGGCGACGACCTGCTCGAGCAGATCCTGCTCCAGCTCCCCGCGGGCTACGACCTGCTCTTCGGCCGCCCTGAGCCCACGTGACCCCAGCACCCACACCCACACCCACACCCACACCCCCGGCCCCGGCCCCGGCCCCGGCCAGGGACCGGCACCACCACCCCGTAGACAGAAAGGCAACGACCGCAGATGTCCGACCGGCGCGCACCGCTTCAGCAGCCTTACGGGACGGCATACGAGCAGATGCTGGAGAAGGTCCGCTACGAAGGCGCCTATCCCACCCGCGAGCGTGCCGAGGAGGCCGTCCGCCTGGTCCTCGCGGGGCTGGGACGTCAGCTGACGGGTGACGAACGCGTGGAACTGGCCGCCTGCCTCCCCGTCGAAGCCGCGCGCGTCCTCACCGCCCAGATCCCCGACACCCAGCCGCTGACCGGCTGGGCCTTCGTGAAGGACCTCGCCGCCCGTAACGGCGCCGGCCTGGCCACCACCCGCTGGGACACGGGCTCCGTCCTCACCGCCGTCGCGGCCCTGGCCGGCCACGACCTGCTCACCCGCATCCTGGACCAACTCCCCGCCGGATACGCCCTGTTGTTCGGCCGCGCGGAACTGACCCAGGCCGCCTAGCGCGGGCAAACGATCACGAGCCGCGGGGCCTCCGGCTGATGCCGGAGGCCCCGCGGCCGTTCCCTGACTTCGGCTGAGGCACGAGATTTCAGACATGACACCGCGTCGAAGGGGCATTCGGGAAAGCAGCCAAACAGTAGGGAGTGTGCGGCCCGATCGGTCCGTGCAACCGACAACCGGGAGTGTCTAATGGCGAGTTACGGCAGTTCCTCGGCCGCGTCCGCTGGCTCACGCACCAACGGTCTGGCGATCGCGAGCCTGTGCTGCGGCGTCGTCGGGCTGTTCATCCTGAACATCATCCTGGGCCCCTTGGCCATCATCTTCGGTGCCGTGGCCCGGCGTCAGGCAGCGGTCAAGAACGGCGCGGGGATGGCGAAGGCCGGCATCATCCTCGGCATAGTCGACGTGGTCCTCTGGATCGTGCTCCTGATCGTCGCGGCCAACAACGGCGGGTTCAGCTGGTACGTAGGCGGCTGACAGCCGGTCGCACAGGCACACGCCCGGGGCGGGCACGGACCGAGAGTCCGTGCCCGCCCCGACCGGTGCCGGAGACGATAAGTGTCCGATGAACGGACATCGCGTCCCGTATAACGGTCTGGCCTCGCTCGCTGGTGTTTTCGCTCGCAATCACAGCCTAAGTGACCTGCATCACTAAAGAACCCGTAAAGGCTGTGATAGAACGACGCAACTCCCCAGGCCAGGGCTATGACGTTCGAGTCCCCGAACACGTCACCCCGGCCGCCGACCGGACAACGGCGTTCGCCCAAAGACCGCTCTTCCTTCCGGTCCAGCCTGCTGGACCGGTCCGCGCCACCGAGGTAGCCATCGTGTCACTCGATTCCATCACCACGTCCGTCGACGAGGCAGTCAGCGGATTCTTCGAACCCATAGCCACTTGGCTCGGAGAGGTCGTCTTCTACACGGTCCCCGTAGGAGGCACCGACCTTCCCCTGATCGTGGCCTGGCTCGTGGTCGCGGGTCTCGTCTTCACCACCTGGTTCGGCTTCATACAGCTGAAGCACTTCAAGCTCGCCGTGCAGACCGTGCGCGGCAAGTACGACGAGAAGGGGTCCGCGGGTGAGGTCAACCACTTCCAGGCGCTGACCGCCGCCGTCTCCGGCACCGTCGGACTCGGCAACATCGCCGGTGTCGCCGTCGCCGTCACCATCGGCGGCCCGGGCGCCACCTTCTGGATGATCGTGTGCGGCCTGCTCGGCATGGCCACCAAGTTCGTCGAGGTCACCCTCGGCGTGAAGTACCGCGAGGTGCACGAGGACGGCACCGTCTCCGGCGGCCCGATGCACTACCTGCCCAAGGGCCTGACGGAGCGCTTCGGCAGCAACGGCGCCAAGCTCGGCAAGCTACTGGCGATCCTCGCCTCCGTCATGATCCTCTTCTTCGGCCTCTTCGGCGGCAACCTCTTCCAGGTCAACCAGAGCTACACCCTCCTCGTCTCCGTCGCCGGCGGCGAGGACGGCGCCCTCGGCTCCTCGGCCGGCGCGCTCTTCTTCGGCATCCTGGTCGCCGCCCTGGTCGGCATCGTGCTGCTCGGCGGCATCCGCTCCATCGCCTCCGTCACCAGCCGTCTGGTCCCGGCCATGGCGATCATCTACATCACGGCCTGCCTCGTCGTCATCGTCGTCCACGTGACCGAGCTGCCCTCCGCCATCTCCGCCATCATCGAGGGCGCGTTCAACCCCGAAGGCGTCGCGGGCGGCATCATCGGCGCCCTGATCGTCGGCTTCAAGCGCGCCGCGTTCTCCAACGAGGCAGGTCTCGGCTCCGCCCCGATCGCCCACGCCGCGGTGAAGACCAAGCACCCCGCCAGCGAGGGCCTGGTCGCCCTGCTCGAGCCGTTCATCGACACGGTCATCATCTGCACCATGACCGCGCTGACCATCATCATCGCGAACCCGGCCAGCTACCGCGGCGGCGAGGAAGGCATCGGCGGCGTCACCATCACCTCCGACGCCTTCGAGACCGTGCTGCCCTGGTTCCCGTACGTCCTGACCGTGGCCGTCCTGCTGTTCGCCATCTCCACGGTGCTCACCTGGGGCTACTACGGCCTCAAGGCGTGGACGTACCTCTTCGGTCGCAGCAAGGCCAGCGAGGTGACGTACAAGTCGCTCTACACCCTCTTCGCGGTGGCGGGCTCGCTGCTCACCCTGCAGACGCTGATCGACCTGGCCGACGCGGTGCTCTTCATGCTCGCCGTCATCAACATCATCGGCCTGTACCTGCTCGCCCCGGTCGTCAAGCGCGAGCTCAGCTCCTTCCTGGAGTTCGTCCGTGCCCGCAATGCCGGTGCGGGCGATGACGAGGAAGACCAGGAGTCGGCGAAGACCACCGTCTGACCGCCCCCGCGGCCCGGCTCCCGAGCGGGCCCGTACACACCTGGCGCCTTGGTGTGGACGGGCCCGCTCGTCGTGCCCAGCGGGGCATTTCCGCAGGTGAAATGGCCTCTAGCGGCACAGGAGGTCGCCGGTTAGGGTGTAAGGAACGCGTCAGCGACAGCCCTTCTCGAGGGCATCCCGCCGACGCGCGGTGTGCCGGGAAGTCTGGTCGGCGTCAGGGGCTCGTATGCCCTCATGCCGATCCCCGGAGGCTTCTTCATGGCTGCCACGCCGCGCGAGCGTTCCCCCTTCCTCGGTCTGCTGCCGCTGCCCGAGAGCATGGCCATCACCCGGGCCCTGAGGACGGAGACCGTCGGCGGGCTGGTGCTGCTGGTGTCGGCCGTGGTGGCGCTGGTGTGGGCGAACAGCCCCTGGTCCGACGCCTACGAATACCTCCGCGACGATGTCCACTTCGGGATACCGGCCCTCGGCCTGGACCTCTCGGTCGGGCACTGGACCGCGGACGGTCTGCTCACCCTCTTCTTCCTCATCGCCGGGATAGAACTCAAACGGGAACTGGTCGTCGGCGAGCTCCGCACCCCGGCCACCGCCGCCCTGCCGGTCATCGCCGCCCTCTCCGGCATGATCGTCCCCGCCGCGGTGTACGCCGCCACCGCCTCGGCGGGAGGCGGCAGTGCGGACGGCTGGGCGGTGCCCATGGCCACCGACATCGCCTTCGCCCTGGCCGTGCTCGCGGTGCTCAGCACCCACCTGCCGGCCGCGCTCCGCGCCTTCCTGCTGACCCTGGCCGTCGTCGACGATCTCGGCGGCATCCTCGTCATCGCCGTCTTCTTCACCAGCGATCTCAACTTCCTGGCTCTGGGCGGAGCGTTCGCGGGCCTCCTCGTCTTCTATCTGCTCCAGCGCTTCCGCGTCCGCGGATGGTGGTGGTACGCCCCGCTCGGGATCGCGATCTGGGCGCTGATGTACAACGGCGGCATCCACGCCACCGTCGCCGGCGTGGCCATGGGCCTCATCCTGCGTACCACCCGCGACAAGGACGAGGACCTCTCCCCCGGCGAACGCACCTCCCACCTGCTGCACCCTGTGTCGGCGGGGGTGGCGGTCCCCCTCTTCGCGCTCTTCGCCGCCGGTGTCAGCGTCTCCGTGGCCTCACTGGGTGAGGTGTTCACCGAGCCGGAACCGCTCGGCGTCGTCCTGGGGCTCGTCGTCGGCAAGACCGTCGGCATCTTCGTCGGTACCTACCTCGCCGCCCGCTTCACCCGCGCCCGGCTCAACCCGGACCTGGCCTGGGCCGATGTCTTCGCGCTGTCGGCGCTGGCCGGGATCGGCTTCACCGTCGCCCTCCTGATCGGCGACCTCGCCTTCACCGACCCGGCGACCGCGGAAGCCGCCAAGGCCGCCGTCCTCGTCGGCTCGCTGACCGCCGCGGCGCTCGCCGCGATCCTGGTCAAGCGGCGCAACCGGATCTACCGCCGGCTGTACGAGGAGGAGACCCGCGACGACAACCACGACGGCATCCCCGACATCTACCAATACAGTTCATCCACGGAACGCTGAAGCGGGAAGAGGCGGCTTGTGGATCCTTCGGCTTCGGTGACGACCGTGGCGATCATCGTCGCCGCCCTGGTCGTCCGAGCCGCGGTGCTGGAGATACGGCAACCCGGCAGCGCGCGACGGGAGTGGGCCTGGGTCTCGGACAAGGCGGCCTGGGCCGGCGGCTCGCTGACCGCTGTGGTCGTGGGCGGACTGGGCTGGACCCATATGGGCCGCAGCGCACTGGCATGGGGGCTGCTGGCCGGCCTCCTGGTCGCCCACGTCCTGGGCCGACGCTCGGCGGGCTGATTGCCACGTCCTTGCCGACCGCACCAGCCTGCGCCCCACCTCCCCTCCGGCACAACGTCCGCCGCCGCGGTGTGGAGGGCGGGCGTCACCGGGCCAGGTCAGCGCTTCGGTCCGGCGTGACCATGCCGCGCAAGGGCAACGCAATGAACAGGGTGACCGCGACGAGGACGCCGCTCGCCCACAGCGGTCCGGCGTTCCCCGCCGTGCTGCCCAGGGTGGCCGCGGCGATGAGAGGGCCCGCGGCGGCGCCGACGTTGAGCGCTGCCGTCGCGTACGCGCCTGCCATGGTGGGGGCCGCTGCGGCCTCGTAGAGGACCCGCGTGATCAGCGTGCTGCCCAGGGCGAAGGAGAGCGCGCCCTGGACGAGGACGAGGGTGCACAGGGCCACCGGTTCGTGGGCCAGCAGTGCCAGGGCGGGCCAGCCGATGAGCAGCAGCGGGCCGCCGGCTGTGATCACCAGGCCGGGACGCCGGTCGGAGAGGCGGCCGGCGACAAAGACCCCGACGAAGGCACCGGCACCGAACAGGACCAGTACGACGGAGATCCACAGCTCGCTCAGCCCTGCGGTGTCGGTCACCACGGGTGCGAGGAAGGTGAAGCTCGCGAACGTGGCCGCGTTCACCAGTGCGCCGAGCAGCATCGCCAAGAGCAGCCGCGGGCTGGTGAGTTGGGCGAGTTCGGCTCGCAAGGCAGGCGCGTCCGTGCACGCTTCCTCCGGTCGCCCCGCCGGGATTCCCCGGTACACGCCGAGCGCCGCGGGCAGGCACAGCACGGCAACCGCCCAGAAGGTGGCCCGCCAGTCGAGCAGCGTGCCGAGGACCGACCCGCCGGGCACCCCGGCGATGGTCGCCACCGTCGTGCCGGACAGCAGCACAGCCAGCGCGCGCCCCTTCCTGTCCGGTGGGACCAGTGAGGCGGCGGCCGTCAGGGCGACGGCGAGGAACCCCGCGTTGGCGATCGCGGCGACGGCCCGGGCGGTGAACAGGACCGCGAAACTGGTGGTGCAGGCACCCACGGCGTGCGCCGCCGCGAAGGCGAGGACGAACCCGAGGAGGCTTGAGCGCCTGGGCCAGTTGCGGGCGGACGCGGCCACGAGGGGGGCGCCGACGATCATGCCGATCGCGTAGGCGGAGGTGAGCGTGCCCGCCGCTGCGACGGTGACGTCGAGATCCGCGGCGATGTCCGGTACGAGACCGGCGAGCATGAACTCCGAGGTCCCCATGGCGAAGACGGCCAGGGCGAGCAGATACAGCGGGAGAGGCATCGAGTGGCTCCGAGGTGAGGAGAGGAGAGGGTCGTCTCGTCACCGCGGTCGGCCCCCGGAGCACACTCGTCCCGCCGCGCAACGGCGGTGGGACGGTCAGGAGTTCAGTGGTTCAGGGGGCTGACGGCGTGACCGTAAGCCCCCGACTCGTCTGACTCAGGACTCGACATGTCCCGCACGCTACCGGAGCACCGCCTCGCGCGGCATCCCGGTTTCCGCGACTCCGTCAGCGCCTCGGCCAGCAGCCTGCCGAGCGAGCGCACCGTCGCGGAGGGCAGCGGGCCGTGCTCGGCGACCGCCCCGACCAGCGAGGGAACCGGGAGGAACGCGGTCGCCAGCCATGGCTCGGCCGCCTCCGCGTCCGCGCCGAGCACCGGCACCACCCAGCGGTTGGCCACTCGCCGTGCCGGCTGCGTCTCGCGTGCGAACCGGGCCCGGAACGCGGGGTCGCCCGCGCTCTCGCCCCGGATCACGTAGACCGCCGCGGGCGTGCCGTCGTCGGCGCGTCCCGGATGGACCACGCCCATACCGCCCGCGCCGAGCCGCCGCAGCAGCCGGAACCCGGCGATCCGGGACGGGTCGGCAGGCCTGAGCGGCTCACTCATCGCGAACCCTCCGCAGTGTCGACGCCGTCGGCGCCGCCCCCGGGCGCGACAGTGGCCTCAGGCCGCCGGGGGAGGCACCGGGAAGAGCATGCAGCTGCTCGTGGCGTGGGCCAGCAGGCGGTCCTTGGTGTCGATGAGCCTGGCCTCCGCGAGCGCGGTCTGCCGGCCTCGGCTGACGATCGTGCCGATGGCCCGGACCCGCCCCGTGTCCACCGTGATCCGCTTCAGGAACTTCACGGTCAGATCGAGCGAGGTGTAGCCCATGCCCGGCGGCAGCGTGGACTGCACGGCGCAGCCCGCCGCCGAGTCGAGCAGGGTGGCGTAGACACCGCCGTGCACGCTGCCGATCGGGTTGTAGTGCTCCTCGCCCGGTGTCATCGAGAACACCGCCCGGCCCTCGTCCACCTCGTCGAGGGTGAAGTCGAGGGTCCCCGCGATGGGCGGCGCGGGCAGTCGGCCCGCGAGCATCTCCCGCAGCAGGTCCAGCCCGGAGGCGTGCCCCACCGCGGCTGCGGTGATCGAGGGGTCCTCCCACTCGTACGTGCGTGTGCGTCCCATGCCCCGGCATCCTCTCCGCTGACTTCGTTCGATGAAGCTAGCGGGGTGCCACCTGGCTGTCAAAGGTGAAGCCAGCGCTAGCATGGGGGCATGGAGTGGCTTGACGTCAGTACCGAGAATTGTCCCGTCCAGTGCACCCTCGACCTGGTCGGCGAGAAGTGGACGCTGCTGATCCTGCGGGACGCCGCCAACGGCGTCCGCCGGTTCGACGACTTCCGGCGCCATATCGGCCTGTCCGAGGCGGTCCTGAGCGACCGGCTGCGCAAGCTGACCGCGGCCGGCATCCTGACGACCGTCCCCTACCGCGAGCCGGGCAGCCGCTCCCGCTACGAGTACCGGCTGACCCGCAAGGGCTGGGACCTGTGGCCCGTCCTCGTCGCGCTGCGCCAGTGGGGCGAGACCTACGCCCCGGATCCCCAGGGACCCGTCCTCGACCTGCGCCACGCCGGCTGCGGGGCCCCGGTCCGCGTCGTCGTCGAGTGCGCCGAGGAGCATGCCGCGCTGTCGCCCCGCGAGGTCTCCGCGAAGCCGGGGCCCGGAGCGCGACGTAGGGCGTAGGGCCGGGTACTGGGACTGACAACGGCCTTGCGGTTACGGCCTGTTGTGAAAGTCGATCACGACTTGTGGTCGGTATGGGCACCTGTCGGTCCTGCCCAGCCCCGCGACAGGGGGAGACGGCCGGCTCGGAGCGCGTCGCGCTGTTCGGTCACCCACCGCTCAACCTGATCCACGGATTCCGCGACGGGCTGGTCTGTGGTGTCCAGCAAGTGGGTGCGCCATCGCCAGTCGTCGGCCTTCCACCCGGCCCAACGGTGCCAGGCCATACGGGACCAGCTGTCGTCGATGATGACCTCGGGTCGGTGCCGGGGATCCCTGGCATGCTCGCGGTGCCAGGCGGCCCAGCGGAGGAAGGCGCCAACCGCCGAAGTGTCCCACCGGCCCGCGTCGCGCATGGTGAGCCTGCTGCACCGGAGTTCGTCGGACACGTCGACCAGGCACACCGCGATTCCGTCCAGCAAGGGAGCGGAGGGGGTGGCCAGGACCTCTCCCAGCGGGGACTGCCCGGTCAGCAGGAGGTCGACTCCGCGATCCTGGTACTCCAGCGCACGGCGCACCCACATCTCGGTCATGCGGTGGCGCCACCGGCGATCGGCGCCTGTGGTGACGCCGCATTCGTCGAAGTCGTGCACGGCAAGCCGCCCCAGCCGCTCACCTACGGAGTAAGCGAGCGTGGTCTTGCCCGGACAGCTGGAACCGGTCAGCTTGAGCAGCATCGCACCAGGGTGGCAGGTCAGGCGTGGTGTCCTCGAAGGGTTTTCCCCGGGCACCGACCGCACAGGGCTGGCCAGTGCCTGGCGCCCGCGACGGAGAAGCCGCCCCCGGAACCGATCCCCCGGCCGCCGTGTCCTCCTTCGCAAGTGGTGGTTCCACGCCACGGGGCCACCGGTGAAAGGGGAGCCATGGGGCAGTTACGCGAGGGGGCTCATGTCGGCGCATGGGCCGTCAGCGGGGTCATCGGCCTCGCCGTGCTGTACGTGATCGGGGCGTTCGCCTTCGGCGGCGCGGCGTGGATCACCGCACCCTTCCGGGGGGAGGTGGACGAGCGCGAGAACACGGTGGCGTCCGGGGAGTTCCGCCGGACCACCTACGAGACGTTCTTCGATCTGTGCGCGGCCGTACAGAACGCCGAAGGAACGATGCAGGCGCTCCTCGAGGAGCGGGAGACCGCCTCGGAGGCACGGGCGACGCAGATCGATCAGTCGATCACCGCGCTCAAGGCCACTCGGATCGAGTCCGTCAACGACTACAACGCCAAGGCCGCTCAGGAGCACCGCGCGCCCTTCCGCGACCAGGAGCTGCCGTACCGGCTGGACGCCGACGCGGAGCGTACGACATGCGCCCACTGATCCCCACCACTCCGGGAAGAGGACGGCAAGGGATGAAGATGCTCGTGCACACGGTCCTGCTCGGCGTCGTCGCGCTCGCCGTGGGCCTCGCCCTCACCTCCTGTACCGGCGACTCCAGCCAGGACAAGGAGAACAAGGCCAAGCAGGAGAACTACGACCACCTGGTGGCCCAGCAGCCGGCGGGCCGCATGGAGTACTCCCCCACCCGCGAAGCGATCAACCAGTGGATCAAGACGTGGGGCAAACGGGGCAAACTCTCGTACGTCTACATTCAGAACGCCAAAGGCGAGTACGGGTACTTCATCATGAAGGGCCTCCCGGTGCCCCGCTGCAAGATGCTCACCCCCACCGAGCGTGTGGAGTCCTCCTCCGACGGCATCGCGGTCCTCCCGCAGCCCGGCATGGACGGCACGTACTCCTCGGGCTCCACGTGCAACGCCTACTACGGCTTCGACGCCACGACGGGTGCGTACATGGAGTTCACCGTCGGCACGAACCAGTCCTTCTTCCTGTTCGACAAGCCCATGACGATGCCGGAGTACGCGAGCGCCAGGCAGTTGGGGCCGACGTCGGTGAAGGAGGTCGGCGAGCGACGCTGAGCCGGACCACTCGGTCTCCGCCACACCGTCGTGGCCAAGCGGTGTCGATGTGCCAAGTCCGTCCCGGACCGGTCGAGTTGGTGGTCGGGCGACGTTCCGGATGCACCCGTGGGGCGGACGAGGACCCTGGCGGGCGTACGACGACCGGTCCGGCGCGGAGCAATGGCGGCGCGGGCGGGGCCAGTGCCTGGGCGACCGCGGCAGAGGACGAGCCGTACACGGTGGCCGAGGAGTTTGTGCCGCAAATCCGTTCCGAGGCGGTCGCGTTCGCCGGGGGCTCACCACGCGACCGGATCACTTCGGCGGCAAGTGCCCACGCGGCCACCGGTCGTCCCGTCTTCGGCGCCGACGGCGCGACCGGCGTGCGGTACCGGACGCTACGACGCCGGCAACGAGTTCTTCCAAGTGCACGACGACGCCGGCGCCTTCCTCCACCGGGTGACGGACCGCACCGCCCGCTTCGTCTCCCGCGCCGACGACATCGGCCGGGCCAGGGGGTGACGACCCGGCGCCGGGGCTTGTGACGGTAAGTCAACCCAGGGGTGCGAGAGGTCTGGACAGCTGTGAGAGGCCGTGCTGTCATACCGCTGTCACCCATTTCCAACGTTGAAAAGGCCCGCTCCGGCGCCCCCGACCGGTCACGGCCTCTGCACGAGGAAAGGTTCGATGACACCACACCGCACCCGTACCCGTACCCGAGCCAGATGGTGGGCGCTGCTCGCGACGGCCGCCCTGACCCTGACGCCGGTGGGCCTGCTGCCCACCGCGACGGCCGCGGAGCAGCCGAGCAGTGTGTCGGCACCCCCGGCCGAACGGACCGCCGTCCAGACGCACGGCCTGAAGGGCGAGTACTTCAGCATGTCGGCGCCCGGCGCCCGCGACTTCGCCGAACTGGGCGGCGCCCTCCTCGACCCCCAGATCAACTTCTCCGGACTCACCAGTACCTTCGAGGAGTTGACCGGGCAGACCGAACACACCACCGCACGCTGGACGGGACACATAACAGCGCCCGCCACCGGCGACTACACCTTCCACGCCATCGGCGACAACGGCTTCCGCCTCTACATCGACGACGAGCCCGTCATCGACCACTGGGTGGGCGACTGGGACCGCGAACAGACCAGCGCCCCCGTACGGCTGACCGCCGGTGAACCGCACGACTTCCGCCTGGAGATGTTCCAGGACACCGGCGGAGCCAACATGTATCTGCGCTGGTCGACACCGACCCTGCCCAGACAGATCGTGCCGATGTCGGCGTTCACCCCGCCGGCCGGCTTCGAGGTCTACCCGGTGGAGCCCTCCGTCGCCGCTGACGGCAAGCGGCTGCGCCTGCGCTTCGACGGCCGCGTGGGCGGGCTCCAGGCGATCGGGGATCACCTCGAGATCGAGGCGGACACCACCGCCATGCCCATCGGGTCGGTCGCGCCCTACCCGGGCGACGACACCTCCCTGCTGGTCACGCTCACCAAGCCGATCCAGAAGAACCAGCTGGTCCGGGTCTCCTACGACGGCCAGGGCGGCCTGACGGTCGGCGGCGAGAGCGTGCCGAAGGTCATCCGCTACGCCGAGAACGCCTCCGCCCACCGGCTCACCACACCGTGGGGCGACAAACTCGACAAGCAGCACCCGCTGCCCGAGTACCCGCGCCCGCAGCAGGTGCGGTCCGCGTGGAAGAACCTCAACGGGCCCTGGCAGTTCAGCGCCGCCGAGGAGGGCGAGGAGCCGGTCTTCGGCAAGAGCCTCGACGAGAAGATCATCGTGCCGTTCCCCGTCGAGTCCCAGCTGTCGGGCCTGGAGCGGCACGAGGACCACATGTTCTACCGCAGGCTCGTCGACGTCCCCAGGGACTGGAAGGTGGGCACCGACAGCCGCGCCAACCGGCTCAAGCTCCACTTCGGCGCCGTGGACTACCGCGCCCGCGTGTACGTCAACGGCTCCGAGGTCGCCGAACACACCGGCGGCTACACGGCCTTCAGCGCCGACATCACCGACGCGCTGAAGGGCACCGGCCCCCAGGAGATCGTCGTCGCCGTCACCGACACGGGCGGCGCGAACCAGCCCATGGGCAAGCAGTCCACGCACCCCAGCGGCATCTTCTACACCCAGACGTCCGGCATCTGGCAGACCGTCTGGATGGAGCCCGTCGCGCCCGCGTCCATCGACGACATCGTCACCACCCCCGACATCGACACGGGCACCCTCGCCGTGACGGTCGACGCCGACGGCGCCTCCCCCGCCGCCCGCGTGGAGGCCGTGGCCCGCGACGCCCGCGGCACGGTCGTCGGCCGGGTCAGCGGACCGGCGAACGAGCAACTCACCCTGCCCGTGGCCGAGCAGCATCTGTGGAGCCCGGACGACCCCTACCTCTACGACCTCGACGTCAAGCTCACCGACGGCAGGTCCACCGACACGGTCGACAGCTACTTCGGCATGCGCGAGGTCGGCATCGAGAAGGTCGGCGGCTTCAACAAGCTCGTTCTCAACGGCAAGCCGGTCTTCTCCCTGGCCACCCTGGACCAGGGCTTCTGGCCGGACGGTCTGTACACCGCGCCCAGCGACGAGGCCCTCGCCTTCGACCTCAAGGCGCACAAGAAGCTCGGCTTCAACGCCGTCCGCAAACACATCAAGGTGGAGCCGGACCGCTGGTTCTACCACGCCGACAGGCTCGGGCTGCTGGTCTGGCAGGACTTCGTCTCCGGCAACATCACCGACGAGACGGGTCAGAAGGCCTTCGTGGACCAGGGCCGGGAGATGATGCGGCAGCACCACGACGCACCGTCCGTCATCGGCTGGATCGTCTTCAACGAGGGCTGGGGCGAGTGGAGTCGCGAGGAGACCGGCCGCATCGCGGAGTCCGTGAAGGCCGCCGACCCGTCCCGTGTCGTGAACGCCCACAGCGGGGTCAACTGCTGCAACTCCAAGGGTGATTCGGGCAAGGGCGACATCATCGACCACCACGACTACAACAACACCGATCCCGCCTTCCCCGACGGGACCCGGGCCGCCATGGACGGCGAGCACGGCGGCTTCACCCTGCGCACCCCGGGACACATGTGGCCCGGCGCCCCGACCGTGATCTACAGCGGTGTCACCACCAAGGAGGAGCTGACCCGCAAGTACGTCGAGAACACCGAGCGGTTCTATCTCGCGCAGGCCGGCGCGGAGCTGTCCGGATCGGTGTACACCCAGATCACCGACCTGGAGAACGAACTCAACGGCCTCTACACCTACGACCGTCGCGAGATCAAGGTGGACCCGGCCCAGGTGCGGGACATCAACCGCAAGGTGATCGCCGCCGGAGCCGCCGCGGGCTCGCAGAAGCCGCTGACGGGCGGCGGGCACTGGAGCCTGGATGAGAACGCCGGCACCACCGCCCAGGACCAGGGCCCCGCCGACCGACCCCTCACCCTGCGCGAGGGTGCCTCCTGGACCCCCGGTGTCAGCGGCAGCGCGCTGAAGTTCGACGGCCAGAAGCAGTACGCGGCGACCGCCGGACCGGTGCTCGACACCGCCGGCAGCTACTCCGTGGCGGCCTGGGTCCGGCTCGACCAGCTCCCCGGCAACTACGCCACCGCCGTCAGCCAGGACTCCCGCGCCACGGCCAACTCCTTCTACCTCCAGTACGGGCACGGCACCTTCGCCTTCAGCACGCCCGGCGAACGCCGCGCCCAGGTGCCCGCTGCCGTGGAGACGGGCCGCTGGTACCACCTCGTCGGCGTCCGCGACGCCGACGACAACGAGATCCGGCTGTACGTCGACGGCGCGCTCGCGGCGACCGGCACCGGCGGCACCGCGTATCCGAGCACCGGCCCGCTGACCGTGGGCCGGGCCCACTGGGACGGCTCCCAGGTCGACTTCTGGAACGGGGCGGTCGACGAGGTCCACGCCTTCGACAAGGCACTGACAGCCGAGGAGGTGGGCGGCCTCCACGCCGACGAGAAGCCCTGACCGACAGCGCACAAAAAACGGTTCCGGTGGCAGGAGGCCACCTCCCGCCACCGGAACCCCCGGGCGGGGCCCTTCACCTCCGCCTTCGCTCACCCCCGCACGGACTCCCGCACGCTGCTCGTGCCGTCGGCCGCGCGGCAGCGGGACTCCCCGTGCCCGTCTGCCCTGGAGGAGTTCGATGCGCCGCATCATCGCCTGCCTGGCGGCCCTGTTGGCGATGACCGGAGGCTTACTCGTCTCCGGCACCACCACCGCCACCGCCGCCGTCACCCTCAAGACACCGCCGCTGAGCACCCCGTGGACCGGTCAGGTGTCCACCACCAATCCCCTGCCGGACTATCCCCGGCCGCAGATGACCAGACCGGACTGGCAGTCCCTCAACGGGGAGTGGCAGTTCCTCAACCCGCCGACCGACAGCTCGGGCAACGTCAACCGCAACGCCGCTCCGCCGGTCGGCCAGACCCTGCCCGAACGCATCCTCGTGCCCTATCCGGTGGAGTCGGCGCTGTCCGGCATCATGCGCAACGACAACCGGGACCTGATGTTCTACAAGCGCACCTTCACCGTCCCGCAGAGCTGGGCCGGCCAGCGGGTGCAACTGCACTTCGGGGCCGTCGACCACGAGGCCACGGTCTGGGTCAACGGCACCCAGGTCACCACCCACAAGGGCGGATACGACCGCTTCGAGGTCGACATCACCCCGCAGTTGAGCGGCGGCACGAACGAACTGATCGTCCGCGTCTACGACCCGACCGACGGACGAGGTGAGAAGCAGCCGGTCGGCAAGCAGGTGAACAACCCCGGCGGCATCTTCTACACCCCCTCCTCCGGCATCTGGCAGACGGTGTGGATGGAACCCACTCCCGCCTCCTCGATCTACTCCGTCGACATCGTGCCGAACCTCTCGGACAACACCGCGCGGGTCCGCGTCTTCACCCGGGGCAACGTCGGCGGCCACACCGTCCTGGCCGAGGCGATGTCGGGCTCCCAGGTGGTGGGCAGCTCGACCGGCGGCTTCACCGAGTTCTCCGTCCCCGTGCCCGACGCTCGCCGCTGGTCGCCCGACGACCCCTTCCTGTACGACCTGCGGGTCACCCTGCGCGATGCCGCCGGCAACCCGGTCGACCGGGTTACCAGCTACTTCGGCATGCGCGAGGTCGGCAAGAAGATGCTCAACGGGGTCATGCGCCCCACCCTGAACGGAGAGTTCGTCTTCCAGATCGGCACCCTGGACCAGGGGTTCTGGCCGGACGGCCTCTACACCGCGCCCACTGACGCTGCCCTCGCCTTCGACGTGCAGAAGCACAAGGACCTGGGCTTCAACATGGTGCGCAAGCACATCAAGGTCGAGCCCCCACGCTGGTACTACCACGCCGACCGGCTCGGGCTGTTGGTGTGGCAGGACATCCCCTCCACACCCGCGTCCGACCAAAGCCGCACCCCGGCACAGATCGCGCAGTTCGAGACCGAGGCCCGCGAGATCATCGACGAGCACCGCTTCTCCCCCGCCATGGTCACCTACGTCCCGTTCAACGAGGGCTGGGGCGAGTGGGACCTCGCCGCCACCCGTCGCGTCACCACCGACCTGGAGAACTACGACCCGACCCGGCTGATGAACCCGCACAGCGGCTTCAACTGCTGTGCCTCCAGGGGCGACCCCGGCACCGGTGACATCATCGACTGGCACGCCTACACCGGCCCGGACGCCCCACGCCCGTCGGCCACCCGGATCTCCGTGCTCGGCGAGTTCGGCGGCATCGGGCTGCGCACACCCGGTCACGAGTACAGCCCGAACGGCCAGTTCTTCGCCTACGAGCAGGTCTCCAGCCGCGAGCAGCTGAACGACCGCTACACCGGCATGGTCCGTGACGCACAGCAGCTGATGACCACCAAGGGCCTGTCGGCGTACGTCTACACCGAGATCACCGACGTCGAGGGCGAGTACAACGGACTGTTCACCTACGACCGGCGCGTGCAGAAGGTCGACACCAACCAGCTGCGCGCGGCCCACGGCGCGCTCATCCGCGCCTCACGCAACCTCAACGCCCCGGTCGCCCTCACCCTCGGGCACGTCCGCTCCTTCAAGGTGACCACGCCGGGCTTCACCGACCGCTACCTGCGGCACGCCAACTCCCTTGTCCGCACGGATGTGATCAGCAGCACCTCCGGTGACGGCGCCCGCCAGGACGCCTCCTTCCGCACGGTCCCCGGACTGGCCGATCCGCGCTGCTACTCCTTCGAGGCGGTCAACCAGCCCGGCCGCTATCTGCGCCACGCCGACAGTCGGGTCCGCATCGACGCGGACACCGGCGGCCCGTTCGCCGCGGACGCCACCTGGTGCAGCCGGGCCGGCCTCGCCGCGGGCGGCACGTCCTTCGAGTCGCTCAACCACCCCGGCCACTACCTGAGGCACTACGCGGACAATGTGTATCTCGCCCGCAGCGGCGGCCCCAACGCCTGGGACACGCCTGCTTCCTTCGCCGCCGACGCCACCTGGAACACCGGCGACCCGGCCCTGTGGCGCAGCTCCGTACTGCTGCCCACCGATGTGCGGCGGTCGTTGCGGGTGACCACCTGGGGGCACACCAACCGCTTCCTGCGGCACGCCGACAGCCTCGCCCGCACCGACATCGTCGACGCGGGCAGCAGCGCGCTGCTCAAGCAGGACGCGACGTACACCGTGCGGCGCGGGCTCGCCGACTCCTCCTGCTACTCCTTCGAGTCGGTGAACTACCCGGGTCAGTTCCTGCGGCACGCCGGCAGCCGGGTGCGCAACTCGCCCGACGACGGCTCGGCGCTGTTCCGCCAGGACGCCACCTTCTGCGCCCGCCCGGGGATCGGCGGGACGGGGGTCACCTTCGAGTCGATCAACATCCCCGGCTCGTTCCTGCGGCATCACGACTCGCAGGTGTACATCGCCTCCGGCAACGGCGGCGGTGACGTCTTCGACCGTCCGCAGACCCTGACGGCCGACAGCAGCTGGGACCTCGCGGCCCCGTGGGCGCCCTGATCCACCCGTGACTCCCCGAGAGGTATCGAACCTCTCGGGGAGCGCTCGGTCACTGCGCCGGGCTCACCGCCACGTTGTCGAAGGACGCGGCGGCGTCGAAGACGCGGACGCCGTTCGCACCGCTGCGGTAGGTGCCGTCGGTGACGGAGATTTTCGGCGTCGTCATGTCGTCGACGTACACCTTGATCGAGGAACCGACGGCCGTGACGCGCAACCGGTGGGTCGAGCCGGGCGCGATCGGCATCCGGGCGGTGCCCAGCTCGGTCCAGCTGTCGTTCGCCCGGCCCAGGACCACCTTGCCGCTGGGGCTGAGGCCGGCGTAGTAGCCGGAGTAGCTGTCCCAGCCGACCGACGGCCGGGTCACCCGGAAAGTCAGGCCGGCGTCACCGCCGCCGGAGGTGACCGTGACATCGGCGTCCTGGGTGAAGTCGGCGAAGTTCGTGTCGAGCAGGGCCTTGCTGCCCAGCGACTGGTTCACCCGGTAGCGCCCGTCACCGGCCGACCAGGATCCGCCGTAGGTCTTCCAGCCCAGCGCGTTGCCGTCGGCGAAGTTGTCCTTCACCTGCATCTGGACCCGGCGGATGGTTCCGTCGGCGTTGAAGTGGAGCCGGTCGTAGGCGAGTTGGCGGTGGTTGCCGTCGGTCTCGCTGAGCGGGCGGCGGTGGTAGACGATGTACCAGACGTCGGTGCCGGGCACGTTGACGACGGAGTGGTGGCCGGAACCCCTGGCGACGGCCGGGTCCTGGGCGAGCACCTTGTCGATCTTCCTGAACGGACCGGTGGGCGAGTCGGACATGGCGTACGACACCGAGTAGTCCGGGCCGGTCCAGCCGCCCTCGGACCACATCAGGTAGTACCTGCCGTTCCGCTTGAACATGAAGGAGCCCTCGGTGTAGTTCTCCGGGGTGATCTCCTTGTAGGTCGTCCCGTCGGCGAAGGTGCCGAGGCTCGTCATGTCCGGGTTGAGCTTGACCACGTTGGCGTGGTGCCAGCCGCCGTAGTACATGTACGCCTGACCGTCGTCGTCGATGAAGACGTCCTGGTCGATGGGCTGGGCGCCGTTGTGGAACTGCGAGATCAGCGGCCGGCCGATCGCGTCCTTGTAGGGGCCCTCCGGCTTGTCCGCGACGGCGACGCCGATGCCGCCGAGCTGGGCGTTGTTCTGGATGTCGTTGGCGGCGAAGTACAGGTAGTACTTGCCGTTCCGCTTCACCGGCGCCGGGGCCCACAGGGCGTACTTGGCCCAGGAGACGTTCGCCGTCGACAGCACGTTCGGGTGCTTGGTCCAGTTGACCAGGTCGGTGGAGGAGAACGCGTCGAGGTACGTCTGCTCGGAGTAGGCCTTGGAGGTGGTGGGGTAGACCCAGTAACGCCCGTCGTAGATCTCGGTGTCGGGATCGGCGTACCAGCCGTCGACGAAGGGGTTGCCCGCCTCGGACGTGCCGTACACGGGGGCGGCGACGGCGGCGGAGGGCGAAAGCATGGCAAGGAGCCCGCCGACGAGCAGCGCGGCACAGGACTTGGCGAGGATCCCGGTCGATCTTGCGGTCATGGCTGGACCTCCGAGGAGTGGGGGGGACGGCTCGGTCGCCGCGTGCTGCGCGCGGCCGGCCGGTGGGAACCGGACGCGGCGGCCGGGGGGCCGGGGGAGGCACGGCTGCCGCGTCCGGGGCTCGTCACATCAGTCGGCGTCTGCGGCCCAGCCAGGTCTGGGCGATGACGACCACGGCCAGGAAGGCGCCGCTGACGACTTGCTGGTAGGAGGAGTCGAGCGAACCGATCTGGTTGATGACGTTCTGGATCACTTTGAGGAGCAGGACGCCGACCAGGGACCCGCTGACGTAGCCGAGGCCGCCGGTGAGCAGGGTGCCGCCGATGACGACGGCGGCGATGGCCTCCAGCTCCATGCCGTTGCCGACGATGGTGACGCCGGACGCCAGCCAGGCCGCGTTGAGGGCGCCGGCCAGGCCGGCGAGCAGTCCGGACAGGGCGTAGACCAGGATTTTCGTACGGGCCACCGGGGCGCCCATCAGGGCCGCCGCGTCCTCGTTGCCGCCGACGGCGTACACATGCTGCCCGAAGCGGGCCCGGCGCAGCACGACGGCGCCCGCGACGAACAGCGCCAGCGTGATCCACACCGGGTTGCCGAGGCCGAGGGTGCTGCCCTGGCCCAGTTCGGCGAGGAAGGAGCCCTTGCCGATGAGGTAGGTGTCGGCGCCCTCGTCGGTCATCGCGAGCATCAGCCCGCGCGCGCCCAGCATGGCGGCGAGGGTGACGATGAAGGGGGCGAGCCGGGACCGGGCCACCAGCAGGCCGTTGACCACGCCGATCAGCCCGCAGACCGCGAGCGGCAGCAGCAGCGCCACCAGGGTGCCGTGGCGTGATCCCCAGGCGGCCAGGACGCCGCCGAGGGCGAAGAGGGAACCGACGGACAGGTCGATCCCGCCGGTGATGATGACGAAGGTCATGCCCAGGGCGACGATCGCCAGGAAGGCCGAACTGGTCGCCATGTTGGAGAGGTTGTCGCCGGTGGCGAAGGAGTCGAAGGAGAACGACGCCACCAGGGAGACGAGCGCCAGCACGGCCAGCGCGCCGTGCTGCTGGACCAGCGCGCTGAGCCGTTCGGCCCGGGCGGAGCCGACCGGCTCGGCGCGCTCCTTGTGTTCGATGCTCGCGGTGGTCACGGGCGTGTCCGTCCCGGTGGCGGTCATCGCTTCCCCCGTCCCCGCGCCGCGTAGACCGCGGCGACGATCACCATGGCCTGCGCGATCTGCGTCCAGGACGGCGGCAGGTCGTGCTTGATGAGCGTGGCCGTCAGGAGCTGGATGAGGACGGCTCCGGCCACGGTTCCCGCGATGTTCACGCGGCCGCCGGTCAGCGGGGTACCGCCGACCACCACCGCCGTGATCGCGGACAGTTCCATCAGATTGCCCAGCGAGGTCGGGTCGCTGGCCTGAAGGCGCGCGGTGGCCAGCACGCCCGCGACCGCCGCGAGCAGCGCGCACACGACGTACACGATGATCAGTACGCGGCGCACCGGCAGTCCGGCGAGCTGCGCCGCGGGGCGGCTGTCGCCGATGGCCAGCAGCCGGCGTCCGAAGGTGGTGCGGCGCACCACGAACGCGACGAGCAGCGCCAGGGCCGAGGCGATCAGGAACAGGTACGGCACGCCCAGGACGTCACCGGAGCCCAGGGAGGCCAGGGCGGGGTTGCGCAAGTCCTCCAGCTGCGGGAGGAGCACCAGTGCCAGGCCCCGGCCGCCGACCATCAACGCCAGGGTGGCGACGATGGGCTGGACGCCGATGAACGCCACCAGCGCTCCGTTGGCCAGTCCGACACCGGCCGCGAACAGGGCGACCATGAGCAGGGTCGGCAGGAGGCCGTAGCCGAGGTAGAGGGCGGTGACGGAGGCCGCCAGCGCCATCACGGCGCCGACGGACAGGTCGACGCCCTCGGTGCCGATGACCAGGGCCATGCCGAGCGCGACGATGATGACCGGGGCGACCTGGACGGCCTGGGTGCGGAAGTTCTCCGCGGACAGGAAGTGCGGGGTGATGAGGACGTTGACGACGAGCAGCACCGTCACACCGGCGTAGACGCCGTAAGTCTGCAGCCAGTGCAGCAGGCGGTCCTTGTCCAACGGGACGGTGCGCAGGGTGACTTCAGCCATCGGCGGCCGCCTCCTCGCCGGCGTCCCCGGCGGGGCCGTGCCCGGCGATCGTCCGCATCAGCTTCTCCTCGGTGACGTCGTCGCCGCTCAACTCGCCGACGACGGCACCGTCCTTCAGCACGACCACGCGGTCGGACCCTTCGATCAGTTCCTCCAGGTCGGAGGAGATGAGCAGGACGCCCAGGCCGTCGGCGGCCAGTTCGTCGACGAGTTTCTGCACCTCGGCCTTGGCGCCGACGTCGATGCCCCGGGTGGGTTCGTCGAGCAGGAGCACCTTGGGGTTCATGGCGAGCCAGCGGGCCAGCAGCACCTTCTGCTGGTTTCCGCCGGAGAGTTCGCCCGCCTTCTGATGGGGTGAGGACGCCTTGATGCGCAGCCGCTCGATGAAGGTGTCCACGACCGCGTCGACGCGCGCCTCGGAGACCAGGCCGAAGCGGGACATGCGCGGCAGCACGGCGAGGGCGATGTTCTCCCGTACCGACAGGCCCGGCACGATGCCCTCGCTCTTGCGGTCCTCGGGCAGCAGGCTGACGCCGGCCCGGATGGCGGCCGGCGTGGAGCCCGCGCGCAGCGGCACCCCGGCCACCGTGACCGTGCCCGAACGCGGTTGCAGGGCACCGGCGATGGTCTTCGCCGTCTCGGTGCGGCCGGAGCCGAGCAGACCACTCAGGCCGACGACCTCGCCGGGGCGGATGCTCACCGAGACACCGTGCAGCTTGTGCGGGACCGTCAACTCCTGTGCCCGCAGCACCGGTTCGGCGTCGGCCGCGCCGTGCTCGCCGGTGAACTTGGTCAGGCCCTCCGTGCGGACCTCGCCCAGGTCCCGGCCGAGCATGGTCGACACCAGTTGGAGGCGGTCGAGCCGGGCCAGTTCGCCGTGGTGGACGCGGCGGCCGTCGCGCAGCACGGTGACGGTGCCGCACACCTCGTACAGCTCGTCCAGGCGGTGGCTGACGTAGACGACCGCGATGCCCGCGTCGCGCAGGCGCCGTATCACCGTGAAGAGGGTCTCCACCTCGCGCGGTTCCAGGGAGGAGGTCGGTTCGTCCATGATGACGATCCGCGCCTCGGTGGCGACGGCCCGCGCCAGGGCGACCATCTGCTGGGCGCCGACGCCGAGGGTGCGCAAGGGGCGGCGGACGTCCACCCGCACGCCGTAGCCGCGCAGGGTCTCCTCGGCCTCGCGGTTCATCCGGGGCAGGTCCAGCACGCCGAGGCGGTTGCGCGGCTCGCGGCCCAGGAAGAGGTTGCGGGCGACGCTGAGCAGCGGGATGAGGTTGACCTCCTGGTAGATGGTGGAGATGCCCGCCTTCTGCGCCTCCAGCGGGGTGGCGAAGGAGACCGTGCGGCCCAGGAAGACGATCTCGCCCGCGTCGGGCCGGTACACACCGGTCAGGAGTTTGATCAGGGTCGACTTGCCGGCGCCGTTCTCGCCGATCAGGGCGTGCACCTCGCCGGCGCGCAGGGTGAGGTCCACGTCGTCCAGGGCCCGGACGCCGGGGAAGGTCTTGCTCAGTCCGCGGACGGCAAGGACTTCGGCGGGGGGTGCCACCTGTGCCTCCAGGATGCGGGGAAGGGATTGCGGGGGCGGAAGGGGGCCCGGCTCGACGGGCCCCCGGGGCACGTCAGTACGCCTTGCCGATGTCGCTCTGCGCGTTGGCCTCGTCGTAGGCACCGTCCTCGATAACGATGTCCTGGGCGACTTCCTCACCCTGCGTGAAGGTCTCCAGCGTCTGGAAGGCCAGCGGACCGAAGCGCGGGTTGGACTCGATGACCCCGCTGATCCAGCCGTCCACGACGCCCTGGACGGCGTTGCGGGTACCGTCCACCGTGACGATCTTGACCTCGCCGGCCTTCTTGCCCGCGCCCTTCAGCGCGGCGACCGCGCCGAGGCCCATCTCGTCGTTCTCGGCGTAGATGCCCTTGATGCCGGGCTTGGACTGGATGAGCTGCTCGGTGACCTGCTGGCCCTTCTCTCGGGCGAAGTCGCCGGTCTGCTCGAAGACGACCTTCAGCTCGGGTGCCTTCTCCGCGATGCGGTCCTTGAAGCCCTTGGTGCGCTCGGTGGTGACGTTGTTGCCCGCCGAGCCGAGCAGGATCGCCACCTCGCCCTTGCCGCCGGTCGCCTCGATCATCTGGTCGGCGGCGCGCCGGCCCTGCTCGACGAAGTCGGAGGCGATGAAGGAGACGTAGTCCTTGCAGGCCGTGGCGTTGATCTTGCGGTCGATGGTGACGATGGGGACCTTCTTGGCGGCGGCGGCCTGGAGGACCGGGTCCCAGCCGTCGGAGTTGAGCGGGGCGATGACCAGCAGGTCGGCGCCCTTGGCCAGCAGATCCTGTACGTCGCTGATCTGCTTGGAGAACTGTGACTGGGCGTTGGCCGTCAGCAGTTTCACGCCCCGCTTCCTCGCCTCGTCCTTGATGGACTGCGTCTCGGCGATACGGAACGGGTTGGCTTCCTTCTCGGACTGGGAGAAGCCGACGGTGGCGTCCTTGAGGTCGAGCTTCTCGGCGCCGTAGGCGTCGATGGTGCAGGTCTTGCCGCCCGGCGCGGGCGAGGCGGCCTTCTGTTCGGCGTCCGCGTTGGACGCGGAGGAGGTGTCGGCACCGGCCGCGTCGTCCTCCGACTTCGCGCAGGAAGTGGCGGTCAGGGCGACCGCGGCGGCGAGGGAGACGACCACGGGACGGGCGAGGAGGCGACGGCGGTGAGTGGTGCGCTGCATGGTGACCCCGATCCGGGCGACGCTGGAAGGGAATGGGGGAGGTGGTGAACGGACGAAGACCGAGCGGATATCGAGCACAGTGGTGCTTCTCCCCCGGCGGGAAAGGTTGTTCGGCCCGCCGCACAGAGGTTTTTACATCGTTGGAAGGACGCTGTAAACCCCCTGTGCACACGCCTTCACACCGGGCGTCGGGACGGAAGGTCAGCGGGGAGCGGGCCCGGGGCTCACCCCTGGGAGCGCCCCAGCGTGCTCTCCCGCTGCACCAGGCGGTAGTCCGCCCACACCCGGCGCGGCTCGGGCGGTGCCCCGTCGCCGAGCCGGGCCAGCACCGACTCCACCGCCAGCCGGCCGATGGCCTCCTTGTCCGGTGACACCGAGGTGAGCGTCACCGCGCCGAACCGCCCCTCGACCACGTCGTCGAAGCCGACGAGCGCGATGTCCTCGGGCACCCGCAGCCCCCGTTCGTGCAGGACCCGCATCGCGCCGATGGCCATCGGGTCGTTGTAGGCGAAGACCGCGTCCGGGCACCGCCCGGAGTCCAGCAGGCGTGCCATGGCCGCCGCCCCGTCCGCATGGCCCCAGCCGTCGGTGGCGGCCACCAGCGCGTCGTCGGCAGGCAGTCCGGCGGCGGTGAGTTCCTCGCGCCAGCCGCGCACGCGCAGTTGGGCCGGTTCGCTGCGACCGCGCCGCGCACCGATGAACGCCACCTCCCGCCGCCCCAGGTCGAGCAGGTGGCGCACCGCGGCGCGGGCGGCGGCCACGTTGTCGATGGCGATGTGGTCGTACGGCAGGTCGTAGTCCCGTTCGCCGAGCAGCACCAGCGGGACGTGCTCGGACTGGTCGCGCAGGTCCTCGGCCTCCAGCTCGATGGGGCTGAGGATGAGCCCGTCGATCACCCTCGCCCGGAATCCCTGGCTGACCAGGACTTCCTGTTCGCGCAGGCCGCCGGTGTGGTCGAGCAGGACGATGTAGTCGTGAGCGGCGGCGGCGTCGATGACGGCGGCGGCGAGTTCGGCGAAGTAGGGGTTGCCGAGTTCGGGCAGGGCGAGCGCGATGATGCCCGTGCGTCCTTTGCGCAGGTGCCGGGCGGCGAGGTTGGGCCGGTAGCCGAGCGCGTCGATGGACCGCTGGACGCGCTCGCGCATGGCCGGTGTGACGTGCTGGTAGTTGTTCACCACGTTGGAGACGGTCTTGATGGAGACCCCAGCGTGCGCGGCAACGTCCTTGAGGCTGACCCGCACGGCAATCCCTTCACAGCGTCCCGGCCGGTGTGGCCGGTGCGGGTACGGGGTCGTCACCGTGGGCCGTGCGCCGAGTTCCCGTACGCGACTTTTACAACGTTATACAGGCACGTTATACAGGCGTGTCGCCAGGCTGACAAGGTAAAGGATCGACGGGGCCCCGCCAACGGACCGGCGCCTACGGCATGCCGGGCAGCCGGACCGTCACGACAAGGCCCCCGGTGGGGCGGGTGGCCAGGTCGAGGGTGCCGTCGTGGGCGCGGACGATGCTGTGCACGATGGCGAGGCCGAGCCCGACCCCGGCATGCTCGTCGGTGCGGACGCGTTCCGTTCCGCGCTGGAAGGGTTCGGTGAGGGTCGGCACCAGTTCCGGGGGAATCGGGTGGCCCGTGTTCTCGACCCGCAGCACGCTCGCGCCGCCCTGCGCCGCGGTGTGGACGGTCACCGTGCCGCCGGCGGGGAGGTTGTGGACGACGGCGTTCTGGACGAGGTTCGTCGCCATCCGCAACAGGAGTTCCGCGGAGCCGCTGGTACGGGCCGCCGTGCCGGTGACGTCGAGCGTGATGCCGCGCTGTTCGGCGAGGGGAAGCAGCGTCTCGGCGGCCTCTTCGGCCACCAGGGAGAGGTCGACGCTCTCCCGGACGATGTTCCCGCGGTCGCTGCGGCTGAGCAGCAACAGGGCCTCGGTGAGGTCGATCGCGCGGGCGTTGACGGCCTGGAGGCGTTCGATGAGCTCGCCCCGGTCCCGGGCCGGGTCCCTGCGGGCGACGTCGAGCAGGGTCTGGGAGATGGCCAGCGGGGTGCGCAGTTCGTGCGAGGCGTTCGCGGCGAATCTCCGCTGCTCGGCGACGTGCGACTCGAGCTGTTCGAGCATGGTGTCGAAGGCGTCGGCGAGTTCACGGAACTCGTCCTGGCGGCCCGTCATGCGGATGCGGTGGGACAGTGATCCGTTTCCGGCCAGCCGGGTCGCGGCCGTGATGTGGGTCAGCGGCGCGAGCATGCGCCCGGCGAGGAGCCAGCCCCCGACGAGGCCGAACGCGAGCAGGAAGGCCATCGCCCAGGCGGCGGCGGGGGCGAAGGTGCGCACCAGGAGGTAGCGGTTGGGCGAGACCCCGAGCAGGCCCTGGGAGTTGTCGGGGACGTAGCGCAGCAGGAACCACCACACCACGGCCAGCAGCAGAGCACCGGCGACGGCGAGGAAGCCCGCGTAGCTGAGGGTGAGTTTCAGCCGGACGCTGAGCCCTGGGCTTCTAGGGCTGAGCCCTGGGCTCCTAGGCATCCGTACGGCGGGGGCGGTTGGTGTCGATGGCATCCGTACGGCCGGGGCGGTCGGCGACGATGTCATCCGTACGGCCGGGGCGGTCGGTGTCGATGCGGTAGCCGACCCCCGGCACCGTGGCGATGATCCACGGCTCGCCGAGCCGTTTGCGCAGTGCGGAGACGGTAATGCGGACGGCGTTGGTGAGGGGGTCGGCGTTCTCGTCCCAGGCCCGCTCCAGCAGTTCCTCGGAGCTGACGACGCCTCCTTCGGCGGCGACGAGGACCTCCAGCACGGCGAACTGCTTGCGGGTGAGCGCCACGTAGCGCCCGTCGCGGAAGACCTCCCGGCGGAAGGGGTCCAGACGCAGGCCCGCGATCTCGCGGACCGGGGGCCGGGCGTACGCCCGCCTGCGGTCGAGCGCCCTCAGCCGCAGGACGAGCTCCCTCAGCTCGAACGGCTTGGTGAGGTAGTCGTCGGCGCCGAGCTCGAACCCGGAGGCCTTGTCGTCGATGCGGTCGGCGGCGGTGAGCATGAGGATCGGGATGCCGCTGCCGGAGGCGACGATGCGCCGGGCGACCTCGTCGCCGGAGGGGCCGGGGATGTCACGGTCGAGGACCGCGAGGTCGTAGGAGTTGACGCTGAGCAGTTCCAGGGCGGAGTCACCGTCGCCGGCGATGTCGGCGGCGATCGCCTCCAGCCGCAGACCGTCCCGGACGGCTTCGGCGAGGTACGGCTCGTCCTCCACGATCAGTACGCGCATGTCGGCAGCTTAGGCAGCGGGGCATATCGGGGGCGTATGCGGGAGCGGGGGGCGTCGGGGAGCGCTGCCGCGGGGCGCTGCCGCGGGGGGCCCGGTCTCGTCCGGCGCGCCGTCGTCCGCGCCGACCGCGTCGGCCGCCCCGGGCGCGGCTCGGCTTGCCGCTGCTGGCGTGGGGCGGGGGCGACTCGCCGCTGCCAGCCCGGGGTGACGCTCAGCTCGCCGCTGCCAGCGCAGGGCGCGGCTCAGCTTTCCCTGCCAGCGTCGGGCACGGCTCAGCCCACCGCTGCCAGCCCAGGGTGACACTCAGCTCACCGCTGCCAGCACAGGGCACGGCCCAAGCCGCCCCGGCCGGCGTCGGGCACGGCTCAACTTCCCCGGCCAGCACAGGGCACGGCCCAGGTCACCCCGGCCAGCCGCGCACGACTCAGCCCACCCCAACCAGCCCCGCGCGATGCTCGTCCGGCGCCGCTTGCGTCCCCGTACGCCACCAGCGGCGCGACGCCAGCCCGGCCAGTACGGCACCGGCGGCGTTGACGAGGACGTCGTCCACGGAGGACACCCGGTCAAGGCTCAGGACGTACTGTGCGGTTTCCACCAGGACCGAGCAGCCCGCCCCCAGTGCCAGGACCCTCGGTACGGACGCCAGCGCCGCGAACCGCATCGGCGCGAAGAACCCCAGTGCCGCGAAAACCAGCAGGTTGCCGACGATTCCGAGCGGCCCCATCGTGACCAGGTCCCGCAGGGGCACCAGGCTCACCCGGGCGGGCGCGGTTCCGGCCTCACCGCCCGGCATCATGGTCAGCCACAGGAACGGCGCCGTCCCGTGGACCATGCCCACCTCGGCCACCGACCTCCGCCACGCCGACCCAGCACCGGCGGCACGCCGACACCGCGCCAGCACCCACGCCGCCAGCAAGGCCACCGGCACGGTGACCAGCGTCATGAGCACCACGCCGTTGAAGGTGTCGAAGCAGCCGTGCCACCGCCCGGCCATGCAGGTCGGCGCGGCCATCATGAGCGGCCGCCGCAGGAAGAACAGGACGCCCGCCAGGGCGAGCACCGCGAGGGCGGCGCTCACGATCCCGCGTGTGCGTCGGGCGGGCGCTGACACGGATGTGTTGGAGTCCATGCCCTCCATTGCAGGGTGAGGGCCGTTGTGGTGGCGTATCCGATTTTCCATACGCCCGCGATACAGGCACCTCCGGGCGCCGGTGCCGTCAGCCTGCCGAGCCCGGCTTCCAGTCCTCGGCGAGCAGACCGAGCAGCACCTCGTCCAGGAACTCCCCCATCACCCAGGCCGATGAGCGCAACACGCCCTCGCGGACGAAGCCGTTGCGTTCGGCGGCGCGCAGCATCGGGGTGTTGTCCGACAGCGTGTCGATCTGCAGCCGGTGCAGGCCGCGCACGACGAAGCCGTAGTGGCACAGCACCGCGACCACATCGGTGCCGTAGCCCTTGCCGCGGCAGGTGGGCAGCAGCCCCAGCCCTATGTGCGCCGACCGGTTGTGGGTGTCGAGGCCCCAGAGCGTCGCGAGGCCGGCCAGCGTGCCGCCGTCCAACTCCACCACGGAGAACGGGACGCGCCCCTGCTCCGTGTCGTCCCCTGCGAGCAGCGGGTCCTTGGAGCCGGGCGAGAGCGGCCGCCACGGCCCGGCCTCGGCCCGTGACGCGCCGGCCACGTCGTCGTGGAGCTCGGTCCGCAGGACCGGGATGTCTTCCTCGTGGCGGGCCCTGAGCCCGACCTTGTTACCCCGCAGCATGCGAGCTTCCTATCCGACCGGCCTGCCGCGCGGCAATCGAATTGGAGGCCGCGCGTCCCGTGCGGTGGACGGGCCAGCCGATCCGTCAGCGGCGGACCGAGGCGGCGAACTCCCGGAGAAACAGCGCTTCCACGTGCGCCATGTGCTCGATCTCCCTAGGACGACGCTCTCGTTGGGCGCGTGAATGAGCGCCCCATGGCGCCCGCCGAGCCTGCGGCGCCGCCAAGCCGGGAGTCTGACTACCGCGGCGTCCGCATGCCGACACCGGCAAGGCGGCATCCGGACTACCAACTGGCCCGCCATGAAAGAGCCGTTGACTCTCTTTACGGCGCCTTCATGCGGCGGTAACTTCCAGCCTCGAAATCATTTGCAGCAACTTTCCGACACTTCTTGCGGCGGCGCCTTCGGCACCCCCATGCCTGCCCCAGCCCTGCCCGCCCTGGCGCGGTCCGCCTTCGAGGGAGTCTCATGAAACGCAGTCCCGCCCGGCGGCTGAGACGGCCGCTGACGGCGTTGTTGGTATCGGGCACGCTGCTGAGTTTGGTGCAGGCCGTGCCCCGGGCCGCCGCCGGCCCGTCCATGATTCCGGTCGCGGAAGCGGCGACCAGGGAAGCGGTGAACACGACGACGGTCTTCTACTACACGAAGACCAGGAACTGGTCCCAGTACCGCCTGCACTACGCCCCGGACGGCGGCGCCTGGACGACGGTCCCGGGCGTGGCCATGGAGGCCGCCTGCACGGACTGGGTCAAGAAGACGGTGGGCCTGGGCTCAGCGGCCGGTCTGCAGGCCACCTTCACCAACGGCAGCGGCACCTGGGACAACAACGGCGGCGCGAACTACGCGCTGGGCACCGGCGACATCACCGTCAAGGACGGGGTCGTCGCCCACTCCGACCCCTGCGGCGGCACGGAACCCCCGTCCGACCGGACCGCCACCGTGTACTACTCGACCGAAGCCCTGGGCTGGTCGACGGCGAACATCCACTACCAGCCCGCGGGCGGAACCTGGACCACCGTCCCGGGCACCGGCATGCGGGCCGCCTGCGCCGGATGGTGGAAACAGACCGTCGTCCTAGGCTCCGCCACCTCCTTGAAGGCCGCGTTCAACAACGGCAACGGCACCTGGGACAACAACAACGGCGCCGACTACACCCTCCCCGCCGGCACCAGCACGGTGAAGAACCGCACCGTCGTCAAGGACGCCGCCGACCCGTGCGCCACGCAGACGCCCGACACCGAGGCGCCCACCGCCCCCACCGGCGTGAGCGCGAGCGCGGACGGCGTGTCCGTCGTACTGACCTGGGAACCCTCGACCGACAACAAAGGTGTGGCCAAGTACCAGGTCACCCGGACGGGCGGGAGCACGGGCACCACCGTCACGGACGTCGGCTCGACCGTCCTCACCGACACAGGACTGCAGGAGAGGACCGCGTACACCTACACCGTCAAGGCCGTGGACGCGGCCGGCAACGTCTCCGCCGCCTCCGCTTCCGCACGGGTCACCACCGGCGAGAAACCCGCGGCCCCGGCGCCCGGCGCACCGCTCGGCACCGACCCGCGCAAGGACCCCATCTACTTCGTCCTCACGGCCCGCTTCAACGACGGCGACAGTTCCAACAACCGCGGCGGCAGCCAGCACGTGAAGTCCGGCAACGCGGCCGACAACGACCCCATGTTCCGCGGCGACTTCAAGGGCCTGGTCCAGAAACTGGACTACATCAAGGCGCTCGGCTTCTCCGCCGTCTGGATCACCCCGGTCGTCCTCAATCGCTCCGACTACGACTACCACGGCTACCACGGCTACGACTTCTACAAGGTCGACCCCCGACTGGAATCCGCCGGAGCCTCCTACCAGGACCTGATCAACGCCGCCCACGCCAAGGGCATGAAGATCTACCAGGACGTCGTCCACAACCACTCCTCCCGCTGGGGAGCCAAGGGGCTGTTCACACCGACCGTCTACGGCGTGCGTGACACGCAGTGGAGCTGGTACTACGACGAGCGCAACGACGGCTTCGAGTACGACGGCCTGACCGTCGAGACAAAGAGCGGCAAGTCGTACTACAACGGCGACCTGTGGTCGACAGCGGAGCCGTCCGGCAACACCTGCCTCAACTGGGGCAGGCCGACCGGCGGCAAGAGCCCCGAGGGCTACACCCTCTACAACTGCCAGTGGCCCAGCCCTACGTCCGGCATGTTCCCCCAGGCGCTCTACCACCAGTGCTGGATCGGCAACTGGGAGGGTGAGGACTCCCGTTCGTGCTGGCTGCACGAGGACCTCGCCGACTTCAACACCGAGAACACAGCCGTGCAGAACTACCTCATCGGCGCCTACGACAAGTACATCGACATGGGTGTCGACGGCTTCCGCGTCGATACCGCCGTCCACGTCCCGCGCACCACGTGGAACCGCCGCTTCCTGCCCGCCATCCAGGAGCGCGTCACCCAGCGGTTCGGTGCCGAGGCCGCCCGTAACTTCTTCGTCTTCGGCGAGGTCGCCGCGTTCGTCAACGACAAGTGGAACCGGGGCTCGGTCAACCACTCCGCGCAGTTCTACACCTGGAAGGAACGCAAGGAGTACGCCGCCGACGACGCCAAGGCCGCGCTGGAAATGTACGACTACGAACAGCAGTTGGGCACCGGCAACCAGCCCACCTCCACCAACGCTTTCCTCCAGGGCAACAGTTACCACACCCCGGACCATTCGAAGTTCTCCGGCATGCATGTCATCGACATGCGGATGCACATGAACTTCGGCGACGCGCACAACGCCTTCTCCAACGGCAAGGATTCCGAAGACAGTTACAACGACGCCACCTACAACGTCGTCTACGTCGACAGCCATGACTACGGCCCCAACAAGTCCAGCGAGCGCTACACCGGTGGCACGGAAGCCTGGGCCGAGAACATGTCCCTGATGTGGACCTTCCGCGGCATCCCCACCCTCTACTACGGCTCCGAGGTCGAGTTCCAGGCCGGCAAGAAGATCGACTGCGGCCCCAGTTGCCCCCTCGCCACCACCGGACGCGCCTACTTCGGCGACCACATCGCGGGCGACATCAAGGCGGCCGACTTCTCGAAGGTGGAGTCCGCCACCGGCGCCGTCGCCGCCACCCTGGACAAGCCCCTGGTCAAGCATGTGCAGCGGCTCAACCAGATCCGCCGGGCGATCCCCGCCCTCCAGATGGGCCAGTACTCCACCGAGGGCATCTCGGGCGGCATGGCCTTCAAGCGCCGCTTCACCAGCGGCTCGACGGACAGCTTCGCCCTGGTCACCGTCACCGGCGGGGCCACCTTCACCGGCATCCCCAACGGCCGCTACGTGGACGCGGTCACCGGCGACGTCCGCCAGGTCACCACCGGCACCCTCACCGTCGCCGCGCCCGGCAAGGGCAACCTGCGCGCCTACGTCCTCAACGGACCCGGGCAGATCGGCACCGCCGGACCCTACTTGAAGTGAAGCACCGTGGGTGCCGGGCGGACCCCCTCCGTCCGGCACCCGTCCTCACGCCACCGCGGTCCCCTCCAGTTCGACCAGTTGGCCCGGGATCGCCAGCCGTGTCACCCCGAGCATCGTGGTGGCCGGCGCCACCCCGGCGGCCCCCAACCGCGCGGCCAGCACGCCGTAGTGCGGGAACAGCGCGTCGACGTCGGTGGTGTACACGTTGAGCCGGACGAGGTTCGCGAGGGACATGCCGGCCTCGCCGAGCACGGCCTCCAGGTTCTCGACGCTCAGCGCCAACTGCGCGGCCATGTCCCCTTCGTGCTGGGGCTTGCCGTCGCCGCTCATCGCGGTCTGCCCCGAGCAGTACAGGGTCCGCGTGTGCCCGGAGACGAGCTCACCTTGGTTGAAGCCCATCTCCACCGACCACGTCACCGGGTTGACCTCGGTTCGTTCCACTGCGACATCAGCTCCATTCGACTCAGGGGAAGTACGTCCGAACGTCCACCGGCGCGGCAGCCGCCACGGGTGAAGTCCGTGCTCAGGAGCCTGCCAACAAAACATGACACCCTCGGTCACGTATTCGATAGGGTCCTGGTATGCGCGCCGATCGGCTGGTCTCGCTGGTTCTGTTGCTGCGTCAGCGCGGCCGGATGACAGCGGACACGCTCGCCCGCGAGCTGGAGGTGTCCACTCGCACCGTGCTGCGCGACATCGAGGCACTGTCGGCGGCCGGTGTCCCGGTCTACGCCGAGCGCGGCCGGCACGGCGGGTTCGCGCTGCTGCCCGGTTTCCGGACCGAACTCACCGGACTGAACCACGACGAGGCCCTTGCCCTGCTGACCGCCGGATCAGGGCGCGCCGAGCAGCTGTTCGGCCTCGGCTCGGCCCTCGCTTCCGCCATGCGCAAGGTGGTGGACGCCCTGCCAGAGGATCATCGGGCCACCGCGAGCGACGCGGCCCAGCGCTTCCTCGTCGAACCGGAGACCGATCTGCTCTCCCGGCGGCCGGTCACCGACGAGGTGCCCGACACCACGATGATCGAAATCCGGCGGGCGGTGCTCGCCGGACACAAACTGCGCATCCACTACGAGGCCACGGACCAGGCACCTCGGTGGCGCACGGTCGACCCGATCGGCCTGGTCACCGTGCGCGACCGGCGCTATTTGCTGGCCACCCGCTGCGGCGCGGACCGCACCTACCGGCTGTCCCGCGTACGCGCCGCCGAGGAACTCCCCGAACCGGCCCAGCGAACCGACCGCGTCGACCTGGACCGGGCCTGGCGCGAGCGCTGCGCGCGGTTCCTCTCCAGCGACCACCTCGCCGTACAGGTACGGGTGAGACCGGAGCGACGCGAGGACCTGCTGAGCCACGCGGTTGCCGTCCGCGCCACGGAACCCGACACGGACGGCTGGCTCCGCCTGGAGGTCACCTTCCAGGACCTCCGCCACGCCGAGTGGGCCCTGTGGCAACTCGGCACGGACGCGGAAGCCTTGACCCCCCAGTCGCTGCGCACCTCCCTGCACCACCGCGCCACAGCCCTGGCCGCCTGTTACGGGACGCGGCAGGAGAGCTGATCAGCTCCGCAGCGCGAAGAGTGGCGCACGCATTCCCCTTGCCACCCCCATTGACATGCACCCGTCCCTCGCAAGACATTGAGAGCGCTCTCACAGTGGTCCGGACCAACCCCCACAGCCGATCACCTCCAGGAGACACGCATGTTCAGAGGCCTCAAACGCCGCCTGCCCGCGCTCGCCGCGGCGGCCGCGCTGCTCGGCGGCATCCTCACAGCCACGAGCCCCTCGCCGGCCGCCGCCGCGGTGCCCGCGACCATCCCGCTGAAGATCACCAACAACTCCGGCCGTGGCGACGCGGTACATGTCTACGTCCTCGGCACCTCCCTGACGACCGGTCAGCTGGGCTGGGCCGACGCGAGCGGCGTCTTCCACGCGTGGCCGGCCGGCGGCAATCCGCCCGCCCCGGCGCCCGACGCGTCCATACCGGGGCCGGCTGCCGGACAGTCCAGGACGATCAGCATCCCCAAGCTCGCGGGCGGCCGCATCTACTTCTCCTACGGCCAGAAACTCGTGTTCAAGCTGGCCACTGGCGGTCTGGTGCAACCCGCCGTGCAGAACCCGTCCGACCCCAACCGCAACATCCTCTTCAACTGGTCGGAGTTCACCCTGAACAACGACGGCCTGTGGATCAACAGCACCCAGGTCGACATGTTCTCGGCCCCCTACTCGGTCGGCGTCCAGCGCGCCGACGGCAGCGTCGCCAGCACCGGCCGCCTCAAGTCCGGTGGCTACAACGGGGTGTTCGCCGCCCTGCGCGCCCAGCCCGGCGGCTGGGGCGGGCTGATCCAGACCCGCTCCGACGGCACCCTCCTCCGGGCCCTGTCCCCCACCTACGGCCTGGAGACCGGGGCACTCCCGGCGAACGTACTGGACGACTACATCAACCGCGTCTGGCAGAAGTACGCCACGACCACGCTCACGGTCACCCCGTTCGCCAACCAGCCGAACACCAAGTACTACGGCCGGGTCTCGGGCGGTGTCATGAACTTCACCAACTCCTCCGGGGCCGTCGTCACCAGCTTCCAGAAGCCCGACGCGCCCAGCGTCTTCGGCTGCCACCGCCTCCTGGACGCACCCAACGACCTGGTGCGCGGGCCGATTTCACGCACCCTGTGCGCGGGCTTCAACCGGGCCACCCTGCTGACCAACCCCAACCAGCCCGACACCTCGGCGGCCGCCTTCTACAAGGACGCGGTGACCAACCACTACTCCCGGATCATCCATGAGCGGATGGTGGACGGTAAGGCCTACGGCTTCGCGTTCGACGACGTCGGCCACCACGAGTCCCTGGTCCACGACGGCAGCCCCCGGCAGGCGTACGTCACCCTCGACCCGTTCTCGTGAGCGGCAGAGCCGGCGGGGTCAGCCCCGCCGGCCGGTGCCGTTGCGCCGGGCGTTGTTGTACACGCGCAGCAGATGCTTGGCGACCGGGCACGGCACCGTGTCCACATGGCACTGCCGGCACGTGCGCAGGTGCTGTTCATAGTCGGTACGGGCTTGCTGGAGGGCATCGCCTTCAGTGGGCATCGCAGTCCTCGAAATTGCTTGCGGAGGGTTACGCGACAGAAGTGGATCATGTTACTTGTGGTACAGGAAAGTCGCGCCTCCGCACGCTCCGAGCACCCGCCTCGATTCGTGCGCACCTCCGCCTCACTGGCCGCCCAGACCGGTCGTCGCCACGGACTTCACGATGTGCCGCTGGAAGAACAGGAAGACCACGACGAGGGGCAGCGCCGCCAGTACGGCGGAGGCCATGGACTGGGCGTACTGGATGCCGTAGGCGTCCTTCACCGAGGTGATGCCGACCGGCAGGGTCATCAGAGCCGGGTCGGACGTGGACACGAACGGCCACAGGAAGTTGTTCCAGGCGCCGATGAACACGAAGATCGCGACGGCGGCGAGCATCGGGCGGGACAGCGGAAGCAGTACCGACCAGAAGATGCGCCAGTGTCCGGCGCCGTCGATGCGTGCCGCCTCCTCCAACTCCCGCGGCAGCGAGTCGAAATGCTTCTTCAGGATGAACACCATCACCGGTGCCACGGTCTGCGGCAGGATCACCGCGGCGTAGGTGTCGAGCAGATTCAGGCTGAGCATCTGCTGGAACCACGGCACGATGAGCAGCTGGGGCGGGACGAGGACGGCGGCGACGGTGAGCGCGAAGAGCTTGCGCCGGCCGGCGAAGCGGGTGCGGGAGAAGGCGTATCCGGCCATCGCCGAGACCAGGACCGTGATCACGGTGACGGCGGCCGCGATGAGGAAGCTGTTGAGCATCCACAGCGGCAGGTCGCCGCGCTTCCAGACGGCGCTGAAGCCGTCGAGGGTCAGTCCGTGTTGGGGCCAGAACCAGTGGTCGGGGTCGCTCGCGTCCTGTTCGGTCTTGAACGCGGTCAGCAGCGCCCACGCCATGGGCAGCAGCCACACCGCCGCCGTCACGGTGAGGGCGGCCAGGGCCAGCACGCGGGAGGTCCTGCCCTCGCCCAGGCTGAGATGCGTACGCCCTCGTGCGGCGTGCCGACGAACCGTCAGCTCCCGTATGTGGCCGCTTGCTTGAGGAGTCGGGCGGACGGGCAGGTGGGTGGAGGTCATGTCACTTCTCCCGGCGGCTGAGGGCGGCGTACTGGGCGGCGGAGGCGAGGACGACGAGGGCGAAGAAGATGTAGCTGATCGCCGAGGCGTAGCCGAGCCGGTAGCCCGTGAAGCCGACGTCGTACACGTACTCGATCACCGGGCGGGTGGAGTTGTTGGGGCCGCCCTTGGTGAGCAGGTAGACCTGGTCGAAGACCTTCAGCGAGGCCAGGATCTGCAGGACCGTGATGACCATGGTGATGCGGCTGAGCTGGGGCAGGGTGACCGACCACAGCCGCCGCCAGGCGCCGGCGCCGTCGATGGCGGCCGCCTCGTAGAGGTGGTCCGGGATCGACTGCAGCGCGGCCAGGTAGAGCAGGAAGTTGAAGCCGACGGTCCACCACAGGGTGGCCAGGACGATCGCCCACATGGCGACCGACTCGTCGCTGAGCCAGGCGACTTGGTCCAGGCCGAGCAGGGCCAGGAGATGGTTGTACAGGCCGAGGTCGGGCTGGTACAGCCAGAGCCACAGCAGGCTGACGACGCCGACGGGCAGCAGGTAGGGCGCGAAGAACGCCAGCCGCCACACCCACTGGCCGGGCAGTCCGGTGTGCACGAGCAGGGCCATGCCGAGGGCGACGGCGACGAGCGGCACGGTCGACAGGGCGGTGAACCACAGGGTGTGGCCGAGGGCGCGCCACATCTCCGCGTCCTTGAGGGCCTCGGTGAAGTTGTCCAGGCCGATGAAGGAGGGATCGTGGGCGGACAGGGACTGGTCGGTCAGGCTCATCCACAGCCCCTGGCCCAGCGGCCAGAGCATGAAGACGGCGAAGAGGGTGAGGAAGGGCAGGGCGAAGAGCAGGCCGGGCGGGAGCAGCCGGCGTACCGACAGGGCCCCGGGGCGGGGCGAGGCGTGGGGCGAGGACATCGTGGTGCCTCCTGCGCGGGTCGTTCGCAGCCGGGTCAGGCCGGGCTGGGCTTGGAGAGGAAGGTGTTCAGGCGCCGCACCATGGCGCGGGCCGCGCGGTCGGGGGCGAGGCCGTCGAGGAGGGCCTGCTGGAGGACCTGGGACATGGCGTTCTGGAAGTCGGATCCGGCGCCGGCGAACCAGACGGCCGGGTCGAGCACTACATGGCTCTGCGCCTGCACGTAGTGGGCCTGCGGCTTCAGCGCCTCGTACTGCTGGGTGCGGGTGACGGGCCGGTAGGACGGGATGTGCCCGGCGGTGGCCCAGATCTGGCCCGCTTTGAGCAGGGCGGCGACCGCCTGGTGGGTGCGGCGGCGGCGCTCGGCGTCCGGGTCGGGGTGGTGCGGGAGGACGAAGGCGTGGGAGTCGGCGTACACGGCGGGGGTGCCGAACACCGTGGGGAAGGGGGCCGCTCCGACGTTCTCGTCCGCGGCACGGAAGGTGCCGAGCTCCCACTCCCCCGAAAGGATCATCGCTGTCTGCCGGTTGGCGAAGGCGGCGATGGCCGCGGTGTAGTCCAGCCGGCGGGGATTGACCGTGCCGTCGACGAGCTGGGCCATGAAGGCGATCACCTCGGCCATGCGGTCCACGTCGACCTCGGCGGGGCCGCCCTCGGGCAGCCGGAAGACTCCGCCGGTCTGCCGGTACAGGCCGTAGAACAGGCGCCAGCCCTGGGCGGTGTCGGTGACGTAGCCGAAGGCGATGCCCTGCTCGCCGGAGGCCTTCGCGAGTTCCTTCGCGGCGGCCAGGAAGTTGGCGGGCGAGTCGAAGGCTCCGGTGTCCAGGGCGCCGTCGCTGGTCAACAGCCCTGCCTTGGCGGCCGGTTCGGGGTGGAAGAAGACGATGAAGGGGTGCGTGTCGAGCGGGATGGCGTAGGTCTTGCCGTCGAACCGGGTGCGGGACCACACGGCCTCGGCGAAGTCGTCCTGGCCCACCCCGTACTCCGCCAGGGCGTCCAGGTCCCAGGGGTCCAGCAGGCCGGTGGGCGCGTATCCGGCCAGCCGGGACATGTGGGCGACGGCCACGTCCGGGCCCCGGCCGCCGGCTGAGGCCATGGCGAGCTTGGTGTAGTAGGGGGTGCCCCACTCCAGGACGGTGCGTTCGATGCCGGTCCCGGGCATGTCGGGACCCGCGGCGCGCACCATGTCGTTGAGCAGGCCGCCGTCGGCGCCGCTGAACAGGTCCCAGAGGCGGACGGCCGAGTCGTCGGCGGCGAGCGCGGATCCGCAGCCGCTGAGCGCGCCGGCGCCGAGGACCGCGGCCCCGGAGGCGAGGGCGCCGGTGAGCAGGCGGCGCCTGGTCGGTCCGGGGCGACCGACTGGTGCGGGCAGGCCGGTCATGGGGGCTCCTTCCCCGGGGCGGCGGCAGGGGGTGGGCGGGTGCTTCGCCCGCTGCCGCCGCCGTCCGGTATTACATCGATGTAATTGACAGGCGGGGTGCACTGCTGCTTGCGAGGTGCGCGCGAGGGGGTTACGGCTCCTGTTCGAAGGCCGCAGGGCGCAGTTGGGCCTCCCGCAGCCGCGCGGTGTCGACCTTGTCGGTGCGGTCGAAGCGGTAGACCCCGTTGCGTTCCTGGAAGACGTCGGTGAGCTGGGTGTAGCAGTAGCCGAACATGTTTGGGTCGGCCAGCAGGACGCCGGTGAGCCCGGCGAAGCGGTCGAGGAACTCCTCGGCGGTGCGCGGCCGTTCGCCGTACCCCCAGGAGCTGTCCGGCTCGTTGCCCGCCGCCGCGGCCGCCTGCGGATCCCACCAGATGCCGCCGAACTCGCTGCAGAAGTACGGCTGTCCGCGGTAGGGCACCGACCAGGGCCGTCCGTCCGGCGCCCGGTTGATGTACGGCCGGTCCTGCGCCAGGCCCGCCATCGTCTTGGCGAAGGCGGCCGGGTCCTGCTCGTAGCAGTGCGAGTCGTACACGTCGGTCTCCGCCACCCGGTGCGCGTAACCGGAGGCATCGATCACCGGGCGGGTGGGGTCGGCCTGCTTGGTGGCCAGGAACATCGCCCGCGTGACGTCGTCGAGTTGGGTGATGCGGTCGTGCAGGAGCTGGTACGTCTCGTTCAGCGGGCACCAGCCGACGATCGACGGGTGGGAGTAGTCCCGCTCCAGCGCCTCCAGCCACTGGGCCACGTAACTGGCGTCGGGGCGCTGGTTGTCGTCGCGGACGCCGACCTCGCAGCCCCAGTCGCCGAACTCGCCCCAGACCAGGTAGCCGAGCCGGTCGGCGTGGTAGAGGTAGCGCTCCTCGAAGACCTTCTGGTGCAGCCGGGCGCCGTTGAAGCCGGCGCGCAGGCCCAGTTCGATGTCCCGGACCAGGTCGGCGTCGCTCGGAGCCGTCATCAGGCCGTCCGGGTAGTAGCCCTGGTCGAGGACGAGGCGCTGGAAGACGGGAGCGCCGTTGAGCAGCAGCCGCTTGCCGTGCAGGGCGACCGAGCGCAGTCCGGCGTAGGAGCGTGCTGTGTCGACGACCGTGCCGTCGGCGGCGAGGACTTCCAGGGTCAGGTCGTACAGGTGGGGATCCTGCGGAGACCAGACGCGCAGGCGGTCGGCGGGCAGCGGCAGGACGAGCCGGGGGCACAGGTCGAGGTCCGCGCGGGCCTCGGCGGCGGTGATGTCGCCCTGGCCGTCGGAGAGCGTGGCGCGTACGCGGTGGCCGGGCGCATTGGCGGTCAGCGGCAGTTCCAGGAAGAAGGAGCCGGAGGCCAGGTCGGGGGTGATGCGCGGGCGCTTGAGGGCGACCGTGCGCGGTACGGCCTCCAGCCACACGGTCTGCCAGATGCCGGTGGTGCGGGTGTAGTGGCAGTGGGAGTTGGCGTACCAGGTGGCCTGCTTGCCGCGGGCCTGGACGCCGTGGCGGCCGTCCCGGGCGCGTACGACGATCGTCAACTCCTCGCCGGGTACGGCGATCTCACCGAGGTCGGCGGTGAAGGGGGTGAAGCCGCCGCGGTGCCGGGCGGCTTCGCTGCCGTTGGCCCACACCGTGGTGTCGTGGTCGACCGCCCCGAAGTGCAGCAGGACCCGGGCGTCGGACCAGTCGGCGGGCACGGTGACCGTTCTGCGGTACCAGACGGCCTCCAGGAAGTCCGTCTCCTCGACCCCGGAGAGCACCGACTCCGGGCAGAAGGGGACGACGATCGTGCCGGCCAGGTCGCGTGCGAGCAGGCCGCGCTCCAGGCCGGTGTCCGAGCGGTCGATCTCGAACTGCCATTCACCGTTGAGATTGAGCCAGGTCGCACGGACGAACTGCGGCCGGGGGTGTTCCGGGCGGCGGGGCAGGTCCGGGAGGTGCGGGACGGGCATGGTGCTCCTTGCATCGAGAGTCCGGTCGGTGCGAGGCACATGTCACCATGGGATTTACATCGATGTAAACACCCGTGCGGCGACCAGTCCGATACAAGGGTGCGGAAACCGCTTTCTGACGGTCGGTACGATCATGCCGACCGAAAGGAACAGGAGACAGCGTGGCGGCCAGACCAAGACTCAAGGACGTGGCGGAGTACGCCGGGGTCTCCCCCAAGACCGTCTCCAACGTGATCAACGACTTCGAGCACGTCTCGGAACAGACCCGCACCGCCGTCCGCGAGGCGATCGACGCGCTGGGCTACCGGGTCAACATCGCGGGCCGCCAGCTACGGCAGGGCCGGACCGGCATGATCACCCTCGCCGTACCGGAACTCGACGTCGCCTACTTCTCCGAGCTGGCCAAACACGTCATGACCGAGGCCGAACGCCGCGGCCGCACCGTCCTGCTCCACCAGACCGGCGCCGTGCGCGAACGCGAGCTGGCCGCCCTGCGCGGCTTCGACACCCAGTTCTCCGACGGCCTCATCCTCAGCCCGCTCGCCCTCCTCCCCCACGACCTCGCCACCCGCGACCGACGCCTGCCCGTCGTCCTGCTCGGCGAACGCTCCGCCGAAGGCAGCACCGACCACGTCGGCATCGACAACACCAGGGCGGCCCGCGACGCCACCGAGCACCTGCTCGCCCGGGGCCGGCGCCGCATCGCCGTGATCGGCGGCGCCGTCCGCGGCCGCCAGGGCACCGACCGGCTGCGCACCGACGGCTACCGTGAGGCCCTCGGCGCGGCCGGTCTGCCCTTCGACGCCGACCTGGTGGTCCCGGTGGAGGCCTACCACTGGCAGGACGGGGCCCGCGCCGCCGCGGCCCTCATGGAGCGCGCCGCTCCCCCGGACGCCCTGCTGTGCCTCAACGACCACATGGCACTGGGCGCCCTGCGCGCCCTGCACGAGTGGGGCCGCTCGGTCCCCGGCGACCTCGACGTCGTCGGCTTCGACGACATCGAGGCCACCCGCTTCAGCGTGCCCTCGCTGACCACCGTCGCACCGGACAAGCAGGAGATCGCGCGTGCGGCCGTCTCCCTGCTGCTGGAGCGGATCGACGACCCGGACGGGAGCCCGGTACGGGATCATGTGGCCGGGCACCAGGTCATCGTGCGGGAGAGCAGCGGGGGCTGACGGGCGGCGTCGGGCGGACCCGGATCCTCAGCCGTACGGAAGCAAAACTCGCCTGACGCGGTCTACGCCCAGACGAGGACACCCCCCTCCCCCCGACCCCCTCGCGTGCGCCCCCGCGCGCTTCGGTGCGCGAGCACCGATGGCCGAATTCCCGCCACCCGTACGGCACTTCGCGCCGCAGTGGGTAGTGACATCACGGTGGGCATCGGGGCGGCGTAGGGGGGCTGACTGTGGCGCGCCTGTGGGGGACGTCCGGCACCGTCGAGTCACGTCGCGCGAGGCGGCGGCAGACCGTACGCCTGCTGCGCGCCCGAGGGCTGTACGGGCCCCGGTTCCGCGACGTACTGCCGGCGCTCGCAGTCGTGGTGGCCGCGGTGTGCGCCCTCGTGGCGCTGCTCACCTGGGGTTACCGCGCCGCGGGGATCGCCGTGCCGCTCGCCGGTGCCCTGATCATCGCCTGCGCGGTGACGCTCTGGGTACGCCGTCAACGCCCAGGGGCCCGTCGCCGCCTTGGGTACTACACACCGGACGACCTTCTGGAGCTCGACACCGAGGGCCTCGCGCTCGCCGTGGCGCGCATGCTGCGCCGGGACGGTTGGCGGGTGCGGCTGACACCCGCCCCCGACCGGCCACGGGTGTGCGCGCGCAACACCCACGGCCGTCACCTGGACGTGGCCTTCCGCCCGGTGGCCGAGCCGCTGCCCGACGAGGAGGCGCCGCATCCCCCCACGCCCCGAGGACACACGAACGAGGAGGGCCTGCGCCTCGTCGTGCACCGCGGCACCTTCGCGGCCCGCGACCGGCGGTGGGCCCGGCGGGAGGGCCGCACCTGTTTGCTCGACGGCTCCGCGCTACGGCGCTGGGGGGCGGGCGAGCCACTGGGCGACCTGCTCCACGAAGAGGCCTGAGACCGAGCGGGCCTGACAACGCGTCCGGGGCGGGGCGGCGCCCGTTCGCCGGTTGCCGTGCGGCAGGATGAGCGGCATGAGCGTAGTCAAGATCAACGTACTGACCGTGCCGGCCGAGCAGCGCGAGACGCTGGAGAAGCGCTTCGCCTCCCGTGCGCACGCCGTGGAGAGCTCCGACGGGTTCGAGTGGTTCGAACTCCTGCGCCCCGTCGAGGGCACCGACAGCTACCTCGTCTACACGCGCTGGCGCGACGAGGAGTCCTTCCAGGCGTGGATGGAGGGCCCGATGAAGGCAGCCCATCAGGGCGGCGCCGCGGAGGGCGCCGAGCGCCCCCGGCCGGCGGCCAGCGGGTCCACGCTGTGGTCCTTCGAGGTCGTCCAGCAGGCGGCACCCAAGACGGACTAGCGTCCACGGGGACGGCGCCGCGCTGCTCGTGCCATGGCGTCAGGCGCCGACCCTCTCGGCGGCCGGAGCCCGCTGGGCCTCGTGGCGGAGCGCCATGCCGGTGGCCAGGGCGCCGAGCCCTTCCCACAGGCCGACGCCCAGGAACCCGGCAGGTGCCCGCCCGCCGATCACGGCGAGCGTGAAGACCGTGCACGTCAGCAGGCGGAAGGGAACGGTCCAGCGGAAGAACGCCTTCCAGTCCGAGCAGGCGGCCAGCACGTAGTACACGCCCATGTTGACCGCCGCCATGGAGGAGGCGGTCACGAAGACCAGGGTGTGGTCCCCCTCCGGGCGCTCGGAGCCCTCGGGGTCCGTGAAGCCCATGACGGTCAGGAGGGCATCCGGGGCGATCAGTCCCACGACACCCAGGAGGGCGGCCAGGGCGCCGAACACGGCCATGGTCCAGCCGGACGGGGAGCGGGGTGCGAACCGCATGGAAGTCCTCCTCTGCGCAAGGGCGTTGGGCCTGGGGCGGTACCGTACTCGCGGCCTGAAGCCGACCTACCCCCGCCCTCGGACTCCCGGCACAATGGGCGCTGCCCGTTTCCCGCAGGCGGCACCGGCACGCCGGGGGAAACGTCGCGTCGCACCGGCAGCACCGCACCGGAACCCGGCACACCTGGCCAACCATCCAACGGTCCTCGGGGAGTTGTGGGCGATGAGAACACGCCGTACCGCCATGGGACGTCTCCGGTCGACCGCCTGCGCGCTGAGCCTGCTCGTCGGGGCCGCGCTCACCGTGTCCGGAACCGGCACGGCACAGGCAGCGCCCACCGCACCGGCACGCGCCGCCTCGGCCGTCGCAGCCCTGGACATCGCCGGGACGGCCTGGGCCGAGGACCAGCGCACGGGAACGCTGCGGATCCACGCGGACGCCACGGTGACGGACACCGATCTCGCCCGCCTCCACCGGCTCGCCGCCCGTTCCGCCGGTGCGATCACCGTCGAACGGCAGGACGGCCGGCTGCGGACCCTGCTGTCGGGCGGTGACGCCGTCTTCTCCTCCGGCGTGCGCTGCTCGGCGGGGGTCAACGTGCGCAGCGGCACCACGTACTACTTCGTCACCGCGGGCCACTGCACCAGCTCCTCGGGCACCTGGTACACAAGTTCCGCCTATACGACGGCGATCGGCCCCACCACCGGCACCAGTTTCCCGGGCAATGACTTCGGCGTCGTCCGCTACGCCAACACGACCGTGCCGCGCCCCGGCACCATCGGAACCGTCGACATCACCGGCACCGCGACCGCCTACGTCGGCCAGAGCGTCTGCCGCCGCGGCGCGACCACCGGCGTCCGCTGCGGCGTGGTCACCGCACTGAACGCCACCGTCAACTACGCCGGCGGCCAGATCGTCTACGGCCTCATCCGCACCAACATCTGCGCCGAGCCCGGCGACAGCGGCGGCCCTCTCTACGCCGGTGACAAGGTCATCGGCCTTCTCTCCGGCGGCTCCGGCAACTGCACCACCGGCGGGACCAGTTACTACCAGCCCATCCAGGAGCCCCTCGCCGCGTACGGGCTGTCCGTCTACTGACGTAGGGGCCGGGTCAGGGGTGTCTCCGGGGTGACCCCGATGTCCTGAGGTCACTCGCCGGTCGAGGATATGAACCATGATCACTCCCGAGCACCCCACCCTCAGCCGCCTGCTCGGCCCCGCCGTCTGGGGGGCCGTCGTCCTGGCGGTGAACGCGGCCCTGTGGTCTCCTCTCGACACCGATCCTCAGCTCAGTCCGCTGTCGCTGACCGTCAGCGACTTCGCCGCGCTGGACCGCGGGGGGCCCATCGAGACGACCATGGCGTTGCTGGGTGGGATGTCCCTGCTCCTGCTGGTGGTCGCGCGCGGGCGAGTCAGGGCCGTGCGCGGGCTGCCGTCCCTTCTGCTGGCGGTCTGGGGGCTCGGGCTGCTGCTGGCCGCGGTGGTGCCGACGGACCCGCTGACCACGGAGTTGAGCGGGTCTGCCTCTATCCATCGGTATGCCTCGGTCGCGGCGTTCGGTGCGCTGCCGGCCGCCGGTTTGCTCCTGGCGCGGCGCCTCAGGTCGGATCCGCGGGCGGCCGGCACCGTCCGATGGTTGCGCGGCTCGGCGTGGGCCGCGATAGCCGGGGCCGCGCTGATGGCCTACTCGGCCGGTCCGGGCGGCCGGGAGCTCATCGGCCTGGTGGAACGCCTGCTGCTCGGCAGCGAGGTGGTCATGCTCGGCGTACTGGGCCGGTTCATACATCGGCAGCCGACGGCTTCCGCTTCTGGGCTTCGCCACCGGAGCGGTCGGCTTCCTGCCAGCGGCGTGGGCTCCTAGAAGGACACGTCGAAGTAGTCGATGTCGGTGATGTCGACTTCGAGGTTGTCGGCGCGGCGTCCGCTGTCCTTGAAATAGATCTCCTGGAGTCCTTCGGCGACGATCCCGCGCAGTTGGGCATCCGCGGCGCCTTGCCGGCGGGCGTCGAAGAGGCGGTGGGCGTACTCGGGCGGCAGGTGGACGGTCAGGCGGCGCATGCGGGGGTCGTCAGTGGTGCCGACGGGGGCGGTGTAGCCGAACCGGGCGCGGGTCTCGATGGTCAGGCCGGTGCTGGTGGCCGCCTTCTTGCGGGCCTGCTGCCGCACGCGCGGCTGCCACGCCTTGGCGACCTCCCGCTCCAGCGCCGCCTTCAGCGCGGGGCGTGGGTGCTTGGCGGTCCCGGCGAGGTAGCGCTCCACCTGGCGCCGCGAGATGCCAAGACGGCACGCCACGGCCTTCGTGGAGCCCTTCTCCGCCCGGGCCAGCAACCGCATCTGGGCGGCCGGTGTCTTCGGCGGCGGCTTGGTGACGTGTTCGAGGTCGGCGCGGTCCAGGGCGTCGTCGATGTCCCCCACCGGGCTACTCCCCTTCCTCGAGGACGGCGTCGCCGCCCTTGATGTGGCGGGCCGGGTTGAAGCCCTGTTCCATCAGGTCGACCGCCCAGAGCATCGACTGGACGCCCTCCAGTTTCGCCAGCCCCGGGGTGGGCCCGAGCCGGAAGCCGCCGGGCTGGGGCTTGCCGGAAGCCGCGTACGGCAGGAAGTCCAGGGGGCTCGGGCCGGGTGAGGGGTAGACGACGCAGTCCGACAGCACGGCGAGCGGGTATAGGCCCGTCAGTTTCGCCATGTTCAGCAGCTTGCGGTGCATGTTGACGCGGGCCTTGCTGATGACCGCGGCGCGGATGTCGGGGCGCCAGGTAGGGCGTTCCAGAGCCGGCCAGCGCTCGCCTTCCTTGTAGTGCCTGCCCTGGGGGCGCTCGCGCAGTTTGCCCACGCCGCCCTTGACCGTGGCCTTGATCGCGGTCAGTACGGCGGTCAGCGCCGGGTCGATGTCCTTGTGCCGTTCCATCGCGGCCAGGAAGTCGCTGTCGGAGAGGTCCTTGGTCACGCCGAGGTCGGCGAGGGTGTCGACGTAGGCGTTCTTGAGCCGGTCGTGCCAGGGGTCCAGGTAGGCGCCGGTCTCGCGCCGCAGGTACGCCTCCAGCGGCTGGACGTTGTACCCCAGCTCCTGGGCGTAGGCGACGGTGTGGGTCTGATACCAGGCCGGGCCCTGCGGGCGCTCTCCCGTCGGTGTGAACGGACTGGGCAGGCGGGGGTCCAGCTCGACATGGCTCAGGTCCACCAGCCAGGAGCCGGGAATCTTCGGGTTGAAGGCGGGGGCGTGGAAGTGGTCGGGGGCGGACAGGCCGACGACCAGGCGGGCCGCGGCGGCGAGGAACGCCGTGTTGAGGTCCAGGCCGACCGCGTGCGGCAGCGTGCACTCGTCGTCGGTGAGCAGGTCCACGGGCCGGACCCACTGGTACGCCTCCTCGTCCAGGAACCCGCCCCGCCAGCCGGAGTTGACGACGACCGGGTGCTCCTGGGTGGCCTCCGGCGGCGCGGGGTCCATCGGCTGCGTGCCGAGGCTGCCGGGGTTGTGGCCGGAGGTCCAGTTGCCGGTCGTCCCGTCCCGCTCGGGGCGGGTGGGCGGGCGCAGCGCGGTCATCAGCTCCAGCCCGGACACGGCCGTCGATCCGCGCGGGGTGATGACCCGCTGGGCGTACAGGCCCAGGACGCGGGCGATGTCGGCCGGCGCCATGTCGGCCACGCCGGGCCAGGACCGCTCGTCGAGTGCCTCCCACGGCAGGATGGCGAACTGCACGCACTGCCGCGCGCTCCCCTGAGCCTTGCGGTAGACCCGCGCCCACGGCCCGAACCCGCGCTGCGTCAGCTGCCACTTCGCCTTCACCACCTGCCGGACGACGGGGTGGTCGTCGGGCAGGCGCAGGTTGCGGCGGTCCTCGAGCCGTTCCGGAAGCCCGAACCGCACGGCGGCCTCGGCGGTGAGCGCGATCAGCGGGTCGGCGTCCTTGCCGTGGCGGTGCAGCTTCGGCGCGCCGAAGCCGGACTCGCGCAGGGTCCACTCCACCAGTTCCGGGAGGGTGGTCGCGGGGCAGTCCAGCACGATGCCGCCGACGCAGTAGGCGGATCCGTCGCCGTCCACCACCGCGAGCGGCCCGTGCGGGAAACGCGGGTCGGCGGCGGGCAGCGCGGCGGGCTGCGTGGTGGGCTGCCTCGCCGCTCGGCCCCCGGCCGCGGCCACCCGCCCGCTCGTCGGCGCCTCCAGCGATCTCGGCGGAGGCCCGGCCTGCGGCACGATCGCGGCGCCTCGCGTCCGCGGGGCGGGCGTGGGCTCGGGTTCGGGCGCGTCCGGAAGCGAGGGCGTCGGCGGGGCGGGGCGCTGCGCGGCCGCGGTGACACTGGGGGCGGGGACGGGGGCGGGGGCGGGGTGCCTCTCGGCCCAGCCGTCCAGGAGCCGCTTGTAGGCGGCGAGCCGGGGGCCTCGGGGCTCACTCCGGCCGTTCTCCCAGTTCTTCACGGTCTGTTCGGTCACGGCCAGCGCCTTCGCCGTACGCGCCTGGGTGATACCGGCGGCCTCACGCAGCCGTACCCGCTCCGCGGGCGGCGGCAGTTGCGGCTCCTCCTCCAGCAGTGCTTCCACGGACAGGAGCAGCTCTTCCTCGGATGCCATGCGCGCCCACCTCCGCGGCGACCCTAACAGTTTTACCCTCCCATTTAACCCATGTGACAATCTGTTCGATGATCGTGGCGCAGGACCCTCAGGCGTGTTCCCCCTGGCGTACGAGAGGATCGACGCCGCAAGGCCCGGGGGCACGGCACGCGAGAGAGGGACCGTCGGTGAGCGGTGTTCGGCTTCGGGACCACCAGGTCGAGGCGGTGGCCGCGATCGTACGAGGGCTGGACCTGCCGCCCACCGGGATTCCCGCGGACGGGCTGCGGGGCCAGGTGCATGCCGCCTGCGGGACCGGGAAGACCGTCATCGCCGCCGCGGCGGCGAAGCGGATCGCGCCCAGGGGGCGGGTCCTGGTGTTGGTACCGACGCTGGACCTGCTGACCCAGACCGTGCGCGCGTGGCGGGCGGTCGGCCACAAGGGCCCGGCGGTGGCGGTGTGTTCGCTCACCGATGACCCGGAACTGTGGACCCTGGACGTACGGTGCACCACCAACCCGATCCGGCTGGCACTGTGGCACGGCGACGGCCCGGTCACCCTCTACGCGACGTACGCCTCGCTCGGCGTCCTCGCGGAGGCCTTCGAGGGCGCCTACGGCAGGCAGTTGGCCCCACTGGACCTGGTGTGCGTCGATGAGGCGCACCGGACCAGCGGGTCGATGGGCAAGGCGTGGGCCGCGGTCCACGACCAGACGGTCATCCCGGCGGCGCGCCGGCTGTATCTGACCGCCACGCCGCGGATCTGGCAGGAGCCGCCCGCGCAGGGGGAGGTCGCCGAAGGCGTCCGGGACCCGTTGCCGCAGGAGATGGCGGCCTCCATGGACGACGAGCGCGTCTTCGGCCCCGTGCTCTACAAGCTGTCCCTGGCCTCGGCGGTCTCCCGCGGTCTGCTCGCCCGCTACCAGATCATCGTCATGGAGCTGCGGGACCCGGTCGTCACGCCGGAGCGGCTGATGGGCGAGGACCGGCGCACCGAGGAGGTACGCGGCCAGCGGCTCGGCGCGCTCCACGCGGCGCTGCTGCGCACCATGGCGGAACACGGCCTCCGGACCTGCATCACCTTCCACCACCGCACGATCGAGGCGCAGGCCTACGCGGAGGGCCTGGCGCGCGTCGCCGAGAAACTCCACGCCGACCAGCCGGAGAAGTATCCGCAGCGGATCTGGGCCGACTGGCTGTGCGGGGAACACGACCCGCAGCACCGCCGCAAGGTCCTCGGCGGCTTCGCCTGCACGCCCCGCCCGGCCGTGCTGTCCAACTGCCGGGTCCTGGGCGAGGGCGTGGACATCCGGGCCGTGGACTCGGTCGCGCTCCTGGACCCCAAGGGGGCGCCCCACGACATCGTCCAGGCCATCGGCCGCGCCCTGCGGCAGAAGCCGGGGCAGGGGAAGGTGGCCTCGCTCATCGTGCCCGTCTTCCTCCAGGCCGGGGAGCGGCCGGAGGACATGTTCACCTCCGGCTCCTACCGGCCGCTGGTCAAGGTGCTCGAAGGTCTGCGCGCGCACGACGAGGAGGCGGTGGAACTCCTCGCCGTCCCGCAGGAGCCGCAGAAGAAGGCGGTGCAGCCGTCGCTGCGCATCGGCCCGCCGCCCCAGGAGGGTGAGGAGGAGTCACGGCTCCTGCTGCGCTTCGCTTCACCGCGCGACCCTCAGACGGTCGCGGCCTGGGTGTCCTTCAACGTGATCGACACCGAGCGGCAGGACTGGGCACGCGGCTGGGCGAAGCTGAAGGCGTTCACCGGACGAACCGGTCACGCCCGTGTCCCGTACGAGCACAAGGAGGGCGCCTACCCGCTCGGGCAGTGGGTCGCGGAGCAGCGACGGACGTACGGGGCCGGGCAGCTGAGCGGCCTGCGGGCCCGGCGGCTGGAGCAGCTGGGCATGGTCTGGAGCCTGGCGGACGAACGCTTCCAGGAGAACCTGGCGGCGGCCCGCGTCTACTACGACGAGCACTGGACCCTGTGCGCGCCCCGCTCCGCGACGGCCCTGGACCGCCCGCTGGGGCAGTGGCTGTCCAACCTCCGCCGTCCCGGCGCGCTGGCCGAACACCCCGACTGGGAGGAGGCGTTGCGGGCCGTCGACCCCGACTGGAACCCCCCGTGGCCCCCCGACTGGCAACGGCACTACGCCGCCGTACGTGAGTTCCTGCGCGAGGAGGACCGGCCCGAGCTGCTGCCTGGCGTCACCTGCCACGGGATGGACGTAGGGAAGTGGCTCCACAAGCAGCGCCGGCCCGCGGTGTGGCAGGCGCTGGCGGCCGGGCAGCGCGAGCGCCTGGAACAGCTCGGCATCGCACCGTTCCCGCCTGAGCCGCAGGCTCCCGCCACGCACCGCAAGGGCGGCGCCGGTGCTTTCGAGCGGGGCCTCGCGGCCCTGGCGCAGTACCGGGCGCGCACGGGTTCCCTGACGGTTCCCCGGGCCCATGTGGAGCGGCTTGAGGACGGCACCGAGGTGAAGCTCGGCGTATGGCTGACGAACACCAAGACCAGGCGGGCGCAGCTGAGCACCGACCGACGTCAGGCGCTGGCCGACCTCGGCCTGGACTGGGCGGCACACTGACCGGCCGCCCCCGTACCCCACGTAGGAGCGGCCGGGCGGGTGCCGTGAGTGCCGGGCGGCCAGTCCTCGCGGCCGAAGGTCACGTGACCTTCGGCAGGGTCCGTGGCGGGGCGACGGCACGTAGCCTGGAGCGCCTGGCTCGGGGAGGAACGATGGCGACACCGGGGCTGAGCGCCCGCCGCACGAGCCCTGGCACGGACTCCGCGCCTGGGGCGCCCCCACGGCCCGTCCCCTGGGTCGCACCCCTGCTCTACCTCGCCGTCCTCCTGGCGGGCCTGACCGCCGCGGCCCACAACGGTTCCCTCGCCACCGCCCCTACCGCCGCCTTCGTCGCAGGACTCCTGCTGCTCCTCCTGCTGGAGCGCATACCGGTCCCGTCCCGGTCCCTGGCGCTGCTCGGGGCCCGTCTCGGCCTCATCGTCGCCGTCACCGCACTCGACGACTCGGGCCTGTCCCGCGCCCTGCTCGTCCTGGTCCCTTTCACCGCCTACTTCGCCTTCGGCCGTACGGCGGCGCTCGCCCTCGCCGGCGGCTGCGTGGCCGTGGTCCTCGCTCTCTACACCCTGTCCGACCCCGCCTGGTACGCCGACCCCGCCTACGTCTCCGATCTGCTCATGCTCCTCATCGGCCTGGTCCTCGCCCTCGCCATGGCCGCGGTCGCGATCGGCGAGCAGCAAGGCCGGGCCCGGCTGGAGGAGTACGCGGCACGGATCGCCGAACTGTCCGCCACCGCCGAACGCAACCGGCTGGCCCGCGACATCCACGACAGCCTCGGGCACCATCTCACCGCGGTCGCCGTCCAGTTGGAGAAGGCCGCCGCCTTTCGCGGCCACGATCCGGACGCCGCCGACCAGGCCGTGGCGGACGCCCGGCACTCGGCGGACCGCGCGCTGGAGGACGTACGGACATCGGTGCGCGCCCTGCGCGACGACCGTTCCGCACCCCTCCCGCTGCCGTCCGCGCTGGCCGACCTCGTACGTCAGCTGGACGACGGCCGCATCGAGGTGTCCCTGCGCGTCGACGGAGAGCCCTACGACGGCCCCGCCGGGCCTGCGCTCACCACCCTCTACCGCGCCGCCCAGGAAGCGCTCACCAATGTGCGGCGGCATGCGGACGCGCGGCGGGTGAGCGTGGTCCTGACGTTCGGCGCGGACAGCGCGCGTCTCGTCGTGGCGGACGACGGGCGCGGGTTCCGGCCCGGGGCCGTCACGGGTTTCGGGCTGCTCGGCATCCAGGAGCGGACGCGGCTGGTCGGCGGCACGGTCGAGATCGACAGCGCACCGGGGGCGGGCACGCGGATCACCGTCGAGGTCCCCCGCACCGGAACGGAGACGGACGCATGACCGACAATCCGAAGTCCCTGCCCGTGTCCGTCCTCGTCGTCGACGACCAGCAGCTGGTGAGGGACGGCATCGCCTCACTGTTGGGCATCCAGCCCGGCATCGTGGTGGCGGGCACGGCGGTCGACGGCGCGGACGCGGTCGAGAAGACGCTGGCGCTCGCGCCGGACGTGGTGCTCATGGACGTACGGATGCCGGGCATCGACGGCGTAGAGGCGCTGGCGATCCTGCGGCGGCGGGGCTGCACGTCCAAGGTCGTCATGCTGACCACCTTCGACGACGAGGAGTACGTGGTCGAGGCGCTGCGGGCGGGCGCCGGCGGCTACCTGCTCAAGAACCTGCCCGCGGCGCAGCTCGCCGACGCGGTGCGGCTGGCACACGCCGGGGTCACCCAGCTCGACGCCGCGGTGACCGCTCACCTGACCCCTCCCCCAGCCCCACGGCTCCCATCCGCCCCTCCTCCCGGCGCCACCGGACTGACCGCCCGCGAGATCGACGTACTGCGCCTCCTCGCCGACGGCTCGACCAACCGCGAGATCGCCGCCCGCCTCTTCCTCAGCGAGGGAACCGTCAAGAACCACATCTCCCGCGTCCTGTCACGCCTCGGCCTGCGCGACCGCACCCAGGCCGCGCTGTACGCGCGCGACCAGGGGCTGCTGTGACAGGAGTGGCCGAGCACGAGCACGGCCGATGAGTTCCGGGCGGGCCGGGAGTCTGTACCCGTGACCGTCGTGGCGGCGTCGTTACGGCGCTGCCCGCCACGCGACCCCACGGAGGACACCATGACGACCACTCCTAGTGACCCGACGCCCGGCCGTCCGCCCGTGGTGGACCTGGCCACCTGGCAGGCCGCCCGGGACGAGCTGCTGGTCCGCGAGAAGGCCCACACCCGCGAGGGTGACGCCATCGCCGCGGCCCGCCGCCGGCTGCCGATGGTGGAGTTCGACGGGACGGCCGAGGTCGTCGGACCCGACGGCCCGGTCCCGTTCCTGGACCTGTTCCAGGGCCGCGACGAGCTCGTCGTCTACAAGCACATGTGGTACGACGGTGCGCCGCCCCAGGGGCAGTGCGAGGGCTGCACCACCACGGCCTGGCATCTGAAGGACGCCGTCTACCTCAACGCCCGCGGTGTCTCGTTCGCGCTCGTGACCACGGGCGCGTGGGAGGAGGTGGCCGCCTTCGTCGGGTTCATGGGCTACACCCAGCCCTGGTACTCGGTGCGCGGCGTGGAGGAGCCGGTCGGCGGCGCCATGGGCTACCTGACCAGCTACCTGCGCGACGGCGACCGCGCGTTCCTCACCTACTCCACGACGGGCCGCGGTACCGAGCGGGCGAATGGGTCCATCGGCCTGCTCGACATGACGCCCTACGGCCGCGGCGAGGCCTGGGAGGACAAGCCCGAGGGCTGGCCCGAGGGGGACGTCCCGTGCTGGTCGTGGCGGTCGGACGCGGACGGGAACGCCACCTGGGGCCCGACCAGCCGCCCCGTTCCGCAGTGGAGCCGCCCCGGCGCCGGCCCCGTACAGACCCTCGGTCGGCACGGCTCCTGCCATTGATCAACATTCGTCGCACGAAGATCCACCACGGGCCGCCAAGCTGTGCTACCGTTTTCTTCGTTGCAGTTGTGGTACCCATGAACCTATGTGCGCCTGACGGGAATGTTTCTCCTTCGGGCGCATATTTAGTTTTTACCGGCATCTCCGGATGGGCCCTCTGCCTACCCAGAAGGAGAACGTCATGGCACAGGGAACCGTGAAGTGGTTCAACGCCGAAAAGGGTTTCGGCTTCATCGAGCAGGACGGCGGCGGCCCCGACGTCTTCGCCCACTACTCGAACATCGCGACGCAGGGCTTCCGTGAGCTCCAGGAAGGCCAGCGGGTGACCTTCGACGTCACGCAGGGCCAGAAGGGCCCCCAGGCGGAGAACATCGTCCCCGCCTAATCGGCCGGACGCGTATCCGCTCGACCGGGGTCCGCACCGCTTGGTGCGGACCCCGGTTTTGTGCTGTTTCCAGGAAGGCAAAGAACTGCATGTCCCGTAGGCCCCAGAAGCCGAACCGGCGCGTCTCGTCCCCCGTGCCGTCCGCGTCGTCGCCCAGGGAATTCCGGCTGCCGGAAAACACGACACCCGCCCTGCCCGCCGTCGAGGACTTCGCCGGTCTGGACATGCCCGCGGGGCTGCTGAAGACCCTCACCGCGCAAGGTGTCACCACCCCCTTCCCCATCCAGGCCGCCACGCTGCCGAACTCGATCGCCGGCCGCGACCTGCTGGGACGGGGACGCACCGGCTCCGGCAAGACCCTCGCGTTCGGGCTCGCCCTGCTGGCCCGTACGGCCGGACAGCGCGCGGAGCCCAAGGCGCCCCTCGCCCTGGTGCTGGTGCCCACCCGTGAACTCGCCCAGCAGGTGACGGACGCGCTGACGCCCTACGCGACGGCGGTGAACCTCCGCCTGACCACCGTCGTCGGCGGCCTGTCCATCACCAAGCAGGCCAATGCGCTCCGGCGCGGCGCCGAGGTGCTCGTGGCGACTCCGGGCCGCCTCAACGACCTGGTGGACCGCGGGGACTGCGTGCTCGGCAGCGTCGGCATCACGGTGCTGGACGAAGCCGACCAGATGACCGACATGGGCTTCCTGCCACAGATCACCAAGCTGATCCAGCAGGTGCGGCCCGACGGACAGCGCATGCTCTTCTCGGCCACCCTGGACCGCAACATCGACCGCCTGGTGCAGCGCTTCCTCACCGACCCCGTGGTGCACTCCGTGGACCCGTCGGCGGGCGCGGTGACCACCATGGAGCACCACGTGCTCCACGTCCTGGACGAGACCGACAAGAAGGCCGTCACCACGCGCATCGCGGCCCGCGACGGCCGGGTCATCCTCTTCCTGGACACCAAGCGATCCGCCGACCGGCTCACCAAGCGGCTGCTGGCCGTCGGTGTCCGCGCGGCGGCCCTGCACGGCGGCCGCTCGCAGCCGCAGCGCAACCGCACCCTGGAACAGTTCAAGACCGGCCAGGTCACCGCGCTGGTCGCGACGAACGTCGCCGCCCGGGGCATACATGTCGACGACCTCGACCTGGTCGTGAACGTCGATCCCCCCGCCGACCACAAGGACTACCTCCACCGGGGCGGCCGCACGGCCCGCGCCGGCGGTTCCGGCAGCGTGGTCACGCTGGTGCTCCCCGAACAGAAGCGGGACGTCACCCTGCTCATGTCGGACGCGGGCATCCGCCCCCGCACGGCCCGCGTCACCTCCAGCGACGCGGCCCTGGCCACCATCACCGGCGCCCGCGAGCCGTCCGGCGTCCCCGTCACCATCGCGGTACCCGAGCCGGCCACGCCCGCGGCGTCCCGCCCGGCCCGGAAGACCGCCACCGAGCCCGGCAAGCGGTCCGCCCGCAGCCGCCGTGGCGGCCCGCGCGCGGGAGCGACGACCGGCACCGCGAACGGTACGGACCGCCGAGCCGGGACGTCTGCGGGGAGTGGCGCTGCCACGACCGGCGGGCGCGGCACGGCCCGCCGCACCGGATCGGGTGCCGCCGGCGCCGCGGGAGGCCGCGGCTCCGAGGCCAGGACCACGGGCGGTACGGCGAAGGGCGCCGCCTCCGGCAAGGCCGTCCGCGCGTCCGGCGGGCGCCGGGCTACGGCGGCCGGGGGCACGGGCGGCAGCGGCAGCACCGCCGGCCGAGGCACCGGCAGCCGCGGCGCCGGCAGCCGAGGTGTCCGCCGCAATTCCGCGTCGTAGGACTCTGCTGAGCACCCACAGGGGGTGGCACGGGCGTGCGGGGCATTGCCCCCGCCTGTGCTGCCCCCGTGGCGTATCCAAAGGGCGAGCCCCTCGCCGCGGGCGAGGGCGCCCGCCTGTTGATCATTGATACCGTCCCGCCATGGTTGAAGATCAGAGATCATCCAGCGCGCCGGTGACCGCGGCCGATGTCGAGCAGGCCGTGCGTCTGGCGGTTGCCGCGCTGCGGGGGGCCGAGGGGGCGGACTGGAGCGTGAAGGCCGGTTCGCTGGAGTGGGATTGCTGGGAGACCGTCGAGCATCTGGCCGACGACCTGTTCGCGTATGCCGTGCAACTGGGCCCGGCGACACCGCCGTTGGACGCCCACGTCCCCTTCGACTGGACCCGTCGGCGGCCGGGTGGGCCCGCGAACTCCGTCTTCGCGGACCGTAAGGCGGGGCCGGCCGGTCTGCTCCAAGTACTGGAAGCCTGCAGCGCCTTGCTGACGGCCATGGTCCGCACCACTCCCCCGACGGTTCGAGCGCATCACATCTTCGGCGCGGCCGATCCCGAGGGATTCGCGGCGATGGGTGTCGTCGAGACCCTGGTCCACACCCATGACGTCGCCGAAGGGCTGGGCGTGGACTGGACACCCCCGGCCGACCTGTGCGATCGCCTACTCACCCGGCTCTTCCCCGACACCCCGACCGACACAGCCCCCTGGCTCACCCTGCTCTGGGCCACCGGCCGCACCGAACTCCCCCACCGGCCCCGCCGAACCGAGTGGCGCTGGTACGGCGAGCCTCGCTGATCAGGGCGCAGCGGCTGGGCGCGGACTGCCGTGGAAGACCTGACGGGCGTGCCAGTCGCGATGGGTGTCCGCCACGGGGCGTATGCCCGGCTGCGGGCCGACGAGCGGGCGGCCGGCGAGGGCTATGACGTGCTCACGGGCCGCGGGGCTGTGGCCGACGAAACCCTGCGAGACCAGGATCCGGTGGCCGTCGCCGACGCCGAGGACCCCCTTGTCGAAGAGCTTGTGGTGCAGCGAGCACAGACAGAGGCCGTTCTCGATCTCGTCGGGGCCGCCGAACGCCCACCACCGCACGTGCGCGGCCTCCAGACCGACCGGGACCATTCCGATCCTGCCGTCGTAGCCGCAAAAGGCACACCGGTACTCGTAAGCGGTCAGGACCAGTTCCCTCATGCGCCGGTCCCGCTGTCGCCGCGCGGGCGTGAGCAGCTCGGTCTCCGCGGGCTCCAGTTCCAGTCCGACGGCTTCGCACAACTCGCCGTGCAGCGAGGGCGGGAAGTGCAGGTCGAGGAGTACGCGTGCGATGCGGACGAGGAGGTTGGGGTCCCGTCGCAGGGCCGATCTGAGGTCCGGCGCGAGGCGTCCGGCGGCACGCGTTTCCCGGAGCTCTCGCAGTCCGGTTCCCGGGCTGCCGGGTCCGCGGTCGGTGTGCACCTCCCACACGCCGTCGCTGACCAGGTGGTGGAACGGATAGGCCGGTGTCGTCCGGTTGGGCGGGCCGTATTCGGTCAGGAGCCGTTGCAGGTCTTCCTCCACCGCGCTGTACCGGAGCTCACCCTCGGCGTCTTCCTGGAAGCGGCCGAGGGCGTACAGGAGCAGTAGCGGCTTATGGGGAGCGCGCGTCCCGTTCCTCGCCCACTGTCTGAGCTTCGCGGTGCGTTCGAGCCAGTCCATGGGCGGTGATCGTAGTGGCATGCTCACTTACGGTCTGTAACAGGTGTTACAGACCCTTGCGAGGCTGCTGGACCCGGGTGCTCCGGCGCTCGGCGCGCGATAACGGGCGACGGTTCTTACGCTCGTGTAGTGGCACACACCTTCGAGGAGCTGATCCAGAAGCAGCGCGCCGCGGACGAGGCGCATCGCCGGGTCGAGGCCCTGCTTGTGCAGTACGGGCCCGCGACTCACATCGGCGGCTGGTCCGGGATGCAGCGGCAGACGTACAACACCGCCTGGCGAGCCTGGCGGGACCTTGAGCGGGACGCGCATACCGCCATCGCGGAGTACGCGAGGGAGCAGGGTGCGTCCCTCAGTGGCGTGGAGGCCGAGGTGGCGGCGTCAGTGCGGAAGGCGGAGTAGCGCGCCCGCGGCCGGCCGGCGCGGCTTCAAGCGCCCGCCGGCCTGCGCAGCAGCCACTGTCCGAGTGTCCGGCGCGGGGGCCGAACGATCACGGGCCCGTGGACCTTCCGGCCGACCAGTTCCACTCGCAGCACGACCGGCGCTTCGGAGTCCGCCGGGTCGCGGCGGTACTTGATTTTGCTGTGCATGAGTTGCAGGCCGTCGGTGTCGACCACGACGCCCGGCCGCGTGACCAGCGTCAGAGCCTTTCCCGTCATCGCCACGTCGATCCGCAGGGTGTCCTGCGTGATCACGGCGTCGGTGAAGTCCAGCGTCACATCGCAGAACGTCACCGCGAGCTCCAGCCGCCGCGGCACCACCCAGCGCCCCGCGCGCTCGACCGCGGCGCTGTGGACCTGTTCGATGCGCACGACATCCTTGACCGGCACACCGGTCACACCGGCCGTGGCCGACACCGGCGGCAGATCTGCGGTGAGCGGGATCAGTTCGCTCAGCGTCCGTGCCGACAGGGCGGCCTCCAGGCGCTCGTCCAGCTCGTCCGCGGTCAGCAGGCCGTCACCCGCCGCGATCCGGAGCACCTCCACGACTCGGTCCCGGTCCGCATGAGACGCGCGCAGTTCGGGCGGCGAGCCGGGCCCGGAGCCCTTCCCGGTGGGCGACATCTCTCCCGACATACTTCCGTCCTGGTCCTGTCGACACGTCTCGCGCGGCGCGGGCAGCGACGCGAGGAGAAGACTAACGCCGACGGGGCTGCGCCAAGGGTGACGTAGGCTCACCGCCGGGGAAAGGAGCTTGCCCATGACCTCCGACGGCGAGCGGACACGGATCACGGTCGACGGCGAGGAGTTCGAGGTCGTCCAGCCGCACGACAGGCCCGGCTCCTATGACCTCAGCTGGCTGACCGGACCCGACCCACAGTACGGGTTCGGCTTCCAGACCCATCCCCCGGCGCCGGTCAGCCGCGCCGAACTCGAAGAAGCCGCGCGGGACTTCCTCGCTCAGGTCGACCCGGTTACCGGCCACATCGAGTAGGTGACCAGGACGCTCTACGGGTCCCCAAGCCGCGCGGATCACTCCTCGCGCCCGCCGAACTGCCAGTCATGAACCTCGATGTCGGCATACCGGTCCGGGGTGAGGACGGCGCGTGCCGCTGCCGCATCGGGAGCCTTGAGCAGCACCGCCGTTCCGAGCCAGGTGGAGCCGTCGTCGGAGAGCAGGGGCCCGTAGGCGATGAGGTCGTTCCCTCGGTCGGTCGGCACGGCGAGGTCGGCGCCCTGCCCCTCGCCGAGGCCGAGCACCAGGTACCGGTTGCCGCCGTCCCGGCCGCCGGGGAAGTCCCACATCGTGCGCCCGAGCAGGTTCCGCCAACGGCGCACCAGCACGTCCCGGTACACACCGGCCTGATAGTTGGGCTCGTCGAAGGCGAACGCGCGGGCCGCGGCGGCATCGGGCAGATCGACGATGTGCACGCTGCCGGTCGGCGCATCGGCGCCGGCGGCGAAGGTCGGGCCGCGGGCGATCATCCGCGCCGCGTACCCGTCCATGTACGACCAGTGCTCTTCCAGCAGCTGCTCGCGCAAGGGCAGGGCGCGGGGCCGGTCGCGGTGGTAGCAGAAGTACTCCATGGCCGCAGAGCCTGTCTCACAACCCGCGGGGCATCAACCGACTTTGGCGGCGAGGGGTGGCAATGGCTTCACGCTCCTTCACCGGATCGCAGATCTTCGAGGCGCGCAAGGGCGTCCCGGGCCGCGTCCTGTTCCTCGGCGGTGAGACGAAGGGCCGCGGCCCGGGTGAGTGCGGATGCCATCGCCTCGTCGTCCCCGAGCCGCCCGGCGACGTCCGCCCGCAGCACGAGGAGCTGCAACAGCTGCACACACGTGGGCCTTGCGTCCTCCAGGCCCAGCACACGGTCGATGACCTTCGCGGCGCTCGCGGGGTCCTCCTTGGAGTCGGCGAGCAGGGAGGCGTGGTGCAGGGCGCGCGCGAAGGTCTCCTCGGGCGCGGTCCGGTGGTGCGGGTCGTCACTCGTGGGCTGCCCGACGCGGATGCAGTTTCCGCCGGGATCCGTCATGAGGAACTGCCGTACGCCGTACGACATGTCCTTCAGCGGCCCCAGGCGGGGGAGTCCACGGGTCGGGATCCTTCCGTACGCGGCCTTGAGTCCGGCCCGGAAGGCCTCGTGGAGCCCGTCGACGTCACCGGTCAGCACGTAGCAGGTACTGAACGAGTTGGCCGGGTCGTACTGCTTCATCCCAAAGAACTGCAGTTGGATCCCGCCCCGTTCGACGACCGCGTAGGGGTTGGGGCTTCGCTGCTGGAAGGTCACCTCGAAGCCGAGAGCGGTGTAGAAGTCGAGCACGGGCGGGAGGGTTCGGCACGGAAGGATCGGAATGGTCTTCTCATCCATGCCCCCATTCTAATCAAACTTGATTAGCTGTGCGGGGCGGCTTCAGGAAGAGGGACCGGCGCCGGGCACGTCGTAGTCGCTGATGACGTACAGGGCCTCGTCGTCGATCGCGTTCTCCAGCCGGTCGATGGTGATCCGTTCCGGATGGCCGTCGGCCGCGTACTCGGCTTCCGCCTTGTCCGCGTTCTCCTCTCGGGCCTGGTTCAGTTCGGCCAGCAGAGCACCGAGGGTGGGAACTTGCTCCGGAGAACGGGCGACCAGGCGTCGTGCGCTGTCGTCGAGGCCGACCGCCTTGGTCACGGCACCGTCCCGGACCGTCACCCGATACTTGCCGAGCAGTGAGCGCTCGCCCTGCGTCGACTCCAGCGTGTAGGCGTACGCGGCGGGCTCTTCCCAGGCCGCTCGGGCCGGTGCGGCTTGGCCGTTGTTCTCGTCGTCCGTTCCGCAGGCGGCCGTGATGGTCAGCAGGGCCCCCGCCAGGACGGCGGTTGAGGCGGTACGGGCGGCGCGCGGGAATGCGGGCTTCATGGCGACGGTCCCTTCGACACGGTTCCTGCTGCTACGACGCCGGTCGAGGGCGGAACGTTCAGGCGCCGGGCCGCGCACCCGGGCGAGGAGTCGTCAGCGTTCGTCCGCCCGGGACAGCGCTTCGGTGATCAGGCGGGTGGCGAAGTCACGGTCGTCGGTGAGGCGGTTGATGTGCTCCGCGAGCAGGAAGGCGGTGGCTTCGAGGGGGTTCATCTCGTCCTCGGTCCATTCCCCGTACCGCTTGCGCCACAGGTTGGGGCTCAGCCCTGTGCCGGCGGCGACGATCAGGCCGGCCATGGTGGGGATGGCCTCGGGGCGGATGCTCCTGGGCATCATGCGCATCGAGGCGACGAGGTTGGGCACGACCCGCTCGATGACGTCCTTGCCGTGCTCCTCGTACGCCCGCCGCAGCCACTGCATGTACATGTAGATGAGGGTGCAGGCTCCGTCCAGCAGGTCGGCGACCCCGCCGGGACCCAAGGACGCCGCGAACTGGTCGGTCAGTTCCTGCTGTTCGGCGTCGGTCGAGGTCTTGGCGCTGTAGATGGCTCTGAGGCGGGAGTCGACCATCATGAGCGCGGCGTCCACATCGCCGACGGGAGCGTACTGGGGGTCGCAGGGGGATGGCACAGGACGCCTCCTCGACTGACCGTGCGTAGCACACTGGGTCCGTACAGTAGCCCGCCGACGGGGCGAGGGTCTGCCGAATTCCGATGCGGGGCTTGTTCGCCTCGGATGGCTCCCCCCGTCGTCCGGGCGGACGAGGCAGGGCACGCCGAACGGCCCATCCGGGCCTGAGACATCGCGCGGCGCCGACGGCTCGGTCCGCCCGGGTCAGCCTTCCTTCCAGACGAGTACGGAGACGACCGCGCTGGTCACGGTGATCGGCACGTCGGCCTGGTTGAGGAGCCGCACGCGCATGCTCCGGCCGGACGCCAGGCGCTTGGTCAGCGGCACCACGGCGAACGTGTCACCCCCGGTCCCCACGATTTCGGCGATGGGGTGGTCCGTGCGATGCTCCGCGCCCTGGAACTCCGACATCCGGGCCTGGACCACGCACCTGTCGGGCAGGCCGTCGAAGCGCAGGCTCAGGGAGCCGGTGAAGCGGGCCGGGCCCCGGACGAAGACGCTGCCGCCCTCGCCGTGGCCGCCCGGTTCATCGGTCCACTCGGCGGTCAGCTCGACCGAGTCCCAGGCGCCCGGCGCCAGTCGGTACGGCTCCGCCAGGCCGAGGTTGACGTACTGGGGCATGGGGTCGTCATCTCCTTCCCATACGCCGGCCGGCAGGCCCAGGCATACGGCGAGGTCGCTGCGGAAGTCCTTCATGTCGAAGCCGCGGGGGTCGGGCTTCTGGTCCGACCATTCCAGATGGCCGATCGCGCTCTTCGCGCTCCAGCCGTGCGCACGGCAGATCCCCGCGGTGGCCTTGACCATGGCGACGTACTGGGCACGCGGCCACGGGTCCCGGCCGTCTCCCTCGTTCTCGCATTCCCAGCCGTAGAAGCGGCTGTTGCCGTCCACGGCGCCCGCGCTGCCCTGGTGCTCGTCGGTGGCGGGCGGGCGGGCGCCGTACGACTCGTTCATCACGGCGGCGAGTACGTCGGGGTCGCCGCCACCGGCGTGGTTGGCCCGGCCGTTGCCGGTGAGGTGGACGGTGCCGTCCTTGGTGATGCAGCCGGTGGCCAGCGGGCCGGGCAAAGCGCTGTGACCGTGGAAGATCAGGCCCACGACGTCCGTGCTCGGCCCGGTCACGGTGTGGTGGATCATCACGCCGTGCACCGGCCCCCAAGGTCCCACGTGGTTACGGTTGTTGGTCCGCCAGCCACCGACTTCACGGACGGCGCAGCCTTCGGCACGCAGTGCCGCGACCAGCCGGTCTGCTGTGAGGGGAGCGGCCATGGTCAGTCCTCCGATCTCGGTGGGGCGGTGGCTGTCCCGGTCCACGCGCGCCGGTTCGTCCCGCCCACGCCATGCCGGGGGGAGACCGGTTCACCTCGAAGGTTCTTGCCCCCGACGGGTCGCAGGCACGCCAACTGGGCCGCTGCCGCGGGGCCGGAGGGATCGATCTGGGCCATCAGGGTCACAGGTCCCGTCTCTCCCGATCAGGCCGGTGAAAACTGTCACCTCCAGTGAAGCGGGATGCGCTGGGCCCCGCCCATCCCTCGTACGGCTGAATCGGGATCATGGGCGCCAGGGGTGAACCCTGGCGCCACCTGCTGATGCCCCGATGCGCCGTTACGGCTTCCGGGCGAGACCGCCGTGCTCGGCGATGACCTCCGGGGCGGGAGCGCCGGGCTCCGGGCGCCACTGCGTGACCGGGACGACGCCGGGGTCGATGAGCTCCAGGCCGTCGAAGAAGCCGGTGATCTCCTCGACGCTGCGCAGGTTGTACGGGACGGCGCCACTGTTGTTGTAGGCGTCCTGGGCCTGCTCGAAGGCCGGGTCGATGCCGCGCGAGCCGTCGTTGATGGAGAGGTGACTGCCCGGGGGCAGGGCGTCCATCAGCCGGGTGACCAGGGAGCGGGCCTGGTCGTAATCGGCGACGTGGCCGAGGATGTTACTGAGGATGAGCCCGGTGGGGCGGTCGAAGTCCAGCGTCGCGGCGGCGGCTTCGAGGATGCGGTCGGGGTCCGTCACATTGGCGTCGATGTAGGCGGTCGCGCCCTCGCGGGTGGAGTACAGCAGGGCGCGGGCGTGCGCGAGGACCATCGGGTCGTTGTCGACGTACACGATCCGTGACTCGGGGGCGAGTTGCTGGGCCACCTCGTGGGTGTTCTGGGCGGTCGGCAGGCCGGTGCCGATGTCCAGGAACTGCCGGATGCCCGCCTCGGAGACGAGGTACGTGATGTTGCGGCGCAGGAAGGCGCGGCTGGACCGGGCGATGCTGACGATGCCGGGGAAGACGGCGGTGTACGCGTCGCCGGCCTCTTCGTCGACGGGGTAGTTGTCCTTGCCGCCCAGCCAGTAGTTCCAGATCCGGGCCGAGTGCGGAACGGACGTGTCGATCTTCTGATGCTCCGCCGGTTCGGGCATCGTCACAGGGTCATTCATGAGTCGGGGCCGTCCTTCAACCAAGGCGTGGATCTTTCACCGCACAACCTACGTCCGAACACCCGTCGCATGCCCACCGGTTCAGCTTTTCGGGCACGGGGTGTCGCAACCGGTGTGCAGGACGCGGAAGCGATCCGGTCGCGCCGGGTCCCGGTCCACGACCTGGATCGGCGGGCGGGCCCACTGCCACACGCCGATGTCCGCCGTACGGGAGAACTCGATCCGCCCGCGGGTGCCCTCGACCGTGACGCTCGGCCAGGCCTCGGCGATCCGCTTCCTGTCGGTGCCGTGCGAACGCAGGATCTCGGCGAGGACGGCGATCGTGTCGTAGCCCTCGAAGGCGACGAAGGAGGGCGCTGGGGCCAACCTCTCGTGCAGGGCCCTCTCGACGCGCGTACCGAGGGGGGTGAGGTGCTCGGGCAGATAGCGCAGGAAGGGGACCCCGGCGCCGTCCTCGCCCAGCAGCGTCGCCCATTCGGCGAACTCCGGCTGCCCGGCCGGGGCGCCGATCAGGACCTGGCCGAGGCGCTGGTCCCGGCGGACGGCCTGGACGAGGGGTACGGCCGGTTCCGGGTGGCCGACCAGCAGGAGGAGGGCTGTCGCACCGGTCCCGGCGAGTTCGTCGCAGACCGCGGCGGGCGTGAGTGTGTTCATGTCGAACTCGGTGACGGAGCCGCCGCGTGCGGCGAGATGGTCCCGCAGAATGCGAGTGCCGGTGGCCCAGTAGAGGCTCGGCTGGGTCGTTACGGCGATACGACGGTGTCCCGCGCCGAGGAGGAAGTCGGCGTAGGTCCGCCAGCCGCGGGACTGCGGCGGGGACAGGCGCGCGACCCACTCCGTGGGTTGCTCGGTGAGCGCGTCGAGCACGGAGGACGTGCAGAGGAACGGCAGGCCCAGGGCGTCGGCCGTGGTCGCGGCGGCTCGGGCGACGACGCTGTGATACTCCCCCGCCAGGGCGGCGACTCCCAGGCCGGCCAGTTCCTCCACGGCCGCCACGGCTCTCCGCGGATCGGCAGCGGTGTCCCGGACCAGCAGTTCCACGGCTCTTCCGCCGACGCCGCCGGCGTCATTGACCTCCCCGACGGCCAACTCCATTCCAGCGAGCAGATGTTGGCCCGCCTCGCTCCAGCCCGGCCGGGTCAGCGGAGCGAGGACGCCGATCCGGATGGCTGATTCGGCTGGCGTATGCATGCGAAGACGTCCCTTGAGTGGTGATCGTTTCTTGTGTGATCATCGGTTGCGCCGAGAGTAGCCGAGCGGATCCCGGCATGATGGGTGTCATGGAGAGCACCAAGGGCGCAGGCGAGTGGATCGCCATCGCTTCGTATGCCAACCTGCCGGAACGCCCCCACCCGATGGCGGCCCTCCGCGGTTGACTGCGTGAGCGGGGTATCGACTGGATGCCCTTCGGGCCGGACCGGATCCGGTGGAGTCTGGCCTGCGGTATCGGAGAAGACGGCCACTGGTGGGGTGCGTTCGAGGTGAGCGTCCGCGCCGACGCGCTGCGAAAGCTGGGGCTCCATCCCGAGCAGCCCTCCTCCACGGCCGTAGGGCCGTCTCCGCCGGGATGGTGGCATGCCGCGGCGGAACGCCGCGCTCGCTTCTGAGACCGGCGTCGGGGTGGGGCCGGTGGGCTGCGGCCAATCGCTCCGGCGGGGCTGGAGGGTCTGGCCGGATGGCTGCACGAGCTGTGGGCTGGCGGCGGCGAAGGTGCGGACTCCCGCCGCCGTTCAGCTGTTCGCCGTGGCTGTCAGACGGGTTCGGGCCGCCTCCTGGATCGGGGACGGGCCGCATGCCCACACCAGGCCCCGGCCGACCGCGGTGGCCAGCGGCCGGTCCACAGCAGCGCGTGCCAAGGCGGGCCGCCGGATGCCGAGTTCGGCCCGTGCCCAGCTCGGGAGCAGCCCCAGCGAGGCATTCATCAACACGCCCGCGACCAGCCGTTCCCGCCGATTGCGGCCGAAGCCTCGCAGGAACCCCATGGCCTCCAACGCGGCCGGATTCGCGTGGAGTTCGGGCCGCATACCGGCCAGGTAGCGCGTGACGTCGCGTGCCGTGCGCGGTACGCGCTCCGCGCCCAGCGCCTCCGCGACGGGGGCGACCTGCGCGAAGTAGATGTCGCGTTCGGCCGGAGCGAGACGGTCCCTGGGCTTGGCGTACACCTGGTAGCCCGTCAGGAAGCTGTACACCTCGGCGGTGTGCACCCAGGTCAGCAGCGCCGGGTCGTCCGCGCGGTAGGACCGCCCGTCGGGTGCCGTCCCGTGCACCTGCGTGTGGATCCGCCGTACGACGTCGATCACTTGCCGCGCCGCCTGCTGTGAGCCGAAGGTGGTGGTGGTGATGAACCGCGCGGTGCGGGTGAGGCGGCCGACGGGGTCGGTGCGGAAGTCCGAGTGCTGGTCGACGCCGGCCATCGCCAGCGGATGCAGTGACTGGAGCATCAGCGCGGCGAAACCGCCGGTGAGCATCCCGGCCGGATGCCCGTGCACCCGCCAGGCGGGGCTGTCCGGGGCAATACCGAACAGCCCGGGATCACCGGGCGGCCCCGCATAGCGCTCCAGCTTGAGATCACCGCCGTGCACGGTCGCTTTCAGCTCGTCGGCGATCCGGTCCCGTATGCCCATCAGTGCCTCCGCGCGCTTGCGACACCTGAAATATACGTCCGCGGATTTTCCGCCCCACGCCGACGGCGGCGGCTGTATCGTGCCTCCGCACGCGATCTTCCGCGGGGCATCACCTGTTCTTTTCCTCGCGGGGGCCGCACGTCATGACCTTGTTCGACAGTCCGCGTCCGCATGCCCCGCTCCCCCAGCGGGCCGCACACCCTTCGCACGGGATGCTCATCACGCTGTCGGTGCTGCTCGCGGGGACGGCCCTCAGCGCCGGGTTCGCCGTGTTCGCGGGGGTGGAGCTGTACGGCGTCATCGACGGCGACCCCGGCTTCCTCACCGCCCCGCAGGCGGAACTCCACTCCGCGTTGTCGCTGTACGAGCGGGCCGGGAGGTTCCAGGGCGGGGCCTACCTGGTCTGCGCCCTCGGGTTCCTGGCCTGGTTCTTCGGCATGCGGCGCGCCACCGGCCGACTGGCGCCGGACCGGTTCCGCCATGGCGCGGGCTGGGCGATCGGAGCCTGGTTCATCCCGATCGCGCACTTCTGGATGCCGTATCGCGTCGCCTTCGACATGTGGGGAGCCGCTTCGCCGCTGCCGACCGACGGGCAGGCGTACCGTGCGCCGCTGTGGCCGGTGAACCTGTGGTGGGGCCTGTTCGTCTCCCACGTCCTGTTCAGCCGGTACGCCGCCCTGCGGTTCGACCGGGCCGACGACCTCGCGGAGTTGCGTGACGCGGTCCGGCTGTACCTGGTCTGCGACGCCCTGGGGATCGTGGCGGCGGGTGCCGCCCTGTTCTTCGCCGTGCGGCTGACGGCCCTGCGGGACCGGAGGATCGCGCAGGGCCCGTATCTCGGCGCCGTGTAGCCGCGTCAGCTGTGCGGGCTCCGGTGCCCTGATGCGCCAAGGGCGTCGAGGATCAGGTCGAGCCCGTAAGTGAACTCGTCGGCGTAGTCGTAGCCGGGCTTGAGGACGTACTCCGTGGCGAGTTCCGTGAGGTGGGGATAGGCGTCGGCGGGCATGTCGCTCAGGATGGCGCCCGCCACCTCTTCCAGGTCGCCCTCGCCCGTGAACGGCAGGCTCAGCTCCTGGAGCACGAAGCCGTACAAGTAGCTGTCGATCAGGGAGACGGCGTGCGCCGTCATCGGGACGGAGAGGCCTCCGGCGCGCAGCGCTCCGATGACGGCGTCGTGGTGGCGCAGGGTCGCCGGGCCGGGCCGGGAGCGGGAGTCCATCAGGCCGATGGCCCACGGGTGGCGCTTGAGGGCGGCGCGGGCCGAGAGGGCGCGGTGCCGCATTCCGCTCTTCCAGTCCGTGTCGCGCGGCGGCAGGTCGATCTCGGCGAACACCGCGTCCACCATGCCGTCGAGGATGTCCTCCCGGCCCTTCACATGGTGGTAGAGCGACATCGCCTCGACGCACAGGGGTTCGGCGATGGCCCGCATGGTGAGCGCGGCCGAGCCCTTCTCGTCCGCCACCGCCACGGCCGTACGGATCACTCGCTCCCGGCTGAGCGGGACGCGCCCGCCGTCCTTGTCCGCCTTGCCCGCCTTGGGCATCCGCCCCTCCTCCATTGACTGCCTTACGGCATAAGGCTACCTTTCTTACAACGTAAGGCGAGACCGGCGAAGGGGCTGCGCCATGGGCACGGATCGGATGAGGAAGGTCTGCATCGTCGGAGCTTCCGGGAAGCTCGGGCGGTACATGGTCCGGCACGCGCTGGAACGCGGCTACGAGGTGGTCGGCGTCTGCCGTGAGGGCAGTGTGCCGAAGCTGGCCGAGTTCGAGGGGCGGATCACCGTCGCGCCCGGGCCGACGGACGACCGCGAGGTGATCCGGAAGGCGGTCGCCGGGTGCGACGGGGTGCTGACGGTGCTGGTGCCCTGGGGGGTGCGGCAGTACTCGTCCGGGACGGCCCAGGCGGTGCTCGATCATGCCCGGCCGGGCGCGCGGCTGGTGTTCTCCTGCGGCTGGCACATCACGCGCGACGGCAAGGACCGGTACTCATGGCTGTTCAGGGCCGGGGTACGGATCGTCGCCGTCCTGGCCAAGCTCGTCCGTGCCGTCGAGCTCGACGACCAGGTCGAGGCCTGCCGGCGGATCTTCGCCAGCGACACCCGGTGGACCGTGGTGCGCGGCAGTTCCCTGGAGGAGGGGGAGAGCCAGGGGCTGCCCGTGTGGAGCAGGCATGTGGGGGATCCGGTGCTGGCCGGCAACCTGACCCGCCGGGTGGACTTCGCCCTGTTCATGGTCGAGGCGCTGACCGACGACGGCCTGGTCCAGGAGGCCCCGGCCATCGTCGGCTGCCGAACCGCCGGCGCGCTCGCGCACACCGGCGGACCGCACGAGCGCGACCAGTAGGTAGCTCAGTCCTCCGCGGGCAGTTCGCCCGCGAACGCGGCCGCCATCCGCAGCCAGGGCGCCGCCTCCTCGCGACGGCCCTGGCGTTCCAGGGTGCGGCCCAGCATCAGGTGGGCGTAGTGCTCGACCGGGTCGCGGTCGATGATCCGGCGCAACTGCTCCTCCGCGCGCCCCAGTTGGGCGGAGTGGTAGTAGGCGCGGGCCAGCAGGAGGCGGGGGCCGGTCTGCTCCGGGACCTCCTCGACGACATCGGCGAGGAGGCGGGCCGCGCCGATGTAGTCCTTGGCCTCGAAGAGGAGTTGAGCCCGCTCCCAGCGCTCGAGAACCGTCTCCTCGCGCGGGACGCCGACGCCGTTGTCGAACAGGTGCAGGGCGCTGGCCCAGCGGTCGGGCGCGACTCCGTCGTGGGCGGCGTACTCGTTGAAACGCTCGGTCGTCATGTCCTCAGTCCTCGCATCGGTGGTTGATACATCAACCATGTGCGCCAACGTCGGTCCGGGCAGTCGTATTCCGGTGGTACGGCGGTCAGGGGCGCGGCGGGTTCCGGGTGGTACGGCGGTCGAGGGCGCGGCGGGGTCCGCGGTGCGCCGGTCAGTAGCGGGGCGGGTTCCGGCGCGGCGTGATGGTGGCGTTCGGCAGGGCCCCGCCGAGCAGGACGGTCCGCGCCGGCTTCCGTCTCCCCCTTGTTCAGTCCTTGAGACCGGCTGCTCGGTACTTGAGACCGGGTGTTCGGTCCTTGTGGCGGCCACCCCCACGCCGGTCCCTCGTCGAGGTGTGCCACGACCGGCTCGGAGATCCGCGCCAGCGTCCTCAGCTCCGCCGGGGTGACGTGGTCGAGGAACAGCGCGCGCACCGCCTCGACGTGGAGCGGGGCGGTCGCCTCGATGGCCTCGCGGCCGGCCGGAGTGATCACCACGAACGCGCCGTGCCCGTCCTCCGGGCACTCCTCCCGGGTCACCAGGCCCCGCTTGCCATCCGGGCGATGTGATGCGCCATTCGGCTCTTCTCCCATTCGAGCGCCTGGGAGAGATCCAGGAACCGCTGCCGCCCTTCGGATACGTCGGTCAGGCGTGCTGCTCGTCCGCCGTCAGCCTGAAGCCCGTGATCGTCAGGGGCTCGGTGTTGCCCGGCGCGGTGACCGCAGGCTTCGCATCCGCCGCACCGCGCCGGCCCGCGGGGCTGCGCCCAGGCCCTGAGTGATGCCGCGCACACCGGCGCGGCGGGCAGGCGGGCGCGTGTTAGCGTCCCGGCCGTGACTTCCCCGGCTCCGGGCGCATCCGCCCCCGTACTCGATGCGCTGGACCTGTTCGGCGACGACTTCACCCGCGACCCGTACCCGTGGCTGCAGTCGTTGCGGGCCGAGGCGCCGGTGCACTTCGACGCCGGTACCGGGCTGTGGCTGGTCAGCCGCTACCGGGACGTACGCCATGTCCTGCTCACCCCGGACGACTTCCTGCCGGACAACGCCCAGCACGCCGTCACCCCCCTGCCGTTCGGCGTGCTCCGGGTGCTCGCCCGGGCGGGCTTCAACCTCCCGCCCGCCCTGGCGAACAACGGCACCGCCAGCCATCCGGGACTGCGCCGGGTGGTCACCCGGTTCTTCAACGCGCAGCGCGTGGCCGCCGCCGTGCCGGTGATCGAGCGCATCGCCGACGACCTGCTCGACGCCCTGCCCTGCCCCTCCTCGGGCTCCTCGGGCAGCTGCGATCTGTTCACTTCCTTCGCCCAAGTGCTGCCGTGCCGGGTACTGATGGAGCTGCTCGGCATCGAGGGCGTCCCGACGGCGACGCTGATCCGCTGGAGCGACGCCTCCCTGGAGCTGTTCTGGGGCCGCCCCGCTCCGGAGCGTCAGCTCGAACTGGCGGAGCTGGTCGGCGAGTTCCACCGTTGGCTGACCGAGACGGTGGCGAGCGGGGCGGCCCGGCCCGGCTCCTTCGTCCGGGCACTGACCGACCACCGCCTGCCCGACGGTGAACGGCTCGACGTGCCGACCGCCGTCGCCGCGTGCTTCTTCGTCTTCATCGCCGGGCAGTCCACCACGGGCCAGCTCATCGCCACCGTGCTGCGCCATGCGCTCACCGAGCCCGGGATGTGGGCCCGCGTCGCGTCCGAGGAGGGCCTGGCGCAAGGTTGGGTGGAGGAGGTGCTGCGGCGGGAGCCGCCGGTGACCACCTGGCGCAGGGTCACCGCGCGTCCGGTCGAGCTGGGCGGAGTGGACCTGCCGGAGGGGGCGCAGCTGCTCCTGATGCTCCTGGGCAGCGGATCGGACCCGGAGGTCTTCGACGGTCCGGAGCGGATGTGCCCGCACCGGGGGAACATCCGCCGCCACCTGGCCTTCGGCGTCGGCCGCCACCGCTGCCCGGGCGCTTCTCTGGCGCGTACGGAGGCGGCGGTGGCCCTTGCCGCGGCGGCCCGCCGCCTGCCGGGGGCGCGCCCGGTCGCGGACGGCCCGATGCTGGGGCTGCTGTCGTTCCGGGCGCCGCTGCGGGTGGCGGTCAGCCTTTAGCGGCAGGCGGATGGACGAGGTGGTGCCATGCCGCTTCCCCTACCGCGTCCCGCAGGTGGTCGCGCGAGGCCTCGGCCTGTCGGCGGGCGTGGGCGAGGTCGACGCCGATCAGCTTCCCGCGGTGCTTGAGCACACGGCCGTTGACGACGACCGTGTCGATGTCTCCCCGTCCGGCCTGGAAGACCAGGTGTCCCACCGGGTTGTTCAGCGGCGTCATCGACGGGGTGTCCGCGCGGAGCAGGACGAGGTCGGCGCACTTGCCGGGGGTGATGCGGCCGATCCGGTCGGCCAGGCCGAGGGCCTCGGCGCCGCCGAGGGTCGCGTAGCGCAGGACGTCGGCGGCGCGCAGGTCATGGCTGCTCACCTGCTCCCCGCGCGCGTGTGCCTGGAGGAAGACCAGGCCGCGTTCGGCGCTGAGCGTCGACCTCATCGCGGAGAACATGTCACCGCTCCACCACACCACGGTGTCCATGGACAAGGAGAGCGGAATACCGAAGCGACGGGCGGCCCCGGTGGGCGGATAGCCCTGGCCCGCGTTCAGCTCGCTCTCCGCCGACAGGGACAAGTGGGCGCCGCTGTCGGCGATTCGGCGGTAGGAGTCGTCGCTCAGGGAGGCGGCGTGGACCAGTGTCGTGCTGGGGCTCAGGGCGCCTTGGCGGGCGAGATGGGTGACGGCCGCGTCGCCGACGATGCCGAAGACGCCCGCATGGGTGGTCACGGGGAGCGCCTGCTTCGCCGCGTGAGCCAGGGCCGCGTCCGCGGCGGACAGGTCCGGTGGCAGGTCCAACGCCAGCTGCATGGTGACCAGTTGGTCGTCGCCGGGGAACCGCGCCGCCCGGATCCGGTCCGCCTCCCCGTCGGTGACCCAGGCGAGATCGGGGCCGATACGGCCGTACGCCCATCGTGCCCGGCCGGGCACGGACATCAGCGCGTCCACCGCGGCGTCGGCATGGGCGGGGGTGGAACAGCCGTGGGACCAGTCCACGACGGTGGTGACACCGTCCGCCACCGCCTCGACCATGCCGAGGTGGTTGCCTGCGTAGACGTCCTCGGGCCGGAAGTGCGGCAGTAACTGCCCCAGCGCGTCCATGTAGTTCGTCAGGGTCCAGTCGACGCCGAGTCCGCGCAGGGCCGACTGCCACATGTGGCGGTGGGTGTCGACGAAGCCCGGGATCAGCAGCGCGCCGTGCGCCTCGATGACCGCGGTGCCGTGCGGTGCGGACAAGTTCGGGCCAACCGCCTTGATTTTGTTGTCTGTTGTCAGAACGTCGGTGCCCGGCAGAATTCCCTGACCGGTGTCCATGGTCACGACGGTGGCGCCGCGAATGAGCAAGGGGCGGCCGGCGGGGAAGCGGTCGGGGTCGTGGGGGGCGGTGGGGTCATCCGCGTTCTTGGGGTCATCCGCGTTCATGGGTTCCCTTTCACGGGACGAGCGCGTCGATGAACCCTTCGAGTATCCGGGCGACGCCGTCCTCGTCGTTGGAGGAGGTGCGGTGACGTGCGGTGGCCAGGACTTCCGGATGGGCGTTGGCCACCGCGTAGGAGCGGCCCACGGCGGTGAGCATGGGCAGGTCGTTGGGCATGTCGCCGAACGCCGCGATCTCGTCGCTCGCGATGCCGAGCCGGCCGCTCCACTCGATCAGGGTGCTCGCCTTGGTGACGCCGGATGCGCTGAACTCCACGAGCGACAGGCCGGTGGAGTGGGTGGTCTCGGCACTGGTGCCGGCGGCGTGCAGTGCCCGCGCGTAGAAGTCGTCGAGCGGGAGTGTCGGGTGGTGGGCGAGGATCTTCAGCAGGGGTCTGGCCGGGGTGCGGGTCACCAGGGCCTCCGCCGTACCGACGAGTTCGACGGCGCCCTCGCCGTACGACCAGCTCGGATAGTCCGGCTCGTGGCCGAAGTCATGGTCGTACTCGACGGAGAAGGAGACGCCGGGGACCGCGGCGCGCACGCGGGCCACGAGCTGTGCCGCCGCGCGGGGCGGGATCGGCGAGAGGTGGTCCAGGGATCCGTCGGGAGCGTGTACGGCGGCGCCGTTGGCGGCGATGACGTAGTGCGGTCCGACGGTCTCCAGCAGCACATGGACCGATCGTGACGGACGTCCCGTCACCAGCACGACGCGGATTCCGGCCTGTTCGACCGCGGCCAAGGCGGCCTTGGTGCGCGGGGACAGCGTGCCGTCACCGCGCAGCAGCGTGCCGTCGAGGTCCGTGGCGATCAGGCGGGGTGGGGCGGCACGTGGAGGGGCCGGCGTCGTTGCCACGGAGTGCACCTTCTTGGTCGGCGGACGGGCATGCGTGACGGGTCAACCAATCCTGGAGCCGTGATCATTCCCGCACCGCCGCCTGTCGCTACCCGCATGGCCCAGGGTGGTGAGGCGCCGGCCGCCCTAGTCTGGCACGGTGACGACGCAGCTGATCATTCTCAACGGTGGCTCCAGCTCGGGGAAGTCCGGGATCGTGCGCTGCCTTCAGGCCGTACTGCCCGATCCGTGGCTGGCGTTCGGGGTCGACGGGTTCGTCGACGCCCTGCCCGCGAGGATGCGGGCCTCGGACGAGGGCATCACGTTCGCCGCGGACGGCGGAGTGAGTGTCGGGGCCGACTTCAGGGCGCTCGAGGCGGCCTGGATGGAGGGCATCGCGGCGATGGCCCGCGCCGGTGCCCGGATCATCGTCGACGACGTCTTCCTCGGCGGGGCGGCGTCCCAGGAGCGGTGGCGGAAGGCGCTGGTCGGCGTGGAGGTGCTGTGGGTCGGCGTCCGCTGCGATGCCGCCGTCGCGGCGGGCCGGGAGATCGCACGCGGGGATCGCACGCCGGGGATGGCCGGGGCGCAGGCGGACGTGGTGCACGAGGGCGTGGTCTACGACCTGGAGGTGGACACCACCCGCACCGAGTCCCTGGACTGCGCACGCGCCATCGCCGCCGCCGCTCTCCTGAGCTGACCTTCCAGCACCTGTCGCCTCGACAAGAGGCTCGCCCCAAGAGTCACCTCATGGCTCTCCCCAAGAGCCCATCAACACTTCCCCATGGACGGTTCACGTCCCGTCCACGATTCCGTAGGTCAGGCAGCAGTTCACACTTCCGGACGTACGTTCTGTCCGTGAACTCAGATTCCCCTGCGGGTGCCCCGCGCTCCGCCGAGCCCAATTCTGCCCGCCGCTCCCTGCTGCGCGGCGCACTCACCGGAGCCGCAGCCCTCGGCGCCGGCCTCGCCGTCGGCACCGCGACCCCCGCGACCGCCGCACCGAACCGGCCCCGGCCGGCCACCCCCGAGGAGGCCCTGCGTGAACTCGCCGCGGGCAACGCGCGTTGGCGCGCCTTCCGGCAGAGGCACCCGCACGAGACGCGCACGATCCGTCAGGAACTGGTCTCCGGGCAGCACCCGTTCGCGGTGGTGCTCGGCTGCATCGACTCCCGCGTCCCCCCGGAACTCGTCTTCGACCAGGGCCCCGGGGACCTGCTCACCGTCCGCAGCGGCGGTGAGGTCCTGGACGAGGCCGTGCTCGGCAGCGTCGCGTACGGCGTGCTCGAACTCGGCATCCCGCTGGTGCTGGTGCTCGGGCACCAGTCCTGCGGTGCCGTACGCGCTGCGGTCGAGGCCGAGAAGAGCGGCGGGAAGCTGCCCGCGCACATCCAGTACCTGGCCGACCAGATCGCCCCGGCCATCGACCACACCAAGGAGGGCGACGCCCGCACCGACGCGACGATCGACGCCAACATACGACTGGTCCGCGACCGTCTCACCGCGGAACCGGACCTCGCGGCCAAGGTGTCGGCCGGTGAACTCGCCGTCGTGGGGGCGCGGTACGAGCTGACCGACCAACTGGTGCACCGCATCGGCTGACATCGCGGAGGCCGTGCACCCACGGACCAGGGCCTGGCACGCACGGCAAAGACGGCCGTGGACGCCCGTGCCAAGCTCCCTTCCGGAGTCGCTTCGCGGCATCGGCAGCCCGGATCAAGAACGCTTCGCCAAGGTCTGGCCTCGGCCGACTTCCCGGTGATCGCCCCGGCCAACCCGTTGCGGGACCTGGCCGGGGACTCGGCGTACGTCCGCAGCGTGATCGACACGATCCCCGGGCCCGTCATGCTCGTCGGGCGTCCCTACCCGATCCCCGGCGCGGGGCCCGGCCTGGACGGCTACATCGACCCCGCCAAGTTCCACGACGTCTTCGCCCAGGACCTGCCCCGCTCGCAGACCCGGGTCATGGCGACAGTCCAACGGCCGTGCCGTGTAGGCGCCTTGAGCGGAACAGTGGCGTACCGGCCTGGAAGACCGTGCCGTCCTGGTACGACGTGGCGACCGCCGACCGGGGCATCCCGGCCGCCACGCAGCGCTTCTCACACGCCGTGATGATGTCCCGCCCGGACACCGTCGTCCGCACATCGAGACCCGTACCAAACCACTCGCTGATCCCGGCTGCCCTATCCGAACTGCCTTTCCAGCAAGACAATTTGAACGCCGCTCGGTGAGCGCCGGCGAACCACCGATGTCACAAATCCAGGCCCGGCGGTGTCTCCATGACGTCACGCAAGCAGACGTACAAGGAGAACATGATGACGCTGCGCATTGCCAAGGCCGACCTTCCCGCCGAAGTTCGCGCGAGTCTGGTCGAGCAGTTCGGGGCCGTGCCCGAGCCGTGGGAGGTGTCGGCGCACCAGCCCAAGGTCGCCGAGGACGCCGCGGAGCTCGGGGCCAGGGCGAACGCGTGGGACATCGCCGACGAGAGTCTCAAGACGTTCGCGCACATGGCGGTCGCGGCGCAGGTCGGATGCAGCTGGTGCCTCGACATCAACTACTTCCAGGCACTGCACCGGAACCTGGACCTCGACAAGGCGAGCCAGGTGCCGCGGTGGCGGGAGTCGCAGGTGTTCACGCCGCTGGAGCGGGACGTGCTGGAGTACGCCGAGGCCATGACGAACACCCCGCCCACGGTCACCGACGAGCTGTACGCGGGCCTGCTGGACCGGCTCGGCCCGGCGGCGATGGTCGAACTCACCGCGATCATCGCCTTCGCCAACATGTCGACCAGGAACAACACGGCCCACGGCATCACGTCACAGGGCTACTCCGCGGCGTGCGAGGTGCCGCTGGCCGCCATGAGGACGACGGCCTGACCGACCTCCCCGCGTCACCCGTCGGCCTGCCGTCCTGCTGCGACGGGCCGTCGGCGAGGACTATTCTCCTACCGCACAGCCACGTTGGGGGCGGGGGACGCATGCGGTTCGTCTTTGTGCACGGCACCGGTGTCCGGCGGGAGCGGTTCGACGAGCTGTTCCGGCAGGTGAGTACGGGGTTGCTGGAGAGGTTCCCCGGGGCGGAGGTCGAACCCTGCTACTGGGGGGACGAGTTCGGCGCCGCGCTCAGTGCCGGCGGCGCCTCCGTGCCCGGGACCGAACCCCTCACTCCGGCGGACATCGACGACGACCCGGAGACAGCCGAGTGGCTGCTGCTCCTCACCGACCCCTTCTGCGAACTCCGGGTGCTCGCCGAGATCCGCACCGGCGCCGAGGACGGCGGGTTCGGCCTGCCCGGGGTGCGGTCCGCCGGGGAGGGGGTGGGCGACCTGCTGCGGGGACTGCCCCGCGACCTCGATCCGGGCGGCGAACTGGCCGTACTGCTCCGGGAGACCGGGCTGGCCGACGGCTACCGGTACGCCCTGGACACCGTGTCGGACTCCGAGGAGTTCCAGGACGCGTGCCTCGCCGCCGAGGACGACGCGGTCGCCGCCGAACTCGCCCTCCTCACCAGCCGTGCCGTCGTCGCCGTCCTGCTCGCCGAGGCCCGCGACACCACGCTGTGCACCGGCGACGAACGGGACCGGCTCGTGGACCTGCTCAGCGACCGGCTCGGCGGCACGGGCCGGGGTGTCGTGACCGCCACCCTCGGCGTGCTGTTCAAGCTGGCGCAGCGCATGACCACCCAAGCCGCGCGCGACCGCTGGCGCGGGGACCTCACCCATGGGAAGGCCTCCGAGATCGGCGACATCCTGCGCTACCAGTCGCGCGGCGAGCCTCTGCGCACCCATCTGGAGAAGGTGATCGGCCGCAGCCCCGAGCCACCGGTCGTGATCGGCCACAGCCTCGGCGGCATCGCCCTGGTGGACACCCTTGCCCTGGCCGCCGTACGCCAATCCCCGCTGCCCGTACGGCTCCTGGTCACCGTCGGCTCGCAGGCCCCCTTCCTGCACGAGCTGGGCGCCCTCGCCGGTCTCGGGCCCGGGGCCGCGCTGCCCGCCGGTTTCCCGCACTGGCTCAACATCTACGACCGCAAGGATCTGCTCGCCTACCTCGCCGAGCCCGTCTTCGCGGGCGACAGCCGGGTCACCGACCACGAGGTGCGCAGCCGCCAGCCCTTCCCGGTGTCGCACAGCGCCTACTGGCGGCTCGGCCCGGTCTTCGACCGGATCGCGCAGGCGCTGCGATAACGACAGCCGCGTCGCCGGCGGCCGTCACACGCTCGGGTCCCGGTGGGTCGACTTCCCGTCGACCACGGTCAACAGGACCGGAAGTTCCGGGAGTTCGGTCGCCTTCGTGGTCAGCGGGTCGTCGGGGAGGACGGTCAGGTCGGCGCGGTGGCCGACCTGGATGCGCCCGGCGTGGTGCTCCTCGCCTGCCGCCCAGGCGGCGTTGACGGTCATGCCCTGGAGTGCTTGCAGGGCGGTGAGTACCTGGTCCGGGCCGTGCGGCGGCCGGGTCAGGTCGCGGGTCGGGCGGCGGTGGCGGGCGCCCGCCATGACGCCGAGCGGCGGGTAGGGCGCGATGGGCCAGTCGGAGCCGAGGACGACCACGGCTCCGGAGTCGTACAGGTCGCGGCACCGCCAGGCGCGTGCGGCGCGCTCCTCGCCCAGGCGGAGGGACCAGTTGTCGGTGTGGTCGGCGCGAGTGAAGTCGCAGCAGTGGGTGGGCTGCATGGAGGCGACGACGCCCAGTTCGGCGAACCGGCGCAGGGTGTCGTCGGGCACGGTCTCGATGTGCTCGACGCGGTGCCGCACCGGGGCCCCGGCCGCGACCGGGCCCGTAGGCCCGCCCCCGCCCCGCGCCTTCTCCACAGCGTCAAGCACATGCCGTACGGCCGCGTCCCCGATGGCGTGGGTCGCCACCGGCACCCCCGCACGGTGGAGTTGACCGACCACGCGCGTGTACTCCTCGGGGTCCGGCCAGAAGGCCTGCCGGGACTCGCCGTGGCAGTCGGGCTGTTCCAGCCAGGCGGTGCCGTTGTCGATCGTGCCGTCCATGAAGATCTTCACGCCCGCGGTCCGCCACAGCCGGCCGCCCTGGCCCTGCCCCGCGATCAGGGCGCGCACTCCGTCGGCGTCGGTGCCCGGCCGGCACCACGGGGCGACGCGCAGCCGCAGCGGCAGTTCCCCGGCCGCGTCGAGTTCGCCGTAGAAGGCGAGGCTGTCGCCGCCCGCGTCCATCACATGGCCGCCGGTCAGGCCCGCGGCCGACATGGCGCGCAGCGCGGCGGCCAGCCGGTCGCGGCGCTCCTGCCGGCTGGGCCGCGGGGCGACGCGCTCGACCAGTTCGCAGGCGGCGTCCTCCAGCAGCAGTCCGGTGGGGCAGCCGTCGGCGTCGCACACCACCTCGGCGGTGGCCTGGTCGAAGGTGCGCGGCCCGTCGACGCCGGCGAGTTCCAGCGCGCGTCGGCTGGCCAGCGTGGAGTGCGCGTCGAAGAGGAGCAACAGGGCCGGCACGCCGTCGAGTACGGCGTCGAAGGGGGCGGTCTCGACCGGGTGCCCGGCGAAGACGTTGGGGTCCAGGCCCCAGCCGTGCAGCCAGGCGCCGGGGGCGAGTTCGCGTACCGCGCGGGCCAGGGCTTCGCGCACCTGCGGCACGTCCGTGCAGCCGGACAGGTCCAGGCCGTGGGTGCGTTCGGCGCCGGAGACGGGGTGGATGTGACCGTCTACCAGGCCGGGGGTGACGACCGCGCCCTTCAGGTCGATCACCGTGGTGGAGGCGTCCGCGAGCGCGCGGATCCCGGAGTCGTCGCCGAGAGCGGTGATGCGTCCGCCGGTGGCGGCGAGCGCGGTGTGCGGCAGGTACCGGCCGGTGACGGGGTCGAGCAGTCGGGCCGAGAGCAGGACGAGGGAGGTGCGCACGGGTAACTCTCCTTGGCAGCAGATCGGTTGGGCGCAGACGGAGTCCACCTCTCCCGGACAGCGTGCATGGCGAGCAACGCCGAGCCCACGCTCCGCGGACAGCCTGCCAGGCGACGGGCCAGGACCACACGGGCGAGCCCCGCGCCGTACGGGGGTCGTCGGCATCCGCGTCCGCCGCTTCACGCCCGCCGCGAGGGCCACCGCACCGGCCGGGTGGACGCCGGCCGCCTGGACACCGTCAGCGACGTCCTCCAGCTCACCGTGATCCTCTGCACCGGCCCCGCGCGCCCTCTCTTCCCGCGCATTTCGCGGCAGTCGGGGCAATTCCGCGACGATCTTCGTACCGCCCGGGTGCGCCGGGCGTACTTCGTGGCGCATTCTTGCTGTGTCGCCCCGTGGGACGGCGCACGGACAGGTAGGGGCCGATGACTGGGAGCGCCGAGGACGGACAGCGGACGCCCGGGCGGCCGACGTCGTTGCTGATCGACGCCTCGATCGAGGCGATCAGGGCGGCCGACGGCCACGCGGCCGGGGTTTATCTGCGCTCCCGCACGCCCGGGCTGCTGCGCATGTCGGTGCTCGCGGGACTGCCCGGCCGGCTCTTCAGGCCCTGGTGGCGGCTGCACGTCGACAGCCCGTTCCCGGTCGCCGACGCGCACCGGCTGGGCGTGGAGGTGGTGCTCGCCAACGCCGTGGACACGATGCGCCGCTATCCCCAGTTCGCGGCCGGGCTGCCGTTCCAGTTCGGCTCGCTGTACGTGCCGGTCGCCACGGATACGGCGGCCTACGGGGTCCTGACGGTCCTGCGTCCGTCCGCGGCCGACGCCACCGAGCTGCTGCCCGAACGCGAACGCCTGGCGCAGCTGGCCGAGGAGCTGGCCTGGCAGCTGGGCGGTGTGGAGGACAGCGCGCTGTGGTGGGACGGCGAGCCCCGGTGCGTACGCCCGCCCGCCCCGCACGCCTCCCGCCGGGCCGGATCCTTCACCTGGGATCCCACGACCGGTGCCATGACCCTGGACGACCGGCTGCGCGGCGTGCTGGGCGCGGCCGCCGAGGAGTGCGGGAAGAGCGAGCGGGCCTTCGCCTCGGCCGCGGCCCCCGAGGACGCGCCGGCGCTGCTGGCCGCGCTGCGGGACACGGCGGCGGGCCGCCCGCCACCACTGGCGCTGTACGTACGCGGCGCGCACGGGTCCCTGCGGCTCGTCGAGCTCTGGGAGTCCTGCGGCGGGGCCGGGGACGCCTCCGGTCCGGGGGCCGTGCACGGCGTCGTCATCGATCCCGGACCCGGTGCCGCGGCCGACGCGGCGGCCGATCTGCTGCCCGAGGGCGTGTTCGCGCTGGACCGGCTGGGGACCGTCGTCTACGCCAATCCGCGCGCCGCCGAGCTGCTGGAACTCCCCCGCCCGCAGTTGCTCGGCCGGCTGCTGTGGGACGCCGTGCCGTGGCTGGCCCAGCCCGCCTGCGAGGACCATCTGCGCGGGGCGCTGCTGTCGCCGGAACCGCTGCACTGCCACGTCGCCCGGCCCGGGGCCCGGCCCGGCGAGGCGTACGACGGTGACTGGCTGGCCCTGACCCTCAATCCGGGGCGGGACCTGCTGACCTGCACGGTCCGTCCGGCCCACCGGGTGGCCGAGGCACCGTCGGGGCCGCCGCCCGATGATTCCCGCGAGCACGCCGAGCCCGCGGCCGACCCGTCGATGGCTCCGCTGTACCGGCCGATCGTCCTGGCCATCGCGCTGACCGAGGCGGTCACCGCCCGCCAGGTCTCCGAGGTGGTCATGCGGGAGCTGCTGCCCGCGTTCGGCGGGCGCCGGCTGGCGATCTACCTGCTGCAGGAACGGCATCTGTATCTGGCCTGGGAAAGCGGCTTCCCGCAGGGTTTCCTCGCCCGCTTCGAGGGGATCGGCCTGGACGCCCGGGTGCCCGGCGTGGAGACGCTGACCAGCGGCCGCCCGCTGTTCTTCGACTCCATGCAGCAGCTCACCGACGCCTACCCCGGCATCCCCCTGGACGCCGCGGAGGGCGCCCGCGCCTTCCTGCCGCTGATCGCCTCCGGGCGGCCGGTCGGCTCCTGCATCCTCGGTTTCGACCGGCCCCGCAGTTTCAGCACCGAGGAGCGGGCCGCGCTCACCGCGCTGGCCGGACTGATCGCGCACGCGATGGAGAAGGCGCAGCGCTACGAGAGCGAAGCGGCCCTCGCCCGCGGCCTGCAGCAGGCCCTGCTCCCCCGGCGGCTGTCGGCTCACCCGCTGGTGGAGACCACCGGGCGGTATCTGCCGGCGACGCAGGGCATGGAGGTCGGCGGCGACTGGTACGACGTCGTCGCCGCGGGGGACGGTCTGGCGCTGGTCATCGGCGACGTGCAGGGACACGGGGTGCAGGCGGCGGCCACCATGGGCCAGCTGCGCACGGCCGTCCGGGCGTTCGCGCTCGGCGACCGGCCGCCGGACGAGGTGCTGAGCGGCACCAACCGGCTGCTCATCGACATCGACTCCGGGCAGTTCGCGAGCTGCTGCTACATCCGGCTCGACCCCGCCACCGGAGTGGCCCTGGCGGCCCGGGCGGGGCATCTGCCGCCGCTGCTGCGGCGCCCGGACGGCCGTACGTACGCCCTCGACCTGCCCGGCGGAGTCGTGCTCGGCGTGGACCCGCAGGCCCGGTATCCGGTGACCCGGCTGGTGATGGACCCCGGCGCCGTACTGGCCCTGTACACCGATGGACTGGTGGAGCGGCCGGGCGGGGACATCGACGACGGCATCGGCGCGCTCCGGGTGGCCCTGGCCAAGAACGGCGCGCTGGCCGGGGGGCCCGGCGGACAGTCCTTGTCCAAGCTCGCCGACCGGCTGACCGCGACGGCCCGGCACACCGCCGACCGGCCCGACGACATCGCCCTGCTGCTCGCCACCCGGCGCTTCACGGCCCGGCGGGACGCGTGAGGGCAGCGGGGACCGCCGGTCACCGGGTGGCGCCTCTCGCCTCCGGGGGTCGCGCAGTGTAGACATGGCTCATGGTCCGACTCTCGGGTCGATCCGGTGCCAGGTCCCTCGGTCGCCGCAGCGGTCCGCGCCCTCGCAGTGCGCCCGGCCGCGCCCGCACAGTGCGCGCGGACGGCGCGCGGGACGCCGGAGGACCCGGGACCGCGCACGGCAGCCGGCCGCGGTCACCGCTGAGCGCGCGCAGTGTGGCGGGCCAGGTGTTCCTCTTCCAGGTCGTCATCGTGGTGCTGCTGGTCGTCGCCGCGGTGGTGGCGCTGGTGCTGCAGGTCCGGTACGACAGCACGCGCGAGGCCCGCAACCGGTCGGTCGCGGTCGCCGAGTCCTTCGCCAACGCGCCCGGCACCCGTGAGGCCCTGGACGATCCGGACCCCTCGTCGGTGTTCCAGCCCCGCGCGGAAGCGGCCCGGGAGGCGACCGAGGTGGACTTCATCGTCGTGATGAACACCGACGGCATCCGCTACAGCCACCCCAAGCCGGACCGCATCGGCAAGAAGTTCGTCGGCACCATCGAACCCGCGCTCCGGGGCGAGGTGGTGACCGAGGAGATCACCGGCACCATCGGCCCCCTCGTGCAGGCCGTCGTACCGATCGAGGACGACGACGGCGCGGTGGTGGGCCTGGTGTCGGCCGGGATCACGACCGCGACCGTCGGCGGCACCGCCGACCGACAGCTCCCGCTCGTCCTGAGCGCGGCCGCGGCGGCGCTCGCCCTGGCCACCGGCGGTACGGCACTGGTCAGCCGACGTCTGCTGCGCCAGACACACGGCCTGGGCCCGCACGAGATGACCCGCATGTACGAACATCACGACGCGGTGCTGCACTCCGTCCGCGAGGGCGTGATCATCGTCGGCGACGAGGGCCGGCTGCTGCTCGCCAACGACGAGGCGCACCGCCTGCTGGAGCTGCCGCCCGACGCCGAGGGCCGCCAGGTGGCCGACCTCGGGCTCGCTCCCGACACCGCGGACCTGCTGGACTCCGGCCGGCTGGCCACGGACGAGGTGCTCCGGGTCAAGGACCGGCTGCTGGCCGTGAACCAGCGCCCGACCCATCTGCGCGGCCGGCCGCACGGCAGCGTGGCCACCCTGCGCGACTCCACCGAGCTGCGGGCCCTGTCCGGGCGTGCCGAGGCCGCCCGGGAGCGGCTGAGCATGCTCTACGACGCGGGGGTGGGCATCGGCACCAGCCTGGACGTCACCCGCACCGCCGAGGAGCTGGCCGAGCTGGCCGTGCCGCGGTTCGCGGACTTCGTCACCGTGGACCTGTCCGGCGCGGTGCTCGGCGGCGGCCAGCCGGAGACGGTGAGCCCGTTGCGGCGCACGGCCCTCAGCGGGATCCGCAAGGACGCGCCGCTGTACCCGGTGGGCGAGCGGATCGCGTTCGTGGAGTCGTCGCCGCAGGGCCGCTGTCTGCGCGACGGACGGCCGGTGCTGGAGCCGGTGCTCGCCGAGGCGCCCGGCTGGCAGGCACAGGACCTGGAGCGCTCGGCGCAGGTCGTGGAGTACGGCATCCACTCGCTGATCGCGGTGCCGTTGCGCGCCGGATCGCTGGTGCTGGGGGTGGTGAGCTTCTGGCGGTCGCTGAAGCCGGAGCCCTTCGACGCGGAGGAGCTGGAGCTCGCCGAGGAGCTGGTCGCGCGGGCCGCGGTCTCCATCGACAACGCCCGCCGCTACACCCGCGAGCACAGCATGGCGGTGACCCTGCAGCGCAGTCTGCTGCCGCGCACCCTGCCCCAGCAGAACTCGCTGGAGATCGCCTACCGCTATCTGCCCGCCCAGGCCGGGGTCGGTGGCGACTGGTTCGACGTCCTGCCGCTGTCCGGCGCCCGGGTCGCCCTGGTCGTGGGGGACGTCGTCGGGCACGGGCTGCACGCGGCGGCCACCATGGGGCGGCTGCGGACCGCCGTGCACAACTTCTCCGCGCTGGACCTGCCGCCGGACGAACTGCTCGCGCTGCTGGACGAGTTGGTCGCCCGGATCGACCAGGACGAGGAGGCGGAGGGCGGCACCGCGCCGGTGACCGGCGCGACCTGTCTGTACGCCGTCTACGACCCGGTCTCGCGGCGCTGCACGGTCGCCCGGGCGGGCCATCCGCCGCCCGCGGTGATCCGGCCGGACGGCACGGTCGACTTCCCCGACGTGCCCGCCGGTCCCCCGCTGGGGCTGGGCGGACTGCCCTTCGAGACGGCCGAGCTGGAGCTGGCGGAGGGCAGCCGGCTGGTGCTGTACACGGACGGGCTGGTCGAGGACCGGGACCGGGACATCGACGAGGGCCTCGAACTGCTGCGGGCGGCCCTGTCGCGGGCGGGGGACTCCCCCGAGGAGACCTGCCGGACCGTGCTGGACGCCCGGCTCCCGGACCGGCCCGGTGACGACATCGCCCTGCTGGTCGCCCGGACCCGGGCGCTGCCCGCCGACCGGATCGCCGAGTGGCAGGTGCCGTCCGACCCGGCGGCCGTCTCCAAGGTGCGCTCCTCGGTCAGCCGCCAGTTGGCCCACTGGGACCTGGACGACCTGGCGTTCACCACGGAGCTGATCCTGAGCGAGCTGGTCACCAACGCGATCCGCTACGGCGGCGACCCCATCCGGGTGCGGGTGCTGCGCGACCGGACGCTGATCTGCGAGGTCTACGACAGCAGCAACACCTCCCCGCATCTGCGGTACGCGGCCATGACGGACGAGGGCGGGCGCGGTCTGTTCCTCGTCGCGCAGCTCTCCGAGCGCTGGGGCACCCGCTACACCCCGGCGGGCAAGGTGATCTGGGCGGAGCAGCCGCTGCCGTAGGTCACCCCTCCCCCGTGCGACTTTGAGAACCCATAAGGCGGGCTTATGAGCCCATAGACCGGACCCCCGTACCGACTTAGGGTTGCCTTAGCTTAGGCTTCCCGTCGAGTTGCTTGTCATCGCTCGAAGGGAACCTGATCATGCCCCGCCCCCTGCGGGTAGCCATTGTCGGAGCCGGCCCCGCCGGGATCTACGCCGCCGACGCGCTGCTCAAGTCCGATGTGGCCGCCGAGCCCGGTGTCTCCATCGACATCTTCGAGCGCATGCCTGCCCCGTTCGGCCTGATCCGCTACGGCGTCGCGCCGGACCACCCGCGCATCAAGGGCATCATCACGGCCCTGCACCAGGTGCTCGACAAGCCGCAGGTCCGCCTCTTCGGCAATGTGACCTACGGCAGCGACGTGCACCTCGACGACCTGCGCGCCTTCTACGACGCCGTGGTCTTCTCCACCGGCGCGATGGCCGACCGCGAGCTGAAGATACCCGGCGTCGAACTCGACGGCTCCTACGGCGCCGCGGACTTCGCGTCCTGGTACGACGGCCACCCGGATGTGCCCCGCACCTGGCCGCTGGAGGCCGAGAAGGTGGCCGTGCTGGGCGTGGGCAACGTGGCGCTCGACATCTCCCGGATCCTCGCCAAGACCGCGGACGAGCTGCTGCCGACCGAGATCCCGGCCAACGTCTACGACGGCCTGAAGGCCAACAAGGCCGTGGAGATCCATGTGTTCGGCCGCCGGGGCCCGGCGCAGGCGAAGTTCTCCCCGATGGAGCTGCGCGAGCTCGACCACTCCCCGAACATCGAGGTCATCGTCAACCCCGAGGACATCGACTACGACGCGGGCTCCATCGAGCAGCGCCGCTCCAACAAGCAGGTCGACATGGTCGCCAAGACGCTGGAGAACTGGGCGATCCGCGATGTCGGCGACCGCCCGCACAAGCTGTACCTGCACTTCTTCGAGTCGCCGGTGGAGATCCTCGGCGAGGACGGCAAGGTCGTGGGCCTGCGCACCGAGCGCACGGAGCTGGACGGCACCGGGAACGTCAAGGGCACCGGCGAGTTCAAGGACTGGGACGTCAGCGCGGTCTACCGTGCCGTCGGCTACCTCTCCGACAAGCTCCCCAAGCTGCCCTGGGACATCGGCTCGGGCACCGTCCCGGACGAGGGCGGCCGGGTCATGCAGGAGACCGGCGAGCACCTGACGTCGACGTACGTCACCGGCTGGATCCGGCGCGGCCCGGTCGGTCTGATCGGCCACACCAAGGGCGACGCCAACGAGACGGTCGCGAATCTGCTGGACGACTTCGCTCACGGCCGGCTCCAGACCCCGGACGCGCCCGCCCCGGAGGCAGTGGAGGCGTTCCTCGCCGAGCGCGAGATCCGCTTCACCACCTGGGAGGGCTGGTACAAGCTGGACGCCGCCGAGAAGGCGCTGGGCGAGCCGCAGGGCCGCGAGCGCGTGAAGATCGTCGAGCGGGAGGACATGCTCCGCGAGAGCGGCGCCTGATCCTCACCGCCGCAAGGGCGCGGGGCACCTGAGTGCCCCGCGCCCTTCGCGCCGCGACGACGAAAGAGCCTGGTCCTTCCCGGGCGCCACTGCCGAGTGGCTGCCCGACTACGCGTCGTGCACGATGTGCCGGGGGGCGCGAGAGTCCGACGGGAAGGATCACCGGCATGGGCACAGGTCCCCTTCGAACGACGAGGCGGCCCGCCACCAGGGCACTGGCCGGAGTCCTCGTCGCCGCAGTGAGCGCCGTCGCGCTCGTGGCGTGCGGCTCGGACGACGACGACAGCGGTTCCGCGGCCAGCGCCACGCCCACGGCGCCGGACACCTCCCGTTTCTCGGGCACCCCGCCCTCCGCCGTGGCCTCGCTCGCCGAGTCCGTCAAGGCGTCCGTCTCCGCCGCGGCGTCCTCCGCCTCGGCCCGCGCCTCCGAGTTCGAGGCCTCCGTCTCCGCCGAGGTCGAGCGCGCCAACGCCGCGGCCAGGGAGCAGTTGGAGGACGTCGAGGGCCGGGGCAACGCGACCGCGGACGTCTCGCTGACCGGAAAGCCCCGGGCCCAGACCGGCGGGCTGCTCGCCGTCGTCGTCAACATCACCAACAGCACGGACGAGACGGCCTCCTACGCCGTCCAGGTCGACTTCAGCGACTCTGACGGCAAGGTCGTGGAGACCCGTTACGTCGGTGCGGAGGACCTCGGACCCGGCGAGCGGGCCCAGCCCCTGGCCATCAGCCGCAAGCCCCCCGAGCCCCGCCTGACAGCGAAGATCGCCAAGGCCCAGCGTTACTGACGCCCCGGCGGCGGCTCAGCGGTCGACGGTGACGACGATCTTGCCGACCTGGTTGCCCGCCTCCAGATAGCGGTGCGCCTGGACGATCTCCTCCAGCGGGAAGACCCGGTCCACGGCCGGAGTGAACGCGCCGGCGCTCAGGCCGGAGGCCACGAACGCCTCGGCGCGGCGCAGCCGGAGCGGGTCCCGGGTGGTCTCCAGGACGGTGTAGGCGCGCATGTTCAGTGCGGGCAGGCCGAGTTCGATCCCCGGGTACGGGGTCGCCTCGCCGCTCAGTGCGCCGTAGACGAAGAGGGTTCCGCCGGGGGCCACCACCCTGGCGAGGTCCGTGATGCCGGGGCCCGCCACGGCGTCGAGGACGAACTCGGCGCCCCGGCCGCCGGTGACGGCGCGCACCCGGTCGACGACGCTCTCCTCCCCGGTGACGATCACCTCGGCCGCGCCCGCCTTCAGCAGTGCCTCCCGCTTGGCCCGGGTGCGGGTCGTCGCGACGGGCACCGCGCCCACCCGGCGCGCGATCTGGATCGCCGCCAGGCCCACGCTGCTGGAGGCAGCGGTCAGGACGACCGTGTCCCCGGCGCGCGCCCCGCCCACCTCGACCAGTGCGCCGTACGCCGTCAGGAAGGGCATCCACACCGCGGCGGCCTCGGTCGCGCCGAGCCCGGGCGGGCGGGGCAGGACCGCGTCGGCGGGGACGACCGCGCGCTCGGCGTAGACGCTGTAGTCGTTCATCGAGAAGGCGGGCACCACGCTCACCGGGGCACCGACCGGGAACCCGGTGACCCCCGGGCCGACCGCCTCGACCACGCCGGCCGCCTCCGCGCCGAGACCGGCCGGGAACCGTTCGACCGGCTCGATGTAGTGGCCGCCGCGGAACAGCGCCTCGGCACGGTTCAGGCCGATCGCCTCCACCCGCACCAGCAGCTCCCCGGGCCCGGGGTCCGCCACGCCCACATCCTCCACGCGCAGCACCTCGGGCCCGCCGAGCTCGTGGAACCGTACCGCCTTGACCATCGCCAACTCCCCCATCCGGCCCGGTGGTTCACCGTCCGCCTCACCCAAACCGAAAGTACGATGCTTGTCAAACTTCGATGCACACCGAACTTCTGTGACCTACGATGTGCGGCGGAGGTCGAGAGGCGATGACGGTGACACGGCGAGGCGGGCGCGAGCGGATTCCCGCGCATCCGGACATCCGGGCGGTCAGCCTTCAGCAGGTGCTGGAGGCGCTGGTGGATCCCGTACGGCGGCGGATCGTCGCCGAGTTGTACACCGGCGGCCAGGAACTCGCCTGCGGCACCTTCGACTTGCCGGTCAGCAAATCCACCGCCACCCACCACTTCCACGTACTGCGCGAGGCGGGCCTGATCCGGCAGTACTACGTGGGCACGTCCCGGATGAACGCACTGCGCCGCGAGGAGTTCGAGGACGCCTTCCCGGGCCTGCTGCACGCCCTGCTGACTCCCCGGGCCGAGTAATTCCGCCTTCGCCTGCGGGCATACGCCTGCTCATCGCGACGGCCGCCGCCGAGGGCGCCCTCGCCGCCGGGCCGGCCCCGGCCACCGAGTACACCTCGACGCTGAAGATCCGGGGCGTCCCGTACGGCGCCCCGGGCAGCGACCACTCCAAGGCCGAGTACCTGGAGATCACGAACTGCTCGTACAGCAAAAAGGTCGACCTCATGGGTTATGTCGTCAAGGACGAGTGAAGCTGCGCGGCGGTCACGGCAGCGACGCCGACAACGTGGTCTACCGCGGCAACTGCAGCTTCATCTGCAACAACGACAAGGACACGATTGACCTGTACAAGCCCACGGGCGCGGCTCCGACCCCGACGGCAACGGGTACATCAAGTACCACGGCTGATCCGCCGCGCGCAGGGCCCGCCCCGATGCGGATGGTGGGCGGGCCCTGCGCACCGGCCATTTTCACCACCCGGGCCGGATCCGGCCACGGGTGAAGGCCACCCGTCCGGAGCGGTCCGCGCACACCCCGTGTGCGCACCCCCGGTGACAGATGACTGCCTGCGGCATCGATACTGGACGGACACCTGCCCCCGTCGCCCCCAGGACTCATGCTGAGCTCGCCGAACGTGCGCCCCCCGACTCCGCCCACGGTGTGGCTGGCCCACGGCCACCACGCCGGATCCGCCGCCGGGGAGGTGGTCCGCGCGTGTCTGGAACGGCACAAGGACGGCGGCGGCATCGACGACTTCCATGAACCCGCCGAGGCCCGCATCGAGGGCGAGCAGGTCTTCGAGGCCCGCTGGCGGGTCGAGGACACGGTGACCGTACGGGCCCGGCTGACCCTCCGCGACGGCCACGCGTGGTTGCTGGTGGCGGAGGCCGAGCGCCCCTGGGGTCTGCACTGGCCGTCGCCCGCCGCCATGTTCTGGCCGCAGGACGCGGACGCGGACTGGGACCGGGACCCGGTCACCGGCGGTCGCCTGCGTGCCCTCAACCCCCTCCCCCAGGACGACAAGGCGGTCCGGCGCCTGCTCAAGGACGCCGCCCGTGACGGCTGGGCCGTCCATGTCGTCGTGCACGAGGCGATGACCCCCGACGAGCGCGGCCTCGTCCCGCTCGCGGGCATGCTGCCGCCGGGGCTGCGGCACCGGGTGGTGGAGCATCGCGCCGCCCCGCACCAGCTGCGGGTGGTGAACTGGGCGCTGCGGGACTGCGGTGCGCAGGTGCCGAGGGGCGGCGCCGTGGTGCTGCCCGGCTCCCCCGTCCCCGCGGAGTACGACACGGACCGGTTCTCCGTGCGCACCGTGTTCCTCGACGGCTCCGAACCGGCCGAGCTCCTCGCCGCCGTCACCCGGTTCGCGGCGCTGCCGCGGCCCCTCCCGGACGGCGCCGAGGAGGCCGTCACCGCGCTGCGCGAACAGTGGCGGCTGTTCACCGTCGAGGAGGAGCTGGCCCGCCAGCGTGCCCTGGTCGCGATGTACGCGGACGCGCTGGAGGCGATGACGAACTCCCGCGACCTGTACCGGGAGGCCGCCGAGCAGGCCCATGAGGCGCTGGCCGCCTACCGCGAGGTGGTCGGCGCCCTGCCCGAGCAGCGGCCGGGGCCCGACTCGCCGCTCCAGCAGCTGACCCGCACGTTCGGGCGGCTCAAGGAGACCGCCCTGGCGTTGCGGCCGGGTACGGACCCCGCGCGGGAGGAGGAGCGGCCGCCGACGCGCGGGAGCGAGGCCGGCTGACGCTCATTCCGCCGCGGACGTGACCGCGCCCCGTTCCGGTGCCGGCGCCTGCCTCCGCGCCGGTGGCGGCACCGCCAGATGCACCAGCAGGGCCACCAGGGACGCCAGGGACGCGAAGACGGCGGCCAATCCGGCCGCCCAGACCGGGGCGAGGGTGAGCTCCAGCGCCCGGGACAGGCCCCCCGGGGGCAGCTGCCCTGCGAGGAGCTGCGCCGCCGCCAGCACCGCCGGCACCAGGACACCGCAGGCCAGGACCGGCACGGTGATCCGCAGGGTCAGCAGCAGGGCCACCGCCAGACACGCCACCGACATGCCGAGGGCGAGTCCGTAGACGGGCAGGGAGGCGCCGTCGCGGTACAGCGGGAAGTAGGCGGCCGCACAGACCACGAGGGCGCCGACGGCGATCCGGCCGGGCCAGGCGGGGGCCTCGTTCGCCGGTCCGGCCGGGCGTGGGGGCGTCACCCGTCTGGGGGCCACGGCCTCCGCGGCCGGCTCCTCGGGCACGGACGCGTCGAGCACGGGCTGGTCGATGGTCGGCGGGCTGTCGCACTCCTCGGACAGCCGCCGGATCAGCTCGACGATCTCCTCGACCGGGCGTCCGGTCGCCGCCGCACGGACCGCCTCCTGGCCGCAGTGCGGCTCCAGGTCGGTGCGGTGCAGCAGCGCCACCAGCCGGGACACGTCGTCCAGCGACCGCTGTTCGGCGGCGGCACGGATCGTCTCGTCGGCCCCGTCCGCGGCGCGCGGCGGCCTGGTCAGCAGGTCGACCAGCCGGGTCACATCCTCCACGGACCGGTCCACACCGACCGCGCGCAGGGCTTCGACCGTGGCCCGGGCGTGCTCGGGCGAGCGTTCCAGCAGGGTGATGAGCTGGGCGACCTCCTCCACGGGACGGTCGGCCACGGCGGCGTGCACCAGGCTGCCGACCGGGTCGTCGCCGTGAGGTTCGGGCTCGGTGGGCGTTATGTCGGACTCGTACGGGCTGGGCGATGAAGAGGGGGTAGTCATCCTCGGCTCCAGGGAAGGGTGCGCTGCCGCTGCTGCGCCCCCGAAGCGACACGCGGCTGTACGGATTCCATTACTAGGTGTTGCCGAACCGGCCCGCCACCGGGGTGGGCCGGGAGTATGAGTCACCCTCACCACCGCTTCGGCGGACGGGCGATTGCTCCGGTTGCCTCGCGCGGGCCATAGCCGCGCCGGAGGGGGGAATCCGTCAGGAGACGCGGGCGCCCGAGCTGCCCGGCGCACGCCCGAGAGGTGAGGAGGAGTCGGTGGACTCGACCACAACGGTGCTCTTCGTCGCCGCGATCCTCGCGGCCGTCCTGCTGGCCGTGGCCGTAACGGTGCTGGTCCGGCTGGTGCGGACCCGGCGCCGGCTGCGGCGCGCGGGCCTGCCGACCGGGCCGCGCTGGGCGTTCTGGGGCGCCCTGGCGTACTTCGTCCTGCCGGCCGATCTCCTGCCCGATCCGGTGTACCTGGACGACATCGGCGTACTTCTGCTGGCCCTGCGCGCCATGCGCGGGTCCGTCGACCGGCGTGGTCCCGAGGCCCTCTCCGAGCCCTCGGGGGCCGGTCGGCGCGGTGATGCCGCCTGAACCTGGCGGCGCCCAACGGGCCCGCCGGGAGCGGCCGTCGGGGACTCGCCCCGGCGATGGTGACGCAGAGTAAGGAAACCAATCACCCGTTCGATTCGTATAAGTGGGTGGAAGCCGAAGGAAGTCGGCGGACCAGGCGACGTCCCAGGGTGGGTGGCTCGCTTGATCGAAGCAGCACCGGCGAGGGAGAGACGATGCAACCGTTCGCGCTCAACTACGCACGTCCGGCAGCGGATGTGGAGGTCAACGCTGTCTATGCCTACGACTCCGGACTGCAGTTGAACGTTCTCCTGGACGGGCGGATCGCCGCCAGCGACCACGCTCTGCTCAAGGAGCTGGGGACGACGACGTCCACGGCGGGTTCGAAGACGCACTTCGACGACTGAACGCGGAACCCGCCACGATGACCGTGTTGATTCTCACCACCGAAGAGGACGTCACCGCCGACATGGTGGTGGTGCACCTCAACGCCTGCGCGGTGCCGGTGGTCCGGCTCGACCCCGCCGACCTGACCGGTGGAGCCGCGCTGTCCGGGGAGTACGTGCACGGTGCCTTTCGTGGCCATCTGTCGTCCGGTGGACGGCTGGTGAGCCTCGACGGGCTGCGCTCGGTGTGGGTGCGCAGGCCGGGGGTCCCGGCGTCCCGTGCCGCACGCCCGTCGCCGTGGCTGACGGAGGAGTCCGCGCAGGCGCTGTACGGCATGCTCCGCTCCAGCGCAGCCCGGTGGATGAACGACCCCGACGCGGCCCACCGGGCCCGGCACAAGCCCTGGCAGCTGCGGCTGGCCCAGAGCTGCGGGCTGCCGGTGCCGGCCACGCTCATCACGACCTTCCCGCAGGCCGCCCGGGAGTTCGCCGACCGCTATCCGGACCTGGTCGTCAAGCCGGTCTCCGGTGCCCATCCGCAGGACCCGCCCCGGGCGGTGCCGACCAGCCGGGTCCCCCCGGACGCCGACTTCTCCGCCGTCGCCTTCGGCCCGACCCTGCTCCAGCGGCGCGTCGCCAAGCGGGCCGACATCCGGCTGACCGCCGTGGGCGAGCGGCTGCTGGTGGCCCGTAAGCCGGTGGGGGCCGACGCGCACCCGGACGAGGTGGACGTCCGGTTCTCCTCGTCCACGGCCCCCTGGGAGCCGGCCGAGGTGCCGCCGCGCGTCGCCGAGAGCGTGCGGGCCTATCTGCGGGACGCCGGCCTGGCCTACGGCGCCTTCGACTTCGTCGAGGACGGCGACGGGACCTGGTGGTTCCTGGAGTGCAACCAGTCCGGCCAGTTCGGGTTCGTCGAGGTGGACACGGGCCAGCCGATCGCGCGGACCATCGCCGAGTGGCTGTCCCGGCCCCTTCCGCCCCGGCCCGCGCGGCTCAACGCCGTCAACTCCGCGGCCTGTTGAGTCAGAGCTGCCCGGGCGGCAGGGCGGAGCGCTGCCAGCCGGCGCCCGGGTGGGGCTGCCGTTCCACCGGCGGGGCACCGAAGGAGTTCAGCGGCTGCATGACGAACTCCAGTTCCCTGCTGACGCGTTCGGCCTCCCGACGCACCTGTAGGGGAACGTCGCCGCGCTCCGAGATCAGTCGGTCGTAAATGGGGGAATCCTGGAACACCCGTCAACGCGCCTTTCGTGTCGTGGCCCATCCACATGAGCACGACCGCCGAGTGTAGGCGCCCGGGCACACGGGGGTGCTAATTCCGGGATCGGGCTTGACGACGGTCAGGCGCCTGTCGTGGAGCCCGGACGCACGATCATCAGGACGGTGACGGTCGCCCACAGCAGGTTGAAGACGCCGGTGAACATGGCCAGTCGGGCCGTTCCGGACCGCTCCACGGCCTGGTCCGCGGCGAGCTGCTCGAGGATTTCATCCTGACGGGGGAGGACGAACGCGACGAGGATGCCGGCGGCCACCGCCGTCAGGGTGATGGAGGTGATCAGCCATGCGTCGCCGAGGACACCCATGGCGGCGGCGGTGGCGAATCCGAACAGGGGAACGGTCAGGCCGACACCGGAGTAGACCCGGCAGATCCGGTGCAGCAGCCGGACGGTGTTCAGTCTGCCCTCCTGGGCGGTGCGCGCGGCGGGCGGGAACATGCTGGCCGCGACGGTGACCGGGCCGATGGCCACGATCGCGGCCAGGACGTGCAGGGCGAGCAGGAACTTCGTCATCAGGGGGCGTCCGTCTCCGGTCCACGGGGGTGCGGGGGTACCCGGCCACGCTAGGAGACGCCCGAGTGATCGCACAGAGGCGGAAATGACAGCTTCCAACGGATTCCCGCCAACACCTCCGTCCTGCGCCTTCGCCTACGGCACCCCGCTGACCTGGGCTCGTGCTCCCGGCGGGAATCCGCCTAGGGTGGCCGTCATGCACACGGTGGCGATCCTGGTTCTCGACGACGTGGTGCCGTTCGACATGGCGGCGCCCCTACAGGTCTTCGACTGGACGCGGCTGCCCGACGGCCGCCCCGCCTACCGGGTCCGCCTGTGCGCCGAGACCCCGGAGGTGCGCGCCGACTGCGGCTTCGCCCTCCGGGTGGACCGGGGCCTGGAAGCCCTGGCGGACGCGGACACCATCATCGTGCCGGGCCGCGCCGAAGGAGCCCCCGCGCCCTCCGACCGGGTCATCGCCGCGCTGCGCCGGGCGGCCGAGGACGGCACCCGCATCGCGTCGGTCTGCGTGGGCGCGTTCGTGCTCGCGGAGGCCGGACTGCTGGACGGACTGCGCGCCACCACCCACTGGGTGGCCACCGACTTGCTGGCCCGAGGCTATCCGCGGGTGCGGGTCGAGCCGGACGTGCTGTACGTCGACAACGGCCAGATCCTCACCTCCGCCGGGGCAGCCGCCGCCCTGGACATGTGCCTGCACATGATCCGCCGGGACCACGGCTCGGCCGTCGCCGCCAACGCGGCCCGGATGTCCGTGATGCCGCTCGAACGGGAAGGCGGACAGGCCCAGTTCATCGTGCACGAGCACCCGCCCGTCCCCCGGGGCTCGACCCTGGAGCCGCTGCTGGAATGGATCGAGGACCATCTCTCCGAGGAGATCACCCTGGCGGCGATGGCGTCCCGCTCGGGGATGAGTGAGCGCACCTTCAGCCGCCGCTTCCGGGAGCAGATGGGCACCACACCGCTGCAGTGGCTGCTCCGGGCCCGGGTACGGCGGGCCCAGTACCTGCTGGAGAACAGCGACCACTCCGTCGAGCGCATCGCACAGCAGGCCGGTTTCGGCTCGCCCACCGCGTTCCGCGAGCGCTTCCGCAAGGTCGTCGGCACCACCCCGTACGCCTATCGCGCCGCCTTCCACTCCAAGTCGACCCGTGTGGGGGCGGGTACCTGACGTCAGTTCGAGGGGGCCGGGCGGAAAATCACCCGAGTCGTCCGGCGCCGCGGGCCGTTGGACAGGGGGCATCCCCCTTCACCACGGACGGTGTACGCGCATGAACTGCACAAGCCGGCTCCTCGCCGCCCTCTACATCGCCACCAGTTCCGGGCTCGCCTGGACCGCGGTCCTCGAATACGAGTACGGGCCGATGTGGGCCGCCTGCCTGTTCGCGGCCGCCAGCATCGTCCCGCTCATCGGGGTGGTGCGCGAGAGCGTGATCGGCGACCAGCACCGGGCGCTGGCCCAGTGGGCCCGACGGGCGGTGTCCGACCCGTTCACCGGGCCGGACGAGGACGCCGCCGAGCACATCGTGCGCGCCGAGCTCGACGGCGCCTGCTGCGAACGCTGGTGGACCAGCCTCGGCAGCGACCACGACCGGACCTGCCCGCACCGCGTCCCCCGCAGCAGCGCGGCCTGACCTCCCCTGCTAGCGGGCCGATACGGCCCCTCAGGCCACCTGCCCGCTGTGCAGCGCCGCGTAGGCGCCGCCCCGGTGCAGCAGCTCCTCGTGCGTGCCGATCTCCTCGATACGCCCGTCGGCCATCACCACGATCCGGTCGGCGCCGCGCACGGTGGACAGCCGGTGCGCCACCACGAAGGTGGTGCGACCGCGCATCAGCCGGGCGAGCGCCTGCTGCACCAGGGCCTCCGAGCGGGTGTCCAGCGCTGAGGTCGCCTCGTCCAGGATCAGCACCCTGGGGTCCCGGATCAGGGCGCGGGCGATGGCCAGGCGCTGCCGCTGCCCGCCGGAGAGCCGGGCCCCCCGCTCCCCCACCAGCGTGTCCAGGCCCTGCGGGAGACGGTCGACGAACTCCAGCGCGTTGGCGTCCCGCAGGGCCGCGCGCACACTCTCCTCGTCGGCGTCGTCCATGCCGTAGGCGACGTTCTCGCGGACCGTGCCGTCGAACAGGATCGACTCCTGCGGGACGACCGACACGAAGCGCCGGTAGGTGCGCAGGTCCAGGGTGTTCATGTCGGTGCCGTCGAGGAGGATGCGGCCGGCGGTCGGGCGGATGAAGCCGATGACCAGGTTGAGCACGGTCGACTTGCCCGCGCCGGACGCACCGACCAGCGCGACGGTCTCGCCCGGCGCGACCGACAGCGTGACGTCGCGGACCGCGGCCCGGCCGTCGTCGTCGTAGGCGAGGCCGACCTGCTCGAAGGTGACGGCGCCGCGCAGGGCGGTGACTTCCTTCTTGCCCTCGTTGTCCTCCAGCTCGGGCGCCTGGAGCACCTCGCCGACGGAGCGGACGGATTCGAGGCCCTTGGTGATGACGGGGGCGAGACCGGCGAGTGTGGTCGTGGAGTTGGTGAGGGTGGTCAGGAAGGCGCTGAGCATGACGACGTCGCCGGGGGTGACGCCCCAGACGCCGTAGTACGAGACCAGGGCCGCGCCGGCCAGGACCAGGACGCCGACGACGTTGAGGACCACCCAGGACAGCGAGCCGAACCGGCCGTTGACCAGGTCCAGCCGCATCCCGGAGGTGAGCAGCCGGTGCAGGGTGCCGTCCATGCGGCGCAGGGCCTTGCCCTCCAGGCCGTGGGCACGGGTGACCGGGATCAGCCGGGTCATCTCGGTCACCCGTGAGGAGAGCGTCTCGACCTCGTGGCGGAAGTGCTCGTTGTGGGTGCGCAGCCGGGACCGCAGGCGGGCGACGACGAGTGCGGCGGCGGGCACCACGACCAGGAAGACCGGCAGGAACTCGGGTGTGCGGATGCCGATGATGACGAGACCGCCGACGAGCACGGTGGTCGCCCCGAGCCCCAACTCGGCGGTCTGCTGCACCATCTGCTCGACCGTCTCCACGTCCCGGACGACCTTGGCCTGGAGCACGCCCGCGCTGACCCGGGAGTGGTAGCCGATGGACAACTGCTGCATCCGCGTGCACAGCGCGGAGCGCAGGGCGGTGCCCATGCGGCGGACGCTGCCGTAGAGCAGGCGGACGTAGAGCACGTGCAGGGGGTAGTTGACCAGCAGGATGAACATGATCAGGCCGGTGCTCAGCCAGAGGCGGCTGACCGGGTGGTGCTCGACGACGGTGTCGATGATCTCCGCGGTGACCAGCGGCAGCAGCCAGATGGGGCTGTGCTTGACGGTGAACACGCCGACCGCTGCGGCGAGTCGGCGGCGGTCGGTGCGGAGCAGGTAGGCGAGGGTGCGGACGGGGTGTTCGCCCCGGTAGCGGTGGTCGAGCGGTTTTTCCAGCGGCGAGGCCACGGGCGGTGTTCCTTCCCAGGGTGCGGGATGATCGTCTGCGCAAGCGCTTTCTCCCCATCCCTGGGCCGGTCGACGCCTCCCTGACCACCCTCGGCCGCCTCACCGGACTGTTCCGCCTCTACGGCAGCGTCGCGAAGCCCACTTGGTGAGCTGCGGGACCGCTGCCTCGGGGCAGGCGTCCCCAACCCCCGTCCCGGGCCAGCTCGGCGACCGTGACCGGCTCGACCCGCAAGGTGGTGAACAGGCGGCGGTAGAAGGTCGGGTACGCGAGACCCTGCGCGAGCAGATGGTGGGTGACCGTCGTCCGCAGCACGGCTTTGTCCACGTCGATCTCCATCGCGCTGGTCCCCTCGGGTGCTCCGCTCCCGGCCAGGGCGATGCAACGGCCGTGGACATCGGCACCGCGGGTGACCCACGAAGCCGGGAACCGTCTCCGGGGTCGTGGCGGTCACCGTCCCGCGGTGAACGGTGCCGATGCCCGGCGGCTGTCCGCCGCTTCACGGGACCGCGTCCCCGTCCCGGCAGGAACCCCCGATTTCGATCGTGCGCCTGAACGGGCCGGCACGCACCTCGGCCCGCGGTGCCGGTGCCGCACCGCGGGCCGAAGGCTGCTGACGGAGGGTCAGGAACCCTTCGAGGACAGGTACTCCTCCGCTCCGGGCACCTCCTTGGCCTCCTCGGCGATCACCATCGCGCCGACCGCCTTCGCGTCGGGCTTGAGCACGTACGCGGAACGGCTCGCGGGCTTCGTCACGTCGGAGAAGTCCTGCGCGGTGCCGAGACCGGCGTCGGCGTTCTTCTGCGCGCGGTGCGCGGCGACCACGTCCGCCCGGGCGAGGCTGCCGCCCTCACAGGCCTTCTTCAGGTCCATGCCCATGAGTTGGGCGGCGTTGTAGCCGGAGAGCACACCGGAGTCGACGAGCGCGCCCGGGTACTTCTTCTGGTAGGAGGCGACCATCTTCTTCACGCCGGGTATGTCCGCGCTGACGGCCGGGGCCGCGCTCACCACGTTCAGCATGGCCTCCAGGGCGGCCGCGGCGGGCGTCTTCATCAGCTGCGGGGCGTAGCCCGGGGCGCTGCTGACGACGGGGACCTTCAGCCCGCGGGAGGCGGCGACGCCGACCAGCGAGGCGGTCTGAGCCGGTCCGGCGCTGATCAGGATCGCCTTCACGCCCTCCTTGCGCAGCGCCGAGACCTGCGCGGACAGGTCCGTGTCGGTGGCCTTGATCTTCTGGCCGACGACCTTCAACCCGGCCTTCTTCGCGGCCCATTCCGAGCCTTCCAGGGCGTTCGCGCCGTAGTCGCCCTCGAAGTAGACGTGGCCGATGGTGTCGCCCTTGGCCAGGCCCTTGGTGCGGGTGAGGAAGTCGACGGCGGCGATCATGTCGATGTCGTACGTGGTGCCCAGGACCTGCACGGAGTCCTTGCCGAGCAGGGACGCCGCCCAGGCCTGCGGGAAGGTGAGCACCTCGTCCTGCTCGATGTCGTCGATCAGCGCCGAGACCACCGGGGATCCGATGACCTGGGGCATCGCCACCACGTCCGGGGCTATGTCGGCGTAGGCGGTGACCGCCTTCTGCACGTCGTAGCCGTGGTCCTTGACGACGATCTCGACCTTGCGGCCGCAGATGCCGCCCTTGGCGTTGGTCTCGTCGGCCCACATCTGCTGGGCCTGCACGATGCTCTTGCCGAGGGTGGCGTACGGGCCGGTCAGGTCGGTCAGGGCGCCCAGCTTGATGGTCTTGTCGGTGACTCCGGGCCCGGCCTTGACGCCGTCGGCGCCGTCCGCGGCGGTGTCGCCGTCCCCCTTGGAGCTACAGCCGGTGCCCGCGAGGAGCAGGGCCGTCGCGGCGGCGGCCAGAACCGTCCTGGTGCGGTGCTTGGGGTGATTCACGGTGTCGGCTCCTTGGCTCGTACAGCTGAGGCGGATGAAGGGGTCTCGGTCGCGGGGTGCGCGTCCTTGGGTGCGGCCCGCCGGCGCTGGATCCGGGCGCGGGTGCGCCGGACCAGGCCGTGCAGGCCGTCGGGGGCGAAGAGCAGGATCACGACGATCGCCGCTCCGTAGAGGTAGCGGGCCGCCTCGGTGGGGCCGACCGCTCCGTCGGTGGTGCCGGGGGCCGCCACGAGGGGCAACTGGTCGGCGTAGCGGGTCATCAGCAGGGGCAGCGCGGTGACGAAGACGGCGCCCGCGGTGGCTCCGGCCACCGAGCCGAGCCCGCCGATGACGATCATCGCGAGGTAGTCGACCGACAGGGCCAGCGAGAAGTAGTCCGGGACCACGCGGCGGAAGGCGAGGGCGAGCATCACCCCGGCCAGGCCCGCGTACATGGACGAGACCACGAAGGCCGCCGAGCGGTAGCGGGCGACGTGCACGCCCATCACCGCGGCCGCGGTCTCGCTGTCGCGCAGCGCCACCAGGGCCCGGCCGGGGCGCCCCAGGCGCAGGCCGCGGGCGGTGAACCAGGTGAGCGTGAACAGCGCGAGCCCCAGGTACCACAGCCGTTCCTCGGCGCCGAACGGGATGCCCATCACCGTCAGGTCGGGGTCGGAGCCGGTGAAGGAGAAGCCGCCGATCTCCAGCGGGGGCACCGAGCGGCCGTTGAAGCCGCCGGTGACCGAGTCCGCGGTGAGCAGCACATGGTGGCCGAGGAAGACCAGGGCGAGGGTGGCCACGCCCAGGTAGATGCCGCGCACCCGGCCCGCCACGGGGCTGAACAGACCGCCCGCGGCTCCGGCGAGCAGCACCGCGAGGACGACGGCGACTGCGGGCGGCAGCCCGGGACCAGGCTCGCCGGCCAGCCAGACGTAGCCGTAGGCGCCGACGGCGAGGAAGAAGGCGTGGCCGAGGGAGAGCTGGCCCGCGGTGCCGGCCAGCAGCCCGAGGCCGACGGCGCCGACGGCGGCGGCCATGGAGAACAGACCGATGCGCAGCCAGAAGGCGTCCAGGTAGAAGGGCAGCACACACAGCAGGACGACCAGCAGGACGGTCCAGACGCGGTAGCGGCGCAGCAGTTCAGACACGGGCCGCTCCCTTCGCGCCGAACAGCCCGTTGGGCCGCACCAGAAGGACGAGGACCATCACGGCGTACGGCGCGACATCGCCGAACCCTTCGCCGAGGACGTGCAGATCGGACTGGTAACCGGCGACCAGCGCCTCGGTCAGGCCGATCAGCATGCTGCCGGCGAGGGCGCCGGGCGGCGAGGCCATACCGCCGAGGATGGCGGCCGGGAAGGCCTTCAGGGCGATCTGTCCGGTCGTGCGCTCCAGGCCGGGGGCCGGGAACGCGGCGAGGAACACCGCGGCCAGCGCGGCGAGTCCGCCCGCCAGACACCAGGCGAGGGTGCGCATCCGCACCAGCCGTACGCCCATCAGCGCCGCCGCCTCCATGTCCTCCGCCGAAGCCCGCAGCGCCAGGCCCCAGTTGGTGTACCGGAAGAGCGCGAAGACGCCGCCGATGACGACGCTGGACACCACGATCGCGGCGAGCCTGCTGTCGGCCACCGTGATGGGGCCGAGGCCGCTGACCGAGTCACCCCAGGGGTCGCCGAGGGAGAGCAGGTCGCCGCCGATGCGGCGGGACAGGTCGGTGAGGATGACGATGTCGACGCCGATGGTCACGATCGTCTGCACATGGGCCGTGTGTGCGTCCTGCCCGCCCGCCTGCAGCAGGAACCGGTCCATGAGCCCGGCCACGCCCGCCGTGACCAGCACGGCGACCGCGAGGGCGCCGGCGAAGCCGAGGTCGTCGTGGAGTACGGCGGTGAGGTAGCCGCCGAGCAGGAGCAGGGAGCCGTGGGCGAAGTTGATGACGCCGGAGGCCTTGAAGATGATGACGAAGCCGAGCGCGACCAGGGCGTAGACGGAGCCCAGGGCGAGGCCGTTGAGGACGTTGTCGAGGAAGCCGGTCATGCCGCGTCCTCCCCGGTGGACTCGGTGGACTCGGTGGCCTCGGTGCCGAGGTAGGCGCGCAGCACCTCGGGGTCACGGCGGACCTCGTCGGGGGTGCCGTGGGCGATGACGCGGCCGAAGTCGAGGACGGTGACCTCGTCGGCGAGCCGCATCACCAGCCCCATGTCGTGCTCCACGAGCACCACGGACAGGCCGAGTTCGGCGCGCACGGCGCGGATCGTCTCGGCGGTACGGGCCCGTTCGGCGGCGTTCATGCCGGCCACGGGCTCGTCGAGCAGCAGCACACTGGGCTCCAGACAGAGGGCGCGGGCGAACTCCACGCGTTTGCGGTCGCCGTAGGACAGCAGCGCGACCGAGGAGTCGAAGTGCGGTCCGAGGCCGGTGAGTTCGGCGATCTCACGGGCCTTGGCCAGGTGCTCGCGCTGTTCGCGCACGGCACTGGGCAGGCGCAGCGCGCTGGCGGTGAAGCCCGCGCGGGACAGGATGTGCCGGCCGAGCATCAGGTTGTCGGCGACGGTGCCTTCGGTGGTGACGATGTTCTGGAAGGTGCGGGCCACGCCCAGGGCGGCGATGCGGTGCGGGGCGAGGCGGGTCAGTTCGGTGTCGCCGAGGCTGACGGTGCCGGAGGCGGGGCGGTACAGGCCCGAGAGCACGTTGAAGCAGGTGGACTTGCCGGCGCCGTTGGGCCCGATGATGGCGTGCACGGTTCCCGGGGCGACCGTGAAGGACACGTCGTCCAGGGCGGTGAGTCCGGCGAACCGGACGGTGACGTCCCGTACGGCGAGCACGGGCGGTGCGGTGGTGCGGTCGTTCACGCGGCCCCCTGACCGTCGGCGGTCTCGCCCAGGTACAGACGGCGTACGGCGTCGGTGCGGGCGAGTTCGTCGGCCGGCCCGGACAGCCGGATCTCGCCGACCTCCAGGACGTAGGCGCTGTCCGCGAGGGAGAGGGCCATACCGGCGTTCTGTTCGACCAGGAGCACGGCGGTGCCCTGGGTGTTGATCTCCTTCACCACGTCCGCGATCCGGGCCACCATCTGCGGGGCGAGACCCAGGGACGGCTCGTCGAGCAGGAGCAGGCGCGGGGCGGCCATGAGAGCGCGGCCGATGGCGAGCATCTGCTGCTCGCCGCCGGAGAGGAGCCCGGCGGCCTGCTGGGTGCGTTCGGCGAGCCGCGGGAACAGGGTGAACACCCGGTCCCGGGACTCGCGCACCAGGGCGGGGCTGCGGCGGCCGAGGCCGAGGCCGCCGGTGCGGAGGTTCTCGTCGACCGTGAGCCCGGCGAACACCCGCCTGCCCTCCGGGACCTGTACGACGCCGGCGCGCACCGCGGCGACCGGGTCGCGGCCGTCGAGTTCCGTGGCGCCGTAGCGGATGCGGCCGGCGGTGACCGCGCCGCGGTGCAGGCGCAGGGTGCCCGACACCGCCCGCAACAGGGTCGTCTTGCCCGCGCCGTTGGCGCCGAGCAGGGCGACGACGCCGCCGTGCGGGACGGTCAGCGACACGGAACGAAGGGCGGACAGGGCACGGCCGTAGGTCACGTCGAGTGCTTCGACGTGCAGGGCCGGCTCCTCGTCCGGTGGTGCTTCGGGCATCACGGCTCCTCGGATCCGTGCCGGAACGGGCACGGGGCTTTCGGGGAAGGGGAGCTCACGACAGCACGGGCGCGGGCGCGCGGAACAGGTCTTCCGGCGTGCTCGCTGCGCGGTCCCAACCGGGGCGGTCAGGGCTTGTGCGGGTGCCCAGGGAGAAGGCGGTGGGGGTTCCGGGGCGGGGGGCCGGGTAGGCAGGGCCGGTGAGAACGGATGAAGCGGCGCGGAGGGGACCGGGGGCCGGAGCGGGTGGCCGCGGAAGGGCGGCAACGTCCGGTGCCAGTGACCGCGCAAGGGCGGCAACGTCCGGTGCCAGTGACCGCGCAAGGGCGGCGCGTACGGACACCGGCCGGGCCGGGGCCTGTTCCGGCAGGCGGGAACGGGGCGCGGGGACGGCTTCGGCCGACGGGCCGAGAACAGGCGTCTGCTTCGGCTGCCGGGTTTCCTGGGCCAGGGCAGAGGTCTGCTCCGGCTGGCGGTCTTACCGCGCCGGGGCAGAGGCCTGCCCCGGGCTGCCGGACTTACCGGGCTGGGGACTGCTCCCCGGCTGCCCGCCGTACCGGGCCGGAGCAGAGGTCCGCTTCCGGCGCCGGACATACCCGACCGGAACAAAGTGCCGCTTCCTGCCTGCGGACATACCGGGCCGGATCAGAGGCCGGCTCCCGGGCTGCCGCACATACCGGGCTGGGGGTTGCTCTCCGGCTGCCCGTCATACCGGGCCGAAGCAGAGCCTGCCCCGGGCTGCGGACTTACCGGGCTGGGGGCTGCTCCCCAGTTCCCCGCCGTTCCGGGCCGAGAACAGACGCCTCCTTCCTTCGACTGCAGATTTCCGGGGCCGGGGCCGGGCAATGGCCCTGCTCTCCGGCGCCGGACTCACCGGGTCGGAGCAGCGGTCCGCACCCCAGCCGCCCGACCCGCCAGGCCGGAACAGAGGACTGCTCCCCGGCCACCGGGTTTACTGGGCCGGAGCAGCGAACCACTCCCCGGCCCGCCCCACCCACCAGGCCGGAACAGAGGTCCGCTCCCTGCCTACCGGACCTATCGGCCCGGAGCAGAGGCCTGCCCCCGGGCTGCCGGACTTACCAGGTTGGGGACTGCTCCCCAGCTGTCCGCCATACCGGCCTGGCGCAGAGGTCCGATTCCCGGCGCCGGACTCACCAGGCCGGAGCAGCGGACCACTCCCCGCCCGCCCCACCCACCGGGTCGGAACAGAGGACTGCTCCCCGGCTGCAGACTTACCGGGCTGGGGCAGAGGCTGCTTCCCGGCCGCTCGGCCCAGGACGGAGCAGAGTCCTGCCCCCGGCCGCCGGACATACCCGGCCCGAGCAGCGGTCCGCTCCCCGGCCGCCCGGCTCACCAGCCGGAGCGGACGTCTCCTTCACCTGCTGGACATGCCCGGCCCGCGCGGACGTCAGCTTCGGCTGCCGGACCTGCCGGAACCGCCGGGCCTGCCGAGCCCGCCGACCCACCGGACCTGCCCGACCTGCCGAACCCACCAACCCGCCGGACCCACCAAACCCGCCGAACCCGCCGCCCTCAGCCGCTGAGCCGTACCCCCTTCAGCGCAGCAGGCGGCGGGCTGTCAGGGCGAGGCTTATTTCCACCACGTCCAGGGGGCGGGCCAGGGAGCGGCCCGTGAGTTGTTCGCATCGGCGCAGGCGGTTGAGGACGGTGTTGCGGTGGCAGTAGAGGCGTTCGCCGGCACGCTGGGCGGAGCCGTCGCAGGCCAGCCAGGCGGCCAGGGTGTCCAGCAGGACGTCCCGGTCGGCGGGCTCCAGGCGCAGCACCGGGCCGAGGACCTGGTCGGCGAGGGTCGCGCCGAGTTCGGGGCAGGAGACGACCAGGGCCTCGGGAAGGTGTTCCGTCAGCCGGATCGTGCCGCCCTGCTGCGGGCAGATGCTCAGCGCGAGATCCGCGAGGCGCCGGGCGTCACCCACGGCGGCCAGGCCGGTGACCACGCTGCCGACGCCGGCCTTGCTGCCCGGGGCCAGCTCCAGGCCCTCCAGCGGGTCGTCGCCGCCCTCCGGATCCTCGTCGCCGACCAGGACGATGCCGTAGTCCACTTCCACTCCTGTGTGCCAGTGCACGCGCGTGCTCGGCGGGACGGCGGCGGCGCGGGTGCCCGAGGGTCCCGGGGCCCGTCCGCCGGCGACCGCGACGACGACGTACCGGCCGTGTTCCGGCAGGCCCAGGCCCTCGGCGGTCTCGGGCAGATCGGCGATGCGGCTGGTGCCGTCGAGGAGGGCGGCCGCGAGCAGCCGTACCCGGTTCTCGCGCCGCCAGGCCAGTTGCCGCTCGGCCTGCCGGTAGGCGTCCGCGACGAGGGTGCAGTGCTCGTCGACGAAGTTCCACATGTCGGTCGCGACATGGACGAGCAGCCGTACGTCCTCGGGTGCCGTGCGGGAGGTCTCCTCCACCAGCCGCTGCCACACCAGGGACCCGCCCAGCCGGAACGCGTGCAGCAGGGCGTCCAGCGGCACGCCCTGCTCGGCCCGCCGCACGCCGATCTTCCACGAGCAGCGACGTGCCGCGTCCCGGTTGCCGCGCGGGTCGAGCAGCGACAGCACACTGTGCCGCAGCGAGCGGTGCACCTCCTGCCAGGTGCCCGCGTAGTCGCACTCCAGCGCGGTCCGGTAGGCGGTCTCCTGCTCCTGGATCAGACCCACCAGGTGCTCGGTGAGGTCCGGCAGGTCGTCGAGCAGGCTGCGCGCGGCCCGGTGCAGGACACGCAACGCGTCGGCGTCGATCAATGACCGGCCGCGCCGCCCGGTCCGCGGCTGCGGAACAGGCACCGGGCCGGTCCTGATCATCGCGCGTGTCCGTACGGCAGGATGCATCGCGGTCCTCCCACAAACCTCGGACTCCCGGCGGTGCGCCCGTGCCGGGAGACTCTGCGGTGTCCGGTCGCCCGCGTCGCCCGTACGGCGGCGGCGGCCGCCCGACTCGTCCTGCCGTGAAGGATGACATACCGTCCGGTCGGTCCCTAGGGTTGTGCACGTCTCTTTTTCCGCCCACCTCTCACAGATCCGCACGTCGGCCCTCACCGGCCTCTTGATCGATCATGCGGGCGAGCTCCATCCGGGACCGCACGCCGAGCGTGGCGAAGACGTTGCGCAGGTGGTAGTCGACCGTGCGGGTGCTGACCGCGAGGCGGAGCGCGACCTCCCGGTTGGTGGCGCCCTCGGCGACATGGCGGGCGATCCGCAGCTGCTGCGGCGTCAGCCGCGCCAGCCCGCCGCCCGCCCCCTCGCAGGCGGCGGCCCCGTTGGCCCGCAGCTCCCCGCGCGTCTGCTCCGCCCAGGCCCGCGCCCCGCACCGCTCGAACCCCACCAGCGCTCCCCCGAGCCGCAGCCGCGCCTCCCGCAGCCGCCGCCGGCGCCGCAGCCATCGGCCGTGCAGCAGCTCGGTCCTGGCCCGCTCGAAGTCGCCGCCGGTGCCGTCGTGCAGGGCCAGCGCCCGCAGATACAGCTCGTCGGCCTCGTCCCCGGGCGCCAGCAGCGCACGGCAGCGGGCGAGCTGGGCGGGCGCGTGCGGATCGGCTCCCAGCGCGGCCCACGCGGCGAAATCCGCTACGACCGCCCGCGCGTCCTCCGGCCGCCCGGCCAGCACCGCCGCCTCCACGAAACAGGGCACGGCGAGCATCCAGACGGCGAAATGGCCGCGCCGTAGACCGGGCAGCACCAGCGGCCCGAGCCGGTCGGCGGCGTCGAGGGGACGGCCGCATCCCAGGTCGTTGCGGGCCACCGCCCACTCCGCCAGCGTCGCCGCCTGGGCGAGGCCGTGCCGGCGGGCGGTGGCCAGCGCGGCCGTGGCATGGCCCGCGACGGTGGCCGTCTCCCCGACGATCGACGCGGCCAGCGCCAGCATGGCCTGGTGGTTCGCGGCGGTGTTGCGCCGCCCGGCCCCGTACGCGGTCCGCACCCCTTCCTCCGCGTGGGCGCGCGCCTGGGCGTGCCGTCCGGCGCGCAGTTCGGCGTAGGCGAGGTATTCCAGGGCCCGGGCCTGGAGGGACGGGGAGTCCCGGGCCACGGCGAGGGCACGGGCGCCGGCCCGGCGGGCGGCGACGACGTCCCCGAGCAGCAGGGCGGCCGTCGCGGAGCGCAGCTGGTGCTCGGGCCGGTCGTCCGCGCGGTCGATCACGCGCCGCAGCGGTCCCACCGCCAGGTCGGGGCGCAGCTCCAGCAGGGCCCGCATCCCGGCGCGGTAGTCCCCGAGGACCGAGCCGGCCTCGGCCGGCTCCTCCAGGACCTTCAGACAGGCGGCCACGTCGCCGCCCGCCCAGGCCGCGTCCACGGCGGCCAGCCGCGCGGCCTCCGCCTGCTCCGGCTCCTCGGCCGTCAGCAAGGACGCGGCCACCAGCAGGGTCTCCCGGGCGTCATCAACGGGCCCATCGGCCAACTGCGCCCTTCCACGGGCGAGTTCGGCTCGTCCGCGCTGTGTCGCCCGCACGCTCCTGTCACCGCTCATTCACGGGAGGTTACTTGCGCGTAACGCCGGACGGAAGCCGTCCGCAGATTCCGCTTCCCGCCCGGATCGGCGGTGTGACCTGCGGTTCGGTGCGATACGAGCGGTGAACGGACTGTGCCGCCGCCCAGAGTTTCCGGGCGGCGGCCGTGCGGGGGCACAAGGTCATCCGGTGTGCGGGCAGTTGCCCCGGTACTCCTCGATGGTCAGGCTCGGCCGCGGCAGCGGGCAGAGGAACTGCTCGTAGCGGGTGTCGTTGTCGATGAACCGCTTGAGCCAGGAAATGCTGTACTTCGCGATCGTCGTGTTCGACGAGTTGGGCGTGAAGTGGGAGGCGTTGTTCAGCTCGAGGTAGGCGCGGTCCAGGCCGGACGACAGGCTGTTGTAGAACGGCTCGGCGTGGCTGGAGACCGAGGCGACCGTGTCGCCGTCGGCACCGACGATGAGCGTGGGTGTGGTCAGCTCGGGCCAGGTCTTGTCGGTGTTCCACGGCGTCAGCGGGATCGCCGCCTGCAGCGAGGGACGGGTCTTGGCGGCCTCCAGGCTGCCGCCGCCGCCCATGGAGTGGCCCATGACGCCGAGCCGGGTGCTGTCGACGCGAGCACGCACCGAGCTGCGCTGCGTCAGGTAGTCGAGCGCGGCGAGGAGCTGGCGGCCCCGGGAGTCGGGCTGGTCGACGGTGGAGTTGGTGTCGATGGTGAACACCACGAAGCCCTGCGAGGCCAGGCGCGGGCCCAGCCAGGCGATCGAGGACTCGTAGGCGGTGAAGCCGGGTGAGATCGCCACGGCGCCGAAGGTGCCGTCGCTGGTGCTCGTCGGGTAGTAGATCGTGCCGCCGCCGAACCCGGTGACGCTGAGGGAGGAGACGGACGTCTGGGAGACGGAGTACGAGCCGCGCGACGCCTCGATGCTGGCGTTGGTCGGCGCGGGGCCGCGCTCGTAGGGGTTGTCCGCCGCGTGGGCGCCGGGTCCGGCGAGGGTGCCGAGTGAGAGAACCGCGGCGAGTGCCGTGGCGGCCGCGGCGAGTCTTCCGGTCCTGCGGGGCTGGACGTGGGGGTGGACCTGCACGAGGGGTGGTCCTCTCTGTCGTGGCGGACGGCTGGCTGGGGAGTAGCCAGGGACCGCCGTTGGGCTGGCGGTGCCACTGTGGGCGCCCGGCCCGGCGCCGGGGACCGGCAAGTTCACCGGTCTCGTGCGCACGGTTCCGGCCGTGCCGGGCGCGGGCCGGGTTGCTCGGGGCCCGGGTCGGTGTGACACGCTCGATCGTCAACCGTGACGGCAGCGTGGAGAGGCGACGGTATGCGCATCGGACTGCTCGGCACCGGCCCGTGGGCGCAGCTGGCCCACGCCCCGGCGCTCGGCGAGCACACGGAGGTGGACTTCGTCGGGGTGTGGGGCCGCCGCCCGGACGCGGCGAAGGATCTCGCCGCCCGCCATGACATCCGGGCCTACGACGACGTCGACGCGCTCCTCGCCGACGTGGACGCGGTCGCCGTCGCCCTGCCGCCGGCCGTGCAGGCGGAGCTGGCGGTGCGGGCCGCGCGGGCGGGGTGTCATCTGCTGCTGGACAAGCCGCTGGCGACGTCGGTGGAGCAGGGGCGGGCGGTGGTCGAGGCGGCCGAGGCGGCCGGGGTCGCGTCGGTGGTGTTCTTCACCACCCGGTTCCAGCCGGAGACCGAGGAGTGGATCACCCAGCAGGGCGCGGCGCAGGGCTGGTTCACGGCGCACGCGCAGTGGCTGGGCGCGGTGTTCAGCGGCGGCGACAGCCCGTTCGCGAACTCGCCGTGGCGGCGGGAGAAGGGCGCCCTGTGGGACGTAGGCCCGCATGCCCTGTCCGTGCTGCTGCCGGTGCTGGGCGACGTGCGGCAGGTGGCGGCGGCCGCGCACGGTCCCGGTGACACCGCGCATCTGGTCCTCGGTCACGCCGGGGGCGCGTCGAGCACGCTGACGCTGAGCCTGACCGCGCCGTCGGCGGCCTCCGGGGCCGCCGTGGAACTGCGCGGCGAGGCCGGGGTGACCCGTCTTCCGGCGAGCACGCAGGGGGTGGTGTCGGCCTTCGTCCGGGCGACCGACGCCCTGCTCGCCGCCGCCCGCACCGGGCACCCGCACCCGTGCGACGCGGCGTTCGGCCTGCGCGTGACCGAGATCCTCACCGAGGCCGACGCCCTGCTGAACGACGGCGGCTGAGACCGGCCCCTCACTCCTCGAGCGGCTCGTCGCTCCACCGGAACCAGGCCCGGTCCCCCTCGATGTGCAGCAGGAACTCGGCCACGGGTCCGTCCGGCGAGGAGAGGGAGACGCGTCTGCGGATCTCGTCGTAGGCGGCCTCCCACTCCTCCACCTCCTCGTCGACCCGCGCCACCAGGGCGAGTTCGCGGGCGAAGAGGTCGCGCACGGAGGCATAGCCGGGACCCGGGGTGAAGCGGCCCGACAGCCAGGGGAAGTCGGCGTCGTCGATCGCGATCTCCCCGACCGGTTCGTCACCGCTGCGGATGTGCCACACCGTGCCGTCGAATCCCACCGTGCCTCCGTACGCCGTCACTGTCAGTGCCGGATCAGCATGTCATCCGGCACTGACAGTCAGCCCTCTCAGGTCGTCGCGCCAGGGAGGTGGAAGTCGATCCGCTCCCGCACCACCGGGTGGCCGGCCTTGGTGAAGTTCGCGGCCATCGGGAAGTTCCCCTGGTCGGTGGCGCCGCTGACGAACTCGGCGCCCTGCTCGACCAGGAAGTGCGTGCACTCCACGAGCAGGTCGTAGGCGTAGCCGTGGCCGCGGTGTTCCGGCAGGACGCCGATGAAGCCGATGACGGGCGAGGTCTGGTTGCGGGCCGGGATGTGGATGCCCACGGGCTCGCCCTCCGGAGTACGCGCGACCTGCCACCACTCGCGCGGCGAGGGGCACCAGCGGAAGAAGTCCAGTTCCTCCTGGGCGGCTTGATCGAGGCCGCCCTCCTTGATCGCCTTGAGGGCATGGGCGTCCAGCGTGACCGAATGGATGCGGCGCAGCGCGTCGAAGAACACGGCGTCGTCGGGCTCGGGGGTGAAGACGAGCCGTCCGGGCCGATCGGGCAGCCCGCACTCCGGCGTCCACCGGTACAGGTACCGCTCGACCAGGAGGTCGTAGTCGGCCGCGCGGGCGGCGGCGAACGCGGTGTCGGCGGCGGGGCGCACGGCCGGGTTCTCCCGCCAGCCGGCCGGCAGGTTGAACTCCAGCTCGACCTGCCACGGGGCGGAGCGCAGGAGTTCGGCTCCCGCCTCCTCCTCCCCGTCGGCCACGTCGAACCAGTTGACGAGCATCGGCTCCGCGTCGTCGGGGCCGCCCCACCAGGCGCCGCGCGCGACGACCCGGCCGTCGCGCAGGGCCACCCGCTTCCAGTCGGGCCGGTGCACGGTGGTGCGGTGTGCCTCGCCCGCGCCCAGCGGGTCGGGCAGGGCGTCGAAAAGGTGGGCGTCGCTCTCGTCGAGCGTACGGATGACCAGATCGGTCATGGGGATTCCTCCGGGAAACAGGCTGCGAAGAGCGCTCCCGGTCGGATCACACGAAGCACGCCGGGACAGCGGTGAGGGGAGCGCTGGAGTAGGTGAACTGCACGGCACTCGCCTCCTTCCGTCGTCTCAAGGCGTGATGATCACACCGTAGAGGTCTTCCGCGGGTGCGTCCACACCATTTCGGGGACCGGGCGCGATTAGGGTCTGCGGCATGACCGACACCTCCCTGCGCTCCGTCACCGTCGAGCGGACCGCCACCGGCCACTTCACCGCCGTCAACGCCCGTGGCGGCACCGTCGAGTTCGGCACCGAGGGCGCCGGCTTCACCCCGGTGGAGCTGCTGCTCGCCGCGATCGGCGGCTGCACCATGGCCGACGTCGACGTCGCCACCACCCGGCACGCGGAGCCCGACCGGTTCACGGTCACGGTGACCGGCCACAAGGTCAGCGACGACCAGGGCAACCGGCTGACCGACCTGGAGGTCACCTTCTCCGTCGCCTTCCCCGCCGGCGAGGGCGGCGACCGCGCCCGCGCGATCCTCCCCCGGGCGGTGAAGACCTCCCACGACCGGCTCTGCACGGTCAGCCGCACCATCGAGGCGGGTACGCCGGTCAGCGCCTCGGTCGAGGACGCCTGACCGGGAAACCCCGTTGCGGTGGCCCGACTCGCCCCCGACCCTTTCCGCATGCCCTATGTCGTACGACCGGCCGGCCTCACCGACGTGCCCGCCATCACCGAGCTGCTGAACCAGGTCGACCTGATCGAGATCGGCCGCCCCGAGACCGACCAGCACACCGTCGAGGCGGATCTACGGCATCCCGAGGCCGATCTCCCGCGGAACTCCTGGCTGGCCTTCCACGAGGGCCGGTTGGTGGCCTACGGGCTGCTGTGGGACGAGTCGGGCGGCGACCGCATCGACATCGACCACTATGTGCTGCCCGACCACCAGGAGGCCGGGCAGCGGCTGTTCGAGGCGATGGAGGCCAGGGCGTCGGCCAAGGCCCGGGAGAACGGCGCGGAGCGGGCCGTGGTCCACCTCCACCTCAACATCGAGCCCACCCTGGACACCGCGCTGATCGAGAAGCGCGGCTGGTCCGTCGTACGGCGCCATCACGTGCTGCGCCGCCCGGTGGATCCCGCCGAGGACCGCACCCCGCAGCCGCCGCCCGGAGTACGGCTGCGGGCCTGCGCCGACGAGGCGGACCGCAGGCGCGTCCACGCCCTCTACCAGGCCACCTTCGCCGAGCACTTCGACTTCCACCCCCGCGCCTACGAGCAGTGGCTGCACGACGTGGACGCCGAGGGGCTCGACTGGTCCCTGGTGTGGATCGCGAGCACCGAGGAGCACGGGGATGCCGGTTTCCTGCTGGCCCGCGACGACCGCGAGGCCATGGGGTGGATCCGCGGCATCGGCGTCCTGCGTGAGGCCCGCGCCCGTGGCCTAGGCGGCCTGCTCCTGCGCCACGCGTTCGCCGCGTTCGCCGCGCGCGGCCGGGACACGGTGGGTCTCGGAGTGGACACCGGCAACACCACGGGGGCGCCCGGCCTGTACGCCCGCCACGGGATGACGGTGCACTACGCGGTGGACACGTGGGAGACGGTTCTGGCCTCTCAGTAGACCCCCTGACTTCTCAGTAGGCCCGGACGGGATAGTGCGGGTCCTCCCAGCGAGCGGGACCGGTGAGCCCCAGCAGCCTTACGCGGTGCAGGAGTTCGTCGGTGCCGTCCAGAGTGCGCAGCCGGTCGGGGGCGTATCGCACCAGCCAGGCGGTGAGTTCGGCGCGCAGTGCGTCCTCGTCGTCCCAGCTCTGCCAGGGCAGCTCGTCCCCCAGCAGGGCGTACTCCCACCGCTCCACCGCCACGGCCAAGTGCCGGTCGGCGACCGGGTGGCCGAGTGCCTCCCAGGCGTCGAGCCACGGGGTGAGCGTGCCGGATGCCTCCGCGCACAGGGCGAGGAGCTGGTGCACGGGCACCGCGGGATCCGGGTCCGTCAGGCCCTGGGCCCACCAGGCGTGCAGGAACTCCCGCACGGCCGCGCTCTGTCGGGCGGGCCACTGCTGCCAGTCACCGCGGGCGAAGGAGCGGCCGACCTCGTACATGCCGAACATCGGCTCGATCCGGCCGGCGACCAGCTCCCTGGCGAACTGCGGCAGGATGCGGCGCAGGACCGCGCCGTGGTCACTGAAGTCGGGGGCGTCCCAGGTGCGGCGCAGCAGGTCCGGGTCGAGTTCCCTGCCGGGGATCTTCAGGAGGGCGAGTTCGTCGTCGCTGCCCCAGTGGCAGATGCACTGCGTCTCGTCGCTCCGGGCCGTCATGCCGCGGAAGGTGTGGGTGAGGTCGTCCAGGGCTCGGTCGAGTCGGAGCCGTGTGTCGTCGAGGGTCATGGTCGGCGGCAGCCTCAGGGGGACTCCGGTGGCTTCCGCCCGCCGAAGATCGCGACCCTACCTCCTTGAGCGGCCTTCGGTACAGGTCCCGGCTGACGCCCGCCGTGCGCCCGGGACCCCGCTCTACCCGCATAGCACGCCGGTCCGATCACCGCGTCCCGTCCCGGGCGACGGCTCCTTCCGGATGCACGGCGCGCCAAGGCGTTGAATGGTGATAGCGGACCCCTTGCGCGCGAGCGCCGGGAACCGCACCGAGTGATCCGGACCCGAGGAGCAGATCATGCCGACGTCACAGCCCGCGTCCGGGCCGTCCGAGGACCGCACCACCCCGGACGCCCTGCTCCACACCCGCACCGGCACCGAAGTGTCGCCGGAGGACCTGGTCCTTGCCTCGGGCAAGGACATCACCCCGCACAATCTGGAATGGGCCAAGCGGAAGCTGGCGGCGGAAGGACCCGCGGCCCTCGACAAGATCCTCCCCTGAGCGGACACAGGCCTCGGAAAAGCCTGCCGGGTCCGGGCACACCACCCGGGCCCGCGAACCCGCCACGGTTCCACGGCTGCCGCAGCAGCTGGGTGCGCCCCTCGGCGTCGGTGTCCCGCACGCCGAGGACGTACTCGCCCGGCGTCGCGGTACCGGCGCACCGCCGGCGCCGCCACGCCCTCCGTCGGCCTCCGGTCCGGCCTCCTGCGGGCCGCGCCCGCCGTCCGCGACGACCTCGACCCGCATACCGGCCGCCAGCCGGCCCAGGCCCGCCCCTCCAGCGTGACGGGCCCCGGCCGGACCACGCTCCGCTGGAACCCGGTGAACGGGGCGTCGGCGACCCGGATCTCCCGCAGCCACTTCACGTGTGCCATGCCGTACCAGCCGGGGACGACCAGGCGCAGGGGCCGCCCGTGCTGCGGGGGGTAGCGGGGCACCGTTCATGGTGAGCGCGACCGGCACCTCGGTCTCGTCCAGGGGCAGGGCCCGCTGATAGTCCTGCTCGACGCCGGTGAACACCGCCTCGACGGCACCGACTCCGGCCCCGGCCGGCAGCAGCCGCAGCGGCACCCCGCACCCCCGGCCGTCCCGGTCGCCTCGTCGGGCCCGGCAGGGCGGGCGGGCTCGCGGTGCCGAGTCGGGCATCCAAGGGGCTATTGTCCCGCCGCCGGAGCGCCCTGACTCGCCGGGGCCGGGCGCGCGGCCAACCTCCCTGCTCCGGGGGCGTGTTCGCCGTCCGCCCTTTCGGAAACGGTCTTGCGGCTGCCAGACTCCCAAGGGTGCCCGACTTCGACATGCTCGTCCTCGGATCCGGTCCGGGCGGCCAGAAGGCCGCCATCGCCGCGGCCAAGCTGGGCCGCCGGGTGGCCGTCATCGACCGCCCCGACATGGTCGGCGGGGTCTCCATCCACACCGGCACCATCCCCTCCAAGACCTTGCGCGAGGCGGTGCTGTACCTCACCGGTCTCACCCAGCGCGATCTGTACGGCCAGAGTTACCGCCTGAAGGAGGACATCACCGTCTCCGACCTGATCTCGCGCACCCAGCACGTGGTGGGCCGCGAGGTCGACGTCATCCGCAGCCAGCTCTCCCGCAACCAGGTCGCCCTGTTCGCCGGCACGGGCCGGTTCGTCGACGATCACACCGTCGCCCTGCGCGAGGTGACCGGGCAGGAACGCATGCTCAGCGCCGAGCACATCGTGATCGCCACCGGCACCCGGCCCGCCCGGCCCGCCAGCGTCGAGTTCGACGGGCGCACGATCATGGACTCGGACAACGTCCTCGCCCTGGAACGGGTGCCACGGTCGATGGTGATCGTCGGCGCGGGGGTCATCGGCATGGAGTACGCCTCCATGTTCGCCGCCCTCGGCAGCAAGATCACCGTGGTGGAGAAGCGTGCCGGGATGCTCGACATGTGCGACGTCGAGATCGTGGAGTCGCTCAAGTACCACCTGCGGGACCTGGCGGTGACGTTCCGGTTCGGGGAGACGGTCGCCGCGGTGGAACGGCATCCCCGCGGCACGCTCACCGTCCTGGAGAGCGGCAAGAAGATCCCCGCCGACGCGGTGATGTACTCCGCGGGCCGGCAGGGCCTCACCGACGAACTCGACCTCGACAAGGCCGGCCTCTCGGCCGATCCGCGCGGCCGGATCACGGTCGACGAGCACTACCGCACCGAGGTGCCGCACATCTACGCCGTCGGCGACGTGATCGGCTTCCCGGCCCTCGCGGCGACCTCGATGGAGCAGGGCCGCAGCGCCGCGTACCACGCCTTCGGTGAGCCGGTCGGCCGGATGCACCACCTGCAGCCGATCGGCATCTACACCATCCCGGAGATCAGCTTCGTGGGCCGTACCGAGGACCGGCTCACCGAGGACCGGGTGCCGTTCGAGGTGGGCATCTCCCGCTACCGCGAGCTGGCCCGCGGGCAGATCATCGGCGACTCGCACGGCATGCTGAAGCTGCTGGTCTCACCCGAGGACCGCACGCTGCTCGGCGTGCACTGCTTCGGCTCCGGGGCGACCGAGCTGATCCACATCGGACAGTCGGTGATGGGCTGCGGCGGCACCGTCGACTACCTGGTCGACGCGGTGTTCAACTACCCGACGCTCGCCGAGTCCTACAAGGTGGCCGCCCTCGACGCGACCAACCGGCTCCGGCAGGTCGACCAGATGGGCGAGTAGCCGCGGGGCGCCGGCCCCGCGCCCGCCTGACGGGACCCGCCCGTCCGCCCGCCTGACGGGACCCGTCCGTCCCGTCAGGCGGTCCCGTCCTCCTCGTCCGGCAGCAGGGTGTCGTCCTCGACGACGTGCATGGCGGCCTCCTCGGCACCCGCGGCTCCGCCGTCCACGCCCATGTCGAAGGCCACCTCCTCCTTGGTGGCGACGCCGTGCGCCCCCTCGTCGGGGGCGACCAGCCGGCCGGCCCGTTCGCCGCCCGCCTCGGGGTCGACGGGCTCGCCCTCGCCGTCGGGCGTGTCGCCCACGCCGTCACCGACCGGCGGGGACACGTCGGGCACCTCCCGGGCGAGCCGGTCGTCGAGGCTCTCGCCCTCCTGCTGCTCGGCCGCCGTGGTGCCGTGCGCGGTGACGCCGAGGGGCTTCTCCGGCGGCGAGTAGCCCTCGTCGAGGGTGTCGTCGTAGGTCCGCTCGTCCACCGCGTTCTGCAGGTCCAGGGGCGCGGCGTCCTCCTGCTCCTCGTTGCCTCCGGTGGGCTGGTAGGCGTCGTCCGCCATCGGCTCGGGGGTGCTGCGGTCGGTGCCCATGCGTACCTCCTGGATTCCCTCGTGTGCGCTGGTTCCTCTCCAGTGCTCTCCAGCACGCGTTTCCCGTTCCGCGCGAGCCAACCACCAGGCGTGTCCTGGGCGGTCGGTGGGGGCGGCTATCATCACTCATCACTTGCACACGGTGTGATCGTCTGCCGACTCTGCGGCTGCACGAGCGCCACCGCTCGCTGGTTTTCGCCGTCTCGCGGCCGAGGTCGTCCTCGTCCGGCCGGGGCGGGTGCATCCCCCCACACCCCCATACGCCGTCCGGGCCCGTCGCCGTCCCGGCGGCATGCACGACGGAAAGCAGCACAGGCCATGAGCAACAACAGGGGCAGAGGACTCCAGCCAGGGGCCCTCGGTACGTTCGACACGGTGGTGATGGCCGTCGCGGGCAGCGCTCCGGCGTACTCGCTCGCCGCGACCACCGCGGTCCTGGTCGGTGCGGTGGGGACGGCCAGTCCGGCCGCGCTGCTGTACTGCGCGATCCCCATGCTCGGCATCGCGCTGGCCTTCAGCTATCTGGGGCGCATCGATGTGAACGCGGGCGCCAGTTACTCCTGGGTGGGGCGAACTCTCCATCCTTTCCTGGGATTTCTCAGCGGCTGGGCGCTGGTGGTGTCGGCGACCATCTTCATGGTGGCCGGTTCGCTGCCCGCCGGGTCGATGACGCTCGCCCTGTTCGACGCCGAACTCGCCGCGAACACCGCGCTGTCCACGGTGGTGGGCGCCGGCTGGTTCCTGCTGATGCTGCTGGTGGTGCTGGGCGGCGCCCGGCTCACCGTCCGCGCGCAGCTCATCATGTCCGGTGTCGAACTCGCCCTGCTCACGCTGTTCGCGGTGCTCGCCGTCCTCCACACCGGCAACGCCCGCGCCTTCGACTGGTCCTGGCTCGGCCTCGGCCACTTCGACGGCGTGTCGGGTTTCGCCTCGGGCGCGCTGATCGCCGCGTTCTACTACTGGGGCTGGGACGTCACCAGCAACCTCAGCGAGGAGACCCGCAACAGCCGTCGTACGGCCGGGTTCGCCGGCCTGATCGGGCTCGGGGTGGTCTTCCTGCTGTTCGAGGTGTTCACGATCGCGGTGAACGTCGTCCTCTCCTCGGACCGGATCCGCGCCGACGAGGCCAATGTGCTGGCCGTCCTCGGCGAGGAGATCTGGCCGGGCTGGGGCGGGCGGCTGCTGATCGTCGCGGTGATGCTGTCCACGGTCGCCACCCTGGAGACCACGCTCATCCAGGTCACCCGCTCACTGTTCGCGATGGGCCGCGACCGCACGATGCCCGCCGCGCTGGGAAAAGTGCACCCCACGTGGAACACGCCGTGGGTGGCCGTCGTCGTGGTGGGCGCGGTGGCGCTGGCGATGTTCGTCGCCTCCAACGCGCTCGGCTCGGTCGGTGAGATCCTCTCCGACGCGATCTCGGCGATCGGTCTGCAGATCGCCGTCTACTACGGCCTGACCGGCATCGCGGTGGTGGTCGCGTACCGCAAGATGCTGCTGAAGTCCCCGGCCGACTTCGTCTTCGGCGGGGTGTGGCCGCTGTTCGGCGCACTGTTCATGTTCTGGGTGTTCCTGGAGTCCCTCGCCGAACTGTCCCCCGCCGCGATCGCGATCGGCATCGGCGGACTGGCGGCCGGACTGGTCCCGATGCTCTGGTACTGGCGCCGGGGCAGCGACTACTACCGGCCCGCGAAGCTCGACGCCTCCCACACGATCGCGTCCGACTACGTTGCAGCGGGCCGCCCGCCCGGGCATGACCGCGTCCACGAGGGCCTGCCCACCGACTTCTGAGGGGCCCGCGATGGCGCGATACCGGTTCACCTTCGACTTCGACCCCGCCTGCGGGGACGCGCCCCTGACCGCCGCCCGCCAGGACATCGTCATCGGACGCTGGCAGGGCTTGCGCGACCTGCTGCGGGCCACCGGACCCGACTGGCTCTCCCGGGGCCACCGGGTGCGCACGCTGGCGCAGGCCTGCGCGGACAGTTCGGCGATGGAGTCCTGGCTGGCGGCCGAGCCGGACAGCGCCGACGCGCTGGTGCTGCGGGCGGCCACCGAGACGGCCCGGGCGTTCACCGTGGCCATCGCCGCGGGCCGGGGCGTCCCCATCGACCAGCACCGCATCGACCTGGCCGTACGGGCGTGTCTGCGGGCCGCCGAGGCGTACCCGGAGGATCCCACGCCGTGGATCTCGCTGATCTCGGTGGCGCGTCTGTACCCGTCCGGGGTGGGGCGGCGGGAACTGGCGCGCTGGTGGGACGAGTTGCACCGGCGCGACCCGTACAGCGTGGAGGGGCACCTTCAAGTGCTGCATTACTACTCGGCGCGCTGGCACGGCACGCACGGCCTGATGTACGACTTCGCGCGCGACGCGGCCGGTGCGGCCCCGCCGGGCTGCCCGCTGCCGGTCCTGGTCCAGTACGCCCGCGTCGAGGAGTACCGCCACGCCCTGGACGCCGCCCACGGCCAGTGTGCCGCCATGGGCCTCGGCCAGCACTGGGACCACGACGGCGCGATCGGCGACGTACGGCGCACCTGGGAACGCTGGATCACGGGCCGCCGCACCTCGCAGGCGGTCGCCCCCGGTGAACTGCGCGACCTGCACTGCCTCGCCCATGCCGCCTGTCTCGCCGGGCTGCCCGACATGGGCGGCGCGCTGCTGCGGATGGCGGGGCGGCGGGCGACCCGCACCCCGTGGTCGTACACCGGCGACCCGGTCAGGCAATTGACCAAATGGCACAAGGAACCGACGCCGGAGGCCTGATCTCACGCGGTGGCGGTCGGCCCGTCGGGGCGGCTGGTGCGCTGCTCGACCATCGCACGGCTCAGCTCCTCCGTCTCGGACTCGCCCAGCCGCTCGAAGCCGTCCTCCGTGATGACCGAAACGATGGGGTAGATACGGCGATTGAGGTCCGGGCCGCCGGTCGCGGAGTCGTCGTCGGCCGCGTCGTACAGGGCGTGGAGCGCCGCCAGGGATGCCTCGCGGCGGGACATGCCCCGGTGGAACAGCTTCTTCAACGCACCCCGCGCGTAAGGGGACCCGGACCCCTCGGCGTGGAAGTCCGTCTTCTCGTACAGTCCTCCGGCGATGTCGAAGCTGAAGATGCGCCCGCGCTCTCCTTCCGGCTTCGACGGGTCGTAGCCGGTGAGGAGGGGGACGACGGCCAGTCCCTGCATGGCCTGTCCGAGGTTCTCGCGGATCATGCCCGCCAGGCGGCGCGCCTTGGCGTTGAGGGTCATCGGGGTGCCCTCGATCTTCTCGAAGTGGGCGAGCTCCACCTGGTAGAGCTTGACCATGTCGAGCGCGAGACCGACGGTCCCGGCGAAGGCGACGGCGCTGAGATCGTCCGCCGGATGCACCTTCTCCAGGTCGCGCTGGGCGATGAGGTTGCCCATGGTGGCCCGTCGGTCCCCGGCGATCAGCACGCCTTCGCGGTAGGCGAGGGCCAGCACGGTGGTGCCGTGCGGCACCTGGCCGGGGGCGGTCCGGACGCCGTCCGGCAGGACCCGGCGGGTGATCAGCAGCTCCGGGCGGTGGGCCGCGAGGAACTCCGTGAAGGAGGACGAGCCCGGGGTGAAGAACTCCGCACCCAGTCCCCCGCCGTACTCGCCCTGCGTCATCCGTCTCCCCCTAGTCCGCCGCCGACAACGGGTGTCCTACCTGAACCTCGCGCACCGGAAACTCCGTGCGGGTCACAGGGCCTTGCGCCGGATCAGCACCCCGAGCACCAGCAGTCCCGGCAGCAGCGGCAGCCACATGGTCAGCAGCCGGTATCCGAGGACGGCGGAGGCGGCCCCGGCCGCGGGCGCTCCGGCCGCGGTGAGGGCGAGGGCGAGGGCCGCGTCGAGGGAGCCGAGGCCGCCGGGCGTGGGCAGCAGGGCGGCCGCGCTGCTGGCGGCGAGGTAGAGCAGCGCCACCCGCAGCGGCGGCTGGTCCAGGTCGATGGCCTGGGTGACGGAGATCAGCACCACACAGTGCAGTACGGCGAAGGCGAGCGAGCCGCCCCACAGCGCCGCCGCCCGCTGGGGCCGGGCGTGCACGGCCCTGATGTCGGCGAGGGCCGGGCCGAGGAGGCGCCGGCCGCGTCGGCGCAGCGGCCCGGCCAGCAGCGCGACGACTCCGAGGGCGCCGGCCGCGGCGGCGAGGACGGCCGGGGAGACCTCCGGAGCGCGCAGCACGCCCGGGCAGGCCACGGCGAGCGAGGCGATCAGGACGGCCCGGACGATCACCCCGGCGGCGCCCTTGACGGCCACGCCCGTCGCCGCGCGCGCGGCGGCCAGCCCGCAGCGCATGAGGAAGCGCAGGTTCACCGCGCCCGCGCCGAGTCCGGCGGGCAGCACGTGGTTGGCGGCCGAGGCGGCGAACTGCGCGGCGACGAGCCGCCCCGGGGGCAGCCGCTCGGGCACGGCGCCCTGCTGGGCGAGGGCGGCGCACAGCCAGGTGCCGATCGCGGCGGTCCCGGCCACCAGCAGCCAGCCCTGGTCGGCGACGGCGAGCCGCACCGCTCCGGTCTCCAGGACCGGCCAGTGCCGCCGGGCGAGCCAGATCGCGACGACGAGGACGGTGAGGCTGAGCGCGGTGTGCCCGTAGGCGGCCCGTCTGCGGGTGGGGACGGCGGGCAGCGGCTCGGGGGTCATACGGTGCCGCCCGCGCGCGGCGGTGGCGCGATCCGGACGTCCACCGCCTCGAGCCGGTGCAGCTGCCAGCCGCGGGCGTAGGCGGGCGGCCGTCCGCCGGGCGCGCTGAGGACGGCGACCGGTTCCCGGCGTGCGGTGGCCAGGATCTGCGCGGTGGTGGTGTTGGCGTTGTTGCCGCGGATCGCGCCGGAGGAGCAGCCGGCGTAGTGGGCGAGCGGGATCGCCTCGTGCCCGGTGAGCAGACAGGGCGGGCGTACGCCCAGGCCGTGCAGCGCGTCGGCGGTCCTGGCCCAGGCGCGGCGGTCGGCGGCGGTGCGGTCGACGGTGCGGTCCAGGACGACGTACTGCACCGCGAGATGCCCGGCGAGGCCGAGGGCGAGCAGGGACGCGGCGACCGGCCGCCATCGCCCGCCCGGCGCGGTGACCAGGTGCAGCAGGGCGTCGGCGACGGGGACGGCCAGCAGGGCGTACGCGGGCAGCAGGAAGCGGGGAGCCGCGTACCCGATGAGGAACAGGTACGGCAGGGCGGCGGTGGCGGCGCAGGCGAGCGGGATCAGGGTGCGTGCGGTGCGCCGGGCCCGTACGGCGATCACCAGCCCGAGGACGGCGAGTAGCGGCAGCAGGAACCACCACACGGTGATCACCGGGTGGGGCAGGGAGCCGGTGCACGGCCGGCACAGGGTACGGCCGATCAGTCCGCGCATCTGGTCGTCGACGGCGAAGTGCCAGCCCAGGCCGCCCTGGACCCGGGATGCCTCGGCCAGCCGCTCGCGCAGGCCGCCGTAGGAGGTGTACGCCTCGGCCACCCAGGGGAGGGCACCGGCCACGAGGCCCGCGGCGGTGACGAGGCCGAGCCGCCAGTGCCGTACGGCCGCGGCGGCGGCCAGCAGCGGGAGGGCGACCCAGACGGCGTCGGTCGGGCGCATCACCGCCATGAGCGCGGCGCCGGCCGCCACACCCCACAGGGCCCGCCGGTCGGGGCGGTCCGCGGCGCGGGCGCGCAGGAAGCAGCCGACGGCGAGGAGGGCGCCGAGGGCGACCCAGAGGTTGGGCATGGCCTGGGGGGCGTAGAAGAGGGTCACCCACAGGGAGGCGAACAGGGCGCCGGCGGCGGCCAGGACGCGGGCCGGGAAGAGCCCTCGCCAGGCGTGCAGGGCGAGGAAGAGGACGGCGCCGGAGAGCACGGCGAGATACACCCGCAGCAGGCCGGTGGAGGACGACCAGGAGGCGATCGGGGCCACGAGGAGGGAGACGCCGCGGGCGCGGGGGGCGCTGAAGAAGGCGGGCGGGGCCTGGTCGCCGACCTGGCTGACATAGACCGCCTCGTCCCAGCCCAGGCCCATGGACGGCGGGACGAGGAGGAGCTGAGCGGCGGTGAAGGCACCGGAGACGGCCGCGAGCAGGGCGGTGCCGCGCATCCACCGCGACCTGCCGGACACGGCGGCCGGGTCGCGGCGCCCCCTGCCGACGAGCAGGGCGTTGGTGCCGTGGGCCATCGTCCACCCCTTACCGCTACGCGTCGTAGGGCTGCTACGACCCCACAGCCCGGCGGGCCGGAGCCGGCAGCCAGGGAAACGGAGAAAACAGGGACAAACTAACGCTGTGGCGGCGGGAGCGCAGCGCTGGGTTCGGCCAGGTGCGCCGCCCGGTCCCGGCCACCTCTCACGACCCGGCCCCGGGCACCCCTCACGCCCCATGGCGCGCCTCCTTCCTCCTCCACATGGCTACTGCCCCGTCGGGCGCGAGTCATCGGCGGCGGGCGGCACCCGGCGACCCGCGAATGGCAGACTCCTCGCGTGCCGCAGACATTCGACGACCTCCTCGCCCGGGCCCGCTCGCTGACGTCCCGTGGCCATCGCGTGATCCTCGGCATCGCGGGCAGCCCCGGGTCGGGCAAGACGACGCTCGCCGAGCACCTCGTACGGGAACTGAACGGCGACGGGGCCCCGTGGGCCGCCCATGTCCCCATGGACGGCTTCCACCTCGCCGACGCCGAACTGGACCGGCTCGGCCTGCGCGACCGCAAGGGCGCACCCGACACCTTCGACGCGGCGGGATACGCGGCGCTGCTGCGGCGCCTGCGCGAGGAGGCCGACGAGGACGTGGTGTACGCCCCGGGGTTCGAACGGGTCCTGGAACAGCCGGTCGCGGGCATGATCCCGGTACCGCCGACGGCCCGCCTGGTGGTGACCGAGGGCAACTACCTCCTGCTGGGGACGGGCGCCTGGGCCCGGGTGCGTCCGCAGCTGGACGCTGTGTGGTTCTGCGAGCCGGACGAGGACGAACGGCTGCGCCGTCTGATCGCCCGCCACGAGGAGTTCGGCAAGAGCCACGCGGAAGCGGTGGCCTGGGTGCTGCGGACCGACCAGCGCAACGCCGAGCTGGTGGCGGGGACCCGCGGGCGGGCGGATCTGGTGGTTCCGGTCGAGGCGATGCCGAGGGTGGACGCGGACGCTTGAGACGCCCCGCGGGAGGGGTGGCGTGCGTCCCAACCTTCGCCCCAGAACCTCCCATATGCGGACATTTCAACCCGCCGGAGCCCCGTGTGAGCCAAACTGCAACACAACTGATGGCCGCGCTGGGTACATACTGGGAAGCAATGACAAAGCATGCTGCTCCGAAGCGTCATCTGCCCACCAGCCCTTTCAAGGCCCCGGTGGCACCGGCTCCCAAGCACTTCGCCGTGGGTGACCAGGTCACTCACGACGTCTACGGCCTCGGCCGGGTGATCGGCATCGAGGACGGAATCGCGGCCCTCGTGGATTTCGGCTCCGCGCAAATGCGGATCCTGAGCCCGTACTCCAAGATGACCAAGCTCTAGGACCGCCGTGCACCATCACGGCACGCCAGGCCTCTTCGGGGGCCTGTACCGAAAGAGAGACCTCTCATCGACCTGACCTCGCTGTTCTCCTCGCTGGAAGGGCAGACCCGCAGCTCCACCGCAGAACTGCCCCCTCCCACGACCAATCCCTTCCAGTCCCCGGACTTCGGGGAGGACGAGACCGCGCAGCTCACGGATGCCCAGGCACCCGACCCGGGCGTGCGCGGGGCGGGGACCGAGGCAGCCTGAGCTCCACCGGTTCTCCCGCTCCACGAGGCAGCCCCAGGCCCTTAAGGTCTGGGGCTTCTCACATGCGCCGAGGCAGTCCACCCGTACGGCCCAGGCCCGCAGAGGCAGTGACGGCCCCGGCGGGAAGGACGGATCATCGCGTCGGACGAGAAATCGCTCGCCGAGCTGAACCCCGACCGGCCGCGTGCCGTATCCCTCCACGGACGCGGTGACCAACCCGGCGGCGAGAGCTGATGCACAGTGGGCGGATGATGGCACGCCAGCTCCTGGAGACCCGCCCGGCGGCCCATGAGTCGCCGCCCCCCGCCCGTCGGCCCTGGCTCGTGCCGCTCCTGGTGACCGTCCTGCTCGCCCAGATGGCGGTCGCGATGGTGACGACGGCCGTGCGGCAGACGCCGACCATCGACGAGCCGGTCTACGTGGGCACGGCCGCCGTCTACCTCCACGAGCACAGCCTGCGCCTCAACCCGGAGCACCCCCCGCTGGGGAAGCTGGTCGTGGCGGCCGGGGTGGCGCTCGCCGATCCGCGCTACGACGCGTCCTTCGAGGGCGACCAGGGCGAAGTCGGGCGGCATCTGCTGTACGAGTCGGGCAACGACCCCTGGCGGCTGATGCTGCTCGCGCGCCTGCCGGTGATCGTGCTGACGCTGCTGTTCGGGCTGGTGGTGTTCGCCTTCGCGCGGGAACTGGCGGGGGCGGCGGCCGCGTTGACCGCGCTGGCCCTGTACTGCTTCTCCCCCGACCTCATCGCCCACGGCTCACTGGCCACGCTGGACGTCATGGCGGCGGGCTTCCTGCTGACGTCGGTGTGGCTGCTGTGGCGGGCGCGCTTGCGGCCTCGCCTGTACCTCCCCCTCGCCGGAGCGGCCGTCGGGGCGGCGCTGGCCACGAAGATGAGCGCGCTGCCCGCGGTACCGGTGCTGATGGCTCTCGCGGCGGTGTCCGTGTGGGGTGCGGCGTCGGAACCCCGGCGGCGCCTGGCGCTCGGGCGGGCCGTCGGGGGCGCGGGTGTCGTGCTGCTGGCCGCGGTGGCCGTCGTGTGGGCCGCGTACCTGGTGGTCGATCCGCGGCTGCGCTGGGCGCCCGAGCAGCCCGTGCCCGCGGTGCATGGGCTGCGGGGCCTGGTCGTCGACCTGCTGCCGTTCCCGGAGGCGTACCGGGACGGGATGCGGATCCAGTTCGCCTTCGAGAACCAGCGGTGGCAGGGGTTCTTGTTCGGGCGGCTCTACACCGGCTCGCTCTGGTACTACCTGCCGGCCGCGCTGCTGGTGAAGACCCCGCTCGGCATGCTGGCGCTGTGGGCCGCGGGCGCGGTGGCGGCCGTCGCGGTACGGCGGTTGCGGCCCGCGGCGCCCTATCTGCTCGTGCCCACGGCGGTGTTGCTGGCCGCGGCCATGCAGGGGTCGCGGGACTTCGGGACGCGGTACGCCGTGTTCGTGCCCATGTTCCTTGCGGTGGCGGCGGGTTGTGTGCCGAGTGCGGGAAGCGGCCGGGTGCGGGTGCGCGCGGCGGTGGTGACGGTGGTCGCGGTGGTGTTCGTGGCGGTCAGCTCGCTGCGGACGTTTCCCTACTATCTGCCGTACTCCAATGAGGCGTTCGGCGGTCCGGCCAAGACGCATCTGCGGCTGCACGATGCCGCCGTGGACTGGGGGCAGGACCTGGGGCGGCTGGCGGACCGGCTGCGCGAGCGATACCAGGGCGAGCGGATCTGGCTCGTGTACAAGGGCAGCGGTGTGCCGTCGTACTACGGCATCGACGCCGCCGATCCGCGGACGGTGCCCCCTCGGGAGGTCCGCGGGCTGCTGGTCGTGTCGGACTCGTCGGTGGCCAAGGCGACCGGTCGGCTCGCTGAGTTGATCGACAGCAGTCGTCCGATCGACACGGTCGGTCATTCGATCATCATTTATCGCCGATGATCATGGTGATCGCTCTGGCCGTCCCGCTCATGCGTCACCCCGCACGCGCCTTCCGCTTCCCCCGTGGCCGCTTCCAACCTCCTGGCCTGCACAGCGTGTGAGCTATGTTGAGGCACTGTGGAAGACAAAGGAGGCGCACCGGTGCCATCGCCGCAGCAGGCACGCGCACAGGCATCCGCGATCACCTCGGGGAAAATCGGCGCAGAGGCGGAGGCATCCCCGACTTCCCAGCTCAGAACGCTCTTCGACGGCCCTCATCTGTCCCCGGGACAGCGGCGCGTCGCCCAGTACCTGATCGAGAACATCACCGAGGCCGCGTTCTTGTCGATCACCGATCTCGCCGAGCGGGTCGGGGTCAGCCAGCCCTCGGTGACCCGCTTCGCCGGGGCGGTCGGCTTCAGCGGTTACCCGGCGCTACGGGAGAAGCTCCAGTCGATCGCGCTCGGCGCCCTGGCCGGGGGCGCGGCCGAGGAGAACAGCAGCAACGAACTCCAGGCGGCCGTCGACGCCGAGATCGACAACCTGGAGAACCTGCGGCGCGACTTCGGCAACCCCGACCAGGTGATCGAGGTCGGCCGCGAGCTGTCCCGCTCGACCCCGCTGACCCTGCTGGGCCTGCGCATCTCGGCGTCCCTCGCCGAGTACTTCGCCTACGCGGCGCGCCGCATCCACCCCGACGTCCGGCTGGTGACCCGGGGCGGCAGCGTCGCCTACGACGCGCTGCTCCAGTCGCGCGAGGCGGGCGGCACCTGGGTGCTGGCGTTCTCGATGCCGCGGCACGCTCAGGAGACGCTCACGGCCGTGCGGGTGGCGCGCAGCGCGGGGCTGCGGGTCGCGCTCGTCACCGACCTGGCGCTCGGTCCGGTGGCCGACGCGGCCGACGTCGTCTTCGCCACCGGCACCGGATCGCGGCTGGTCTTCGACTCCTACGCGGCGCCCGGCGTGATGGCCGCCGCGCTGCTCCAGGCCATGACCGACGCCGACCCGGAGCGCACCCAGGCCCGGCTGGAGGAGTACGAGCAGATCTCCGACCAGCACCAGTTCTTCCTCCGGGACTGACCTGGCCGGCGGCCCACGGGCCTCCCCCACCGCCTTCGACAAACCGTGCCACAGGGGCCGCATCCACCCCTTTTCGAGCATGAATGTTTTCATACGTCTTGCAAAGCGTACGGCATATATAAATACTTCTCCACGCCGCACCGCCCGCGGCGAGCCGACGGTCCGCTCCGCACGTCACCCCATCCGCCGTGCGCACGCCGTCAGCCCCGCGGGCTCCGCGACGGGCACCCGCAGCCGCCGTCTCCTACCCGCGTCGGCGCCCAGGGTGCTCGGCCGGGCGGTCCCGGTCATCCCCTAGGCCGGGGCCGCCCCGACCTCGTCGGACCACCCTCACGACGCCGCACACCGGAAGCGATCACCATGACCCTGATGACCACGCGGATCACGTCGGACTGGCCCTGCCAGGTCAAGACGCCCGGCACCTACGACTGGGAGCGCTCGGCCGCCAAGTGGCTGCGCGAACTGGTGCCGGCCCGCTACGCCAGCTACCCCGCGCTGATCCGCCACCCCGTGCTGCTCGCCCGCCACGCCCAGCTCCAGGTCCAGCAGGAGATCCGGGTCGCCCGCACCGCGCTGCAGACCGCGCGCGCCGACCTTCCCGCCCTGGGTATGCCGGAGTCGGTCATCGAGCACACGATCAAGCTGTACGCGGCGGAGGTCATGCAGCTGCAGCACATCGCGCGCAGCGTGCGGGCGGTTTCCCAGGCCCTGGCCGAGCGGCGCTGACGTCCGGGCGCGGTCAGTCGTCGTGGCGGTGCCGCCAGTACCAGACGGCGCCCACGACGAGGGCCAGCAGGAAGACGACGGGCAGCACCAGGCCCGGGATGCGGGAGCCGTTCATCGGCAGGGCCTTCGGGTCGGAGCGGGCCGGGCGCCGGGTGCGCGGGGCCCGCTGCCCATGCTGACGCCCGCCGCTCCTTTCGCCGCGCCGTTTTCCGCACCCCTTGCCCGGCGTTCGAGGGGGCCGGACGGGGCGCCTCAGTTGCCGAACGCCGCCGTGCGGGACTCCAGTGCGAGGCGGGTGTCGTCGCCGGGCACGCCGGTCTCGTCGCCGCGGATGCCGTACCAGAGCTGGAAGCGGGCCACGGCCCGGGTGAGGCCGGCGTCGTAGCGGCCGGTGGTGGGGCCCGGGGCGTAGACGTCCGGAACGGTCAGCAGGCGCTGCTGGAGTTCGGTGACCTCGGGGCCGGTGTCGCCCTCGTGGGGGGTGCGGGGGCCGTCGGGGTCGGGGGCGGCCGAGACGGAGGCGGCAGGGGGCTGGGATGCGGCCGGGGGTGGTGGGGGCGCGGCGCCGCTGTCCGGGCGGGCGTCCTGGTCGTGCGGCAGGAGGAGGGCGCCGCCGAAGCCGATCAGGGCCGCGGCGGTCAGGGCTGCGGCGACGGCGGCTCGGGGCAAGGGGCAAGGGGCAAGGGGCAAGGGGCAAGGGGCACCGGGAGCGTCGCGGGGTGCCGGGACCGATGGAGACGGGCGGCAGTTCCTGGGTGTCGTCCTCGGAGTGGCGGGGCGGGGCGGGGCGGGGAGACGGTCTCGTCCGAGGTTCACCCGACCCCTGCCCGTAAAGCGATCGGAACGTTCAATTCAGTCAGAGTTGTTGAGCGTTTGATCGATGGCGTGCTAGAAACCGCCGTCATGACGACTCGTTGGTCCCGTCGCGGCTTTCTGACCGCGAGCACCGCCACCGCCCTCGCCCTCACGCTCTCCGCTCCGGCCGGCGCCGCCGCCGCCGAGGCCGACGAGTTCGCGACCCTGCGGGCCAAGTGGCGCACCCTGTTGCTCGGCGAGGGGTTCAGCCCCACCGCCGAGCCCTTCAAGAGCCGGCTCGCCGAACTGGGCAGCACCGCGAGCCAGTTGCAGTCCTCCATGGCCCCGGCCGCCGGCTCGCTGTGGCCGGACCTGGTCTACGCGGACCCCGAACCCGACACCGACCAGGAGTCCTACGGCTACTCGGGCAACATGGCAGCCAGCTACTACCGGCTCCTCACGCTCGCCCAGGCGTACTGCCAGCCCGGCACCGGACTGACCGGCAACGCCTCCCTCCGGACCGCCGTGCTGACCGGCCTCGACCACCTCCACGCCGAGGTGTACAACGCGACCCGGACCCGGTACGGCAACTGGTACAGCTGGCAGATCGGCGCCCCGCAGGCGCTGCTGGACGTCTGCGTCCTGATGTACTCCTCGCTCACCGCCACGCAGCTCGCCCAGTACTGCGCGGCCGTCGACCACTTCGTGCCCGACTCCGCGGTCGCGAACTACACCGGGACGAGCACCGGGGCCAACCGGGTCGACCTGTGCCGGGTGCTGGCGCTGCGCGGCATCGTCGGGGGCAGCTCCGCCAAGGTGGCGCTCGCCCGGGACGCGCTGTCGCCCGTCTTCCCGTACGTCACCAGCGGGGACGGGCTGTACAGCGACGGATCGTTCGTCCAGCACACCACCGTGCCCTACACCGGCTCCTACGGCTCGGTCCTGCTCGGCGGGCTCGGCATGCTGTTCGCGCTGCTGAACGGGTCGAGCTGGGCGGTCACCGACGCCAAGCGGCAGATCGTGTTCGACGCCGTGGAGAACGCCTGGGCGCCCTTCCTCTACAACGGCCTGGTGATGGACTCCGTGTCCGGCCGGGCGATCAGCCGGGGGGTGGCCGCCTCCGACAGCAAGCGGATCCAGCAGGACGATCACCTGCGCGGTCATCCGATCCTCGCGTCGATCGTGCTGCTCGGACAGGGCGCGAGCGCCACGGAGAACACGCGCTGGCGGGGGCTGGTGAAGGGCTGGATCCAGCGGGACTACTACAGCCCGCCGATGAGCAACCCCTCCCTCGGGCTGACGAACCTGGCCCGCCTGAAGTCCGTCCTGGACGACACGACGATCACTCCGCTCGCCGAACCGACCGGCCACCGGCTCTTCCCCAACATGGCCCGGGCCACCCACCGCCGACCCGGCTGGGCGGCGTCGCTCAGCATGGCGGACCGCAGGATCACCTACTACGAGACCGGCAACGGCGAGAACCTGCGCGGCTGGCACACCGGCTCCGGCATGCTCTCCTGGTGGGGCGACACCTTCGCCAACGGCCAGTACAGCGACGCCTTCTGGCCCACCGTCGACCCCTACCGGCTGCCCGGCACCACCGCCTCGCGCAAGGTCCTCGCGGACGCGGCGGGGGGCGACTGGGGGGCCTCCCTGCCCGACGTGCACTGGGTGGGCGGCGCCACGGACGGGCAGCGGGCGGCGATCGGGCAGTACCTCAAGGGGCTGCAGTCCACGCTGCTGGCGAAGAAGTCGTGGTTCTTCCTCGACGACACCGTGGTCTGCCTCGGCGCCGGCATCCGCAGCACCGACGGCACCGCCGTGGAGACCACCGTCGAGAACCGCAACCTCGGCCCCACCGGCAACACCTCCTTCACCGTGGACGGCACCACCAAGCCGCTCGCCTACCCCTGGTCGGAGACGCTCACCGGCGCCCGCTGGGCGCACATCGGCGGCCACGGCGGGTACGTCTTCCCCGGCGGGGCGACCGTCAAGGCGCTGCGCGAGGCGCGCGACGGCCGCTGGAGCGACATCAACAGAGGCGGCTCCACGGCCGTGATCAACCGCAAGTACCTGACGATGTACGTCGACCACGGCACCGACCCGACCGCCGGCAGCTACGCCTATCTGCTCATGCCGGGCGCCACCGCGGCGCAGACCCAGGCGCGGGCCGCCGCCACCGGCTGGCTCACCGTCCTCGCCAACACCAACGACCAGCAGGGCGTGGCCGTTCCCTCGCTCGGCTTCACCGCCGTCAACTTCTGGTTCGGCGGCACCGCGGGGAACCTCGTGGCGAGCGACCCGTGCTGCGTGATGATCAGTGAGCGCAGTGACGGCACCGCGGTGATCTGCGTCAGCGATCCGATGCGGATGCGGACGGGCCTGACCCTCACCTGGAACCGCGCGGTCGCCTCGGTGACGTCCAAGCCGGCCACCGTGACCTCGGCGACGACCGGCTCCTCCCTCCGGCTCACCTTCGGCGACCTGAGCGGCACCGCGGGCGCCACCCAGCGGATCACCGTCAGGCTCGGCTGAACATCCCGTGCAGGGACGCCTTCAGCGCCACGACGAAGGCGTCCCTGCGCTCCTCGCTGAGCGCGTCCAGCGACAGGTACGGGTTGAGGTCCTCCAGCTCCACCAGCAGCAGCTCCCCGCCCGGGGCGCGGCAGGCGTCGACGCGCTGGATGCCGTGGCCGATGGCGTTCCAGTCGATGAAGCGGCGGGCGAACTCCAGGTCGTCGCCGGTGGCTTCGTACGGCTGGAGCTCCCAGCGCCGCTTCGGGTCCGGGGCGTACAGGGCGTACTGGAAGTCGTGGTCGACGAAGTAGAAGGAGACTTCGTAGGAGAAGTCGATGCAGGGCTGGACGAGGACGGTGCCGTCGGCCAGCTCGCGGGCCCGTCCGGCGGAGACGATCTCCAGGCCGATGGAGTCCGCGCCGAGCTTGGGCTTGACGACATACCGCTCGGCCGCCGGCAGCCGGTCCAGGTCCTGTGCGCGGTCCACGGTCGGGATGACCGGGAAGCCCGCGGCGGTCAGGTCGAGCAGATACCGCTTGCCCGCCATGTCGCCCCGCCCGGTCAGCTCGTTGTAGACGAGCGCCCCGGTGCCGGCCGCGTGCTCGCGGAACGCCTGATAGGCCTGCGGGTACTCCAGGACCGGCCCGCTGTTGCGCACCACGACGGCGTCGAAGCCGTCCATCAGCGCCACCGCCTCGCGCGGATGGCACAGCGCGAGGTCGAAGTCCTCGCGCAGCCGGGAGGTGAGGTGGATGTCCTCGTCGCAGTACCGGCGCCCGCGGGCCGGATAGGCCAGGTCGGTGACGTACAGCAGACGGCGGCGGGCGGACGGCATACGGGCTCCTCGGGGAGGGCGGGAGGCGATCGTAAGCACGCCCCCACGCCCCGAACAAATGTCGGCTTACGGCGTCACAGTCCCGCCGCCCACAGCTCCCGCCTGCCGATTCCCTCCAGGCCCCGGCGTACGGTGCGCCGGACCCCTGGCGCGATCGGCGTGTACGAGGGGACGGCGAGGACGCGGCAGCCGGCGGCCTCGGCGGCGGCGACGCCCGTGGGCGAGTCCTCCACGGCGAGACAGGCGGCGGGGTCGACGCCGAGGGCGCGCGCGGCGGCGAGGTAGGGGTCGGCGGCGGGCTTGGTGCGCGGCGTCTCGCCCTCGGCGACCGTGGTGCGGAACCGGTCGGCGCCGAGCGTCTTCAGGACGGCGTCCACGACCGGGCGCGAGGACGCCGAGACCAGGGCGGCCGGAATGTCCAGCTCCTGGAGCAGGTCGAGGAGGGCCAGGGCGCCGGGCAGTGCGGTGGTCTCGCGCTGGACGGCGGTCAGGAAGCGGGCCTCCAGTTCCTCGGCCAGGGTCCGCGGGTCCTCGGGGCGCAGCAGGGCCGCGGTGTCGGCGGCCGAGCGGCCCAGGGCCTGGAACAGGTCGTCCGGCTCGATGCCCGGAGCGGCCTCGCGGACCGTGCGCAGCCATAGCGACTCGGTGTCCACGAGGGTGCCGTCCATGTCCAGGAGCACGGCGTGCGGGGCGGCCGCGAAGGGCACCCCGTCGAGGGTCCAGTGCCGGTCGGGGTGACGGCCGAGGGCGGCGAACGCCTGGGCGGCGACGTCGGCGTGGCGCAGCGCCCGGGCGGGGGTGCCGATGCCGGGACCCGCTGCGGCCAGCCACGCCGTGCGCTCCACGGCCGTACGGCCGCCGTGGCCGCCCGCGTCGACATGGCCGTGGTCGGTGACGACCAGGACGGTCCAGCGTTCGTCGGCGTACGACGGCCGGGAGCGGACGGCGTCCAGCAGGCGGCCCAGGCGGGCGTCGGCCCGGCGGATCGCGGCCTCGTAGGCCTCGCCGCAGCCCAGGATGTGCGCGGTCTCGTCGGGTGCGCCGAGGTAGACGAAGGAGGCGACCGGATCGTCGGCGCGGTCGGAGGCGTCGGCGAGGACGCGTACCGCCGCCTCGGTGACCTGTTCGTCGCAGCGCTCCCAGGCCTCGGCGGTGTCGGCGGTCGGTGAGACGTACGCGGACCGGGAGGGGGCGGCGAAGAGGGGGCCGCCGGCGCGGGACTGCAGCAGGGGCTCCCAGCCGGCGGCGACGAAGGTGCGCAGACCGTCCTGGACGGCCAGCCGGGTGGTGAAGTCGGGGAAGACGTCGAGGCGGTGGCCGGTGAAGTCGTTGCTCCACACGCCGTGCTGGGCGACCGTGACGCCGGTGACGACGGTCGCCCAGCACGGGCCCGACATGGTGGGCGTCTCCTCGTCCACCTCGACCGGCGCGAGGAAGCCCTCGGCGGCCAGCGCGTCGAGGTGCGGGGTGGCGAGCCGGTTCAGGGTGTCGAGGCGTACGCCGTCGATGCCTACGACCAGGACGCGGTGTGCGGCGCCGGACATGAAGGACCTTTCTCGCGGGGGGTGTTCAGGCCGAGCGGATCAGTTCGTCGGGGGCGACCTCGTACGCCAGGGGCAGGCCCTGGGCGTAGCGGGCGACCTCGTCGACGGCCCAGTCGGTCATCCGGCCGAGTTCGTTGCCCAGGGAGCCGGCGATGTGCGGGGTGAGCAGGACGTTGGGCAGCGTGTACAGCGGCGAGTCGGCCGGGGGCACGTCCGGTTCGGTGACGTCCAGGACGGCGTGGACGCGGCCGGTGACCAGGTGGGCGAGGAGCGCGTCGGTGTCGACGAGGTTGCCGCGGGCGGTGTTGACGAGGGTGGCGCCGTCCTTGAGGAGGGCGATGCGCCGGGCGTCGAACATGTGGTGGGTCTCGGGGAGTTGGGGCGCGTGGATCGACACCACGTCGCCGCGCCGGGCCAGTTCGTCGAGACCGACGAGCTCGACGCCGAGGGCGCGGGCCTCCTGGGCGTCGACATAGGGGTCGTAGAGCAGGACGTCGAGGTCGAAGGGGCGCAGCAGTTCGATGACGCGGCGGCCGATGCGGGAGGCGCCGACGATGCCGACGGTGCGGTGGTAGTTGCCGTGGCCGCTGTAGTACGGCAGCAGGTCGGGGTGGGCGCGGGTGTCGGCGTAGACGCGGGCGACGTCGAGGACGCGCTTGCCGGCGAAGAGGATGGCGGCGAGGGTGAACTCGGCGACGGGCAGGGCGTTCGCGGCGGCCGCGGAGGAGACCGTGATGCCGCGCTGCCAGACGGCGTCCGTGACGTGGTGCTTGACGGAGCCCGCGGCGTGCACGACCGCGCGCAGCCGGGGCATCAGGTCCAGCGCGTCCTCGGTGAGCAGGGGGGCGCCCCAGTGGGTGAAGAGGACCTCGGCGGCGGCGAGTTGACGGGGGTCGGCGGTGGCGAGGTCGGTGACCGCGGCGGTCGTGTCCACGTGCGCCACCGCGCGCAGGCGGGTGAGGGCGGTCCCGTCGAGGAGCTGGCGGTGGATGCCGGCGCCCATGGCCAGGACCGTGTGGGGGCGGGGGGTGCTGTTCAGGGGGGTGCCTTCCGGTGCGGGCATCGTCACTTCACGGCGCCGGCGGTCAGCCCGGAGCGCCAGAAGCGCTGGAGGCAGACGAAGGCGACGATCAGCGGGACGACGGCGACGAGGGAGCCGGTGATGACGAGCGAGTAGAACTCGGGCTGCTGCTGGGTGACGCTGTTCCACATGAACAGGCCGAGGTTGACGGGGTAGAGCTCTTCGTCGTTGAGCATCACCAGGGCGCCGAAGAAGTTGTTCCAGCTGGCGGTGAACGAGAACAGGAAGATGGTCATGAACCCCGGCATCAGCATGGGCAGTCCGATGCGGGCGAAGGTGCGTATCTCGCCGGCGCCGTCGACCCGGGCGGCCTCCAGGACCTCGCCGGGGACATAGCCCTCCGAGAAGACCCGGGCCAGGTAGACGCCGAAGGGGTTGACCAGGGCGGGCAGCAGCAGCGCCCAGTAGGTGTTGACGACGCCGGCCTTGGTGGCCAGCAGGTACATCGGCAGCTGGATGACCGTGGTCGGGACGAGGACGCCGCCCAGGACCAGGCCGAACAGTTTCTCCTTGCCGCGGAAGTCGTACTTGTCGAAGGCGTAGCCGGTGGCGACGCAGATGAAGGTGGAGACGGCGGAGCCGACGACGGAGTAGAGGATGCTGTTGCCGAACCAGCGCAGGTAGATGCCATCGTTGAAGGTGAAGACGCGTTCGAGGTTGGCGAAGAGGTTGAAGTCGCCGAAGGCGAAGCCGGAGGTGGCGAACAGGTCGCGGTGGTTCTTGGTGGCGGCGAAGAGCAGCCAGCTGATGGGCATGAGCGTGTAGAACGCGGCGACGATCAGCACTCCGTTGACGACGCCCTTGGAGAGCAGGGCGCCGGAGGGGCCCCGGCGGCGGGTGGCCGGTGCGCGCTTGGCGGGTGCCTCGGGGCGGGTGGTGGGTGCGGTGTCCTGGGTGAGGGTGCTCATTGCGCGGCCTTCCACCGGTTGCCGATCCGGGTGACGAGGTAGGACAGGGCGACGCCGAGGGCGGCGAGCATCAGCGACGCGGCGGCGGCCAGGCCGTAGTCGTGCTGCACGAAACCGGCCTTCCAGATGTACAGGGTCGGGGACCACTCGGTGTCGATGGAGGGGGCGCCGCGCTGGTTGAGGAGCTTGGGTTCGGTGAAGATCTGGATCGCGCCGACGCAGGTGAACAACACGGTCATCACGACCGCGGAGGCGATCATCGGCACCTTGATCTGGAGGGCCGTGCGCAGGGCGCCGGCGCCGTCCACGACGGCCGCTTCGATCACTTCGCGCGGGACTGCCTGGAGGGCGGCGTAGAAGATGACCATGTTGTAGCCGGTCCACTGCCAGGCGGTCAGATTGACCAGCGAGCTGAGCACATGGTCGTTGCTGTAGAAGTCCCAGGAGCCGCCGAGTGCGCCGATCCAGTCGAGCACCGGGCTCAGACCGGGCGTGTACAGGTAGATCCAGATGATCGAGGCGATCAGTCCGGGGATCGCGTGCGGCAGGAACAGCGCGAGCTGGAAGAACCGCTTGGCGCGGGCGAGCGCGGAGTCCACCAGCAGCGCCAGCGCGAGTGAGCCGCCGATCATGACCGGGATGTACAGGGCGCAGTAGAGCGCGATGTGGGAGAAGGAGGCGCGGAAGCCGGAGTCGGCCAGGGCCTTGGTGTAGTTGCCCAGGCCCGCGAACACCCGCTCGGTGCCGCCGAAGCCGAGTCCGGAGGAGCGCTCCTGGAACAGGCTCATCCACACCGCGTAGACGATGGGAGCGGCCATGACCACGGCGAACAGCACGAAGAACGGGACGATGAACAGGGCGGCGGCGCGGCGCTGACTGCGCCGGAGTCGGGAGGCGGCCGGGGGCCGGGGCGCGGACGCGCGTACGGCCACGGGGCGCACGACTGGGGCGGACGGTGCTGCCACAGGGGCTCCTTGGCGGGGGTGTGGCGGGTGGGCGGGGGGTTGGTGGGTGACGGTGTGAGTGGCTGGGGGTTGGTGGGCGGCGGGGTGAGTGGCCGGGGGTTGGGCGGCGGGGGTAGTACGGCCGCGGGGTCGGGCGAGTGGCTCAGCCGCGGGGCTGGGCGGTGGAGGTGGCTCGGCCGTGGTGTTGGGCCGTGGAGGGGGCTCGGCCTCGGAGTTGGGCGGAGGTGGCTCGGGCGCGGGGCGGGCAGTGCGGAGGGGGTTCGGCCACAGGGTTGGGCGGCGGAGGGGGTTCGGGCGAGGTGACTCGGCCCCGGAGTTCGGCGGAGGTGACTCGGGCGCGCGGGGTGGAGACTGCCGAGGTGGACGGCGGCGGGGTTGGGCGGCGGGAGTAGTTCGGCCGCGGGGCTGGGCGGTGGAGGGGGGTTGGCGAGGTAGCTCGGCCGCGTGGGTCGGGTGGTGCGGGGGTGCCCGGGGCCGTCGGGCGGGTGGTGTCGGGACGGAGGACCGAGGGATCGCGGGCCGCCCGGACGGTGGGGTCCGGCCGGAGGACCGAGGGGGCCGCGGGCCGCCGGGACGGTGGGGTCCGGCCGGAGGACCGAGGGGCCGCGGGCCGCCGGGACGGTGGGGTCCCGGCGGTGCCGGCGTCGGGCTGCGGCCGTGTGACTACTTCGCGAGCTTCAGGCCGCGCTCGGTGATACCGGACTCGGCCTTCTGCTGGCCGGCCTTGACGCCCGAGGTGAAGTCGGACTTGGCGGTCTCGTCCTGGACCGCGGTGTAGACGTCCATCTGGTTCGGGCCCCAGGTCCAGCCGGGCACGATGGTCTCGGCCTGCTCGGAGGCGAGGGCGTAGAGGTCCTGGTCGTTGAGGTAACCGGTGTCGAACTTCGCCGCGGCCACCTCCCGCATCTCGGGGTTGGCCGGCAGGGCGCTGCTGGGCGACTCCAGGTCGGCGAGGCGGGCCTGGACGCCGGCCTTGTCGGTGGTGAGCCAGGTGATGAACTCCGCGGCGGCCTCGGCGTTGTCGCTGCCCTTGAGGACGCCGTAGGAGGTGCCGCCGTAGTTGCCGGTGGCGGCGGTGCCCCAGTTGGGCAGGGGGGCGACGGCCCACTTCCCGGCGAGGTCGGGCATCGCGGTCTTCATGCCGCCCGCGGACCAGGAGGCGCCGAGGAAGGAGAGGGTCTTGCCGGAGGTGCGGGCCTTGGTCTCCTCGGGGCTGTAACCGGTGTAGGACTGCACGAGGTCGTCCTCGATGAGACCGTCCCAGTAGCCGGCGACCTTGTTGGTCGCGGCGTCGTCCACGGCGGGCTTCCAGGCGTCGCCCTCGACGGAGAACCACTTCGCGCCCGCCTGCCAGGACAGGGCGGCCAGCAGCGCGGGGTCGTTCTTCGGCATGGAGGCGAGGCGGACGCTCTTGTCCTGCTTCTTGACCTTCGCGGCGGCGGCCTTGAACTCGTCCCAGGTCTTGGGGACTTCGATGCCGAACTTCTTGAACAGGTCGGTGCGGTAGTAGTACAGCTGCGGGGCCGCGTCGTAGGGGACGGTCCAGGTCTTGCCGCCGAAGGTCACCAGGTCCTGAATGCCCTGCGGGAACTTCGTCTTGACCGTTTCGCCCGCGTGCTCGGTCAGGTCGATCAGATTGCCCTGGCTGGCGAACTCGGGAACCATCTGGTACTCGATGGTGGCCACGTCGGGCGCGTTGCCCGCCTTCACGGCGTTGGCCAGCTTGCTGTAGCCCTCGGTGCCGCTCGGTATCTCGGTGAGCTCGACCTTGATGTCCTTGTGCGTCTTGTTGAACGCGTCGACGGTCGACTTGGCCCCGAGGGTCCAGGTCCAGTAGGTGAGGGTGACCGGCTTGCCGTCGGCGGCGGTGTCGGTCGAGTCGCCGTCGCCGCCACAGGCGGTGGCGAGCAGGCCGAGGGCGGCGACGGCGGCGATTGCGGCGGTGCTGCGGAACGAACGGGTAGTGCGCGTCATGGCACGTCTCCTACGAGACCTCGTACGGAAAGAGGCGGTCGCAGGACATCTTTTGGGTCAGGACGATCGACGTCAAGAGCGTTCGACCAAGACAATCAAAACGATCGCGCAACGAACGTAACGCTCACGGAGTGATCGCTTCGCCGCCGCAGGACGACCGGACCCTCAGCACCGGGAGCAGATCGAGGTGCTGGCCCGGGCCGGGCGGCTGTTCGTTCCGGCGCTCGGCGAGCCGCTGGAGCAGCAGCCTGGCGGCCAGTTCCCCGACCGAGCGCTTGGGCGGGGCGATCGCGGTGAGCGGCACGTCGGACATGCCGGCGACCTCGTCGTCGTAGGCGATGAGCGCGAGGTCGTCCGGGACCCGTACCCCGGCGGCCTGCAGCCGCGGCACCAGCACGATCGCGTCCTCGTCGCTGTGCACCAGCGCCGCCGTGACGCCCCGCTTGTGCACGGCGTCGACGAGGTGGTCGACGCTCGCCTCGTAGTCGCCGTGCTCGCGCACCGCGGGGGCGTCGATGTCGATGTCGAGCCCCAACGCCTGTACAGCGGAGCGGAATCCGGCGGAGATCTGCACCGCGTGCGGGCCCTCCTGGAGCACGGCGGTGATCTTCCGGTGACCGAGGGAGGCGAAGTGGCCGACGGCCACGGCGGCGCCGTGCGCGCGGTCGGTGCGGACCCGGTCCAGGACGGCGGCGGGGTTGCCGGGCGGGGCCGAGCGCTCGACCAGGACGGCCGGGACGTCATGCTCCAGCAGCCACTTCTCCTGGCCGCCCTCGGGCACGCCGCCGAACCAGCTGGGCGCGACGAGCAGCCCCTGCGCTCCCCCGGCGATGAGGTGTTCGGCCTGGACGGAGTCCTCCGCGTCGACGTATCCGGACACCCCGAGGACCAGCCGCCCGCCCTGGGCCGCGACGGCCTCCCGGGCGCCGCGGACGATCTCGGCGAAGATGTAGTTCGTGGTCGGCACGATCATTCCGATCACCGCGCTCCCGGCACCCTCGGAGCGCTCGCGCGGCCCGGCCGCCGTGTCCTCCGGCCAGACCACCGCGCCGTGCAGCCGGTGCACCCGCCCCTGGGCGGCCAGCGCCTCCACGTCCCGTCTCAACGTGACCGCGGAGACGCCGAGTTCGGCGGCGAGTTCCGCGACCCGGATGCTGCGCCGTTCGCGGACGAGCTCGAGCACCCGCTCATGACGCTGGTCGACATGGAGTCGCATGGGGTTCCCCCTGGTCGGTGACAGATCCGGGCGGCGGCATGATCCCGGAGTGCCTTACTCTACGCCCATCATCGTATCGATCGTTTGCGATCAAACGATCAGGGGAGATGCCGTTTCGGAGCGGGAGCGCGGTGGCTCGCCGCTGCCTCTAGTCCTCGCTCGGGGCCGGTTCTCTCGGCTGGAGACGCAGATGGGCGCCCTGGCGCAGGAGGGTGCGCTGGACGAGGTGGTGGGGTACCGCGCGGGGAGTGCGGCCGAGGCGGACGGCGAGGGCGGCGCAGGCGCCGGCGGCCTGGCCGGTCGCCATGGCGATCGGCATGACGCGGTAGGACGAGTGGGCCACGTGAGAGCCGGAGATGCAGCGTCCGGCGACCAGCAGGCGTTCGGTGTCCCGGGGCAGCAGACAGCGCAGGGGGATGTCGTAGAAGCTGCCGCGCGGGACGCGCTTGAGGACGGTGCCGCTGCCCCGGGGGTTGTGGATGTCCACGGGGTAGGCGCCGTGCGCGACGGCGTCGGGGAAGGCCCGCGCCGCGAGGATGTCGTGGCCGGTGAGGTGGTAGTCCCCGAGGATGCGGCGGGTCTCGCGCACGCCGATCTGGACGCCGCTCTGCGCGATGTAGGAGTCCTCGAAGCCGGGCACGCGCCGGCGCAGGAACCGGTCGATCTGGGCCAGTTGACGGCGGGCCAGGAACTCGGCGCGGCTGAGGTCCCACACGTCGGTGCCGAGCGCCCGGGTGACGCGGGTGCTGTTGACGCTGACCTCATGGGGGTGCGGGGTGCCGAAGAAGAGCATGTCCTCGCGGGGCAGGCGCAGTTCACCGGCCTCGGTGGCCTCCCGCACCAGGTCCCACAGCCCGTGCACGCCCCGCCACTGGTCGGGATGGTCCTGGACGTACTCGGCGAACCGCGGCTGGAGGAAGTCGACGACGCGGAACATGAGCGTCATCGGCTGGACGAGCCCGTCCTCCGGGCGTCCGATCTCGTACGGCGCCCCGCAGGCGGCGGCGATGTCGCCGTCTCCCGTGCCGTCGATGACGATCCCGGCGTCGATCACGACCGGGCCCGACTTGGTCTCGAAGACCACGCGCCAGCCGTCGTCGAGGGGCAGCGCGGTGGAGGCGAAGGAGTGGAAGAGCATCCGCACGCCCGCCTCGTCGAGCAGGTCGAGGAGGACGAGTTTGTAGATCTCCGGGTCGAAGGGGACGGTGTAGCCGGTCTCGGGGGACGGCGGCACACAGCCGCCGCGCGCGGTGAGCCGGTCCAGCAGCACCCACAGGAATCCCGCCACCACGGACTCGCCCTCGCCGTGGTCGGTGGGCAGCAGCCGGCCGAGCCGGCCGGAGTCGTCGAAGACGGCCTGTTTCTGCTCGTTGTGGAACGACATCAGCGGCATGACGAGCGCCACGGTGGCATTGCCGCCGAGAAAGCCGTAGCGCTCCACGAGGACGACGTCGGCGCCGGCCTCGGCCGCCGCGTACGCCGCCGCGGTCCCGGCCGGTCCGCCGCCGACGACCAGCACGTCCGTCCGGCCGCCGTGGCGGGCCGGACGGGGCGGGAGGGTGACGGTCCGGTCGGGCTCGGGCGGGGTGAGGATCGGCATGGGGGCTCCCGTCGGGGGCGGTCAGGCCGGTGGCGCCTGCGGGCCGGTCAGGCTCAGATGGGCGTGTTCGGCGTGCTGTGCGCCGCCCGTGCCGCCGTCGAGGCTGTCCAGCAGGGTCCCGCAGCGCACGCAGGTCTCCCGGGCCAGCGTCTGCAGGCCGTGCACCCGGTTCCTCAGGTCGTCCTGGCGCAGCGGGAACTCGTCCCAGAGCCGGTCCACCTCCGCCAGCAGCAGTCCGGCCTGCTCCCGCGCCACGCCGACCAGGGCGGGCGCGCCGGTACGGCGGGCGAAGTCGAAGACCTTCCCGGAGTACGGCAGCGGCAGCACGGGGAGCCCGGTGAGCGCGGCGAAGATCACGACGTGCAGGCGCATGCCGACGACGATGTCCAGGTGGCTCATGAAGCCGAGGATCTCGCCGGGGCTGTAGGAGTTGTTGAGGATGCGTCCGCGGTCCGGGGCGCTCATCCGGGACAGCACACCGTGGGCGTGCCGTACGTCCTGGCGTTCCATCGGGACGAAGACGACGTGTGCCTCCAGGCGCCGGGCCAGGAAGTCGGCGACGTCGGCGAGCAGGGCGTGGTAGTCGGCCTCGTCGAGCTTCTCGGCCGCTCTGCCGGGTTCCCGTACGGACATGCCGACCAGCCGGGCGTCCAGGGGCAGCCCTTCCTGCCGCATCATCTGCTCGGTGAAGGGCTCCGGCGGCAGGAGCAGTGCCGGGTCGGCGGTGACGGTGAGGTCGCGCTCGATGCCGACCTCCTCCAGGACCAGGCGGGACTCCTCGTCGCGGACCACGATGTCGGTCATCTCCGGGATGACGGCGCGGACGGCCTCCCGGTCGTCGGCGTCGCGCAGGGGGCCGGCGCCGACGGCGTAGGCGAAGGTGGGCACCCCGCGTTCGTGCGCCGCCCGTACCAGGCGCAGATAGCGGCGCGCCTCGCCGTCGTAGAGGATGCCGCCGCCGCCGAGGACCAGCAGGTCCAGGCTGCCGAGGGTGTCGAGCACGGGCTTTTGCGGGACGCCCTCCCAGTCCACGACCTCATCGGCCTGCGGCTGGTGGATGCGGGTGTGCTCGGCGTTGCGGCTGAAGACGACGAGCCGGGCGTGCGGGCGGTGGGCGCGCAGGCAGCTCATGATGCACTTGAGGATCGCCTCGTCGCCGGTGTTGCAGCCGCCGTAACTGCCGAGCAGGCCGATCCGCAGGTCCGGCGGAGCAGTCGGCTCGAGGTGGTCGTAGGTCATCCGGAGCTCCTGTTACGACGGAGGTGCGGGACCCGGGGGCCGGGCACGTGGCTGCGGCTGGGTCCGGTGGTCGAAGCACGCCCTCATGGCGTCGGGCCCGGGGTTGCCCGGGCGCTGCGGGAACGATCTGACGGCGGGCCTGGCCGACAGCGGTGCGGCCTTAGGGACAGTATGGGTGGCAATGTGCCGCGCGTCTTTTCCGCGGCGGCGGGTTTCTCGGCGGGTACCCACGCGGTGACGATGCCGGGTCACACTCCTTGGCATCCGTGTGGCATCCCGTGCGGAAGGGGGATCACCCCGGTGGCGGTACGGCCATCCCGTGCGGATCGACCCGGGTCTGCGTCTCTTCGCCCAGTGCGTCGGCGTGCAGCAGGGTCAGTGCCGCGGTGGCGACCTCGGAGGTGGTGATCCGCAGCAGTTGGGGGTCGGGAACGTCGCCGTGCGGATCGCCGGGGGGTCCCGGTTTCCACAGGGCGATGTGGCGGGCGAGGGGCGGCGGGCCCCACAGCTGGGGCGCCACCGGTCCGAAGAGCGTCACCGAGGGCGTGCCGTGGGCAACGGCCAGGTGGGCGAGTCCGGTGTCGCCGCTGATGACGAGCGGCGACCCGGCGATGAGCGCGGAGAGTTCGCCGTAGGGCAGGCCCCCGCTCAGTACGTCGCGCCGAGGCAGCCCCGCGCCTCGGGCGACGGCGCCGACCAGGGCGTCCTCGGCGGGCCCGCCGGTGACGACCACCCGGTGCCCGGCGGCGCGCAGTCGGTGTGCCACCTCGGCGTACCGCTCGTGCGGCCAGCGGCGTGCGGCGGCCTCCGCGCCCGGGTGGACGACGACCGCTCCCGGCGCCGGGGAGGGCGTGGTGGGGGCGGGCAGCCGGAGGTCGCCCGGGTCGGCGGCGATGCCGTAGGAGGCCAGGAAGCGGCACCATCGTTGCCGCTCGTGCTCGTCGGGCCGCCACACGGGGGGCCGGGTGGGGGCGGCGTGGGCCAGGAGCCGGCGGGGAGTGAGGGCGGCGAGCGCGTCGCGGCTGGCCGGGCCGTTGCCGTGCAGGTCGATGGCGATGTCCGGCGGCGGCCCGGCCCAGTGGTCCAGCGACGGCACCGCCCGGCCCGGTGCCTCGGCGGGCAGGACGTCGTCGACGGCACCGGTGGTCAGCGCCGCCTCGCGGAGCGCGGGAGGCAGCGCCAGCACGACGTGGTGCCCGGCGAAGGCCCGCCGTATTCCCCGCAGGGCGGGTACGGCGGCGAGCAGGTCCCCGAGGCCCAGCGCCCGCAGCACGAGCAGGCGGGGCTGCGAGGGCGTACCGATCCCCGCACCCGGTACCCCCTCGCGCCGCGCGGACCCGCGTCGCTCGGTCACCGTCGCCTCCGTGCCGGGGTGGCCGTGGAGGGGGTCAGGGCCGCCCGTTCGGCGATGCCGGTGGTGGAGCGGCCGTCGAGGTAGGGGAACAGGACGACCTGGCCGCCCCAGCTCTCCACCAGCGGGGTCTCCGGCAGCGGGGTGCGGGCGTAGTCGCCGCCCTTGGCCCAGATGTGCGGGCGCAGTTCGCCGAGGAGGCGTTCGGGGGTGTCCTCGTCGAAGACGGCGACCGCGTCCACGCACTCCAGGGCGCGCAGCACCCGGACCCGGTCGGCGACCGGGACGAAGGGGCGTCCCCCGCCCTTGCGGCGGCGTACGGACGCGTCCGAGTTGACGCACACCACCAGGCAGTCGCCGGTGCGCCGGGCGGCCTGCAGCAGGGCGACATGCCCGGCGTGCAGGAGGTCGAAGCAGCCGCCGGCGGCCACCACGGTGCCGCCGGCGGCCCGGACCCGGGCGGCGGTGCGCAGCGCGTCGTCCGTCGGTTCCGGCTCGGCGGGGCGGGCGGCGGGGTCCGGGGTCACATGGACGGACCCGGCACCGCCTTCGGCGACGTACCGGGTGGCGGCGTGCACGGCACCCCGTACGGCCGTCTCGACGATCTCGCCGTCCGCGAGGAGTCCGGCGGCGGTCGCCGCGAACCGGTCCCCCGCGCCGCAGGCGTCGCCCTCCGCGGTGACCGGCGACGGCACCAGCAGGGGGGTGCCGCCGTGCGAGAGCAGGGCGCCGCGGCCGCCCAGCGTGACGGCCACCGAGGCGGCCCGCCACAGGTGCACCAGCCGGTCGGCGTCCTGGGCGGCGGCGTGCAGCTCGCCGCCCGGCCGGGCCTCGGCGTCGCGGCGGGCGAAGGCCTGCGCCTCGCTCGCCGAGGGTGTCGCGAGCCGTACGCCCGCCACCGGCTGATGCCCGCGCGGGTGCGGATCCCAGACGACGGGGACCCGTCCGGCCGCGTCGGTGAGGGGGTCGCGCAGGGCGTCGGCGGTGCCGCGGCCGTAGTCGGCGACGAGGACGGCCGACGCCTCGGCGACGGCCTGGCACGCCTGCCGGGTGCTCTCGCGGGTCCGGCCGTCGCCGTCGTCCAGGCGCAGCAGGGGCCGGTCGTCGGCGAGGACGCGGGTCTTGCTGGACAGGGCTCCGGTGAGCGGCAGTTCCACCAGGTGGACCCGGCCGGCCAGCAGCCGGCGCAGGGTGGCGCTGGCGGGGTCGTCGCCCAGCGCGGTGACCAGGGTGACCGGCCGGCCGTCGGCGGCGGCCAGGCAGGCGGCGAGTGCCGCTCCGCCGGGGCGGGTGGCGCGCCGGGTGTCGCTGACGACGGGCACGGGTGCGTCGGGGGCCAGGCGCTCGACCCGGCCGCAGATGTCGTGGTCGAGGAGGGCGTCCCCGACGACCAGCAGGGGGGCGGCGGCGCTCATGTGACCTCCCCCGCCGCGTCCTGGGTGACGAAGGCCCAGGGCTCCGCGTGCCGGGGCGCTCCGACGGTCCGGTCGAAGTACTCGCAGAGCATGTGGACGGCGACCAGGTGCAGTTCCTGGACGGTGGCCGACGTCGCCGCGGCCACGCACAGGGTGTCGTCGGCGGCGTCGGCCAGGGGGTTGGGGGCGGGGCCGGTGAGCGCCCACACCGTCATGCCGTGGCGGTGTGCCTCGCTCGCCGCGACGAGGAGGTTGTCGCTGGCACCGCTGGTGGACAGCAGCATCAGCACGTCACCGGAGCGGCCGTGCGCCGCCACCTGCCGGGCGAAGATCTCCTGGACGCCGTAGTCGTTGGCGATGGCGGTGGTGGAGGAGGTGTCGGCGTGCAGGGCGAGCGCGGAGAACGGTGGCCGGTCGTCGCGGTAGCGGCCGACCAGTTCGGCGGTCAGGTGCTGGGCCTGGGCGGCGCTGCCGCCGTTGCCGGCGACGAGCAGCCGGGAGCCCGCGCCGAGGCGGGCGGCCAGGTCGGTGCCCCAGCGTTCCAGGCGCGGGCCGCCGTAGTCGCGGAACCCTTGGAGGGCCCTGATCAGGGCGTCGCAGTGGGTGACGTCGGTGGCGAGTGTCATCGGACGGCTCCCGAGAGCGAGGGGACGGAGGAGACAGCGCTGTAGGCCCGGGTCACGCCGTCGGCCACGCGGTCCCAGGTGTAGTGGTCCAGCACCCGGCGCCGTCCCTGTTCGCCGTAGTGGGCGAGCAGGTCGGGGTCGTCCAGGAGGCGGCGGATCGTGCCGCTGAGGTCGTGGTCGCCGTCGGGCGGGACCAGTTCGCCGGTGACGCCGTGCACGACGGTGTCGAGCTGGCCGCCGACGGCCGTGGCGAGGACGGGGGCGCGGCAGGCCATCGCCTCGACCGGGACGATGCCGAACGGTTCGTAGCGGGGCAGGGACAGCACCAGGTCCGCGCTGGACATCAGCTGGGGCATCCGGTCGGGGCTCACCCCGCCGAGCAGGGTGACCCGGTCGGCCACGCCGTGCTCCTCGGCGAGGGCGCGCAGCCGCTCGGCCTCCGGTTCGGCGGTCAGGAGGGCGGGGTCGGGGCCGCCCGCGATGAGGAGTTCGGTGTCGGGGACGCCGGCCAGGGCGCGGATCGCGCGGTCGAAGCCCTTGCGGGGCACGAGCCGGCCGACGGCGAGGAGCCGCCGGGGTGCTGCGGCGGACCGCCGGGCGTCGGCGACCGGCGCGAACCGGTCGGGGTCGACTCCGCAGGGCACGACCGTGATCCGGTGCCGGGGCAGGCCCATGGCGACGAGTTCGGCCACCTCGTCCCGGCAGGTGGCGAGGATCAGGCCGGCCGCGCGGCCGACGGCCTTCTCGATGGCGACGCGTTCGGGCGGGCTGGTGTCGGCGGCGCCCTGGTGGCGCCGCTTCACGGTGCCCAGCGCGTGGTAGGTCTGCACGACGGGCACCCCGAGGCCCTTCGCCCCGGTGAGCGCGGCCCATCCCGACATCCAGAAGTGGGCGTGCACCACGTCGGGGGGTGCGGCCGCCCACTGGCGGGCCAGGAACTGACCGAACTCCGGTATGCAGGACGGAAGTTCGTCCTTGGGGACCGGGGCGGGCGGTCCGACGGGCACATGGACGACGCGGAATCCGTCGGGTGTGGTGACGTGGTCCGGGAGCCGGGGGTCGTCCCGGCGGGTGTACACGACCACGTCGTAGCCCCGGCGGGCCAGCCGGCCGGCGAGTTGTGCCACGTACACGTTCTGGCCGCCCGCGTCGGGACCGCCGAGGGCGGCCAGGGGGCTCGCGTGCTCGGACACCATGGCGACCCGGCGGGCCGGAGGGTGGCTGGCACTCATCGGGTGACCTCCTTGATCAGGCGTTCCCAGTCGTCCCGGAAGCGCCGTTCTCCGTAGCGGGCCTGTGCCGCAGACCTGGCGGCCTCCCCTGTCAGGCGGGCGTCCACGGGATCCGCGAGGAATCCGCGCAGGGCGTCCCGCAGGACGTCGAGCCGGTTGGACACCACCCCGGCCCCCTCGGGGACGGCCTCGCGCACCTCGGTGGTGTCGAGGGCCACGACGGGCATCCCGAGGAACATCGCCTCCAGCAGGGACAGTCCGAGGGATGTCCAGCGGACGGGGTGGAGGTACATGCGGCAGCGCGCCATCTGCCGGTGCAGCGCGCTCTGCGGCAGGTCGCGGCTGCGCAGGAGGTCGGGCGGCAGACCGAGGTGGCCGGCGAGCCCTTCGGTGCGCATGCCGAACACGTCGAGCGGCACGGCGCGGGCGAACTCCGGCAGCAGGTCGGTTCCGGTCGTACGGCCGCGGCGCAGGGGTTCGTTGACGACGACCGCGGCGCGCGGCTCCTCGCCGGTCCACAGGTGCCCGGGGTCGATGATCCCGTGCTCGATCACGGTGCTCGGTGCCTTGCCGTTGTCCCACATCAGGCGGTTGAAGTGGGTGACATGGACGACGGGGATGTCGCTGCGGCCGGCCAGCGGGTGGCGGGTGTCCACGGCCGACTCGTGCGGGCTGTTGTGCTCGACGTAGACGGCGGGGACGTCGATGCCGGGCCGGCGGCCGGTCCAGCGCAGGGCGAGGTCGAGTTCGTGCGGCCGTTGCAGCACCATCAGGTCGATGTCGGCCTCGCGCAGCTCGTCGGGGGTCAGTTCCCGTACCGTGGACGGCCATTGCCAGGTGCGGGCCCGCCCGAGGCCGTCGGGTCCGCGGTCGGGGGTGACCGGGACCAGGAAGGTGTAGGGGCCCTGCACGAACGCCGTCAGCCAGGATCCGTGCACATGCCAGACGAGGATGTTCATGGGCTCTCCTCAAGGAGTTTGTGCACCGCGGCCACCACGTCCTGGCCGGTCACCTCGTCCAGGCAGGGGTGGCCCGGTACGGGGCACCGGCGGGCCCTGCTGTCCGCGCACGGCGCTCGCTGGTCGCCGAGGAGGACGCAGGGCACCCCGTACGGCGCCCACCGCTCGGCCGGTACCACCGGCGCGAACAGGGAGACGACCGGAGTGCCCACGGCCGCGGCCAGATGGGCGGGGCCGGTGTTGCCGCAGACGACGGCGTCGGCGATGCGCAGGACACCGGCGAGGGTCCGCGGGTCGGTCCTGCCGCCGAGGTCCACGGCGGTGTCGCCGCTGACCTTGCGGGTCAGGCCCACCTCGTCGGGCCCGCCGGTGACGACGACCCGGTGGCCCGCCTCACCGAGGAGTGCCACCGTCTCCGCGCAGCGGTCGGGGCTCCAGGCACGGGCGGGGGCGCTCGCGCCGGGGTGGACGACGACGTAGGGGCCGTTGCCGGTGAGCGCGATGGTGTCGGGGGTGGGGACGACGCGCAGCCGGCCGTCGTCGCCGGGGGGCGGGAGCCAGCCCATGGCGGCGGCGGTGTCGAGGGCGGCCTCGGCCTCGTGGCGGCCGGGCAGCCGCTGGTGGCGGACGTCGAGGAGGCGGCCGGGGTGGTCGACGCTGTCGGCGCCGATGCGTGCCACCCCGGCCAGGCGCAGCAGCAGGGCGGTGGGCAGGGGGCTCTGGTGGAAGGAGGTGAGGACGAGGGCGGTGTCGAACGCCGCGTCCCGCAGGCGCCGGATCAGGCCCTCGGTGTCGGCCGCCGCCACGGTCGGCGGGTCGAAGCCCTCCCAGGGGGCCTCCCACACCATGACGTCGGTGACGCCGGGCAGCAGCCGGGCGGCGGGTTCGCCGCGCGGGCCGCACAACATGGTCACCTCGGAGCAGTGCGCCGCGACCGCGCGCACCGCCGGCCCGGCGAGCAGCACGTCGCCGAAGCTGTCGAGCCGGACGACCAGGGCCTTCACCGGCGATCACCCGGCCCTTCGCCGAGCAGCCGGCGCACGGCCGTGAGCAGGTCGGGGGCGGTGCTGGGGGCGGTCGCGGTCTCCTGCGGCCGGGTGGCGGCGTTGGGTACGAGTACGGCCCGGGCGCCCGCGGCGTGCGCGGCCTGGACGTCGGCGCCGATGTCGCCGATCACCACGCAGTCGGCGGGCGCCACCCGCAGCCGCCGGGCGGCTTCGACGACGAGTCCGGGGCGCGGCTTGCGGCAGTCGCAGCCGGCGTCCGGAGCGTGCGGGCAGTACACCCAGGTGTCGAGGCCGCCGAGGAGGGCGTCGGCGCGGTCATTGACGCGGTGGACGTCGGCGTGGGTGAGCAGGCCGCGGCCGATGCCGGACTGGTTGCTGACCACGCCGGTCGCGACGCCCGCGGCGCGCAGCAGGTCCAGGGCCTGCCGGGCACCGGGCAGCGGGCGCACCCGGTCGGGGTCGCCGTTGTAGGGGACGTCCTCGACGAGGGTGCCGTCGCGGTCGAAGAGGACGGCGGCGGGCCGGTTCGGGTCACGGGGCCGGGTGTTCACGGGGTGCTCCTGAGGGCCGTGGCCCCGCGGTGGCGTACCAGCCCGTGCAGCCAGTGGCGCACCGCGAGCGGCGGGATGACCACGCTGGTGGAGACCATGGCGGTGATCTCCCGGGCCGTGCACGGTCCCGGCCGGATGCGGGCGAGCGCGAACTCGGCGGTGCCCAGCGCCCACAGCGTCCCGGCGATCCGCGCGGCGCGCCGCCGGCCGGCCAGCGCGAGCAGGGGGGCGGTGAGCGCCAGGGAGGTGACCAGGGCGTGCCGGGGCAGGCGTCCGCGCGGGGCCTCGGCACGCGACCACCAGTCGGGGCCGTGCAGCCGGGTCATCAGGGCGTCGTCGGCGTTGCCGCGCTGGGCCCGCACCGATGCCCAGGCGCCCTCGGGGCGTACCGGGTGGCGGGTGGTGCGCTCGCCCCGGTGCAGCGTCCAGCCGGCGTCGCGCACCCGCAGGGCCAGGTCGGCGTCCTCGCGGAAGGCGCGGCCGAACCGCTCGTCGAATCCGCCGACCTCGACGAGGGCCGCCGTGCGGTAGGCCATGTCGGCCGTGGCCCAGGCCGCGTTCTCCAGTCCGGCCGTGCCGCGTTCCCAGTCGGTGGGCCGCCGGTCGTCGGGCAGGGGTACGCGGAGCCGTCCCTGGACGCCGCCGGTGCCGGCGTCGGCCGCGGCGAGGTCGTCGGCGAGGCGGCGGGACCAGTCGGGCAGCACCTGGACGTCGTCGTCGAGGAAGACCGTCCACGGGCTGCTGACGGTGCGCCATCCGGCGTTGCGGGCGGCGGCCGGACCGCGGCCGCCGGTGCGCAGGGTCCGCACCCGGCTCCACAGCACCCCGGCCGCTTCCCGCGGCAGTTCGGCGGCGGGGGACGGACGGTCGTCGACCAGGACGACCTCCTCGGGCGGGTGGTCGCCGGCCGCGGCGAGCGCGCGCAGGCAGTCGGCCAGGCAGGGGCGGCCGATCGTCGGGATGACGACGGAGTAGGCGGGTTCGCCGGTCATGCGAACACCTCCTTGCGGCGGATCGCGTACGGGCCGAGGGCGAGCAGGTCCACGGGCGCGGAGCCGAAGCACTCCAGGGCGTCCCGCGGGTCGTCGACCATGGGGCGGCCCGCCGTGTTGAGGCTGGTGTTGACGACGACGGGCAGGCCGGTACGGCGCTCGAATCCGTCGATCATGCGGGCCACGAGCGGTTCGTCGCGCCGGTCCACGGTCTGGATGCGGGCCGTTCCGTCCACGTGGACCACGGCCGGGATGCGGTCGCGCCAGGCGGCGGCGACCTCGTGCACGAACAGCATGTGCGGGCTGGGCAACGGCCCGTCGAACAGCTCCGCGGCCCGTTCCGCCAGCACCATCGGGGCGACCGGGCGGAACTCCTCGCGCCCCTTCACGGCGTTGAGGCGTTCCAGGTTCCCGGCGCGGCCGGGGTGGGCGAGCAGGGAGCGATGGCCGAGGGCGCGCGGGCCGTATTCGCTGCGGCCCTGGAACCAGGCCACGACGGCGTCCTCGGCGAGGGCCGCGGCGACGGTCTCGGCGATGTCGTCGGGTTCCTCGTAGGGCACGGCCGCGCTCTCCAGCCAGGCCCGCAGTTCGGCGTCGCTCCAGCCGCGGCCGAGGGCCGCGGTGGGCATCGGCTCCACGGTCTCCTTCTGATGGGCGACATGGAGCGCGGCGCCGAGCGCGGTGCCCGCGTCACCGGCGGCGGGCTGCACCCAGATGTGCCGGAAGGGGGTCTCCCGGTACAGGCGGGTGTTGGCGACGCAGTTGAGCGCGACACCGCCGGCCATGGTCAGGACGTCCTCGCCGGTACGGTCGTGCAGCCAGCGGGCGAGCCCGAGCATGACCTCCTCCAGGCAGGCCTGGGCGCTGGCGGCGATGTCGGCGTGCTCCTGCGTCCAGCCGCTGCCCTTCGCCCGCGCCGGCACCAGTTCCTCCCAGGGCACGGGACGGGCCCTGAACCCGCCCTCGCCGTCCAGGTGGACGTAGACGCGCAGCCGGTCCAGGAAGCGGGGCTCGCCGTAGGAGGCCAGGGCCATCACCTTGAACTCGTCGCTGCTGCGCAGGAATCCGAGGTGCTGGGTGAGGTCCTCGTAGAACAGGCCCATGGAGTCGGGCAGGGACTGGGAGCCGAGGATCGTCAGCTCGCGGTTGGCGTAGCGGCCCGCGAGATGGGAGCCGCATTCGCCGCGCCCGTCCAGCACCAGGACCGCGCTGTCGGGGTACGGGGCCGCCTGCCCGGCGGAGGCGGCGTGGGCCACGTGGTGCGCGACGAAACGGATTTTGCCGGCGTCGAGGCCGGGCAGCGCCTCGGCGAGGAACTCGGGGGCGCGGCGGGCGTATTCCTGCCGCAGCGCGTCCCAGGGGTCGTGCAGTCCCAGCTGGTCCGCCGGGCGGGCGAGTTCGGGGTCGTAGGAGTAGGCCACCGCGTCCAGGTCCGCCGGGCTCAGGCCGGCCTGGTCCAGACACCAGCGGGCGGACAGTTCGGGCAGTTCCCAGGCGGAGAAGGGGACGGGGCGCTTGCCGTGCTTGCGCCGGCTGAAGCGCTCCTCCTCCGCCGCTGCCACGATCCGGCCGTCCACGACGAGAGCGGCGGCGGGGTCGTGGAAGAGAGCGTTGATTCCCAGGACACGCATGCGATGCCTCCGAGCGGCGTACGGGAGCGGACGGTCCCGCGCTACGGGACCCGGTCGCCGGCCGGCTGCGCCGCGGCGAAGTGGGCGATGGTCTGCTTGATGCCCTCCTCCCACGGCACGCGGGGCGACCAGCCCAGCAGTTCGCGCGCGAGGGTGGTGTCGGGGCGGCGGCGCTGCGGGTCGTCGGTGGGGCGGTCGACGTACACGATCCGGGAGGAGGAGCCGGTCAGCTCGACCACCCGGTCGGCGATCTCGCGGACGGTCACCTCGTCGCTGCCGCCGATGTTGACGGGCCGCACCGAATGGCTCGCCGCGACCAGCAGGATCCCGTCGACGGTGTCGTCGACGTAGCACAGGGACCGTGTCTGCCGGCCGTCACCGGCCACCGTCAGCGGTTCACCGGCCAGGGCCTGGGTGACGAAGGTGGGCACGGCCCGCCCGTCGTGCGCGCGCATCCGGGGCCCGTACGTGTTGAACAGGCGCACGATCCCCGCGTCGGTGCCCTTGGCCCCGGCATGGGCGGTGACCAGCGCCTCGGCGAACCGCTTGGACTCGTCGTACACGCTGCGCGGGCCGACCGGGTTGACGTTGCCCCAGTAGTCCTCGCGCTGCGGATGCGCCAGCGGGTCCCCGTACACCTCGGAGGTGGAGGCGAGCAGGAAGCGGGCGCCGTCCCGCTCCGCCACGGCCAGCATGTTGCGGGTGCCCAGGCTGCCGACGTCGAGGGTCTGCAGGGGCAGCCGGAGGTAGTCGGCCGGGGAGGCGGGGCAGGCGAAGTGCAGGACGAGGTCGTACGGCCCGGACAGCAGCCCGGGGGCGTCGGGGGCGGAGACGTCGCACTCGATGAAGCGGAATCCGCGCCGGTCCGCCAGATGGGCGATGTTCTCGCGCGTCCCGGAGCAGAGGTTGTCGGCGCAGTCGACTTCGACCTCTGAATCCAGCAGGCGTTCACACAGATGGCTGCCGAGGAAACCGGCGCCGCCGGTCACCAGGGCACGCCGCCATGCACACGACGAGATTTCAGTCATGGAGTGTCCTTCGTCCGCACACGACGGCGGGGGGCGGCAGGCCCCGGCACACACCGTCCGGCGCGGCACAGGAGTGATGCGGAAAGCCACCGAAGGCTTCGGAGAGCTGTTCCGAGCTGTTGTCAGGGGTGAAAGAACAGGTCACCGGATGGAGCTGGGCTGTCGGTTTTCCGGCCTTCCGGGAGCAGTTGGTTTCACATGTTGATTCCTACTGTGCGGGGTGAGCCGGGTGAGCGCGAGTCCTGTGTGATCCCTCCGCGGGCGGGCACTCGGAGCTCGCGGCGCGTCCGACCGGGCCGCCGTCTCAGGCAGGAGGTGAAGGACATGGGTCACGGTGGAAACGTGATCGAGGAGCTGATGACCGATCACGGGGAGGTCGAGGAGCTCTTCGGCAAGATCGAGGCGCTGCCCCCGGGGGACAAGAACCGCAAGGTGTACGCGGATCAGGTCACGATGGAGCTGGTGCGGCACTCGGTGGCGGAGGAGGCCTACCTCTACCCCGCCGTGCGGGAACACCTCGTGGGCGGCGACGCACTGGCCGACCAGGAGCTCGAGGACCACGCCAAGGCCGAACAGATCATGAAGGACCTGGAGAGCTGCGACCCGGGCGACCGCGAGTTCGACCGGCTGATCGGCATGCTCATGACCGAGATCCGCGCCCACATCGCGGACGAGGAGGAGAACCTCTTCCCGCAGCTGCGCGCGACGTGCCCCGCCGAGGCCCTGGACGAACTCGGCGACAAGGTCCGCCAGGCGAAGAAGACGGCCCCCACCCGCCCGCACCCCTCCGCTCCGGACAAGCCGCCCGCCAACAAGTTGCTGGCGCCCGGCGTCGGCATGGTCGACCGGCTGCGCGACGCGCTGAGCGGACGCGGCAAGACGGACTGACTCGCGCGCGGCCCCTGTGCCGCCGAACCGCTGAGCGGGCCCGTACGCCTTGGGGGCGACGGGCCCGCTCAGCGTGCTGTGAGCAACCGCACTCGAACCCCGGACAGCGGCCCCCACCTGCGCAGACAGTCCCGGGTGGGCCGGACGGCGGCGCTCGGGCCGGTCGTCTCCGGGACCGCGTCTGTCACGATGGTCCGCGCCGTGACCGATTCGGTGGAACAAACCGCGCAACGCAGCCGGTGACTCCGTTCCCCAGGTCCTCCCCCGACCCCTGGTTCGAGTACCGCACTGTGTCTGCCTCCCCTGCCTTGCCCTCCCTTGCGCCGAAAGCCTCCCGCTCGCCGTGGCGCTCGCTGCGGTACCGCGCCATGCGCTGGTGGTCCGTAGCCAACTTCCTGTCCAACGCCGGCACCTGGATGCAGTTGACGGTGCAGAACCTGCTCGTCCTGCAGATCACCGGCTCCGCCGCGGCCACGGGTCTTTCGATGTCCGTGCAGGCCGCGCCCGCTCTGTTCATGAGCCTGCTGGGCGGCAGGGCCGTGGACCGCTGGCCGCTGAAGCTGACGGCTTCGGTGAGCCAGGCGCTGCTCGGCGCGGTCGCCTTCACCACCGCCGTGCTGGTGGCACTGGACCGGCTCGACCTGACCACGCTGATGGTGCTGGCCGCGGTGACCGGCATGATCGCCACGGTCGACGGACCGGCGTGCGCCCTGCTGGGCAACGACCTCGTGCCGGTGGAGGACGTCCCCTCCGCCATCGGCGTCGGCGCCTTGGTGCACAACGCGGGCCGGCTCGTGGGCACCGCCCTGGCCGGGGTGACGGTCGCCTTCCTCGGCACGGCCGCCGCGTACGCCGCGAACGGTCTGTCGTTCCTCTTCGTGGCCACGGTCATCCCGTTCCTGCGCCCGGCGCCCGGCGCGGTACGCCACGCCGACCGGACCGCGGCCCCCTCCCCCGACATGCGGGGCGGGACGGCCGAAACCGACCTGACCGTGCGCCAGGGCCTGCTCTTCTTCGCCCGCCGGCCCCGCCTGGTCGCGCTCGCCGCCGTCACCGGGCTCAGCTCGGTCTTCGGCCGCAACTACAGCCTGACCCTGGCCGTGCTGGTCACCGGGCCGCTGGCGGGCGGTGCGGGTGCCTTCGGCACGGTCTCCACGGTCCTCGCCGTCGGCGGCATCCTCGGCGCGGTGCTCGGGGCCCGGCTGCGCCGGCCCTCGGTGCGGCTCGTGGGCACCCTGGCCGCCGCGGGCGGTCTGCTCCAGGTGGCGGCGGGCCTGTCCCCGTCCCTGGTGGTGCTGCTGATCCTCGTCCTGCCGATGGCGGTCGTGGAGTCCGTCTCCGACACCGCCGGAACCGCCGTCCTCCAGACCGACCCGCCCGCCCACCTGCGCGGACGCGTGCTCGGCGTCTGGGGCAGCATCGGCACGGTGTGGGGCCTCGGCGGACCGCCCGCCCTGGGGCTGCTCATGGAGCTGGCCGGAGCGCGCGGTGCGCTGGTGGCGGGCGGGCTGATCATCGCGGCCACGATCGGCGCGGGCCTGCTGAGGCGCACCCGCCGACTGCCGCCCCCGACGCTCCTCCCGACGAAGCCGGGCGACCTACGAGCCCAGGAAGCCCTGGGCACGGCCGCCTGAACGCCGGCCCTCCCGACCAGCCAGAGGGGTTGGCGCGCTCAAGAAGCCGTCGGCGCCGCCACCGGGCCCCGGCCTGCCCTGCCTGACGCCCCCCGGCTCACGCCTCGGGGGCTGCCCGCCGCCGAGCCGGGCGGCCTGCGGGCAATCACCACGCACGTCCGGGCCATGCGGGCACCGGCAGGGGCACGCACGACAGCCGGCACCCCCGGCCGAGCCCACGCCACGCCACACCACCTGCATGCTCAAGGGACCCCGGCGCCGCGGCCGGGCCCCGGCCTGCCTTGCATGGCGGCCCCGGCTCACGCGCCACGGGGCCGACCCGGCTGCCCGCCGCCCAGCCGGGCGACCTGCGGGCGATCACCACTCATGACCGGCCCAGGCGAGCACCGGCAGGGGCACGCACGACGGCCGACAACCCGCCCGGCCGAGCCACGCCACCCGCGTGCTCAGGACACCCCCGGCACCGCCGCTCCCACCCGGTTGTCACCCGCGCCGGTGCTCCGCTCGCGCACCGGCAGATGGTACACGTGGAAGGCCCGGCCGATCACCGGCTGGGCCACGTTGCGCACCTTCACCCCGCCGCTGGTCATGCCGTGCTCGGTGCCCAGGTGGGCGTGTCCGTGCACGGCCAGGTCGGCGCCGGCGGTGTCGATCGCCTCGGCCAGCAGGTAGCTGCCGAGGAAGGGGAAGATCTCCGGCGGCTCCCCCGCCAGGGTGTCCGGCACCGGCGAGAAGTGGGTGAGGGCGACCCGTACGTCGCAGTCCCGCTCACCGAGGTCCTCCAGGGACCGGCGCAGGGAGTCGGCGCAGCGGCGCGAGTAGCGGACGAACTCCTTCATGATCGGCTCGCCGAACTCCCCGGCGCAGCGGCCGACGAACCCGCCCCCGAACCCCTTCGTACCGGCCACCCCGATCCGCGTGCCGTTGACGCCCACCACCGTCGACTCGCCCTCCAGGACGTGCGCGCCCGCGTCCCGCAGCACGGCGCTGACCTCGTCGGGGCGGTCGTCGTGGTGGTCGTGGTTGCCCAGCACCGCGACCACCGGCACGCCGAGGTCCTCGATCTCCCCGGCGACCACCCGGGCCTCCGCCACGGTGCCGTGCCGGGTGAGGTCCCCGGCGAGCAGCAGCACGTCGGCGGTCTCGGGCAGCGTCTCGAAGGAGGGCCGCAGAGTGCCGTGGCTCTCGGGGCCCAGATGGATGTCACCGACGGCCGCGACCCGGATCACTGGAGCTCCTCCGCATGGTCGGGCACGGACGCGTCCGCGATCACGAGGTCGGCGTGGACCTGGCAGTCCGGCAGTTCCTCACGGGCCAGCCGGACCACCTCGTCGCGGCAGTCGGCGGAGGGGACCGTACCGGTCAGCAGCACCGCCCCGCCCCGGATCTCGATCCGTACGCCCAGTTCGGCGAGGGGCCCGGCCGCCAGGTGGTCGTTGAGGTGGGCGACCCGGTAGTCCAGCTGGTGCGCTCGGCCGGGGCCGGGAGGGGGCTCGGTGAGGGAGTGGTTCATCGCTCCTCCCTCGGGGGTTCGATGACGTTCAGGCGCTCCAGGAGGAAGAAGAACGCCGCGGGCATGGGATCGTCCCCGCAGTCCCGTCGTACGTCCTCCCAGTGGACCTTCTCACGCAGGGCGCGGGCTACGGCGAGCGCGGACCCGAAGTCGCAGTAGTGCTCGGAGAAGGCCTCCATCAGGCCCCGCATCAGGTCGGTCGGGGCGAGCACCGGCATGTGCACCGAGTCGACGGCGAGTTCTTCGGCCCTGCCGAGCGTCTCCGTCGTGACCGGTCGGTGCGCCAGCTCGAAGATGATGTCGACCTCCTGGCCCAGGCAGGTGGTCTTCATCAGCCAGTCCTCGGGCGGTGTGCGGACGGTCAGACCGGCTTCGGCCAGCGTCCTGGTGACCGCTTCGGTGTCCTCGCGCCGGACGCAGAAGTCGACGTCGTGCCGGAGCCGCGCGCCGGCGCCGTGGGCGTAGGCGGCCACGCTTCCGGCCAGGGCGAACAGGTGGTCGCCGCGTTTGAGCAGCGCCGCGACCTGCTTGGTCGCCTCCAGGATGGCCTGGCTTCTGTCGTGCGCCGGTTGCTGAAGGGCGGAGGCCGGCAGATCATTCACCGGCAGCAGTACGGTCTCCTGCGCGGCCGGTTCGCGCGGCGCGCTCTCCCCGACCGGGCGGAACCCGGGGATCGCCGCCCGCCGGGTGGGCGTCGGGCTTTCACCGTTCTGCTGCGTCATGGTCTCTCCCTCGCGGTACGCCGGTCCCGGGCATCGCCCCCTGTCAGGGCAGGTGCTGCCTGAGATGCGGCCCCGAGTACCCGGCTGCGCCGACCTTCACGCCGGGGGTCCTGTCGCAGCGCACCGGACCGACTCCGGGCGACGGACACCGTGGGACTGGCACCGCACTCCAACCGCCGCGCACTCACCGACTCCGGCGCACTCACCCCGTGGGATCCGCCCCGCACCCCAGGGCCACACACCCACCACCTCCGGCAGCACGCACCCCGGGACTGCCGCCACCGTCCGACGGCCGCGCACCCACCACCTCCGGCAGCACGCACACCGCGGGACCGGCACCGCCCTACGACGGCCGCGCACCCACCGACTCCGCCAGTACTCACCCCTAGGGACCGGCCGCCCCGGCCCGGCCCCACGCACCCAGGGGGCACGCGCCCAGGGACCAGTCGCCGGAATGCGACCCCCTGCGGGCTGCCCCGCCCCGCCACCGCGCCACTCACCGCCACAGGACCAGTTGCAGGCCCCGGCCACCGCACATCCCCAGACCGCCGCGCCCTTCAGGCCGAGAACCCGGCAACCGAGGCCCACCCCCGCGCACCCACCCGCCCCGGAGCACCGGCAGCCGGGACGCGACCCCGCCCAGCAACCCGCTTCAGCACCCCTCACGCCACAGGACCCGCAACCCGGCCCCGGCCCCGGCCCCCGCGCACCCACCCGTACAACACCACCGAGCACACCGCCGCGACGGCGCACCACGTGGAGATGAACTCCGTCCGCCACAGCCCCACGCAGATCAGCGCCCCCACGGTCACCAGGCATCCGAGACGGACCAGCCCTCCGTCGCCGGAGAGGAGGAGCGAGCCGATGGTGGCGAGCAGATAGCCCGCGATCACTCCCTCGGCGTACGGAAGATCCACCGCGTAGCCGAGCGTGTGGCCGCGGATCTCCGCCCTGACCGGGCGCGTGGCCAGGGCGACGGAGAGCGCCGCCGTGGTGGCGATGCCGACGGCCAGCGGCAGGAGCAGCCGCCGCCGGGCCCGGCGGGGCGCGGCGGCGAGGACGCCCGCGGGCACCCACAGCGGTAAGAGGGGAAGGGCGATGACCGCCCAGAGCACGGTGGCCGGGCCCGTACCGCCGTCCCGGGCCCATACCGCCGCCTCGACCATCTGGTGGGCGCCCAGCAGCAACGGCAGCGCCGCCAGCGGCAGGTCCCGGACGCGGCGCGCCCGTGCCACACACGCCACGCCCACGGCGGCGATGCCGACGCCCGCGACGAGGTCGGCCTGCGCACTCCAGCACATCGCTCCACCCGGGGTCGGACGGCAGGGGCTTCATCTTCGCCTGTCCAGACCCATTGCACTCGGTTCCACCCCGGGCAGCACTCAGTGCCATGCGCGCCGTGCTCAGGTGCTACGTTCCGGGCCATGAGCTCCAGCAGTGCGGCGCCCGGCCGCGAGGGAAAGGACCAGGCGGCCGCGAAGCCGCCGATGCGGGAGGCGCTGGTCACGGCGGCCTTCCGGCTGTTCCTGGAGCGGGGGTACGAGCAGACCACGGTGGACGACATCGTGGCGCTGGCCGGGGTCGGGCGGCGGTCGTTCTTCCGGTACTTCCCGTCCAAGGAGGACGTGGTCTTCCCGGACCACGAGCGGTGCCTCGCCGACATGACGGCCTTCCTGGCCGCCAGTGAGCCGGACGCCGAGCCGGTGGGCCGGGTGTGCGACGCGGCCCGGCTGGTGCTGCGCATGTACGCGGAGAACCCGACCTTCTCCGTGCAGCGCTACCGCCTCACCAAGCAGGTGCCGGGCCTGCGCGCCTACGAGCTGTCGGTGGTGTGGCGCTACGAGCGGGCGCTCGCCGAGTATCTGCGGGCCCGCTTCGCCGCCCGGCGCGAAGGCACGCTCCAGGCCGATGTGATCGCGGCCGCCGTGGTGGCGGCGCACAACAACGCGCTGCGCTCCTGGCTGCGCTCGGACGGCCGCGGCGACGCGAGCGCCACCGTCGACCACGCCCTCGGCTATGTGCAGTCCGCCTTCGGCGCCACGGCCCCGCCCCCGTCGCCGCCCCGCGCCGACGAGCAGCCCGAGGACGTGGTGGTCGTGGTCTCGCGCCGCGGCGCGCCCCTGTGGCGGATCGTCCAGCAGATCGAGACCACTCTCGCCGCCGCCGCAGATTGAGGGTACGCAGTGCCTTTACGCGTGGCACTGAGTGCCATACGCTGACCGCGTGCACGGTGGCACAGCGACCGGGCACGTGCGTGCGCGGCCGTCCCGCGTGCGTGGGATTTCCGGCCGAGCGCAGGGAGTTGACCAGCGTGTACCACCACTCAGGAAGCGTTGCTCGTCCGACAGTCGGCTCCGCGGTCGGCGTGCTGGAGGCAACCGGCGCGGCCCAGGACTCGGACGCCATGATGTTCCAGCGCTGCACCTGGTGCGGCACCGCGATGTACCACCGGCTGCTGTGCCCGGTCTGCCAGGGCAGCGATCTGCGCACGGAGCGCAGCCAGGGCACCGGCACGGTGCGGCACTCCACGGTGGTGCACCGCAACAGCCCGGCCGCGCGCAATGTGTCGCTGATCGAGATGGCCGAGGGGTTCGTGGTGCGGGGCCGGGTGATGGGCCCTCCGATCGGCATCCACAGCGGGGACCGGGTCCGGCTCTCGCAGGCGAAGGACCCGGTCCGGGGCGAGCCCGTCTTCCAGCTGGTCGACGAGCCCTACCGCGCCTGGACCTGAGAGCCGGTCGGGCCCCCGGGGGTCTACGGTGCGAGCGTGACGCGGATGCCGACCGTGCCGTCCGCTCCCCTGCGGATCCGGCTGCCGAGCAGGGTGAGGCGGCCGACGATCCCGTACTTGCGGGCGATCAGCTTGCGGTAACGGGCGACGGTGTCCCGGTCGGTGATCTCCGCGATGGCCGGGATCTGCTCGCCGGTGGGCTTGCCGCGCAGGTCGCAGGGGCCCACCAGGACGTCGGCGCGGGCCCGGATGCGCTTGACCTTCCAGGAGTCGGCGACGGTCCACGCCCCGAGGGCGTCGCCGTCGCGCACCACCCACACCGGGGTGGGCACCGGGGTGCCGTTTTTGCGGTAGGTGGTGATCAGCAGGTACTGACCCTTGCCGAGCCGCTCCAGCGGCGTGTCGTCCATGGGCGGCAGTCTAGGCAGCAACGTCTCGGACCTCGCGCGGTGAACGCGGCCGCTCCCGGCCACGTATGGAGTGCGGGCGCTCAACTCCAGGAGTGCCTCGCGGTGTTGCCACCGCGCTGCTCGGGTTCGGGAGCCAGGCATGAGGCACGCACGACGACGGATCGTCCGGCGAGTGACGCGGCTGGCGGCCGTCGGCGGACTGCTGCTCGGCTCGGCGATGGTGACACGCGCCGTCGCGAGCGAGCCTCCCGGCCCCTCCGCCGCCCAGGGCGCGACCGTGCGGTCAGCGGGCGACACGGCCGCCGCGCTCGTCGAACGGCTGGGCGGCTCCCGTACGGCGGGCAGCTGGCTCGGCGCCGACGGGCGGCCGGTCGTCGCGGTGACCGACGAGGAGGCCGCCGCCGAGGTACGCCGCGCGGGCGGCCGGCCGAAGACGGTGTCGCACAGCATGAACGAGCTCAAGTCGGCGACGCGGACACTGGGTTCCGCGCCCCGGGTGCCCGGGACGGCCTGGGCGCTGGACTACCGGTCCAACCAGGTGGTGGTACGGGGTGACAGCACCGTCTCCGCGGGCGACTGGTCGAAGTTGACTCACGTGGCGGGCGGTATCGGCACCTTCGTCCGCATGGAGCGCACCGAGGGCACCTTCACCACCCGCCTGAACGGCGCCCTGCCCATCCTGTCGACCGCCGGGCGCTGCTCGGCGGGCTTCAACGTCACCGATGGGCAGCGGGACTTCATCCTCACCGCCGGGCACTGCGGCCCGAACGGCTCGGTCTGGTTCGCCGACAACCGCGGCCGGGACCAGGTCGGCAGCACGGTCCGGCAGAACTTCCCCGGCGCGGACTTCTCGCTGGTGCGATACGAGGGCGGGGACGCCGGGGCGGGCGCCGCCGTGGTCGCCATCGGGGACGGGCAGGGGGTGCGGATCACCGGAGCGGGTGACCCGTCGGTCGGGCAGCGGGTCTTCCGCAGCGGCAGCACCAGCGGGCTGCGCGGCGGCACGGTGACCGCGCTGAACGCGACGGTGAACTACCCCGAGGGCACGGTGACCGGGCTGATCGAGACGAACGTGTGCGCGGAACCCGGGGACAGCGGCGGGCCGATGTTCTCGGAGGGCATCGCGCTGGGTCTTACCTCGGGCGGCAGCGGGGACTGCGCCTCGGGCGGCACGACCTTCTTCCAGCCGGTGACAAAGGCCATGGCCGAGGTCGGCGTCCAGCTGATCACGGCTGCCTCCCAGGGCGCGGGGCAGCAGAGCACGGCACCCGCGCCCGAGCCGTCGGACCCGCAGGGCGCGGCGGCACCCGGCGCGGCCACGCCGGGTTCCTCGGCGCCGGTCGGCGGCGGGGGCGAGGGGGCGCAGCTGCTGGCACGGCTGGCCGATCCGCGCAATGTGGGCCCAGGGCTGCTGATCGTCGCGGGGTCGCTGGTCGCTCTGGTCGCGACGCGGTTCATCCGGGCGGAGCAGGACCGCAAGGCGTATCAGCGGTACTACTCGGCGACTTGGGGATGAGGCCGTCCGGAGAAGGCCGTAGGGAAAAGTGAAGGGGGCACCCCGTGATCTCTCAGGGTGCCCAGGGGGTCTTCGAGGCTTAGCGGTCCTCGGGGAGCGCCCGGCCGTGTGTACCGGCTACGGGGCCACTGCGGCCCACTCCAGGACGAGTCGCTGGTACTCCTCGCGCTCCTCGACGCTCAGTGTCCCGCCCGCCCGGCGCCACAGGGCCCGGATCTCCTCGTTGACCTCGTCAGCCGATCGATCGGAAACGGGTTCAACACTGGTGGACATGCTGTGAAGCATACGGCCACGGAGGTGAAGGCCATGTGAGTAAGCACGCCCAATATGGACATAACGGACCGTGTTGCTGATCACGTCCGATCACGGCCATACGTCAAGCCCCGCCCCCCCGCTTGTGCCCAGGACCGGCTCAGGTGCCCGGCTTGCGGCCGTACACGAAGACGTCGTCGCCCTTCTTCAGCAGGGACCAGTACTTCTGGGCCGTGGTCTTGGTCATGTTGACGCAGCCGCGGGAGCCGGGCGGGTTCCACATGCTGACACTGGCCGAGTGGAAGGCCTGGCCGCCGTCGAAGAACTGGGCGTAGGGCATCGGCACGTTGTAGAGGGACGAGACGTGGTCGATGTTGCGCCAGTAGATCTTCGTCAGGCCGGTGCGGGTCTCGTCGCCGTTACGGCCGGTACGCACCGGCACGGGGCCGTAGACGAGCTTGTCGCCGTCCTGGATCCAGCTGAGCTGGAGGGTGAGGTTGACGCAGGCGATCCGGCCCTTGTTGACCGGGCACTTGCCGTCCTTGTTGGGCGTGCTCCCGACCGCCTTCTGCTTGTTCATGAGGTCCATCACACCCCAGGTCACGGGGCCCGCGTAGCCGACGTTCGGCGTGATGCCGTGCTTGGTCTGGAAGGCCTGGATGACCTTGCAGTCGGAGCTGGACTGCTTGCCGTCGACGGGCAGCCCGAGGAACTTCTCCACCTGCTTCTGGTACGGCCCGGTCTGCGAGGTGCAGCTCGCGGCCTGCGCCGGCGCGGCCCCGAGCGCGAACGTGAGCGGTGCCGTCAGCGCGGTGATACCGAGGATGACGGCTCCTCGTCTGCGTATGTCCCCCATGGTCGACCCTTCCCTTTCGCCGCTGCGTCGCGCTCTCCCGCGATCTCTGCCAGCTAGACAGGCGCGCGGGGGCGGAGGTTGTAGGGCGACCCCGGCTGTGACGAAACGGTGAACTTCGGGACGCGCTTGCGGGAGGCGGAACTCACTCCCCGTCGTCCGCCGTGACGGCCGACCGGAAGCCCGTGTTGATCGACGTGAGGCCGCCGTCGACGACCAGGGTCGTGCCCGTGATCCAGGAGGCGTCGCGGGAGGCGAGGAAGGTCACCGCGGACGCGATGTCCTCCGGTTCGCCCACCCGGCCCAGGGGATACACCTGGCGGAACGCCTCGAGCTGGTCCTCGCGGCCCGCCCACGCCGTGGTGCGTACCGTGCCGGGGGCCACCAGGTTGACGCGGACTCCGCGGGGCGCCGCGTGCCCGGCGAGGGTGCGGGTGAGGGAGCCGAGGCCCGCCTTGGCGGCGCTGTAGGCGTGGTTGCCGAAGCTCTGGATGCCGTTGACGGACCCGATGGTGACGATCGCGCCGCGGCCGGAGGCCACCAGGTGGGGCAGGGCGGCCCGGCAGCAGCGGTAGGCGCCGGTCAGGGTGAGGTCGAGGTCGCGGGCCCACACCTCGTCCGGTTCGTCCTCGAAGAGGGGCGCGTCGGGGGTGCACCCGTAGGCGTTGTTCACCAGCACGTCCAGGGCGCCGAAGGCCGTCACCGCGTGGGCCACGGCCGACTCGACGGAGGCCCGGTCCCCCACGTCGCAGACGTACGCCTCCGCCGTGAGGCCCTGCTCCCGCAGCGCGGCCGCCGTGCGCTGCGCCTCCTCCTCGTCCACGTCCGTCACCAGCACCCGCGCGCCCTCCGCGGCGAACCGGCGGGCGGTGGCCGCGCCGATGCCGCGGGCGGCGCCGGTGACGAGAACTGCGTACCCCTGGAAGCGTGTTGTGTCGGTCATGGCAGCACCGTAATGCCGTCGAGATCAACTCGGCAGATACCGTGCACCCATGTCTGACTTCCTCCAGCAACTGCCCGCCCTGATAGGTGTGGTGATCGGGGCCCTCGGCTCGTATCTGGCCCTCGTCCGCAGCGACCAGGCCCGGTTCCGGCGGGAGGAGGCGGCACGGTGGGAGGAGCGGCGGCTCGCGGTGTACTCCGACTACGCCCGGTCGGTGAAGAAGACCGTCACGGTGACGTACCGGGTCGCCGCCGTGCTGGGCTGCGGCACGCACCCCGACCCCCTCCCCCTGGATGAGGCCAAGCCCCTGCTGGCCGAGGCGAACAACGGACGGGATCCGTCGGGCGAGGCACTGCTCATGCTGGGCAGTGTCGAGGTGGTGGACAAGGCACGCGCCTGGGTCGTGACGGTGATGGAGATGGAACGGTTCGTGCGCGACGGCCGGCGGGATCCGGACGCGTGGCAGGCGCTGCTGGTACGGCAGCGCGCCGGCCGTGAGGGCTACTACACGGCGGTGCGGCAGGACCTGGGCCTGCCGCCGGGCCACTCGGCGCGCTGGCGGCTGCCGGTGACGGAGCCGGTGCCGCCTCAGCGGTAGCCGGTCGTGTCGGCCGGCTTGCCCGGGTCCTGGACCTCGACCAGGTAGCGCCAGGCGTCGGGGCGGCTGCCGTCCAGGTCCGTGAAGCCGTACTCCTGGGCCAGGCCGCCGCTGGAGAGGGACGCGCCGTTGAAGCGGGCCACGCCGGGGTCGGCGGCGAGGGCGGCGACGGCGCGGCCGACGTAGCGCGGGGTCTCCGAGATGGCGAAGTGCGGGACGCGGTCGAGGGCGTCGCGCCAGTTGTCCTCGCGCACCCCGTAGGTGTCGAGCATCATCTCCGAGCGCAGCCAGCCCGGGGTGAGCGCGAGGGCCGTGGCGCCGCGCGGGCCGAGTTCATGGCCGAGGGAGAAGGCCATGCGCAGGACGGAGGACTTGGCGAGGTCGTAGAAGAAGGAGGCGCGGTAGTGGTCGCGGTTGTAGTCGGCCGTGCCGTCGGTCATCTCGACGACCAGGCCGCCGGGATGGCGCAGCAGCAGGGGCAGGGCGTGGTGGCTGGTGATGGCGTGGGTCTCGACCGCGAGCCGCAGCAGGCGCAGGCCCTTGTCGAGGTCGTGCTTCCACACCGGGGTGTCCCAGCCGAAGAGGTGCTCCCCGCCCCAGACGTCGTTGACGAGCACGTCCAGCCGGCCCTGCTCGTCGGCGATGCGGTCGACGAGCGCGCGGACCTGGTCGGGTTCGAGATGGTCGGTGGGTACGGCGACCCCGTGGCCGCCCGCCTCGGTGACCAGGTCGGCGGTGTCCTCGATGGTCTCCGGGCGGTCGTACTCCGAGCGCCGCTCGCGGGTGGTGCGCCCGGTGACGTAGACGGTCGCCCCGGCGGCGCCGAGCTCGACGGCGATCCCCCGCCCGGCCCCGCGGGTCGCTCCGGCGACGAGGGCGACCTTGCCCTTGAGTGACTGTGACATGTCCGGCCTTCCGTGTGACGGCTTTGCCTCCACCCTCCCCGGCAAGCCGGACATCTCCTGTCACCTTTTACGGCGGGTCACGCCGGTGCCGTCAGTGGCCCCGGGCGATCCACTCCTCCAGGTGCGGGGCCTCGGCGCCGATCGTCGTGGGGTCGCCGTGGCCGGTGAGGACCTTCGTCTCGGGTGGGAGCGTCAGGAGGCGGTCGCGGATCGAGTCGATGATCGTCGGGAAGTGGGAGAAGGAGCGGCCGGTGGCGCCGGGGCCGCCCTTGAAGAGGGTGTCGCCGGTGAAGACGGCGCCGAGTCCGGGGTCGTACAGGCAGACCGCGCCGGGCGCGTGCCCGGGGGTGTGCAAGACGCGCAGATCGGCGCCGGCCGCCTCGATGACCTGTCCGTCCAGGAGGTGGGCGTCGGGGTCGCGGTCGGGGTGGGTCTGCTTCCACAGCGGCAGGTCGTCGGGGTGCAGCCAGATCATGGCGCCGGTGCGCTCGGCGAGCGCGGGCGCGGCGTCGATGTGGTCGTTGTGGGCGTGCGTGCACACGATGGCGGTCAGCCGGCGGTCGCCGACGGCCTCGGCGATGGCGTCGGCGTCATGGGCGGCGTCGATGACGACGACCTCGTGGTCGTCGCCGACGAGCCAGACGTTGTTGTCGACGTCCCAGGTGCCGCCGTCGAGGCTGAACTGCCCGGAGGTGACGAGGCGTTCGATGCGGGCGGCCATCACAGCACCACCACCGAGCGCAGGACGTCGCCTTCGTGCATCCGCTCGAACGCCTTCTCCACATCGGTGAGTTCGATGGTCTCCGTCACGAACGCCTCCAGGTCGAGGCGGCCCTGGAGATGCAGGTCGATCAGCATCGGGAAGTCCCGGGAGGGCAGACAGTCGCCGTACCAGGAGGACTTCAGGGCGCCGCCGCGGCCGAAGACGTCGAGGAGCGGGAGTTCGAGCTTCATCTCGGAGGTGGGGACGCCCACCAGGACGACCGTGCCGGCCAGGTCCCGGGCGTAGAAGGCCTGCCGGTAGGTCTCGGGGCGGCCCACGGCCTCGATGACGACGTCGGCGCCGAAGCCGCCGGTGAGTTCGCGGATCGCCTCGACCGGGTCGGTGGTACGGGAGTTGACGGTGTGGGTGGCACCCATGGCGCGGGCCTTGTCGAGTTTGCGGTCGTCGATGTCCACGGCGATGATCTTCGCGGCGCCGGCCAGGTTGGCCCCGGCGACGGCCGCGTCCCCGACGCCCCCGCAGCCGATGACCGCGACCGTGTCGCCCCGGCTCACGTTCCCGGTGTTGATCGCGGCCCCGATGCCGGCCATCACTCCGCACCCCAGCAACCCCGCGACCTGCGGGGAAACCGCCGGGTCGACCTTGGTGCACTGTCCCGCGGCGACCAGCGTCTTCTCCGCGAAGGCGCCGATGCCCAGGGCCGGGGAGAGTTCGGTGCCGTCGGTCAGCGTCATCCGCTGCCCGGCGTTGTGGGTGTCGAAGCAGTACCAGGGCCGCCCCCGCCGACAGGCCCGGCAACGCCCGCACACCGCACGCCAGTTGAGGACGACGAAGTCGCCGGGTGCGACCTCGGTGACGCCGTCGCCGACCGACTCGACCACGCCCGCGGCCTCATGACCGAGCAGGAAGGGGAACTCGTCGGAGATTCCGCCCTGTTTGTAGTGCAGATCGGTGTGGCAGACACCGCAGGCCTGGATCCGTACGACGGCCTCGCCGGGACCGGGGTCGGGGACGACGATCGTCTCCACCCGTACCGGTTCGTCCTTGCCCGGTGCGATCACGCCGCGTACCTGCTGAGCCATGGTGGCGACCCCTCTTCCGTCAAGCGGTGTCCGTCTTTCCGACCCTACGCGTGACTGATCGGAAACGGCACGCGACTCCGGGATACGGCTCAGCCCCGCAGTACCTGTTCCAGCGACATGGCGGGATGGCCGGTCAGGTCCTCGATCGCGGTGGTCACCCCGGCCAGGGAGCCGTCGGCGATGGCCGTGTAGGTGGAGACCCAGGCGTCGAGCTGCCAGTCCGGTGCGCCGTGGCCCGCGCGGGAGGCGTAGGCCTCCTCGACCGTCTCCGGCATGTAGGAGACGGGGCGGCCGGTGACGGCGGCGATCGTGGCCGCGATGTCGCGGAGCCCGAGCGCCTCGGGCCCGGTCAGTTCCCAGGTACGGCCCACGTGCCCGGCCGGGTCGCGCAGGACCGCGACGGCGGCGTCGGCGATGTCGTCCTGGGCGACCACGGCGGCGTGTCCGTCGCCGGCCGGACCGCGGATGACGCCGTCCTCACCGACCAGGGCGGGCATGAAGTCGGCGTACAGGTTGTCCCGCAGGAAGGTGAACGGCACCCCGCTGGCGCGCAGGTGCTGCTCGGTGTGCCAGTGGTCGCGGGCCAGGGTGAAGGTGGCGTCGGGGGCGGCGCCGTAGAAGGAGACGTACACGAGGTGGGTGACCCCGGCGGCCGCGGCGGCGTCGATGAAGGTGCGGTGCTGCCGGACGCGGTCGGGGGTCTCCGAGGCGGAGACCATCAGGACGCGGTCGGTGGGGCGCAGGGCGCGTGCGACGGCGTCGTGGTCGTCGTAGGCGCCGGGTACCGCGGTGGCGCGGGGCAGTTCGGGGGCGCGGGCGGGGGTGCGGACGAGGAGGGTCTGGGGGATTCCGGCGGCGGCCAGGCGGCGGGCGATCCGTCCGCCCAGGCGGCCGGAGGCGCCGGTGACGGCGTAGGTGGGGGCCATGGTGACTCTCCTTGCGGGGGCGAGAGGGCCATCGATCCGTATCAGAGCGTTCGATCCGTATCAGACAGGTGTGCGGTCGGCCGGAGGCGACACGCTGCGGCCCGCTCGCCGGAGGGCCGGCTAGGCGAACGGCCCGGCACGGGGTGCGCGCGGGCCCCTGCGCGGGGCCGTGCCGGGGCTGAGTTCGAGCAGGCGGACGACACGGTAGCGGTGCGGGCGGAAGGGGGCGTAGAACGTCTCGACCTCCTCGTCCGCCAGGGGTCGGCCGAGGAGGGCCAGGCCCGTCATGGTGGCGAGGTGGTAGTCGCCCAGCGGCAGCGCGTCCGCGTCGCCCAGGGCCCGGTGGCCGACCTGCGCGGCGGTCCAGACGCCGACGCCGGGCAGCTTCGCCATCAGGTCGTAGGCGCGTGCCGGGTCACCGGCCGCCCGCTCCAGCCGCGCCGCGTGACGGGCGGCCTCGACGAGGGTGATGGACCGGTGCAGGTCCACGCCCGCCCGGCGCCACTCCCAGCTGGGCACGGTCCGCCAGGTCTCGGGGGGCGGGGGCAGGCGCATGCCGTCGGGAGCGGGGCCGGGCGGCGGATCGCCGTACCGCCGGACCAGGCGGGCGAAGGACGCGAAGGCGTCCAGGCCGACGACGCGTTGCTCCAGCACGGCAGGTACCAGGGCCTCGAAGAGGCGTCCGGTGCACGGGACCCGCAGACCGGGCAGCCGGCGCATGGCGCCGCGCAGCACCGGGTGGCCGGTCCGGAACAGCTCGGGCCGGTCGTCGGCGCCCAGTTCGCGGCGCACGGAGTCGGCGAGTTCGGCCGCTCCGGGCCCCCAGGCGTCGATGCGGAGGTCGTCCAGGCGCTGCTGGCGGACGCGGTAGGTGACCGGTCCGGAGGCGGTCAGCGCGGTGCGCCACAGCGAGCCGTCGGGCTCCAGCCGGTGCGTGGGGTCGCGCGGGCCCCGGCGCAGGCTGCTCAGGGTCAGGCGGGCGTCGACGGGGAAGCCGGGCTGCCAGTGCACCGACCGGTCCGGTGGCTGCGGCATCGCTCACGCTCTCCGGGGGACATGCCGAGGGCCGCCCGGCGGTCCGGGCGGCCCTCGGGGGTACGACGGGTCATTACCGGATACCGGGGAGCAGTCCCGTGACCGGGGAGACCATGCCGGTGACCTGCTGCAACTGGTTCAGATCCCGGACCCGGTTGAGCTGGTTCAGCTGCACGGAGGGCCGCGGGATCGCCGTCTTGTGCTCCTTGGGGATGTCGCTCACGGCGAGTGAGTCGAGCATCCTCGTCGGGCTGAGCCCGGCACCCGGGGCCTTCGCCTCGGCCGCGCTCGCCAGCGGAGCGGCGAGGCCGGTGGCAGCGGCGGCCAGACCGACGGCGGCGACGATACGTCGTGTTGAGATCATGTCGGGAGCAACGCCGCGGGGGCCCCGCCGGACACGGCCGCGGGATGCGGCTCACCCGTCAGGCGGACCGCCGCGGCTGGGCTTGCCGCGGCAGCCGGGGCGGAGGAGCCTCGAAGGAGAGGCTCTCGCGGCACGCTCCCGAGGCCGCGGGCCTTCGAGGAGGTCACCATGGGCAGCGCGGCAGGCCCCGGCTTCGACACCGAAGCCCTGCGCCGGGGTATCGAGGGACACACGGCGACCACGCTCATGTCGCTGTACGCGGACGACGCCGAACTGCGCGTCGTGGACCGCAACACCCAGCCCAGCAGTCCCCGGGTGCTGCACGGCCGGGACGAGATCGGCGAGTTGCTGGAGGACGTCTACAGCCGCGACATGTCCCACAAGCTGGAGCGGTGCGTCGTCGAGGGCGACACCGTCGCCTTCACCGAGTCGTGCCAGTACACGGACGGGGTGCGCGTGCTCGCCGAGTCGATGGCGTCCGTGCGGGACGGCAAGATCGTCGAGCAGACCATGATCCAGGCCTGGGACGAGTAACGGGTCCGGGGCCCCCGCGAGTTGAGCGCGCGGCGACGATGCGCCGGGCCATACTGGCGGTCGTGCGCGTAGCGATCATGACGGCGGGGTCCCGGGGCGATGTGGCGCCCTACACCGGTCTGGGGCATGCGTTGGCCCGGGCGGGACATGAGGTCACTCTGGTCACCCACGGCTGTTTCGAGCGGCTGGTAGCGGGGTCGGGGCTCGGTTTCCATCCGCTGCCCGTCGATCCGCGGGCGGAGTTGGAGTCCGCCCGCGGACGGGGGCTGCACAGCAGTACGACCGGTGTGGGGAAGCTGATGCGGGTGTCCGCACTGGCGCGGGCGCTGGTGGGGAGGATGACGGACGACCTGGTGGCGGCGGCGCGCCGCAGTGACGTCCTGCTGCTCTCCAGCTCGCTCGCGCCGCTCGGGCGCACGATCGCCGAAGGGCTTCGGCTGCCCGGCATCGGCGTCTACCTCCAACCGCTCGCTCCCACCGGGGAGTTCGCGCCCCCGGTGCTCGGAGGCGGTTCCTGGGGCGCCGTGGGCAACCGGGTCGCCGGACACGGGGTGAACTGGATGATGGACCGGATCTTCGCGTCCACGCTGCCCTCGGTGCGGACCCGGCTGGGGCTGCCGCGTACGGGCGGCGCCGGTGTCCTGCCGGTCCTCCACGGCTTCAGCCCGCTCGTGGTGCCCCGCCCCCGCGACTGGCGGCCGGAACTGGACGTGACCGGCTACTGGTGGCCGTACGACGTCGACACCCGGCTCCCCGCCGAGGTCGAGGACTTCCTCGGCGCCGGGGAGCCGCCGGTCTTCGTGGGACTGGGCAGCGCCACCGTGCCCGACCCTCGCGGGCTCAGCGCCCGGATCGTGCGGGCGCTGCGGCGGGCCGGGCTGCGCGGGGTGATCCAGCGCGGCTGGGGCGGGCTGGCGGCGGACGGCGAGGACATGCTGACCGTCGGCGAGCTGCCGCACTCCGTGCTGTTTCCCCGGATGGCCGCCGTGGTGCATCACGCGGGTGCCGGGACGGCGGCGGCGGGGCTGCGCGCCGGGGTGCCTGCCGTGCCGGTGCCGGTCCAGTTCGACGAGGGCTTCTGGGCGGAGCGGCTGGTCGCCCTGGGCGTGGCGCCCCGCCCGGTGCCGCTGCGCGGTCTGACGGTGGACGCCCTGGTCCCGGCCCTCGCCCGGGCCGTACGCGATCCCGGCCACCGGGAGCGGGCGCGGGCGCTGGGCGTACGGATCCGCGAGGAGGACGGCACGGCACCGGTGCTGGCGGCGGTCGAACGGCTGGCGGAGTAGGACGCGGGGGCCTCAGCCCGCAGAGCGACGCTGAGCGGGGCCTGGGGCTTCTCAAGCAGGCGGCGAGTTGAAGCGGCAGCGGATCGTGCCGAGTGCCGGCGGGCGTACGAGCTGAACAACGCGGTGTTCGGCGCCCTGGCCAGGGAGTTGCCGCTGTCGGCGTGAACGGACCGGGGCCCCTCGTGCACGGCGAGGGGCCCCGGTCCGTCGGAGCGTCGGGCCTGTCCGGCTCAGATGTCGAACGGGCCGTTGTGGCAGACCGCGCCGCCCCACTCGATCTCGGCGGTCTCGGCCTCGAGCGTACCGAAGTACGGGCTGCACGCGACGTGGTCGCGGTCCTTGGAGCCGTCGTCGTCGGCCGCGGCGGTCGCCGCACCCGTGGCGGTCACGGCGGCGGTAAGGGCGATGACGGCCAAAGCGGAACGAATGCGCATGGGATTCCTCTCGCGGTGGTGCTTGGTCAAGCCCAGTGGTCCCCGTTCACCGCCGCCCACACACGCTGTTCCACCCGTCCGGGTGCGCTCCGCCCGGGTCAGCGCTCGAGATGCACCCGGCTGCCGACCTCGGTTCACCCACCCGGCTCAGGGGGCGGTGAGGATGTCGAGAAACGCCTGCTCACGTCGTCGTGGGCACCGGCAGGACCTGTGCGGGCCGGGGCGTCTCACCCGTATCGCCCGGTCCTGTCGCCGCCGGGCGAGGGGCTGCCTACCTTGTGAGGAGACCACCCCCGGCAGATCCGGCAGCCTTCCTGGAATCGGCTGCGGGCCGGTCAGCACACGGAACGGAGTGCGGCATGGGGCGGGCGCAGGAGCACTTCGACATCAGGTTCGAGCCCACTCGTCTCGTCTCCCTGAAGGGGACGCTGGTACTGACCGCTCTCGCTCTCGTCATGTGGGTCGTGGCGATCTGGCTGGCGCTGCTGCTCCTGGGGCGTGAGCACATCCTTGAGCAGATCTTCTTCGTCGCCGGGGTCTCCTTTGCCGTCGCGTGGATCGTCCTGCTCGGCGGCGTGTGGCTGAGACGACGCGAGGAGCGCCGTGAACCCCGTTGAGCTGCTGGTCTTCAACTTCATCGTCTTCTACCCGGTGGCCACCGCCGCCGTGTGGATCGCCGGGGGAATCCTCTTCCGGTTGCTGGAGGAGCGGCGGAGGATCCTGATCCCGCCCGGCGGCTGGCCCGGGGTGACGGTGCTGGTACCGGCGTACAACGAGGAGCTGGTGATCTCCCGCTGTGTCGAGGCCCTGCGCCGCATGGATTACCCGGTGCTGGAGCTGCTGATCCTCAATGACGGTTCCCGTGACGACACGGTGGCCGTGGCACGGAAGGCGGCCGGTGACGATCCACGCGTGACGGTGCTGGACGACGGCACCAACCTCGGCAAGGCGGACCGGCTCAACGACGGGATGCACCGGGCGCGGCACGACCTGGTGATGGTGACGGACGCGGACACCCATGTGCACCCCCAGGCCCTGAAGTACCTGGTCGCGCGGATCTCCCGGTCCCGCCGGTATGCCGCCGTGGCCGGCTGCCCGCTCGTGACCAACCGCGGCAAGCTGATCAGTGCGATGCAGGTACTGGAGACGGCGTCGCTGATCGGGCTGATGCGCCGCACCCACGCGCTGGTCGGCCGGGTCGGCACCGTCGCCGGAGTGCTGGGCCTGTTCCGCCGGGAGGCCGTGCTGGCTGTCGGCGGTTACGACGCCAGGATGGCGACCGAGGACATCGAACTCACCTGGCGGCTGCTGCTGCACGGGTACCGGACCAGCTTCGAGCCCAATGCCCTGGTGGGCATGGAGGTGCCGGTCACCGTGCGCAGCCTGTGGAAGCAGCGTGCCCGGTGGTCACGAGGACAGGGCGAGGTACTGCGCACCCACGGAACCACCGTCTTCCGGCCACGCCACCTGGGCCTGTGGCCGATCGCGGGGGAGGCGCTGCTGTCGTTCCTGTGGGTGCTGACGCTGCTGGGCACCACCCTCTACGAGATCGTCCGGATGATCGTCCTCCAGGAGGTGACCGAGATGTGGTGGACGCTGAGCTGGGGTGTGGGCATCGCCGTGATGTCCACGATCCAGCTCACCGTGGCCGCGGTCATCGTCCTGCGCCGCGACCCGGTGCTGGCCAGGTCCTACCTGCTGGAGCCGTTCTATCCCCTCGCGTACTGGACGATCAACGCGCTGGCCGCCATGTTCGCCGAATCCGTGGGCTTCCTGCGCGGCCCGCGGAAGAAGCGGGTGACGTGGGACATCCAGCGTGACAGCGGCGGCAACCCGATCGCGGGCGGCTGAGACGGCGAGGCACCGGGCGAGGCCGGAGGACGAAGAACGAGCTCCGGTCACTGCCCGGCGGCCCACGCCGACAGCTCGGCGCGGGCCGCGGTCAGCAGCTCCGGGGAGGGCGCCGAGGCGCCGTTGGTCACCAAGGCGTAGTGCAGGACGCCGGAGTCCCGGTCCGTGAGGAGCAGACGCCGGCTGCCGGTGCCGCCGGGCTCGGGGGCCGTGGCGACGGGGGCCGCGGGGGTGTACGACGGCGGCGCGTACGCCGTGCCCAGGTCGGAGACGACCGTGGTGGCGGCGGTCGGGAAGGACGCGGGCAGGTGGAGTTCGGTGGGCGCCGAGCCGCTGTTCGAGCGCCACATCAGCAGACCGTACTGGCCCGTCCCCACCAGCCGCGCCACCTGGGGCAGCGAGCTGGGCACCGGGTTCCAGGTCAGGGTCGTGGAGCCGTCGCGGGAGCGGTCCTCGTAGGTGAAGGCGACACGTGTAGTCGGCATGTTCACTACGGTCCGGGGATTCCGGGGTGCCGTCAACACTTCTGACTCGTAAGTAAGTTGACTGTCGGTCAGTTCACTCGGCGCGTCACGTTCAGCAGGTACTCCTTCCGGTTCAGCGGGTTGTGGTCGGTGCGCGCCCGCTCGGGGACCGTGCCGCGGGTGACCGGTGCGTAGTGGTCGAAGGCGCTCTCCAGCTCGCCCTCGCCCCGGGTGAGCCCCGGCAGCCGCTGCTCCAGCTCGTGCACCCGGGCCGCGGGCACCGCCCCGTCGAGGAGACAGGCCGCCCCGCGGGTCTCGGTGGACCCCGGCACCGCGCCGAGCGCGGCCAGCACCGGCAGCAGGGCGCCGAGGGTGTCCGCCGGGGCCTCGATGCGGAAGCGGTGCATCGGCTCGTACACCTGGGTGCCCGCGCGGCGCAGCGCCTCGATCAGGACCAGCGGGGTCAGGCCGCGGAAGTCGTAGCCGGTGCTGGACATGCTCTTGTCGAAGCCCTGGTGGGCGTGGCTCTGCCGGGGCGAGTAGCCGCAGTGCGTCATGGTGACCGCGCAGTCGGGGATCCGCCAGCCGTGCAGGCCCTGGCCGAGGGTCTCGCGGACGGTGTCCTCGACGGCCTTGAAGAAGGCGTACGGCATGGAGCCGAGTTCCACCTCCAGGGCGAAGGTGACGCCGGTTCCGGCGGGGGCGGGGTCGACGCGCAGGCCGACCGTGGCCAGGAAGGGGTTGGCGTCCTTCTTGTTGAACTCGACGGCCGCCCCCGATCCCACCGGCCGCTCGATGCACAGCGGGGTCGTTTCCCGGAAGGTGACCTCCAGGCCGTAGTCGTCGGCGAGCGTGGCCTGGACGACCTCCTTCTGCACCTCGCCGTAGAGCGAGACCGAGGTCTCCCGGCGCACCCCGTCGTGGCGCAGGCCGATCAGCGGGTCCTGTTCGGCGAGCTGGGTGAGCGCGACATGCAGGGCCCTGGGGTCGGTGCCCGGGGCGGGCACGACGACCGTCTCCAGGGTGGGCGGGGCGAAGAAGTGGCTCTCCGCCTTGCGGGGCCGCCCGAGCGCGTCGCCGATCCTGATGTCGGCGAGGCCCCACAGCTTGGCGATCCGGCCCGCCGGGACCTCGTCGCGGCGGACGTCGCTGCCGTGCTCGAAGACGCTCGCCGCGGTGACCTTGCCCTCCCTGCGGGCGGCGCCGAACAGGACGGGGAGACGGACGCGCAGCGTTCCGGAGAACATCCGGGCGTAGGCGATCTCCTCCCCCGCCGGGCCGCGCTCCACCTTGAAGACGGTGCCCGAGACCGGGCCCCCGGGGTCCCCCTCGGCGGGGGGCAGCAGCTCCTTGATGCCGCCGATCAGCGCGTCCACGCCCGCTCCGGTCACGGCGGAGCCGAAGTACACCGGGTGGACCAGGCACTGCCGGGTCTGGTCGAGGAGGGCGGCGCGCAGGCGGTCGTCGCCGACGGTGTCCTCGACGTACGCGGTGAGCAGGTCGTCGTCGTGGTCGGCGAGGACGTCGAGCGCGGACGGGCCGAGCCCCGGCGTGAAGGCGGCCTCGCGGGTGCCGAGCCCGGCGGCGCGTCCCATCGGCGCCACGGCGACACCCAGCCGCCGGGTGAGCGCCCGCAGCAGCTCCCGCTCCTGGGCCCCGCGCCGGTCGATCTTGTTGACGAAGATCAGGGTGGGGATGCGCAGCCTGCGCAGGGTCCGCATCAGGACCCGGGTCTGCGCCTGGACCCCCTCGACGGCGGAGACGACGAGGACGGCCCCGTCGAGGACGCCGAGCACCCGCTCCACCTCGGCGATGAAGTCCGGGTGGCCGGGGGTGTCGATGAGGTTGACCGTCACGTCGTCGACGAGGAAGGAGACGACGGCGGACTTGATGGTGATCCCGCGCCGGCGCTCCAGCGCGAGGGTGTCGGTCCGGGTGGTCCCGGCGTCGACGCTGCCGATCTCGTCGGTGACCCCGACCGAGTGCAGCAGCCGCTCGGTCAGGCTGGTCTTACCGGCGTCGACATGGGCGAGGATTCCGAGGTTGAGCAACGGCACGAAGCGTCATGTCCTTCGATGAGGGGGTGATTCCTTCCTGGGGGGACATGAACGCAGTGCGCATGGAAGCTCCTCGTGGTGCGATGTCGGTCCCGTGCAGTGCAGCAGCAACGGCCCCGCACCGGCAATGGATTAACGTTCAACGAACCCGGTCGGGGTACTCGGTGCGGCGCGGGTGAAAGGAGCCGGCCATGCGTGACGTACTTCCGGTGCTGGGCGCCTGGTACGCGGCGGGATCGCCCTTCGGCCTGGCCACGGTCGTCGCGACGAGCCGCAGCGCGCCGCGCGATCCGGGGGCCGCGATGGCCGTGGGGCCGGACGACGAAGTCGTGGGCAGTGTGTCGGGCGGCTGTGTCGAAGGGGCGGTGTTCGAGCTGGCCCAGGAGGTCGTGGCGAGCGGCGAGGCGCGCCTGGAGACCTTCGGCTACAGCGCCGAGGACGCCTTCGCGGTGGGGCTGACCTGCGGCGGCGAGATCACCCTGCTGGTACGTCCGGTGACGGCCGCCCTCGACGCGTCCTTCGGCGCGGTCGCGCGGTCCGTGGCCGCCGGCGAGCCGGTCACCGTGGCCTCGGTGACCGACGGGCCCGCGCCGCGCGGGGCGACCCTCGCCGTCTGGCCCGACCGGGTCCTCGGCACCCTGGGCACGGCGGGACTCGACGCGGCGGTCACCGCGGACGCGCGCGGCGAACTCGCCCTCGGGGTCACGGGACTGCGCCACTACGGGCCGCACGGCGAGCGCCGCGAGGACGCCGTCGCCGTCTTCCTGCACTCCTTCGCGCCGCCGCCGCGGATGCTGGTCTTCGGCGCGATCGACTACGCGGCCGCCGTGGCCCGGATCGGCGACTTCCTCGGCTACCGGGTCACCGTCTGCGACGCCCGCCCCCTCTTCGCCACCCCGAAGCGCTTCCCCGAGGGCGTGGAGGTCGTCGTGGACTGGCCGCACCGCTATCTGAACGGCACGGACACCGACGCCCGCACGGTGATCTGCGTCCTCACCCACGACCCCAAGTTCGACGTGCCCCTGCTGGAGGAGGCCCTGCGCAGACCCGCCGCCTACATCGGGGCGATGGGCAGCCGCCGCACCCACGACGACCGGATGCGGCGGCTGGCCGCGGCCGGGCTCACCGGGGCCGAGCTGTCCCGGCTGCGCTCACCGGTGGGACTCGACCTGGGGGCCCGTACGCCCGAGGAGGTCGCCGTGTCGGTCGCCGCCGAGATCGTCGCCCTGCGCTGGGGCGGCACCGGCGCCCCGCTGACCGCCACGGAAGGGGCGATCCATACGGCGCCCTGACGTCCCGCCCGGGAGCCGCCCCCGTCAGCGCGGTGGCAGGCGGTGCAGTTCCACGTCCGTGAGGGAGCCGTCGGCGACCGTCGCGGTGAGGTAGGTGCAGTGCGGCTGGCGACGGCGGTCGGTCGGCGAGCCCGGGTTGAGCAGGCGCAGCCCGGTCGGCGCGGTGGTGTCCCAGGGGATGTGGCTGTGCCCGAACACCAGCACGTCCAGGTCCGGGAAGCGGGCGGCGCAACGCGCCTCACGGCCCTGGGCGGGGCCGGTCTCGTGGACGACGCCGAAGCGCAGGCCGCCGAGGTCGGCGCGGGCCACTTCGGGGAGCCGGGCGCGCAGTTCGGGGCCGTCGTTGTTGCCGTACACCGCGATCAGCCGGCGGCTGCGGCTCTCCAGCAGGTCGAGGGTGGCCGTGTCGACCCAGTCCCCGGCGTGGATCACCACGTCGGCGTCCGGCAGTTGAGCGAGGAGCGGACCGGGGAGGGCGCGGGCGCGCTTGGGCAGGTGGGTGTCGGACATCAGCAGCAGACGCACCCCGCCAGGCTACGACTCGGGCCGGGCGGAAGGTGGCAAGCGCCGGGGAGCGGGTTAGCATCGGGAGGCGCACCGTGCCGCACCCAGCAGACGCAGGCGACGACCCGAGGGGACTTGGAGCGCGATGCCGGTCAAGGTCAGCGTCATCGTTCCCGTGTACAACCCGGGGGCGTACATCGAGGACTGCATCTCCTCGCTGCTGCGACAGTCCCTGCCTCCCGACGAGTACGAAGTGATCTTCGTCGACGACGGCTCCACCGACGACACACCCGGCCGGCTCGACGAACTCGCCGCCGAGGAGCCCCGGGTGACGGTCGTGCACCAGGAGAACTCCGGCTGGGCGGGCAAGCCCCGCAACGTCGGCATCGCCGCCTCGCGCGGCGAGTACGTGATGTTCGTGGACAACGACGACCACCTCGGCGACGAGGCCCTGGAGCGGATGTACGACTACGGCGTGGCGAACGCCGCCGACGTCGTCGTGGGGAAGATGGCCGGCCAGGGCCGTGGCGTGCCGGTGGAGCTGTTCCGCCGCAACCATCCGCGGGCCACCGTGGAGAGCGCGCCGCTGATCGACAGCCTCACCCCGCACAAGATGTTCCGCCGCGCCTTCCTGGACCGCATCGGCCTGCGCTTCCCCGAGGGCAGGCGGCGCCTGGAGGACCATGTCTTCGTCACCGAGGCCTTCGTGCGGGCGGACAACGTCTCGGTGCTCAGCGACTACGTCTGCTACTACCACGTGCGCCGGGACGACGACGCCAACGCGGGCTTCCAGCGCTTCGACCCGGTCGGCTACTTCAAGAACCTGCGCGAGGCCCTGGACGTCGTCGAGCGGCACACCGAGCCGGGACCTCTGCGCGACCGCCTCTTCCGCCGCTGGCTGCGGGTGGAGATGGTCGAACGGATGCGCGGCAAGCGGCTGCTGGCCCTGCCCCCCGACTACCGCAAGGAGCTGTTCCGGGAGATCCACTCCGTCGTCGTCGAGCGGTTCGGGCCCGGTGTCGCGGCCGGACTGCAGCCCACCCAGCAGGTCGTGGCGGCGCTGATCGCCGCCGACCGCTACGACGACGTGGAGGCGTTCGCCGAGTGGGAGGCGGGCATCGTCCTCAAGGCCGTCCCGGAAGGGCTGCAGTGGGCGGACGGCACGCTGCGGGTCTCCTTCGCCGCGGAGTACCACTTCGGCGGGGCGCCGCTGACGTTCGGCGCCCCGGGCGGCGGCGATCCGCTCCAGGCCCCGCCGAAGGACGTCACCGAGGCCATCGCCTGGGTGAGCGCCGACACCGTCTCCCGGTTCGGTGCCGCGACCGCGGACCTGCTGCTGCGTCGGCGCTCCGACGCCGCCCAGTACTTCCAGCCGGTGCAGTTCACCCGGGAGACCGTGCCGACCGAGGACCCGGGACGCTTCCGGCTGATGCTGCGGGCCACGGCCGCCGTGGACCCGGCGCGGGCCGCCGAGGGCGCCCCGCCGGCCGGCGGACTGTGGGACGCCGTGGTCCGGGTCAAGCTGGGCGGCTGGACCAAGGAGTGCCGGCTCGCCCCGGCCCCGCGCGCCGAACGCCCCACGGTGCCCGCCGGAGTCGTCGCCGGGCGGGTGGTGCTGCCGTACTGGACCGCGCGGCACCTCTCGCTCGCCCTGGACGTCGACCGCGCGAGCCGCAGCCTCGGGCTCGGCCGGATCCCGCCGGAGTCGGTCACGGTCACGGACGACCGGCTCAGCGCCCCGGTGCCGCTGTACGTGCCGCACGACACCGACGTACTCGTGCGGCTGACCGCGCGGGGCAAGGCACTGGACGCCAACGGCACGCTCCGCGCGGCGCCCGACGGCTCCGGGGCGCTGCTGACGGCGGCGCTGCCCGCCCTGGTGATGGGCGGCACGACCTGGCGGACCGCGCTGATCCCGGCCCCGGACGCGGCCGAACAGCGGCTGCTGGCGCTGCCGTTCGCGCTGCGCGCCGGGGCGCACGGGGTGCGGGTGCGGCGCACTCCCCGGCCCGGGGTGCTGCGCCGCCTGGGACGCAAGGCGAAGGCCCTGCTCAGGGCCCGACGGAGGTGACGGAGTGCGCTCACTGGGGATCGACGGTGCCTGGCTGCTGGAGCCCAAGGTGTTCCCGGACGACCGGGGCACCTTCCACGAGTGGTACCGCGGCGAGGAGTTCCGCGAAGCCACCGGCTACGACCTGACCCTCGCGCAGGCCAACTGCTCCGTCTCCCGGCGGGGCGTGGTGCGCGGCGTGCACTTCTCCGACGTGCCGCCCGGTCAGGCCAAGTACGTGACCTGCGTGCGGGGTGCCGTCCTGGACGTCGTGGTCGATCTGCGCACCGGTTCCCCGGCGTTCGGGCAGTGGGAGGCGGTCCGCCTCGACGACGACACCCGGCACGCGGTGTTCCTCGCCGAGGGCCTCGGACACGCCTTCATGGCCCTCACCGACGACGCCACCGTCATCTACCTGTGCTCCACCGGCTACGCCCCGGACCGCGAGCACGGCGTGCACCCGCTCGACCCCGGCCTGGCCCTGCCCTGGCCCGAGGACGTGGAGCCGGTGCTCTCCCCCAAGGACGCCGAGTCGCCGTCCCTGGCCCAGGCCCTGCGCACCGGGCTCCTGCCGTCGTACGAGGACTGCGCCGCCCACTACAGGTCGCTGCGAGGCGCCTAGCACCGGCCCACCACCGCAGTTCCCGGTGGTCAGCGGCCGGTGACATCCGCCAGGGCGCGCCGCAGCGGCTCCCAGCCCCGGGAGCGTCGTACGCCGATGTTCCGGGCGCGGGCCAGCGGACGCCAGAAGCTGGCGCCCAGCAGCGTCTCGGGCCGTACCGCTCGGGTGCGGTCCAGGATCGTCTCGGGCACCTTCTGCGGGTCGGGCACGTCGTACTCGGCGACGATCTCGTCGTACTTGTCGCGCAGCACGGTGTTGTGCGGGTCGGCGCCGAACACCACGAGCTGACCGGTCGGCTGGGTGTCGACCAGGACGGTGACCAGGTCGGGGCGGTGGCGGGCGAGGATCTCGGTGAGCTTGTAGACGTCGCCCGTCCAGGCGCCGGTGTGGCGGTCGCGGGCCGCTTCGTCGAGGTTGCGGGGCAGCATGTCGTCGAAGACGATCACGCTGGCCCAGTCGGAGTACTTCTCCACGTTGATGAAGTCCCGCAGCGCGTACTCGAACAGGTGCATGCCGTCGATGAACGACAGGTCGAGGGTGGTGCGCCGCCAGTGGCCGACCGGGCTGCGGCCACGGCGCAGGTTCCGGACCGGGTGGCGGCCGCCCTTGAGGTGGGCCAGGGGGTTGGCGCGGGCGAAGAAGTCGTCGCTGGTGGCCTTCACCAGGTGGACGTCGCAGCGGATCTCCGTGACCACCTTGAACGCGGGGTCGACCGCGATGCTGGGCACCCGGGACAGCTTCAGGCTGCGGCCGTCGTTGACGCCGATCTCCAGGTAGTTGCGGTTGGCGGTGACCTTGTGCAGTTCCTTCAGGAACTCGTGGCGTTTCACGCAGGGGACTCCTTGCGGATGCGGGGAAGTGCCTCGTGCAGGGCGGTACGCCAGTCGCGCAGCGGGGGCAGGCCGAGGCTCTGCCAGCGGTCGTGCGCGAGGGCGCTGTACTCGGGACGCGGGGCGGGCCGCGGCCAGGGCGTGGTGTCGGTGGGGCGCACCCGCTCGGGATCGGCGCCGAGCAGCCGGAACACCTCCCGGGCCAGCTCGCACCAGGTGGCCTCACCGGAGCTGGTGGCGTGGAAGACGCCGTGCGCGTCCGGGCCGACGCGCGGGCCGAGGTCGGCGATGCGGGCGGCGACGTCGGCGCACCAGGTGGGCTGGCCGGTCTGGTTGTCGACGACGTCGACGGTGGGGCGGCTCGCCTCGATGCCGATCATCGTGCGGACGAAGTTGCGGCCGTGGACGCCGTAGAGCCAGGCGGTGCGCACCACCGCGCTCGCGCCCGGCAGTTCCTCCAGCACCGCCCGCTCGCCGGCGAGTTTGGTGCGGCCGTAGGCGGTGCGCGGGGCGGGCGGGTGGTCCTCGGGGTAGGGGGTGGTGCGGCCCTTGCCGGAGAAGACGTAGTCGGTGGAGACGTGGATCAGGCGGGCGCCGTGCGCGGCGCAGGCGCGGGCCAGCAGGCGAGGGCCGTCGCCGTTGACGCGCAGGGCCGTGGCCTCGTCGGACTCCGCGTCGTCCACGGCCGCGTAGGCGGCGCAGTTGACGACGATCTCCGGGCGGTGCGCGGTGAACGCCCGCTCCACGGAGTCGGGTTCGGTGATGTCCAGGGCGGCGTGGCCGAGACCGGTCACGTCGGCGCCGCGCCCGCGCAGTTCGCCGACGACGTCGTGACCGAGCATCCCGCCCGCTCCGGTGACCAGCCACCTCATCCGTGCTCCTCACCCACGCGTCGCTTGAGCGGCTCCCACCACGCCCGGTGGTCCCGGTACCAGTCGACGGTCGCGGCCAGCCCGGCGCGGAAGTCGTGCCGGGGACGGTAGCCGAGTTCGGTGCGGGCCTTGCTCCAGTCGACCGAGTAGCGCAGATCGTGCCCCTTGCGGTCCTCGACCCGGGTCACCCGGTCCCAGTCCGCCCCGCACGCCTGAAGGAGCAGTCCGGTGAGGTCCTTGTTGCTCAGCTCGGTGCCGCCGCCGATGTTGTAGACCTCGCCGGACCGGCCCTTGGTGCGCACGAGTTCGACAGCGCGGCAGTGATCGTCGACGTGCAGCCAGTCGCGGACGTTGAGGCCTTCGCCGTAGAGCGGGACCGGGTGGCCGTCGAGGAGGTTGGTGACGAAGAGCGGGATGACCTTCTCGGGGAACTGGCGCGGGCCGTAGTTGTTGGAGCAGCGGGTGACCCGCACGTCCAGGCCGTGGGTGCGGTGGTAGGCCAGGGCGAGCAGGTCGGAGGAGGCCTTGGAGGCGGAGTACGGCGAACTGGGCCGCAGCAGATCCTCCTCCGTGGCGGAGCCGGTGTCGACCGAGCCGTACACCTCGTCGGTGGAGATGTGCACGAAGGTCGCGACGCCGCCGCGCAGCGCGCCCTCCAGCAGGGTCTGGGTGCCCACCACGTTGGTCAGCACGAAGTCGGACGCCCCGGTGATCGAACGGTCCACATGGGACTCGGCGGCGAAGTGCACCACCTGGTCGGCCTGGGAGGTGAGCTTGCCGACGAGTTCGGCGTCGCGGATGTCGCCCTGCACGAACTCCAGGCGCGGATGGTCCAGGGGGAGGTTGTCGAGGCTGCCGGCGTAGGTCAGCTTGTCCAGCACGGTGATCCGCGGCGCGCCGGGAGCGTCGGCGGCGAGCAGCATGCGGACGTAGGCCGAGCCGATGAACCCGGCGGCACCGGTCACGAGGAGGTTCATGTATGGATCTGCACCTTGCTGTGGTCGCCGAGGACGAAACGGTGGGCGCTGGGGACGTGGTGCGCCGGGGTCACCTCGGCGTGCCGGCCGATCAGGGAGGACTCGATGCGGCCCACGCCGGCGATCGAGGAGTCCCGCAGCACGATGGAGAACTCCAGCTCGCTGTCGGTGATCCGGCAGTTCTCGGCGATGGAGGTGAACGGTCCCACGTAGGAGTTGGCGACGAGCGACCCGGCGCCGATGACGGCGGGCCCGACGATGCGGGAGTTCACGATCCGGGCGCCCTCCTCGACGATCACCCGGCCGACCGTCTCGGACACCTCGTCGACCTCGCCGTCGATCCGCCGGTCGAGCCCTTCCAGGACCGTCCGGTTGACCTCCAGCATGTCGTCGACGTTCCCGGTGTCCTTCCAGTAGCCCTTGATGACGGTGCACCGGACGTCGGCGCGGGCGTCGATGAGGTGCTGGATGGCGTGGGTGATCTCCAACTCGCCGCGCCAGGACGGCTCGATGGCGCGCACCGCCTCATGGATCGCGGGCGTGAAGAGGTAGACGCCGACCAGCGCGAGGTCGCTCTTGGGGTGCTCGGGTTTCTCCTCCAGGCCCACCACCTGCCCCGCGCCGTCGAGTTCGGCGACGCCGAAGGCGCGGGGGTCGGGGACGCGGGTGAGCAGGATCTGCGCGTCGGGGCGATGGCGGCGGAACTCCTCCACCAGGGCGCTGATGCCGCCGACGATGAAGTTGTCGCCGAGGTACATCACGAAGTCGTCGTCACCCAGGTAGTCCCGGGCGATCAGCACCGCGTGGGCCAGGCCCAGGGGGTGTTCCTGGGGGATGTAGGTGATCCGGAGACCGAACTTCGAGCCGTCGCCCACCGCGTCCTCGATCTCCGCGGCGGTGTCGCCGACGATGACCCCGACATCGGTGATGCCGGCTTCGGCGATGGATTCCAGCCCGTAGAACAACACAGCCTTGTTGGCGACCGGGACCAGCTGTTTGGCCGATGTATGGGTGATCGGCCGCAGCCGTGTGCCGGCTCCGCCGGACAGCACGAGAGCCTTCATCTGGTTCACCTTAGCGCCGATCCGGCGTAACCGAACGGTCAGATGTTGGGCCGGGCCACGCTGATGTCGCCGAGCGCCGACTCCGGGTCGCGCTCCATGGCCAGGTCCCCGAGCGAGACGATCCCCACGGGGCGGCCGTCGTCGACGACCGGGATACGGCGTACGGCGTGCTCGCGCATGAGCCCCACCGCGATGTCCAGGTCCTCGTCGGGCCCGACGGTCACGAGGTCGTCGCTGCACGCTCCGGCCACGGTGGTCTGCTCGGGGTCACCGCCCTCGCAGACGGACCTGACCACCAGGTCGCGGTCGGTCACCAGGCCGCGCAGCCGGTCGTCGTCCACCACCAGGACGGCTCCGAGGTCCTCGTCGCGCATGAGGCGGGCCACCGACGCCACGGAGGCCTGTGGTTCCACCGTCGCCGGGGCGGCGGTCATGATGTCGCGGACGTGCTGGGTCATGACGTACTCCTTCGTCGAAGGGACGTGAACCTCCGAGTACCCGCCCCTCAGCGGTTCAGCTGAATCTCGCTCCAGACCTGTTTGCCGCCGCTGACCGGGAGCGTGCCCCAGGAATCCGACATGGCCTCGACCAGGAGGATGCCGCGGCCTCCGGTGGCCTCCCAGCCGATGCTGGTGGGTTTGACCGGGCTGCGCGGGGAGGTGTCGGCGACGGCGACCCGCAGCCGGCCGTTGATCAGGGTGAGGTCGAGGCGGACCTGTCCCTCGGTGTGCACCAGGGCGTTGGTGACGAGTTCGGAGACCACCAGCAGGACGGCGTCCCGGTCACCGGCCAGGCCCCAGGAGCGCAGGGCGCGCCGGGTGAAGCGGCGGGCGTGGCCGACCGCCTCGGGCACCCGCCACACGGTCCAGCTCTCCCGCAGCGGGCGCAGCGCCATCCCGTCGTAGCGCATCAGCAGCAGGGCGACGTCGTCGCTGCGGCGGGCGTTGCCGAGCAGGGCGTCGGCGACCAGGCCGAGGTGGGCGGGGTCGGCGGCGGCCAGTTCGCGGGCGAAGCGGTCCATGCCCGCGTCGATGTCGGCCTCGACGGACTCCACCAGCCCGTCGGTGGTCAGCGCGATCAGGGTGCCGGGCTGGAGCCTGAGCGGGCTCATCGGGAAATCGGCCTGCGTCATCACACCGAGCGGCGGGCCGCCCTCGGCCTCGGCGATGTCCGTGCTGCCGTCCGGATGCCGCAGCACCGGCGGCAGGTGTCCGGCACGCACCGCCCAGGCGGTGCCCTCCTCCAGGTCGACGTCGACATAGGCGCAGGTGGCGAAGAGGTCGGTCTCCAGCTCCATCAGCAGCCGGTTGGCGTGCGAGACCACCACGTCGGGCGGATGGCCCTCGGCGGCGTAGGCGCGCAGGGCGGTGCGCATCTGGCCCATCAGGGTGGCGGCGGCCGCGCTGTGGCCCTGCACGTCGCCGATGACGAGGGCGACGTGGTTGTCGGGCAGCGGGATCACGTCGTACCAGTCGCCGCCCAGTTCGAGCCCCGCGGTGCTCGGCAGATAGCGGGCGACGGCCTTCGCGCCGGGCAGCCGGGGCAGTCTGCGCGGCAGCAGCTGGCGCTGGAGCATGCCGACGAGCTCGTGCTCGGCGTCGAAGGCGTGGGCGCGCATCAGGGCCTGCCCGGCGAGTCCGGCGGAGGCGGTGAGCAGGGCGCGTTCGTCGGGGCCGAAGTGGTGCGGGGCGTCCCAGCCGATCAGGCAGGCGCCCGCCATCCGGCCCCCGGCGGGCAGCGGCAGGACGGCCAGGCCGCCGGGGCCGACCTCGGCGAGGGCGGGTTCCAGCGTGGCGCCGGCGGGCCAGATCTGGGCGCGGCCCTCGCGCAGGGCGGTGGCGAGGGTGGGCATCGCGCGCAGCGGCGCGTCGGGCCACTCGGTGCGCCACTCCAGCCGCCACAGCTCGGGCCAGGACTCGGGGGCGGGCGGGTCGAGGACGGTGACGACGAGCCGGTCGTTCTCCAGCTCCGCCAGCGCGATCCGGTCGGCGCGCAGGGGGGCGCGCAGGGCGGCGACCACGGCATGGCTGACGTCGCGGACGGTGCCGGCGGTGGCCAGGGCGGCGGCCAGGCGCTGGACGCGGGCCACGTCGGTGACGTCGGAGCGCAGCTTGGAGGCGTCGGCGACGGTGCCCTCCAGCCGGGCGGGCCGTCCCTCGCCGCCGGGCACCAGCCGCCCGTGCAGCCTGAGCCACTTCGGCGGGCCGGCCGGCTGCAGCACCCGGAACTCCAGCTCCCGGTCGCCGATGGACATGTGGTCGGCCTCCACCACGGACATCAGCGAGGGCAGGTCCTCGGGCACGGTCAGGCCCAGCAGGGTCTCCACCTTGCCGTCGAAGGCGTCCGGGGTGATCGCGAACAGGTCCAGGATGTCGTCGCCGACCTCCACGCGGCCGGTGTCCATGGCGAGGCTGAATGCGTTGGAGGGCAGCTCACCGCCCTCGGCGCGCGCGACGGGCACGGGGTAGGCGAGGGCGCGGGCGATCAGATCCAGACAGCGGCGGTCCTCGGCGTCGAATCCGTCGGGGTGCTCGCTCACTGCGACCAGACAGCCGCCGCCGTCCTGGCCCCGCGCGGGCAGCACCGCCAGCTGGAAGTCGCCCGCCGTCGCCCGCCGGGACTGGGCCCGCTCGGCGAGTTCCTTCGGCCCGAGGAAGGCGGGCCGCCCGGTGTGGTGCGCGTCGGCGACCACGGAGCCACCGGTGGCGGCGTAGCTGTCGCGCAGGCCGTACTGGGTGCGCGGGGCGCCGGCCCACTCCACCAGGCACAGCAGCTCGCCGTCCTCGGTCAGCGTGTACACGGCCGCGAGGGACGCGTGGGCGAAGACGAGCGCCTGCTCCAGGATGCGGCGCAGCCGGTCAGGGGCGTCGGGGGCGTCGCCGACCGTGATGAGGGCATCGTCGGCACGCTGCCTTCGCGATCTGCGTCCCGTCCCGTCCTCACCGCCCACGTTGGCCATTACAGCGCTAATGAGACACCGGCGCAGCCCCTGTGACCGCTCGACGGCCGTACGGTCCCAGGACTCGGACGTCGGCGGGGCCCCTTCTCGACGCCCCGGCACCCCGGCCCGGAGACGCCCACGTGGGTGAGATGGGAGCTGGACATTTCCGGTCGCGACTGCCGGCCCCGCACCCGGGTGGCCTGCGCACGACGCAGACCGAAGGGCTGGGAATGATCAGAGTGACGGTCGTGTACGAGGCGCAGCTTCTGCGTGCCGCGTTGGTGGATCTGCTGCGGTCGGACGACGAGGTCCTGGTCGTCTCCTCGGTCTCCCACCGGCCACCGGGTTCGGATGCCGTCGAACCGGCGCCGGACGTGTACGTCGCCGATGCCGAGTGTCTGCCGCCCTCCGGGGCGGAGTCGGACACGGTGACCACAGCGGTGCCGGCGTCGCTCGCGGTCGGCGGTTCGGCCCTTGCCGGCTCTGATCCCCGCCCAGCGGCCCGACGTACTGCGGCGGGCGCACGCGGCGGGGGCGACCGGTTTCGTCGACAAGAACGGTTCGAAGGTCCGGCTGCTCCACGCCGCTGTACCTCTCCAAGGGGACCGTACGGACCTACATGGCGAGCGTCATCCGCAAGGTCGGCGCCCGTAACCGGGTGGACGCCATCCGGATCGCCCAGGGAGCCGGGGGGACGTGACCGCCGCCGTGTGACGTCTCCGCGGGCGCGGATCCCCGCCTCAGCGCTGGACGTCGTTCCAGTGCCCTACCAGATCGCGGTAGAGAGCCGACCGTACGAGCAGGTCCTCGTGGGTGCCGTACTGGGCGCGAGTGCCGTCCAGGACGAGGATCCGGTCCGCGCGCAACGCCGATGACAACCGGTGGGCGACGACGACCAAGGTCCCGGGCCGGGTGCGCAGGGCGTGTTCGGCCCGTGCCTCCGCGACCGGATCCAGGTGGCAGGTCGCCTCGTCGAGCAGCAGCAGCGGGGCGGCGCAGAGGTGGGCGCGCGCGAGGGCGATGAGCTGCCGTTCGCCGAGTGACAGGGCGTCCGGCCGGACCTGTCCGTCGAGCCCGCCGACGCGCTCGACCAGCCGTTCGAGCGCGAGGGCCCGTACGGCGTCGTCGACATCGGACGGGCGGGCGTCGGGTCGCAGGTAGCGGAGGTTGTCCCGCAGGCTGCCCGTGAAGACGTACGCCTCCTGGGGGATCAGCATGCGCAGGGCGGCGAGTTCGGACGGCGGGAGGCAGCCGACGGGCCGGCCGGAGAGAAGCACCTCGCCCCGGTCCGGCGCCAGCAAGCCCGCCGCGACCTGCAGGAGAGTCGACTTGCCGATGCCGCTCGGACCGACCACCGCGATGTGCTCCCCGTTCTCGACGGTCAGGTCCAGCGCGTCGAGGACGGCACGGGCGCCCGGGCCGTACGCGGCTCGGACGCCGCGCAGCCGCAGCGCCGCCGTCGCCGGAGCCGCAGGGGTGTGGCCGTGTTCGCCGGGCGCGGCGGCGGGAGGTGCCGCGAGGGTGGCCGACGGGACGGGGAGCGGCCCGGTGAGCCGGTCGAGGATGACGAAGAGACGCGCCCCCGCGGCACCCAGGACGGTCATCAGCGTGTGCAGGGCCGGCAGCAGCGCCTGGAGGACGTAGGTGAGCGCGCCCACGAGCGCCCCGGCCGTCACGCCCTGGCGCAGGAGCCACGGTGTCGCGGCCAGGAGCAGGAACACGGGCAACTGCCCCGCCGTCGCCACGGAGAGCGTACGGACCGCCGCCCAGCGGGCCAGGGCGCGCTGGGCGGCGGCGGCCTCCTCGACCGCACGGCGGTTCCGTGCGGCCGTCGGCTCCTGGGCGCCGCACGCGACGATGTCGCGCAGGGCGGTACGGGTGATCTCCGCGCGCCGTCCCACGGCCTCGTCCGCGTCGAGGTAGCGGTGCTGGGCCCGTGCCATGGGACGCAGCGAAGCGATGAACAGGGCGACGCCCAGCACGAGCGGCGGGAGGACCACGAGGAGGAACTGGGGGGCGAGGGACACCAGGCCGACCAGGGCTCCGGCGGCGACGAAGACGAAGGAGCGGGCCGCGAGCACCAGTCCGGCGAAGCTGTCCCGGGCGATCTCCGTCTGGCTCGTCAGCCGGGAGACCGCGGTGGTGTCCACGGTCCCGCCCCCGGCGGTGGCCATGCGCAGCGCGCGCACGACCGAGCGACGGACCAGGTGGTCCCGCAACGGTTCGGTGAGATGCGGGAGTTGGGCGAAGACTCCACGGACGACCGGCGCGCCGAGCAGGATGACCACGGCCGCCGCCGTGAGCCACAGCAGACCGGTGGCGGTGCTGCCTCGCAGGAATCCGTCGTCCAGTGACCGGGCCACGCAGTAGCCGCCGAGGAAGGTCTGCGCCGACTCGGCCGCGGACCATGCCGCCAGTCTGGCCAGGACGCGCTTACGGCGCCCGAGGAACGTACGCCCCGAGGCCATGACCCGCCGGGACGTCCGGCCGGTGACCGGTCCCGGGTCGGCGGAGGTCGTCTCGGCCGCTACCGGGCCCGGCCCCGGCCCGCCGGCCCCCGTCCCGGGTCCGCCCGGCGCCGGCCCGGGGCCTCCCGTGGCCGGCTGAGGCTTCGGGCGGGGAGCCGGTCCGCTTCCTTCCGTGCCCGGGTGGGGCTTCGGGCCCGTCGTCGTCCGGCCCCTCTCCGCAGCAGACGTCATGTGCCGCTCCCGGTGTCGTCGGGCCGCCCGGCACGAGGGGTGTCCTGCGCGACCGCCGCTCCTGGAGCCACCGCCTCACTCTCGGCCCTCCCCGGGGGCACCGGAGACGACTCGGCCAGGAACACCGCGCGGTAGTCCGGGTCCTCCCAGAGCAGGCGGTGCGGCGCGCATCTGCGTACTCGTCCCGCCTCCAGCCAGACCACCTGGTCCGCGCGGGCCGCCGTGGAGACCCGGTGGGCCACGACGAGCTTGGTGCACGGCCGCAGCGACGAGGCGAGCGCGAGTTCCACCTGCCGCTCCGTCGCGGTGTCCAGGCTCGACGTCGCGTCGTCCAGGATCATCAGCCGCCCGGCGCCGATGAACGCCCGCGCCAGGCCCAGGCGTTGACTCTCGCCGCCGGAGAGCGGCGCGTCGGCCAGGGGAGTGTCGTACCCCTGGGGGAGAAGGCCGACGAAGGAGTCGGCGCTCGCCGCGACCGCGGCGTGACGGACCTCCTCCGCCCCGTCCTCGGCGGTGCGCGCGGTGGGCCCGCGCCCTGCGGCGATCGCGCGGCGGACCGTGGGCGTGGCGCCACTGTCGAAGGCGGGACGCGCGAAGGCGTAGGCCGTCGCCCCGCGCAGCTGCGCGCGGGCCAGCTCGGCCAGGTCCGTCCCGTCGAGGAGAACGCGCCCCTCGTCGGGGTCCGTCAGCCGGCCCGCGACAGCGGCCAAGGTGGACTTCCCGGCGCCGGAGCGGCCCACGACGGCGACCGTCGAGCCGCCGTCGATCGCGAGCGTCACGTCCGTGAGCAGCGGGACGCCGTCGCGCACCACCCCCACCCCCCTCAGTTCCAGCCGGCCGGGCCCGTCGGCCGGCAGGGCGGCGAGGCCGTGGGCCATGGGTGACAGATCGGCGAGTGCGGCCGTACGGCGGCCCGCGTTGCGGGCGCGGACCAGCGTGCCGAGCGGTGCCGCGATGCCTCCGATTCCCGCGGCGAGGGCGGCGTACCGCGAGGCGGCGAGCAGATCGCCGACGCTGAGCTGTCCGGCGGCCAGCCTGGCCCCGGCCACCGCCACGACGGCCGTGGTGAGCAACGGAAGAAGGACGCCGCTGCGTGCTACCGCGCGGCCGTGGACGAGCCACATGCGCGTGCCGTACCGCGTCATGTCCTCCAGCGGGGCGAGGATGCGTTCCTCCTCGCGGCGCGCCGTGTGGGCGGCGGCGATGGTACGCGCGCCGCTCAGCGCCTCGGTGAGCCGGGCGGCGATGGCTCCCTGAGCCTGCTGGTACCGGCCGACCGAGTCGGACGACTGGTGCGCGAACGTCCGCAGCAGCATCAGGAGCAGCGGCAGGCCGGCCGCGAAGACGGCGGCGGTCCAGGGGTCGATCAGGGCCAGGGCGACGAGGGCGCCGGCCGGGACGAGGACGGAGGACGCCGAGGTCGCGAGGGCGGCCGGGGCGGCGCCGCTGTCCGAGGCGTTGACGCACAGCCGGGCGGCGACGTCGCCGCCCGAGTACGGTGCGGCCCGGTGGGGGGCCGTGCCCAGCAGACCGGTCAGCGCGCGGAGGCGGACCCAGGCGGCGGCGCGGGCGGTGGTGAGCTGTGTCAGCAGGACCGAAGCGGTCTCCAGCAGGACTTCCGCAGCGAGCAGTACGGCGGCCCAGGCCAGCCACGTACCCCCGGCGGGATGGTGATGCAGCAGCAGGTCCAGCGTGCGGCCGACCACCGCCGGTAGGGCGAGCGCGCAGGCCGCACCGGCGACCGAGCAGACGAGAAGCGCCGCTGTGCTGCCGGCGGTGTGCCGTGCGGCGCCGCGCAGCAGCCGGTCGGACCCGGTCGGGGAGGCCATCCGATGCCCTTTCTCCTGACGAGTGCGCCAGGCACGATCGTCGCGGGCGGCCCGGCCCGGGCTCCCGCGCCGCCCGCCACGGCGGCCGGTGGCGCGATGACCGGTGCCCCGGGAGCTGGGCTCCCGGGGCACCGTGACTACGCGCCGGCGCCTCGACGGGCCGTTCGCGGAGTCGGATCAGGTCAGTTGCAGGTCGTCACGCTGAGGCTGCTGTCGCCGCAGAGGAGCAGGCTCGCGCGGCTGCCGGACTCGACGTCGCCGATGGCCTCGTCCTTGGGGGTCTCCAGCGACTGCAGGTCGAACAGGTTCATGATCGTTTCCTTTCGTTAGGGGACGGTGGTGCGGTGCGACCCCGAAGTGGGGCCGGTTCGTGGGCCCGCCGGAGCGGCGGGAGGAAGGGCAGCTGCGCCGGGCGGTCGCCCAGGGCTGCCGAGAGGGCCAGCAGGACGCCCGCCGTGCCGGTGGCGAGGTCCATCGAGAGCCGCATCATCTGTTCGCCGGGGAAGGCGAGGTGGCCGTCGTAGGACATGGCGTGCCAGGTCAGGCAGCCGACCTGACGGCGTACGTCCTCGGGCGCCGTGCCGGGCCCGTCGGCGTGGGTGCGGGCGAGGTGCAGGACCATGCCCGCGACGCCGCGGAAGAGGCCCGGCTGGGCGTAGAAGGTGGCCTGCGCCGCCTGCACGATGTCGCGCCGGGCCCGGTCGAGATCCTCGTCGTGGCGGTGGAGGAGGTAGTCGTCGATCACCATGCCGATGCCCACGCTGCCGGCGCCGAGGTACGGCATCGTGCGCCAGCCCTCGTCGACCTGCAAGGTGCCGGAGGCTCCGCGCACGCAGCGGGTGAGGTCGTCGTGGAGCGCTTCGGCGGCGAGGTCGAGGAGCGCGGTGTCCCGGGTGCGTTCGTAGAGCCGTACGAACAGCAGGGCTCGACCCGCCGCACCGTGCAGCAGCCCGGTACGCACCCGGCCCTGCGACGCGGGCAGGGCGGACCGCGTCGGCGCACTGGGCGGCCGGGCCGCCAGTTCGGCGCACCTCAGCGCCGCCGCGTGCAGGCCGGACTCGCCGGTGGCGTCGGCGAGGGCGTCCAGGGCGAGGCCCATTCCGGCCGTACCGCCGTAAAGGTCCGACGCGAGCGCGTCGTGGTCCTCTGCGAGGACGAGCTCGGCCAGTTCGAGGGCGGACGCCGTGTGCCCGAGTCGCTGGAGGGTCCACGCGATGCCCGTGAGCCCGTCGTAGAAGCCGAGCGGTGTGCCGGACTCGGGCTGCTTGGCGAACCGTAGGAGCCTTTCCTCCGCCGCGGGGATCCGCGCCGCCCCGCTCTCGTGCAGGGCATGGAGGACCCCGGCGGTGCCGTGGCCGACGGACATGCCGCCCCCGGCCGTGGCGAACTGGGCGATGTCGCCGGGGAAGAAGCGGTCCTCCCGGTCGGGCGTGGCGGACGCGAGGATCGCGCGGACCATCGAGTCGCGGCTGTCCGGCCACTGTCCCGGCTCCACGGGCAGGAACGGGACACCGCTGCCGGGCGCGGTCGCGCGACGTGCGGGGACGCGGGAGGAGGCGACGACGGGCTCCCGCAGGATCTCCCGCACCGCCTCGTCCAGGAAGCCCGGGGGCACGGGGAACTGCGCGGCCGCGACCTCGGCCAGGTGGGCGGCCTTGCCGCGGTCCACGGCGAGCAGACTGGTGAGCGGGACGAACAGCGCGATCCGCAGGCAGGCGAGGGCGTACCGGTCCACGTCGAAGCCGCGCCGGTCGGCGGGTGCGACGAACGCCGGGTTGGCGACGGTCTGCCGCCCGCCCTCCGCCGCCGGCTGGGCCGCCTCGAAGTCCAGGAGCACCACGGAGCTCTCGTCCTCGGAGACCATGATGTTGAACAGATGCAGGTCGTTGAAGACGATCCCCCGGGCGTGCACCGCGGCGACGGCCTGCTCGACCAGACCGTGGATCCGCAGGGCCCAGTCCGTGTACTCGGCGAGCCGCTCCGCCGGGGGGGCGGACTCCATCAGCGGATGCCTGCGGGCGAAGAACGTGTTGAGCGGGCTGCCCTCCACGAACTCGAGGACCAGGAAGTGATGGTCGCCGACGCTGAAGCTGTCGAGGACCTCCGGAGTGCAGGCGAGCCCGGACAGCTGTTCCAGCGCGGTACGTTCGCGGTGCAGCCGGGTCACGGCGTCCGCCCCGTCGGCGGCCAGGCCGGCGTACGGACGCGCCTCCTTGAGGACGACCCGCCGTCCGGTCTCGCGGTGCCGCGCCTCGTACACGCCCCCGCCGTTGGAGAAGTGCAGGGCCTTGTCGATCTCGTACGGCATCTCCCGCACCGTCACCGCGGCTCTCGCATCGAGGTGCGGTCGCAGGAACGGCGGAGGAGTGACCCAGTCGGGCACGCGGAAGACGGGCCCGCGCCGGTCGGGTACGAGGGTGCCGGAGCCGTCCTCCATGGCCGGCCGCAGCTCACCGTGCTCGTCGTAGCAGTGGCGGCGGGTGAAGCTGCCGTACCGCAGGTGCACGGGGCCCTTCCCCCAGCGAAGGTCGCTGAGGATGTACGGGCCCGGCTCGCCGTCGAGCAGCCGCGCGAGGTCGGTCGCCAGGCGCTCGCACTGCTCGTCGTCGGCCGGGTAGACCGTGATGAACTTGCCACTGGCCGCCCGGTCGGCGTACTTGGCGTTCCGCTGGTGCAGCAGGTACCGGCTCGGGACGAACTTGAACGCCACCTCGTGCCGCAGACAGTACTCCCGGACCGTTGCGAGGACCCGCTCCGCGTTGTCGAGACAGGCCGCGACGTGGATCTTCCAGCCCTGCGACGGGAGCGTGCAGCCCACCGGACGCAGGGCGAGCCAGTCACCCGTGCGATGGCTGGTCCACCCTTCGGGCACGGGGAGGGTGGCGGCCGGGTAGAGGGACTCGCCCGCTCCGTCGGCGAAGACGAGACGGTGCGGCGCGTCGTAGAAGTGACGGTCGGCGTCGCAGAAGACCGCGTACCCCTTGTTCACAACGCACTCCCTCGGTCGGTGACGGAACGACGTTGTCACGGGCCGGGAGGGCCCCAACAGTCGCCGCTGTCACCTCTCGCCCATGCAGTACGCACGGGTAACCGAGGCCGCGTGCACCCGGGAGGGTCGTTCGGCGTCGGGTGTGCGGCTCGCGCTGGACGCGGTCAAGCGCCGAGCGGTAGGAGGAGGGCGAGCGACCGGCCGCCGGCCCGTACCGCGTCGCCACCTGTCGGCACCCCGCTCGGCCCTTACGGCGGTCTCACGGGCGTCGCCCACGTCCTGGAACGGCTCGGCCACCGGCAGCGGGCCCCGACGTGGTCGAGACGACCCGAGCGGGCGCCGGCAGAATCTCGCCTCCGACCTGCACCGCGGCCTCGTCGGCCTCGGGCTGGTGCCGGCGCGAAGCCTCGTTTCCTCCGGGGCCGCGCCGGAATGATCCTCCGTCCGGCCCGCACCACCGCCCCGGCACCGGCGACCAGCCGCTCGCCGAGCAGATCACCGGGCGCGGCTGGTTCGCCATGCCCTGCCGGGGCCGACTGGCCTTCCCCGAACACCGGGGAGCCCTGACCCGGTACCCGAGGCGGAGTTGCTCACCGCGGCGCGGGCGGGCGGTGGGGCCGACCCCGCTGCTGAAGACGCTCGGCGGGCTGCGGGCGGTGGGCGGCAGAATGCGGGCTGCGGGCGACGGTCGACCCGGCGGCCCTGTCGGCGGGTGAGCGGCAACTCATCGCGCTGACCCGGGCCTATCTGTCGCCCGCGCCCCTGGTACTGCTCGACGAGGCGACCTGCCATCTGGACGCGACGGCGGAGGCACGGGCGGAACGGGCCTTCGCGGCCCGTCCCGGCGGCACGCTGGTGGTCGTCGCGCACCGCATCAGCTCGGCGCGCCGCGCGGACCGGGTCCTCGTCCTGGACGGCCGGCACACGGCCTACGGAACCCGAGGAGCTGATGGCCCGCCCGGCACCGTAGCGGGACCTCGTCGGCGACTGGACCGCCGTGCCCGCCGGGCGCTCAGAGCCAGCCCTCGCCCTGCGAGATGCGGATGGCCTCGATGCGGTTGCGGGCCCCGGTCTTGCGGGTGATGGCCGCCATGTAGTTGCGCACGGTCCCGCTGGACAGATGCAGGCTCCCGGCGATCTCGGCGATCGAGGCGCCCCCGGCGGCCAGGGACAACACGCTCAGTTCTCTCCTGGTCAGCGGCATCTCCGCGGCCTTGAGGAACCCGTAGCCCAGCGAGTCGTTGACGAAGCGTTCACCCTTGGCGACCCGGCGTATGCCGTCGACCAGGTTCTCCGGCGAGCCCGCCTTGTCGACGTAGCCGAGCGCCCCCGCCTCTACCGCCCGTTTCAGCAGCCCGGGCCGGTTCGCGGTGGCCAGGACCAGCAGCCTCGGGTGCACCGGGTCGGAGCCACGCACGCATAACTCGCCGAGTGGCGGGATGCCGTACGTGTCCGCGCACTCCAGATCGACCGCGCAGACGTCCGGCCGCAGGGATTTCACATGCGTGGGAGCGCTCCCCCAAGGACTGTCGAACACACTGAGGTCCGGCTCCCGGCACAGCCACTCCGCCAGGACCGACCGCACCAGACACGCGTCGTGCACCAGAAGCACCGTGATCACTACCGCCCCTTCAACATGTGTCGCCGGTTCTCGGTGTTGAGCGCGTGTCCCATTCTTAGCGGCCCTCACACCTCCCGTGCGCGCAGAACCGGCCATCGGGGTGCGCGGGGGCGCACACCCGGCTCACGCGCCCCACCGCGCGCATCGAATGTAGGGGCATGGGCTCACGGCAACGGGGTATCACGCGCGCCTCCCCCGGCACGGGCGTCCATGCCCGCCCCGAATCCCGGCCCCCGACGGCTCTCGCCGTGCGCGATGAGCCGCAAAGGGGCAGATTTGACCTCTGGGACCCGTCGCCAGCCGTGCGAGGAGGTGGTCGACGTGTCCGACGGGCAACCGTCCCACCAGGCACCGGCGACCGCCAGGACGCGGGTCGGCCGGCCGCTGCTCTCGCTCGCGCTGGCCTCGATGATGGACGAGGTCCACGCGCACTCCGGCGCGGTCTATCTGCTGGCGCCCCAGGAGCCGGTCCTGGAGATGGCGGTGATGGCGGGACTCCCCCGGGCGTTCGCGGCGCCCTGGGAGCGGGTGGGGCTGAGCGCGCCGATCCCGGTCGCCGACGCACTGCGCGAACGGCGGCTGGTCTGGGTGGGCGGCGAGGAGGAGATGGCCCGCCTGTATCCGCGGATCTCCGTGGTGCTGCCCTACCCCTTCTCGCTCGCGGCGCTGCCGGTGGCCACCGAGTCCACGGCGTACGGCGCGGTCTTCGTGACCTGGCCGGGATCGCACCCGCCCGAGCTGTCGGACCGGGAGCGCACCACGCTGAGCGCCGCCTGCGACCGGCTCGCCGCCCGGCTGTCCCGGGCCCTGCAGGAGAGCGTCCCGCTGCTGCCGGAGCCCGATCTGCTCGCCGCCCCCGCCCTGACCGGCGCCGCCGGCACCCTCGGCACGGTCGAGTCGGCGCGGATGGTGGCACGGCTGCCCTACGGGCTCTGCTCGCTCGATCTGCACGGCCGGATCTCGTTCGCCAACGCGGCGGCGGCCGAGCTGATCGGCGTACCGGTGAGCCAATTGCTGGGCACCCAGCTGTGGGCGTCGGTGCCGTGGCTCAACGACCCGGTCTACGAGGACCGCTACCGGGCCGCGCTGTTCAGTCAGCAGTCCACCTCGTTCGTGGCGCTGCGTCCGCCGGGCGACTGGCTGTCGTTCCGGCTGTACCCGAGCACCAGCGGGCTCACCGTCCGGGTCACCCGGGCGCGGGCGGTGACCGAGATGAACCGCGCGCACCGCCCGACGGGCGGCGGCACCCCGACCCGGCTGGTCACCATCTCCCAGGTGCTGAGCCTGGCCGGCGCGCTCACCGAGGCGGTGAGTGTGCAGGATGTCGTCCAGCTGGTCGCGGACCAGATCGCCCCCGCGGTGGGCAGCCAGGCCCTGGTGATGCTCGGTTCCCGGGCGGGCCGCCTTCATGTGCTGGGCCACCAGGGCTATCCCGACCCGCGCGTGGTCGAGCGGTTCGACGGGCTGCCGCTGCAGGAACGGACCCCCGGCACCCAGGCCCTGACCACCGGGGTGCCCGCGTTCTACGAGGACGAGGAGGAGTTGCAGCGGCTGTACCCGGCCCGCCAGGCCACGCCCGACGGGTTCGCCGCCTGGGCCTATCTGCCGCTGATCGCCTCCGGCCGTCCGGTGGGCACGCTGGTGCTCGCCTACGCCGAGCCGCATCCCTTCCCCGCCGACGAGCGGGCCGTGCTGACGAGTCTGGGCGGGCTGATCGCGCAGGCCCTGGAGCGGGCGGTGCTCTACGACGCCAAGCACCACGTGGCCCATGGCCTCCAGGCGGCGCTGCTGCCGCACTCGCTGCCGCCGCTGCCCGGCATCGACGCGGCCGCCCGCTATCTGCCGGCCACTCAGGGCATGGACATCGGCGGCGACTTCTACGATCTGATGCCCGCGCAGGGGCAGGCCGCGGCGGTGATCGGGGACGTGCAGGGACACAACGTGACGGCGGCCGGTCTGATGGGACAGATCCGCACGGCCGTACGGGCGTACACGACCGTCGGGCAGTCGCCCGGGGAGGTCATGCGCAGCACCAATCGGCTGCTGATCGATCTGGGCGCCGATCTCTTCGCGAGCTGTCTGTATCTGCGGCTGGACCCGGAGCACGGGCGGGCCGTGATGGCCCGGGCGGGTCATCCGCCGCCGCTGCTGAGACGGCCGGACGGGCGGGTACGGGTGCTGGACCTGGCCGGGGGTCCGCTGCTGGGCATCGACGGCTCGGCCACGTACCAGACGACGGAGGTCGATCTCGCGCCCGGATCCGTGCTCGTCCTGTACACCGACGGGCTGATCGAGTCGCCGGGCACCGACATCGAGGACGCGCTCGCCGATCTCGGGCGGGTGCTGGCGGAGGCGGGCGATCTTCCGCTGGAGGAGCTGGCCGACCATCTGGTGGAGTCCTGCGCGACACCCCGGGGCCGGATCGACGACGTGGCGGTGCTGTTGCTGCGCGCCCGGGCCCGGGGATGAAGCGGACGACGTGCGGACCCGGGTGCGCGCGTGGTCAGGCCGGGGTGAGCTGCTTCCAGAGCTGGGCGCCGGTGCCGTTGCAGTCGTGGATCTGGAGCTGGACGCCGTTGCGGAAGTCGCCGTGGGGGACGTCCAGGCACTTGCCGGACCGGGGGTTGGTGAAGGCGGCCGGGCCGGGGGCGTCGTAGCGCCACTGCTGGGCGGTGGTGCCGTTGCACGTGTAGATCTGGACCTTGGTGCCGTTGGCGGTGCCCCCGTTGGCCACGTCCAGGCACTTGCCCGAGTTCGGGTTCACCAGGGTGCCCTCGGGGGTGATCCGCCAGGTCTGCCCCAGCGAACCGTTGCAGTCCCACAGTTGCACCCTGGCGGCGTTCTCCTTGCTCGCGCCGCTGACATCGAGGCAGTGCGCGCCGCCGTCGGGGCTGTAGGTGTACGCCGTGGGCGTGGCGGGGCCGGTCACGGTGAACGCGCACCAGGCGGACCAGGCGGAGGGGCCGTCGCCGTTCTCGGCGCGGATCCGCCACTGGTAGTCACCCGGGGTGAAGGTGCTGGTCGGGATCTGTATGCCCCACTCGTGCCCGACCGGGCCCGTGGTCAGGGGGTAGGTGCGCAGCGGCGGTTCGCCCGGGCGCGCGAGTTCCAGCGTCCCGGCCAGGTGGGGCTGGGGGTCCAGGCCCTTGACCGAGGCCGCGAACAGGGGAGCGGAACCGTTGGTGGTGCTGAAGGTCGGCGGGGTCGGGGCGCCGCACTGCTGGAAGCCCGCGTAGGGGCCGTTGGATATCCGCAGTGCCTCGGGGACGTCGGGGGTGGCGGCCCACGCGGCGCCCGGAAGACCGAGGAGGGCGGTGGCCAGGCCCGCGGCCACGGCGACCACGTAACGCATCCATCTCATGAGTGCTCCATCGCAAGATCGACGATCGTGTCGATCAAGAGTTCACACCGCTGGATCCGTCCACGTCAGTCCCTCGGGGTGGGCGTAAGGATTACGTCATATCCGGATGGCCGGCCCTCCCGCCGAAGGGCCGGCCACCCGGGGTCGTACGGTGACGGGGGTCAGTGGGTCTCGGTCAGCCCGGAGTCATCGGCTCCACCGGCACCGACACCGGCGCCCTCGCCGACACCCGCCTCCTCGCCGACACCGGCGTCTTCACCGGCGCCCGCTTCCTCACCGGCACCGGCCTCCTCGCCCGCCCCGGCGTCGCCGCCTGCCGCGTCACCCGCGCCGAGGGTGGCGCCGACCGCTTCGAGCGCGGTCGTGACCGGCTGGAAGAAGGTCTCGCCGCCCACCGTGCAGTCGCCGCTGCCGCCCGAGGTCAGGCCGATCGCGAGTCCGTCCTGGGTGAAGAGCGAACCGCCGCTGTCGCCGGGCTCGGCGCAGACGTTCGTCTGGATGAGCCCGGTGACGGTGCCCTCGGGGTAGTTGACGGTGGCGTCGAGGCCGAGGACCTGACCGTCGCTCAGCCCGGTGGTGCTGCCCATCCGGAAGACCTGGAGGCCGACCTCCGCCTCCGCGGCCTGGCTGATCGGGACGGTCTGACCGCCGCCGACGTTGACCTCGCTCGGCGCCTCGGTGGCCGGGTCGTCGTACGTGACCAGGGCGAAGTCGCCCGCGCCGGGGAAGGTGGCGGTGGCCGCGTCGACGGTGGCGATCGGCGCGCCTCCCTGGGCGTCGGACCACTCGGCGGCGGCGACCCCGCAGTGACCCGCCGTCAGGAAGGCCGGGGCGCCGTCGCCCGCGGTGACGTTGAAGCCGGCCGAGCAGCGGGCACCGCCCGCGAAGATGGCGTCGCCGCCGGAGAGGAAGGTCTTGAAGGTGCCCTGGGACTTCTTGATGGTCGCCATGCCGGAACCGAGGCTCTGTACGGTCGACTCCAGCCGGTCCCACTTGGCGCCGGTGACGGTGCTGTCGGCGGTGACCAGGATCTTGTTGGTGCGGGGGTCGACGGCCCAGGCGGTGCCCGGGATGGTCGCCTCGGACTTCAGGGTCTGCGCCCCGGCGTCCAGTTCGGCCAGGCTGTTGTCGACCTCGCGGACCTTCGCGCCCGCCTTCTTCGCCTGGACGATGACGTTGTTGTTGTCACCGGGGACGACGTTCACGACCAACTGCCGGCTGCCGGCGTCGTAGTACGAACCGGCGAAGGCGTCGCCGAGCAGTCCGGCGAGCTGTGAGGCGAGGTCCGAGGCGTCCGCCGCCTTCAGGGTCCGGGGCGCCGCGGAGTCGTCCGAGGCGCCGTCCTGGGACGCGTTGGCGTGGGGCAGCAGGATGGCCGCCGCTCCGAGCGCCGCCACACCGCCCGCCGCTATCGCGGCCTTCCGCTTCGGCATTCGCTTGTGACTCAACCTTCTCGACCTCCTGGGGGGACGGGGTCCGTGCCGCCTTGCGTGCGACGGCTGTTCGGGGCGCCTGGATGGCCAGTGGTACGCACGGGTCACTCGGGGCGTTCAATTCCGTTGCCGCGCGCACGGCTCGAAACGCCGATTCGGCCACGGTCCGCGTCCCGGCGGCCGGGTCCGGGAACACTCCCCCCATGACGATGACCACCGCCGAAGCCGACAAGATCCTCGCCGACAGTTTCGCTGCCTGGGTCCTCGAACTGGGTCTGACCGTGGAGGGGCTGGACGACCGGCGCGCGGTCCTGCGGCTGCCCTGGTCGGACCGGCTGGCCCGGGAGGGCGGGGCGATGTCGGGGCAGGCCCTGATGGCGGCGGCCGACACCGCGACGGTGATCGCCGTGTCGGCGGCGCGCGGGGCCTACGGGCCGATGACGACGGTGCAGCAGTCGACGTCGTTCCAGCGGGCGGTGTCCGGCTCGGATGTCCTGATCGAGGCGGTGGTCACCAAGCTGGGCCGACGGATGGCGTTCGCCGACATCACGATGACCGACGGCAGCACGGGCGAGATCGCGGCCCACGCGAGCACGATCTACGCGATCCTGGGCTGACACGCACCGCATCCGGACAGTGACGCTCCGCTGCGGCCAAGGAGCGGAATCCTTGCTTCAGCGAATCTGCACATCGAATGCCCAACCACGTCACCGGGGACCGCACTCCCCCACAACCCGCTACCGCCGGTCACACCATTGGGGCGGGAGTGTCGCTTTCGCCTCCCGCCCCGCAAGAGCGCACACGAGCCGATGCCGTGACCGATGTGAAGAAGTCGCCGACAAGCCGTGCCCGCACCGTCACGGATTACCGCCCCTGAGGCTCAAGTGCCCAGGTGAGGGCGTGCGTTGATTGGAAGCGCGCACCGGCCGCGTGCTTTGATCCATCGCACCGCGGGGGCCGCTACGGCACCCGGAAACGGGCGCCGGGCGCCCTGCGGTCGCGGCCGTCATCTGTCCCCAGAGGGGGCCGCTCCCCCCTTGTGACATACCCATACGAAGGGAAGTTCCATCATGAACTCCACCCCCCAGGTTGAGACCGTCGAGATCTCCGACGCCGAGCTGGACAACGTCTCCGGCGGCCTTTCCGTGAACGCCCTCGGCACCGTCACCGGCCTGGTGGACGGCATCGCCCCGGTTTCCGGCCTGGTCAACACGGTCGTCGGCACGGTCGAGGGTGCCACCGGCCTGAACACCGCCCCGGTCACGAACCTGGTCGCCGGTCTCTGATCGCGCCTTTTTGTAACGTCGAGTCCCGGAGCCGCCCCCGGCTCCGGGCTCTTCGGGTGCCACAGCGCTCCCGTAAATGCCGTAACAGCTCTCCCGTATGCCGTAACAGCTCTCCCGCACAGGTGAGGGAAGTTCCTTGCAGTTCCGCCAACAGGCCCTCGCCAGGCTCCAGTCGCCGGAGGAGCTCGATCTTCCGGTGCGTTTCGCCCGTCCGCAGGGCTGGCTCACGCTGTCCGTGACGATCGTCGTCATGGCGGCGGCCTCCGTGTGGGCGGTGACCGGCTCGGTCGCCTCCACGGTCAGCGCGCCCGCGATCCTCACCCACGGGCAGGGCAGCTACCTCCTGCAGAGCCCGGTCGCGGGCCAGGTCACCGCGGTCCTCGCCGAGCAGGGCGAGCGGCTGCCCGCCGACTCCCCTGTCCTGAAGGTCCGTACGGCCGACGGCGACACGATCGTGCGCACGGTCGCCGCGGGCCGGGTCACCGCGCTCGCCGCCACCATCGGGCAGATCATCCGGACCGGCGCCAACGTCGCCGCGGTGGAGAAGGTCGCCCACGCCAAGGATCCGCTGTACGCGACGGTGTACGTGCCCGCCGAGAACGCGGCCGCCGTCCCCGACGGCGCAGCCGTCGACCTCACCGTCCAGTCGGTGCCCACCGAGGAGTACGGCGTGCTGCGCGGCCGGGTGGCGTCGGTGGACCGCGGCGCCCAGTCCGCGCAGTCCATCACCTCCTTCCTCGGGGACAGCCAGCTCGGCGAACAGTTCACGAAGGACGGCAGGCCGGTGGCGGTACTCGTGAAGCTGGACAAGTCCCGTCGGACGAAGAGCGGTTACCGCTGGTCGTCCGCGGACGGACCGCCCTTCTCCCTCACCTCGATGACCCTGGCCGACGCCTCCGTCCGGCTCGCCGACGAGCGTCCCGTCGACTGGCTGCTGCCGTGAGCGCCGCCCAGGACACCCGGGGCCGCCGCCGCGCCGCCCCGCCGAAGAGACCCGTGCCCAAGGGCGGGGCGAAGACGGTCCGTACGCCCACGGTGCTCCAGATGGAGGCCGTGGAGTGCGGCGCCGCCTCGCTCGCCATGGTCCTCGGCCACTACGGCAAGCACGTCCCGCTGGAGGAACTGCGCATCGCCTGCGGTGTCTCCCGCGACGGCTCACGGGCCAGCAACCTCCTCAAGGCCGCCCGCAGTTACGGCCTCACCGCCAAGGGCATGCAGATGGACACGGCCGCCCTCGCCGAGGTGCGAACCCCAGCCGTGCTGTTCTGGGAGTTCAACCACTACGTCGTCTACGACGGCATGGGCCGCCGCTTCGGCCGCCGCGGGGTGTACATCAACGACCCCGGCAAGGGCCGCCGTTTCGTGCCCATGGAGGACTTCGACGGCAGCTTCACCGGAGTCGTGCTGGTGATGGAGCCCGGCGACGGCTTCCGCAGGGGCGGCCGCAAGCCGGGTGTCCTCGGCGCCATGCCGGCCCGGCTGCGCGGCACCGCGGGCACGCTGCCCGCGGCGGTGCTGGCAAGCCTGCTGCTGGTGGTGGTCGGCGCGGCGGTGCCCGCGCTCAGCCGTACCTACATCGACATGTTCCTGATCGGGGGCCAGACCTCCCTGCTCGGCGTGCTGTTCGCGTCGATGGGGGCGTCCGTCCTGCTCACGGTGGTGCTGACCTGGCTGCAACAGGCCAATCTGCTGCACGGCCGGATCATCTCCTCCACCCTCTCCAGCGCCCGCTTCCTGCGTCATCTGCTGCGCCTGCCGGTGACCTTCTTCTCCCAGCGCAGCCCGGCCGACCTGGTGCAGCGCCTGCAGTCCAACGACGCGGTGGCCGAGACCCTGGCCCGCGACCTGGCGGCGGCGGGCGTGGACGCGGTGGTCGTCGTCCTGTACGCGCTGCTGCTGTACACCTACGACCCCCAGCTCACCGTCGTCGGCATCGGGGTCGCGCTGCTGAACATCGTGGCGATGCGGGTGGTGATCCGGCTGCGCGCGACGCGTACGGCGAAGCTGCGCGCCGACAGCGCCCGGCTCACCAACACCGCCTACACCGGCCTTCAGCTGATCGAGACGATGAAGGCGACCGGCGGCGAGGACGGCTACTTCCGCAAGTGGGCCGGACAGCACGCCACCACCCTGGAGGAGCAGCAGCGCCTCGGGGTGCCGAGCGCCTGGCTCGGTGTGGTCGCGCCCACGCTGGCCACCCTGAACAGCGCGCTGATCCTGTGGATCGGCGGCATGCGCGCGGTCGAGGGCCATATCTCCGTCGGCCTGCTCGTCGCCTTCCAGGCCCTGGTCACCCGGTTCACCGCCCCGCTGACCCGTCTCAACGGCGTCGCGGGCCGCATCCAGGACTTCGCGGCCGACGTGGCCCGCCTCAAGGACGTGGAGAACTTCCGGGCGGACCCGCTCTACGACCGCCCCGGCGGCGCCGACTCCACCCGCAGGCTGCACGGGCACGTGGAGCTGCAGAACATCACCTTCGGCTACAACCCGCTGGACAAGCCGCTGTTGACGGGGTTCGACCTCACCGTCGGTCCCGGTCAGCAGGTGGCCCTGGTCGGCGGCTCGGGCAGCGGCAAGTCCACCGTGTCCCGGCTGATCTCGGGCCTGTACACGCCCTGGGAGGGTGTGATCCGTATCGACGGACAGCGGCTGGAGGACATCCCGCGCGGCGCGCTCGCGTCCTCGGTCTCCTTCGTGGACCAGGAGGTGTTCCTCTTCGAGGGCACCGTCCGCGACAACGTGGCGCTGTGGGACCCCTCCGTCCCGGACGACGCGGTGACCGAGGCCCTGCGGGACGCGGCCCTGTACGACGTGGTCATGCGCCGCCCCGGCGGCATCCACAGCAGGGTCGAGCAGGACGGCCGCAACTTCTCCGGCGGCCAGCGCCAACGCCTGGAGATCGCTCGGGCGTTGGTGCGCCGGCCCAGCATCCTCGTCCTCGACGAGGTGACCAGCGCGCTGGACGCGGAGACCGAGCTGACCGTGATGGACAACCTGCGCAAGCGCGGCTGCGCCTGTGTGGTCATCGCGCACCGGCTGAGCACCGTGCGCGACAGCGACGAGATCGTCGTACTGGAGCACGGCACGATCGTGGAGCGCGGCCGGCACGCGGACCTCGTCGCACGCGGCGGCGCCTACGCGACCCTGGTCAGGGAGCGGTGAGATGACCTCCGTGCACGAGGGCGACCTCGTCCTGAGCGCCCTCGGTTCGATGGGCAGCCGTATCGACTGCGCCGGGTTCAGCCGGCTCGACCTCGAAGGCCCGCAGGTGCTGTGGCTGGTGGCGTCCGGGGCCGTGGACCTGTTCGCGGTGGACGCCGGGCAACAGGGCCACTGGCACCACCTGGGCCGCCTGGAGGCGGGCTCGCTGCTGCTGGGCCCGGTCGTGGGCCCGCAACACACCCTGGTGGCACGCCCGTTGCGCGACTGTGTCGTGCACCGCATCGGCCTGCGCGAGCTGTACCAGCCCGCCCCCACCCAGACCTGGTCCTACGACGAGTACGGCAACCCGCAGTACGTCCCGCCGACGACGAGCCCGCTGGAGTACGCCCTCGCCCTCGGCGTCGGCCGCAGCCTGTCCATCCTCTTCCAGGCCCCGATGGCCACCGAACGCGCCGCCGAGATCAGCGACGACGACGTCCTCTGGATGCAGGTCCCGCCCGGCAGCGTCCAGTACGGCTCCCTGTACGGCCAGGAAGCCGCCGCCGACCTGCTCATCGACCCGGCGGTCTGGCAGTCCATGGTCGACCAGCAGTACCGCCTGCTGACCACCCTGGACCGCTGGATCGAGCAGCTGGAGCGCACCCACGAGACGCGCACCGCGGAGGGCATCAGAGCCGGTGAGGCGGTGCGCGCCCAGGCCGACCGGACGCTGCTGGCCTCGATCGGCAAGCGCGGCGGCACGCGGACCACGGCCGCCGACGCGGACGCCACTCACGCGGCCTGCAAGCTGGTCGCCGAGGCGGCCGGGATCACGCTGGCCGACCCCGCGCACAGCGGCACCGAGAGTGACCGGCTCGACCCGGTCGAGCGGGTGGCCCTCGCCTCCCGTGTCCGCACCCGGGCGATCCGTCTCGACGGCCGCTGGTGGCGGGAGGACGCCGGCCCGCTGGTGGGCCGCCGGGCCCTGTCCGGGGCGCCGGTGGCACTGCTGTGGCGGCGCGGCGGGTATGTCGCCGTGCACCCGGCGACGGGCCGCGAGACACCCATCGAGAAGGCCAACGCGGAGGAGTTCGAGCCGCGTGCGGTGATGTTCTACCGGCCCCTGCCCGATCGTGCGCTCAGCCCGCTGCGGCTGGTCAGGTTCTGCCTGCGCGGCACCGCCGGGGATCTGACGAACCTGCTGCTGAGCGGCCTGGTGACGGTCGCGATCGGGGCGCTGGTGCCGGTCGCGACCGGCAAGGTGCTCGGCCAGTTCGTGCCGAAGGCGCAGACGGATCTGATCGTGCAGGTGTGTCTGGCGGTGCTGGTCAGCAGTGTGGTGGCCGCCGCCTTCATGCTGCTGCAGAATCTGACGATCCTGCGCCTGGAGGGCCGGATCGAGGCGATTCTCCAGCCGGCCGTCTGGGACCGGCTGCTGCGGCTGCCGACGAAGTTCTTCACCGAACGGTCCACCGGCGAGCTGGCGAGCGCGGCGATGGGCGTGAGTGCGATCCGGCGGCTGCTGGCGGGGGTCGGTCCCACGGTCGCCCAGTCGGTCACCGTCGGCGCGATGAACCTGGGGCTGCTGCTGTGGTTCAGCGTCCCGATGGCGCTCGCGGCGATCGGCATGCTGGTGGTCATCGCCGTGGTGTTCCTGGGGCTCGGGCTGTGGCAGGTGCGCTGGCAGCGGCGGCTCGTGGTGCTCGGCAACAAGCTGAACAATCAGGCCTTCCAGACCCTGCGCGGACTGCCCAAGCTGCGCGTGGCGGCCGCCGAGAACTACGCGTACGCGGCCTGGGCCGCGCAGTTCGCCCGCAGCCGCGAGCTCCAGCAGAAGGTGGGCCGGATCAAGAACCTCACCGCGGTGCTGGGCGCGGTCTATCTCCCGCTGTGCACCCTGCTGATGTTCATGCTGCTGGCGGGCCCGGCGCGCGGCTCGATGTCGGCGGCGGCGTTCCTCACCTTCAACACCTCGGTGACGATGCTGCTGACCTCGGTCACCCAGCTCACCGGCGCGTTCGTCTCGGCGGTGGCCGCGCTGCCGCTGTTCGAGGAGATCAAGCCGGTGCTGGACGCGACCCCGGAGGTCCGCACGGCGAGCACCCGCCCCGGCCCGCTGACCGGCGCGATCGAGGCCCGCCGCCTGTCCTTCCGCTACTCCGACGACGGCCCGCTGGTCCTGGACGACGTCTCCTTCTCGGTCCGGCAGGGCGAGTTCGTGGCGATCGTCGGCCCGAGCGGCTGCGGCAAGTCGACGCTGCTGCGCCTGCTGATCGGCTTCGACAAGCCGCTCTCCGGCAGCGTCCTCTACGACGGCCAGGACCTGGCCGCGCTGGACCAGTCCGCCGTACGCCGCCAGTGCGGGGTGGTGCTCCAGCACGCGCAGCCGTCCACCGGCTCCATCCTGGACGTCATCTGCGGCACCGAGCCGTACACCCCGGAGGAGGCGATGGCGGCGGCCGAGCTGGCGGGGCTCGCCGAGGACATCAAGCGGATGCCGATGGGACTGCACACGATCGTCTCGGGCAGCGGCGCGATCTCCGGCGGCCAGCGCCAGCGCCTGATGATCGCGCAGGCGCTGATCCGCCGCCCGCGGATCCTGTTCTTCGACGAGGCGACCAGCGCGCTGGACAACGAGACCCAGCGCACGGTGATCGAGAGCACGAAGGCGCTGGCAGCGACGCGGATCGTGATCGCGCACCGGCTGTCGACGGTGCTGGACGCGGACCGGGTGATCGTGATGGAGGACGGCAAGGTGGCCCAGCAGGGGCCGCCCGCGCAGCTCCTGGCGGACACCGGCGGACGGCTGCACGAGCTGGTCCGGCGCCAGCTCGCCTGACGGGTGCGCGGCACTGGCCGAAGTGCGACCCCCGTCCGCCGGGAGACGGCGTTTCCCCGTTCGTTCGCGGGGAAAACGGGTACTCACGCCGCCATGCGAATCAGCGTGGTGGATGTGGGCTCCAATACGGTCCGTCTGGTGGTGGCCGACGCCAATGACGGCGTACCGCTCCCGGTGCACACCGCAAAATGGCGACTACGGCTGTCCCAGCACGTCAGACCGGGGGACGCGATACCGGACGAGGCGGTCGAACGGCTGGTCGACGCGGTCGCCGAGGCGAGCAGAACCGCCGCCCGGTGGCGGGCGACCGACCCCGTGGCCTTCGCCACGGCCGTGGTGCGGGCCGCCCCGAACCGGCGCGAGGTACTGGGCGCGGTCCGGTCCCGCACCGGAGTGGATCTGTGCACCCTGCCCGGCGAGCTGGAGGCCGAGCTGACGTTCCTCGGGGCACGGCGGTGGATGGGCTGGCGGGCGGGACCGCTCGCCCTGCTGGACATCGGCGGCGGCTCGCTGGAAGTGGCCTTCGGCCGGGGCCGGCTGCCGGACTTCGCGGCCTCCCTGCCGCTCGGCGCGGGACGGCTGACTCATGAGTTCTTCGGCGACGACGACCCGCCCTCGCCCGAGCAGGTACGGGCGCTGCGCCGCCGGGTGCGGCATCAGCTGCGGGACGTCGCGGCCCGGATCCGCTGGGAGGGACCGCGTACGGCGGTCGCGACCTCACGGACGTTTCAGCAGCTGGGCCGGTTGTGCGGGGCGGCGCCCGGCCGCAACGGCCCCTTCGTGGAACGGCCGCTGCACAGCCGCGACCTGCGCGGTGCGGTGGAACGGCTGGCCGCGCTGCCCGCGGCCGAGCGCTCCCGGCTGCCCGGCATCTCCGCGCCCCGGGCCGCGCAGAGCCTGGCCGGGGCGGTCGTCGCGCACACCGCGATGAAGCTCACCGGGCTGCGGACGGTCACCGTGTGCCCCTGGGCGATCCGGGAGGGAATCCTGCTGCGCCACATCGAGGACGGCGCGTCCTGGTGGACGCGGGTCGCCCGGGCCGGCGAGGAGCCGACGCCGCCCGAACCGGTGCCGCTGCGCCTCGCGGGATCGAACGGCATGGCGGGCGCGAGCAGCTGAGCATGAGGACCGGAGAGAGGAGAATCCCGTGAGCGACGACCGGCACGACTCTCCGGAGGAGTCCGAGACGGCGCTGGACGAGGTCCTGCGCGAGATGTCCGAGGCGCAGCAGCGCCCCGGCGACGCCGGTGATCCGGCGCGCCGGCACCGCCGTGAGGGTGAGGCCGCCGACGCCATCACCCCCAGCACCCGGGCCCAGGAGGAATCCGAGGGCGGCTGAGGGACCGCTCCGCGCGGGGCGCGCCACGCCGTAATGGTTCTGGCACGGATGGCCGCGCCCCACGCGGGTACCCGGGCCCACATGCCACACCAGCACGACACACCACGTCTGCCCGCTGCCCGCGGCCCGGTCTCCGCAGCGGTGATCCGGTATCTGCGGGGGACGGGCCCCCTGCCCGGCGAGGACGACCTGGCGAGCGCCGACGTCTACGGCGACGATCTCCAGCTCGCCCTGTACGTCTGCTACGAGCTGCACTACCGCGGTTTCGCCGGCCTGTCCGCCGACCGTGAATGGGACCCCGACCTGCTGCGGACCCGCGCGGCGCTGGAGCAGCGCTTCGAGGCCGCCCTGCGCGCGGACACCCCCGCCCACGACGGCGTACCGGACGCGATCGACGACCTGCTGGTCGAGCCGGTCGACGGCACGGGCGTCTCCCACTTCCTGCGCGACGAGGGCGAGCTGTGGCAGCTGCGCGAATACGCGGCACTGCGCTCGCTGTACCACCTCAAGGAGGCCGACCCGCACGCCTGGGTGCTGCCCCGGCTGTCGGGCCGGGCCAAGGCGGCCATGGCGGCGGTGGAGTTCGACGAGTTCGGCGGTGGACGCCCCGAGCGGGTGCACGCCCGTCTCTTCGCCGACCTGATGACCGACCTCGGCCTGGACACGACGTACGGCCACTACCTGGACGCGGCGGACGCCGAGACGCTGGCCACGGTCAACATGATGTCCCTGTTCGGTCTGCACCGAAGGCTCCGGGGCGCGCTCGTCGGCCACTTCGCCGCCGTGGAGATCACCTCCTCGCCCGGCTCCCGGCGGCTGGCCGAGGCGATGCGCCGCACGGGCGCCGGACCCGCCGCCGAGCACTTCTACGACGAGCACGTCGAGGCGGACGCGGTGCACGAGCAGGTCGTCCGGCACGAGGTCATCGACGGCCTGCTGACCGACGAGCCGCATCTGGCGCCGGACATCGCCTTCGGCATCGACGTCACCGGCTATCTGGAGGACCGGCTCGGCGAACGCCTGCTCACCCACTGGCGGGCCGGCCGGTCGGCGCTGCGCGAGCCGCTGGACGCCGAAGGGCGCCCGCAAACTTCTGAAACCTCCCTTATTTCCTGAATGTCGGGGTACTCGAGCGCTGTGAATTTTCTGGTGCTACCGGGCGTCTACGCCCCACAGGAGGACACCGAGCTGCTGGCCGGTGCCCTGGCCGACGAACCGCTGCCGACCGGCGCCGAGGTCCTCGAAGTGGGAACCGGCTCCGGCGCACTGGCCCTGAAGGCGGCACGGCGCGGCGCGCGCGTGACCGCCGTGGACGTGTCGCGGCGGGCGGTGTGCACGGCACGGCTGAACGCCTGGCGGACCCGCCTTCCGGTGCGGTTCCTGCACGGCGACCTCTTCGAGCCCGTGCGCGGACGGTCGTACGACCTCATCCTGGCCAATCCGCCGTACATGCCGACGCCCGCCGCGGACACCGAGCCGCGCGGCAGCGCCCGGGCCTGGGACGCGGGCCACGACGGCCGGCTCGTCCTGGACCGCATCTGCCGGGAGGGGCCCGAGCTGCTGCGGCCCGGCGGGGTCCTGCTGCTGGTGCACTCCTCGCTCAGCGGTCCCGACCGGACCGTGGAGTGGCTGCGGGCGGCCGGGCTGAAGGCCGCCGTGTCCCGGCGGTGCCGGATCCCGTTCGGGCCGGTGATGCGTGCCCGTGAGGAGTGGCTGCGGCAGCGAGGGCTGCTGTCCGCCGCCGACGAGAAGGAAGAGCTGGTGGTCGTCCGTGCCGAACGCACCGTCTGAGCCGCCCCGCCGGGTGAAGGTCCAGCGCGCGGGTCCGCTGATGCTGGAAGGGCCCGTGGAGATCGAGCTGGAGGACGGCAGCACCGTCGTCTCCGACCGCTTCCGGGTCGCCCTGTGCACCTGCCGGCGCAGCCGGCGCTATCCCTGGTGCGACACCAGTCACCGCAAGAAGGCCTGACTTTCCCGCCCGCCGATGAGTTCTGCGGGCGCGCGGGGTCCATCCCTTCGTAAGGCACCCGTCAGCCTGGCCACCCGTCCGCCGTGCGCGGCCGACGGGCCGGTGCCAGGCTGACGGGAACGGACCTGCGAAGGGAATCCTCATGATCACCACGGACCCCGTCCACGGCGTGCCGTGCTTCCTCGACCTCGGCGCCCCTGACGTGCGGGCCGCCGCGGCCTTCTACGGCAGCGTGCTCGGCTGGGACTACGAGGCCATGCAGGGCGGCGAGGAGACGGAAGGCGCCGAGGAGATGGAAGGCGGCATGTTCCGCAAGGACGGCAAGGTCGTCGCCGGCCTGGGCAAGCTCACCGAGGAGGGCGCCCGCTCGGCCTGGATGATCTACTACAACGTCGCCGACGCGGACGCCACCACCCAGGCGGTCGAGAAGGCGGGCGGCACGGTCCGGGTGGCACCCCGGGACCTCGGCGAGTGGGGCCGGATGGCACAGCTCAGCGACCCGCTCGGCGGCCAGTTCGCCATCTGGCAGCCCGGCACGGACGGCGGTGTGGAGCTGGTGGACGCCCCGGGCGCGCTGTCGTGGACCGAGCTGTACACGAGCGACCCCGAGGGCGCGAAGAAGTTCTACGGCGATGTCTTCGGCTGGTGGTACAGCGACATGGAACTGCCGGGCGGCGGGGGCACGTACTCCCTGATCACCCCGGCGGACCTGCCCGAGGAGCGGATGCAGGGCGGCATCATGGGCCTGCCGCAGGAGGCCCTCGCCCTGGCGGGCGGGAAGCCGTACTGGCACCCGGTCTTCGACGTCGAGGACTGCGACGCCGCGGTCGCCCGGGTCACCGGGAACGGCGGCAGTGTGCAGATGGGCCCCGAGGACGCCGAGGGCGTGGGCCGGCTCGCGGTGTGCGTCGACCCGGCGGGCGCGGACTTCGTGGTGCTCACCCCCGTCAAGAGCTGAACACACGAGGTGCCGGCCGGGCGGCCCCACTCCGCCCGGCCGGCCCCCGATACGAGATCGCAGGCCACTGTGACAGGACTCGCACTCCCCAGTCACGGGCCGCTGCACATGATCACGCCGGCCATGCGATCCCGGTCCCTCAGAACGCGAAGACGCTCGCTCCGAGGGAGCTCTTCACGCACTCGTTGGAGAAGGTGCGCTCGTAGGAGACGCGCTCTCCGCGCCAGACACCGTCGACGGTGACGACGACGGGGTCGTACTCCCTGGTGCACATGATGTCGTCGTCGCTCGCGAGCGCGTCGAAGTCTCCTTGGGCCGCGCGCAGTTCGGCGCAGGCCCGGCCGGCCGCCGGGTGCGTGCCGGAGGGCGCGGGCGTGCAGACGAGGGTCACGGCGCGCTCCGGGGCGGTGAGCGCCGCGCTCTCGCCGTGGGCCACGGTGAGCACGAGCGCGGAGGGGGCGTAGAGCGAGCCGGTCGCATTGCCGGGGGCCGCGGGGGCGGCTCCGGCGAGAGGGCCGCAGACGGCTGCCGCCGTCAGGCCGAGGGTTGCTGTCCAGCGCGCGGTGTTCCGCATTGTGTGCATCCTTCCGCTCGATTCGGGGGTGTGCCGGAGCCCGCCCGATCGGACCGGAACCGGCGACCGCGAGTCTGCCGAGTCCGCCGCCGGAACACACATCGACCCCATGTGTTTCAGTAACCTTGCGTATTGAATCAGTGGCGTGAAGTAACGGAATTCGACTGTTCCAACCCTTGCAACGGCCGGATCTTGATCGCCCGAAGCAGCCAACTGGCCGAATACCCCGCGCTCTGCAATAGGCCTGAAACATTCCGATTCTGCCCTCGCTCGATCACTTCCTGACATCGAAACGGCCCCTCGAAGCCGTGGAGGATTCATCCACTGACGTAACGACAGATGGATGAACCGTCACGGCGCCCCCGCCAACTCGCCGTAATCCCGGCGCAGTCCGCGTGGGGAGCCTGACCGGTCACGCCTCCCTACTGGTCGGTATGGTCTGCGTACTGCGCGTTCTCAGCGACGAGAGGCGGGATGGACGACATGGCCAAGCACTGGGCGGACTTCCAGTACGAGATCTATCTCAACGGCATGACCGGTGCCGTACCCCGGCTGCCCACCGATCTGACCCGGCTGGAGGAGCTGACCGAGCAGCGCCTCGGCCCGGGTCCGGTCGGTTACGTCGCGGGCAGCGCCGGGGACGGCAGTACCGCCCGCGCCAACCGGGCCGCCCTGGAGCGCCGCCGGATCGTGCCGCGCATGCTGCGGGACGTGCACGAACGGGACCTGTCCGTCGAGGTGCTGGGCCGCGCCCTGCCCGCGCCGCTCGCGCTGGCCCCGGTCGGCGTGCTGTCGATCATGCATCCGGACGCCGAGCCGGCCGCCGCCCGGGCCGCCGCAGCGCAGGGCGTGCCGTACATCCTGTCCTCGGCCTCCAGCACGCCCCTGGAACAGGTCGCCGAGGCGATGGGGGACGCCGAGCGCTGGTTCCAGCTGTACTGGCCCAAGGACCCCGAGGTGGCCCGGAGTTTCCTGGACCGAGCGAAGGCGGCCGGGTACACCGCCCTCGTCGTCACCCTGGACACCCCGCTGCTGGCGTGGCGGCCCCGCGACCTGGACCAGGCGTACCTGCCGTTCCTGCACGGGGTGGGCACCGCCAACTACTTCACCGACCCGGCCTTCCTGGCGGGCCTGGCCAAGCCGGTGCACGAGGACCCGAACGCCGCCGTGATGCACTTCGTGGGCATGTTCGCCGACCCCGGCAAGACCTGGCCGGACCTGGCGTTCCTGCGGGAGCACTGGGACGGCCCGATCGTCCTGAAGGGCGTCCTGCACCCCGACGACGCGCGAGCGGCGGCCGACGCCGGGATGGACGGGGTCGTCGTCTCCAACCACGGCGGCCGGCAGGTGGCCGGTTCCGTCGCGGCGGCCGACGCGCTGCCCGGGGTGGTGGCGGCGGTCGGCGACCGGCTCACCGTCCTCTTCGACAGCGGGATCCGCACCGGCGACGACATCGTCAAGGCGCTCGCCCTCGGCGCGCGGGCGGTACTGGTCGGCCGGCCGTACGTGTACGGGCTGGGCCTGGACGGACAGGCCGGCGTCGAGCACGTCATCCGCTGTCTGCTCGCCGAACTCGACCTCACCCTCGCGCTGTCGGGACACGCGGGCCCGGCCTCCCTGAGCCCGGCCGACCTCGTCGAGGAGTCCGCATGACCGCCCCGCGCAACGTCCTCGCCGTCATCTCCGCGCACGTCGGGGGCCGCAGGACCGGGGCGGGGCTCGCCACGCTCTTCCCCGCCGAGGCGAACGTCACCGTCGTGGAGAGCACGGGCGAGGACCCGGACGCCCTGCTCGCGGCCCATGCGATCATCACCGGCCTTGCCCCGGTGACCGCCGAACACCTTGCCGCCGCACCGGAGTTGCAGCTCGTTCAGTGCGCGAGCCATGGCTTCGACTACGTCGATCTGGCCGCCGCCCGGGAGCGGGGCGTGCGGGTGTGCACCATCGGCTCCAGCGGCGCGGAGGCACAGAACGTCGCCGAGCAGACCTTCGCCCTGATGCTCGCCCTCGCCAAACAGCTGATCCCCGCCCACACCGCGCTCACCGAAGCCGACTGGGCCCTCCCCCGCCTCCAGGGCTCCCTGACCGAACTGTCCGGCAAGACGCTCGGCATCGTGGGCCTCGGCGGGATCGGCCGCGAAGTCGCCCGCCGCGCGGTGGCCTTCGACATGACCGTCGTCTACGCCGGACGCACCCGGGCCGACCCCGGCACGGAGGCCCGGCTCGGCGGCGCCCGCCATCTCCCGCTGGAGGATTTGCTGCGCACCTCGGACTACGTCTCCCTGCACGCTCCGCTCACCGAGGGCACCCGGCATCTCCTGGACGCCTCGCGGCTGGCGCTGATGAAGCCGACGGCGTTCGTGGTGAACACCGCGCGGGGCGCCCTGATCGACCAGGACGCCCTCGCCGACGCCCTGGAGAAGGGCACCCTGGCCGGGGCGGGCATCGATGTCTTCGAGCCCGAACCACCCACTCCGGCGCTGCGGTTGCTGCGCGCCCCGAACGTGGTGCTCTCCCCGCACGCCGGGGGCGTCACCCGGGAGACCCTGGTGCGGATCGCCCTGGCCGCCGTGCAGAACGTGACCGGGTTCCTGTCGGGGGAGCCGCCCCGGGACGTGGTCAGTCAGCCCTAGCCGGAGGCGCGGCGACCGACAGCGGGTCCGCGGGCGCCGACCGGCCCGGATCGGCGAGCCAGCGCTGGGTATCGGTGCCGTCCCGGACCTTGACGACGATGTCGGCGCCCGCCGTGCCGTTGGTGGAGGTGAGGGCGAGCCGTTCGTCCCAGCGGGGCAGCAACTCGCCCTGCACGGTCAGGTCGTAGCGCACGTCGTCGGCCCGGTCGTCGTCCTCGTCGGCGCACCGCCCGAGGACGACGACCCCGGCGTCCACCTTCGAGTCCAGGCACAGGCCGGGCTGCGCCGCGCTGCGCAGCAGCCCGTCCTCCTCGTACGACCACTGCTGGGTGTCCGCCGCCGAGCAGGCCGCCAGCTCGGTGCCGGCGCCGGGCTTCGGCGTGTCGCGGATGTCCAGGCACAGGTCGGCGGCGGCGTTGCGCAGACCGGTCCGCCGTGGCGGGACGGGGAGTCGGGCGGTGCCCGGGGGTGCGGTGGAGACGGTGGGCGGGGCCTGGGTGCCGGTGCCGCCGTCTGCCGCGGAGCCGGGCGGAGCGGAGCCGTCGTCGTCGGACCAGACACTGGCGGCGAGGACGGACGCGAGCAGCCCGGCGGAGGCGATCCCCACGCCGGTGAGCAGCGCCCGGGACGGACGCGGTCCGTCCGCCGCCCCGCGCAGTTGCGGGGGGACCCTGGGCAGCAGGCGCCGGCGTCCGCCGCCGTGCCGGGCGGGACCGCGGGGACGGGGGCTCGGCCGGGTGCGGCCCGGGCGGGAGTCCAGATAGCGGCGGGCGCCCCAGCCGAGCACGGATTCGGCGAGCAGGGTGCCCAAAGCGCCCTCGAAATGGCTCAGTTGTTCGGCCGCGGAACGGCAGTATCGGCACTGGGCGAGATGCTGCTGGACGTCCGGCAGCAGGGCTCCGCCGCGCCGCATGGGGACGTCGAGCAGACGGTTGTAGAAGCGGCAGTCTTTCGTCGGGGCGAGTTCCCGATGCGCGAGGACACAGCCTTCCCGGAATTTTTCACGCGCCTGTTCGAGTGCGACCGACGCGGTGTCGGTATCCATGCCCAGCAGTCCCGCGGGCACGGTTATCGCCTCCGCCTCCACCTCGGTGTGCCACAGCAGACACCGGGCCGGTCCCGGAAGGGCGTGGAATGAACGTCCGGCCAACTTCCGATTTTCCGCGGTCATCGACTTCGCGGTCCGTATACCGCGACCGCCGGCCGGTTTCCCGAGGTCCGGCAGAACGGCCGATATCCGTTCCTCGGCGGCCCACAGCCGGACCGTGTCCCGTACGGCGACCAGCAGCCGGGGCCGCAAAGCCGTGCCCGGTTCGCCGCGCGCCAGCCGGTCGAGGAGCTGGTGGAAGGCGGCGGAGGTGACCATCGCGGCGGCCTCCGCGCGGGAGGCCAGGCAGATCACCGCATATTCCTGGGCCGTGCGCCAGTGGCGCGCCATCAGCAGGGCGACCGCGGGGGAGGTCTCGCCGTCCGGTCTGCCTCTGAGGCGGGCGGCGAGACCGTCGTCCGATTCCTCGGGGGCGCCGGCGGGCGGGGGGTAAGGGGGGCGAGGGGGGTGGGGGGTGGGCACTGAGCGGATTCCTTCCCACGCGCGGAGAACAGCGCGGGGAGCGTGAATTCACCACTTCTCATCCGGTCCCGATCCCCCATCGGTACGAATGCGACCCGGCTTTTAACCCCCCGCACGGGCACTTAACCCTCGCACAACCCACTCACGCCCAACAAGGCACTCGGGCAACATCCGCACCGTTGAAAGAAAGTCAGAAACAGTGGCAACTCCCGTCACCCGCACCGGCTTTCGACTTTGCCCCGCACCCCGTGTGAATCACGCACCCGCGCCGGAGCGCCACGCACGCTCCCGGCGCGCACGAGCCCGCGGTGAACTGGGAGCGGCCCTTAGGAAGGCCCCGCGCAGGACAGCGGCTCCTGTGCGCAGGGGCCGCCGACCTCGATCCTCCCGCCCTGGGTCGGCGGCCCCGAGGGGGCGGGCCCGGCCGACGGCCCCTGAACCTCAGATCTGCCAGGACCGCAGCCGGTCGGCGGCGCCGAACACATCCACCCTGCCGTCGATCAGATCCCGGGCGAGGTCCACCAGCGCGCCGTACGGCGGATCGATGCCGACGCCGCTGACGAACATGTAGGCCACGGCCGTGGCGCAGGCGAACCGGGCGTTGGCCGAGGGCAGCGGCTTGAGCAGGGCCAGGGTGTGCAGCAGCGCGGCCGCCCGCCAGGCCGGGTCGGAGTCCACGCCGAGCCGCGGCGGGTCGACACGGTGCCGGGCCACGGCGGCGACCAGCGCGGAGAAGTCGTTGATGACGGGCTGGTCCGGCAGGACCTCCTCGTGCCGCTGGAGCAGCCAGGGCACGTCGATGTGGATGACGGCTGCCATCGCTCAGGCGGCCCGCCCCTCGCCCTTGGCGGGTGGTTCGTCCTCCGGGAACGCGGCGGCGAACTCGTCGGCGTGCGCGGAGAAGAACCGGCGGAAGGCCTCCGCACCCTCCTGGAGTGCCCGGTGCCGGGCGATGTCGGCCGCCGCGGCCTCCCGTACGAGCGCCTTCATCGACGTACCCCGCTCCTTGGCGATCTGCCGCAGATCCTCAAGTTCGCGGTCGCTGAACTCCACGTTGAGAGCTGGCATGACTTCACGGTACCGCGCGGGTACTTACCCGTAAATACGGCCAGGTCAGATGTGGTGTGCAACGGTACCTGGTGGGGTGCAGTACACCGCACGGGTGAGCACCGTCCGCCCGGGCCGTCGGCACGCGCTCGGGATCGTCTGCCATGGCGCGGCGTGAGAGCTGGGTCACATTACCCCGCTCGGGTGTCACAAACGGACCCCCTCATGGCCTCCCAGGGGTGAGCGCACCGCAGCGGAGGCCACCGTCATGTCCGAGACACCCCTTCCCGACACCGACGACCGGTTGGACCAGGCGACCGGCGTCTTCGTCGACCATCGCGAGCTGCTGTTCGGCGTCGTCTACAACGTCCTGGGCAGCGTCGCCGACAGCGAGGACGTCCTTCAGGAGACCTGGCTGTCCTGGACCGCCCGGGGCGGCGGCGACCCGCTGGCCGGGGTCGACAATCCGCGGGCGTACCTCGTCCGCGTCGCCGTCAACCACGCCCTGCGCCGGCGCGCCGCGATCAGCCGCCGCCAGGAGACCTACGTCGGCCCATGGCTGCCCGAGCCGCTGGTCGCGTCCGACGACGGCGCGGACGACCCGGCGCTGCGCACCGAGTCCGTGTCCCTGGCGCTGCTGGTGGTGCTGGAGTCGCTGTCCCCGCTGGAGCGCGCGGTGTTCGTGCTGAACGAGGTGTTCGGCTACCCGCACACCGAGATCGCGGACATCCTCGACCGCACCCCGGCGGCGGTACGGCAGCTGGCCCGGCGCGCCCGCGCCCATGTGCACGCGCGGCGGCCGCTCTACCAGGCGCATCCACGGGTGCGCAGGGAGGCGACGGAGCGGTTCGTGCGGGCCGCGCTCGGCGGGGACATCGCCGCCCTGATGGAGATCCTCGCGCCGGACGTCACGGTGTGGTCGGACGGCGGCGGCAACCGCAAACCGTCGGGACTGCGCCCGGTGCACGGCCGGGACAAGGTGGTCCGGCTGCTCACCGGGCACGGGGCACGGCCGGACGTGAGCGCCCTGGAGGTGCGCTACCGGCGCGTCAACGGCGACGACGCGGCGGTGCTGTTCGAGGGTGACTCGCCGTTCGCCGTGATGGTCATGGACCTCACCCCGGAGGGCGACCGGATCTCGGGCGTCTACATCGTCAGCAACCCCGACAAGCTCGCACACGTCGAGCGGGGCGAAGCGGAGGAGGGGGCATGAAGCAGGCGTCCCGCGGCGAACGCGTCGCCGACTGGTTCGACGGCCGCCTCGGCAGCCACGCGCTCGGCCGCACGTACCTGCGCAAGGTTTTCCCCGACCACTGGTCGTTCCTGCTCGGCGAGATCTGCCTGTACAGCTTCGCGGTGCTGATCCTGACCGGCGTCTGGCTCACCTTCTTCTTCCACCCGTCCATGAACGAGGTGACCTACCAGGGCAGTTACGTCCCGCTCAACGGCGTGCGCATGTCGGAGGCGTACGCCTCCACCCTCGACATCAGCTTCGAGGTGCGCGGCGGACTGCTCATCCGGCAGCTGCACCACTGGGCGGCGCTGGTCTTCGTGGCCGGGATGCTCACGCACATGATGCGGCACTTCTTCACCGGCTCGTACCGCAAACCCCGCGAGGTGAACTGGCTCTTCGGGTGGCTGCTGCTCTTCCTCGGCATGTTCGAGGGCCTGTTCGGCTACTCGCTCCCCGACGACCTGCTCTCCGGCACCGGGCTGAGGTTCGTCAACGGCGCCCTGCTGGCGGTGCCGATCGTAGGGACGTACCTGTCGATGTTCCTGTTCGGCGGGGAATTCCCCGGTGACGACATCGTGGCGCGCTTCTACGCGCTGCACATCCTGGTGATCCCCGGCATCATGGCGGCCCTGATCGTGGCGCACGTCGTGCTGGTCGTCCACCACAAGCACACCCAGTTCGCGGGCCCCGGACGGACCGAACGCAACGTCGTCGGCGCCCCGCTCATGCCGGTGTACCTGGCCAAGGCGGGCGGCTTCTTCTTCCTGGTCTTCGGCGCCCTCACCCTCCTCGCCGCGATCGCCACGGTCAACCCGGTCTGGGCGTACGGCCCGTTCCGCGCCGACCAGGTCTCCACCGGCGCCCAGCCCGACTGGTACCTGGGCTTCGCGGAGGGCCTGGTGCGCGTGATGCCGGGCTGGGAGATCAACTTGTGGGGACACACCCTGGTCCTCGGCGTCCTGATCCCGATCCTCGTCTTCCCGCTGCTGCTGATCCTGATCGGGGTCTATCCGTTCCTGGAGTCCTGGGTCACGGGCGACCGGCACGAGCACCACCTCCTCGACCGCCCGCGCAACCACCCGGTCCGCACCGGCCTCGGCGCGGCCTGGATCAGCGTCTACCTGATCCTCCTGGCGGGCGGCGGCAACGACATCGTGGCGACCCAACTCCACCTGTCCATCAACACGGTGACCTGGGTGATCCGGATCGCGGTCTTCGTCCTCCCGGTAGCGGTCTTCGCCCTCACCCGCCGCATCTGCCTGGGCCTGCAGCTGAGGGACCGGGAACTGATCGAACACGGCCGCGAAACAGGCATCGTCAAACGCCTCCCGCACGGCGAGTACGCCGAACTCCACGAGCCCCTGACCCAGGCCCGCCTGCACACCCTGACCGCCCACGAACGGCCCCGGGAATTCGTCGAGCACGAGTCCCGGGCGGAGCTTCCCTAGCCCTCCCCCGCCCTGTTCGCCGATCCCCTTCCGTCAGCGGCGGTGACCCCTAATCTTGTGTCACTGGCGGTACGAGCGAGTCGTCGCACAGGGCGAGGAAGCGCGCCCCCGGGCGGGGCGTCGGAGGGGGGCCTCCTTTGCGCGAGGAGATCGAGGACCGGATACGGCGCGCCGCCGTGGACGTCCTGGTGGACTGCGACGGTCTGCGTTCGACCGAGGACCGAGACCAGTTCCTGGCCCTGGTTCTCGACCGGCTCGGCGGCAACGGCCGGCTCCCCCGCCACTCCATCCCGCGCAAGCAGTACGTCGCCCTGCTGCTGTTCTGCATGAAGGACACCCCCGGCGGCCCCGCCCCGGACGGCCTGGCCTGTCTAGCCGCGGTCCTGGACCTGCTGGACCCCGGTTCCGCGGAGTCCCTGCTGATGGCCCGGCTCTGCGACGAGTGGCGGGCCGCGCGCACGCTGCCACCCGAATTCACCACATCCTGGGCCCTGTTGGGGGACTGCCTGGCCGCGCTCCGGCTGCCCGACGACGAGCGCCGCCGTCTGCTGGCGCGGGCGACACTGTCCCGATTACGCACCCCGCCCGACCACTGCACCACCCCCTGGTCGGACTTCCTCTACCTGGTGGGCCAGAACACGGCACCGGGCCAGGTGCCGCCCTGGATGGCGTACCTGGATGAGGTCTCGGCCTGGATGGACGCCCCGCACCGCCAGGAGATCCGCGCGATCAACCGGCGGCGCGCCGTGCACTGGGAGCTGGCGCAGACCCTCGACCGCAGACGCTACGGCCGGGAGGCAGAGCGGCAGCCGCCCGTCCATGACGAGCACCTGGCCATCCGGATCATGCCGGCGCCCCTAGACGAGGGCCACTACACGGTGTCGTACTGGTTCCACTCCGACGCCCGGGGGCCCGACTTCGAGGGACGGCGGGACGGCGCGGTGATCCCCTTCGCCGAGCTCCAGCGCACGGTCAGCGAGGTGATCTCCGAGGTGGAGCGGGCCGAGGGGGACCGTCCGGGGCACCTGCGGCTGGAGTTCGTGCTGCCGCTGGAACTGATCAACCTGCCCGTCGAGTCCTGGCCCCTGGACGCCGCCGAGGATCCGCATCTGCCCCTCGGCATGACCTATCCGGCGGTGGTGATCCGCAGTCTGGACCGGCTGCTGGATCAGCGCTGGCACGGCTGGTGGCGGCTGCGCTGGCAGAAGCTGCGGCAGGAGCCGCAGACCGGCTCCGTCTACATGAGCATCCCGAACACCGGCCCCCAGGATCCGCGCCGGGTGGTGGCCGGCCTGCTGGACGAGGAGCATGTCGCCGCCGTCCTGAGTGAACCGCCCGAGGAGGGCCGTCCGCACGGCTGTCTGGAGTTCAGGACGGCACTGCGCACCGGCTATCCGGTGGTGGTGTGGCATCGCACCAGCGAGTCGACGACGGAGTTCCGGCAGGTGCTCAGCGAGCTGTTCGCCGGTGGCTTCGCGGATCTGCTGCCCCGTATCACCCGCTTCCGCCGACAGGCCGCCGCGCTCGGCTCGGGCGCCCCTGAGCACCACATCGGCCGGCATCTCGCGGTGCTGTGGGACGACCCCGACCGCAAACCGCTGTGATCGCGCTGCGCAGAGAGGAAACGCCCATGGACTCCTGGTGGCTCTACCGGGGCACCGGCATCCCGCTCGATCCGGGCGACCGGGACCGCCGATGGCCCGCCCCGCCGCCCTGGCGCACCTACCCCGGCGGCCCGGACGAGCCACCGGCGCCCCCGGACGAGGCCGCCACCCGGATCCTCGGAGCCACCGGTACCGCCCGGACGCCGGACCCCGACGAGGTGGCGGCGGTCAACACCGCGCTGTACCTGCGCCGTCCGCTGCTGGTCGGCGGCGCACCGGGCACCGGCAAGTCGGCGATCGCCCATCGGATCGCCCGGGAACTCGGCCTGGGCGCGGTCCTGCGCTGGCGCATCACCGGCGCCACCTCCCTCGCCGAGGCCTTGTACGATCCGGCCGGGCCCGGCCCGGTCCGCCTGGGGCCGCTGGGCACCGCTCTGCTCCCGCGCCGATTACCGCGTGTCGTCCTCGTCGACGACCTCGACCGGGGCGGCTTCGACCTCCCCGACGAGCTGCTGGCGGTCCTGTATGACGGGGAGTTCACGATCCCGGGACTCGCCGGCCAGGACAACGCCCTCGTCCACACCTGCGAGCCGGGCGGTACCGCAACGGTCCGCGACGGATTCGTCCGGTGCCACGAGCCGCCCCTGGTCGTCGTCACGACCGGCGGCGAGCGCGACCTGTCACCCGCCTTCGGGCGCCACTGCGTCCGGCTCGAACTGCCCCCGATGACACGGCAGCGGCTGGCCGAACTCGCCCGCACCCGATTCCCCGACATCCCGGCCGGATGGCTCGACGCCCTCCTGGACCGCGCCGAGCGGGAACCCTCCGGGGCCGGCCGGTTCCTCGACGTCCTGCACCTCGTGCGGACGAGTGCCCTCGGCGGAAGCCGGGAAGGTGACGAGGAAGGGAGCGCGGCCCTCGACACCCTGTGGCGGCGGGTCGCCATGGAGGGGCCATGACGACGTCCGAAGACCGCCGGGACGCCCCGTCCGCGCGCTGGACGGACATCACCGACCCGCAGGGCGTCCTGCGCGCGCTGCGCGGACTGCGCGGGCACCGCTCCTGGGACGTGGTCGTGGCGGTCGACCCCGACCCCGGCATGGCGGTCTGGCGGGACACCGTCCGGGAGTTCACCGAACTGCTGCGCCGCTCACGCGCCTTCGGCCGGGTGGACCGGTGCGCCCTGCGCGCCCTGCCACCCGGTCACCCCTCCCCCGGGCGCCTGACGCTGGCGGTCACCGACGGCAACGCGCCCGGCTGGCGCACCGGCGCCCTCGGCCAGACCCTGCACCGCTGGGCGGCCTCCGGCACCCTGGCCCTCGTCCATCTGCTGCCCCATCCGGCCTGGCCCGAGTCCGGTGTCCCGACCTGGCCGCTGTCGCTGCGCTCGGCGGGACCCGGCGTGCCGAACCGCCGGCACGGCACCCGGCCACGGCAGCTCGGCCTCGGCGCACCCGAGGAGGGCGGCCCCTACCTGCCCGTTCCCGTACTGGAGTTGACCCCCCGCGGCCTGGAGTCCTGGGTCCGGCTGGTCACCGCCGCTCGGGGCACCTGGACCCGGCTCCCGCTCACCTTCGCCGCCCCGCGCCCGGAGGGCACCCGTCCCGCACCCACCGACCCCGGGCCCGGACCCGCCGAGCGCGTCGCGTCCTTCCGCCGCTCGGTGTCGCCCCGGGTGTCGGGCCTCGCCACCCTGCTCGCCGCCGCCCCGCTGACGGTCCCCGTGATCCAGCGGGTGCTGACCCGGCTGTGCCCCGAGGCGCGGATCTCCGACTTCACCCACCTGCTCACCCACGGGCTGATCCACCCGGTCACCGGACCCGGCATCGCCTACGACTTCGCCCCCGACGTCCGCGGTGAGCTCCTGGCCGCCGGACGGACGCAGGAGCTGCGGCGGGTCGTCGGCCTGGTCGGCGAGGCCCTCGGCCCGTCCGCCCACCGGCTGTGGCAGGTCCCCGAACTACTGGCCGGGCGCAAGCTCCCCCGCCCGCTCGGCACCGACCCCGAGACCCGCGCCTGGGCCGCGCCGCAGATCGCCGTACTGCACGCCCTGTCGGGCCCGCACGCCGCCCAGGCGCGGGCCCTGGAGCGCATGACCGCCGTATCCCGCCCGCATGCCGCCATCCGGCAGGACTCCGTCCGAGCCCCTTCACACCTGCGGAAGCAGGAGGACCTGGTGAACCAGCCGAGCACACCGCCGCAGCCGCGCACCGACATCCCGCCGGGCACACCCCCGGATCCGGCCGACCGCCGCACCGGCCGCGGCACCCCGGCCGTGTGGGGCAACGTGCCACCGCGCAATCCCAACTTCACCGGCCGCACAGAGCTGCTGGACGCTCTGCACCGCAGGCTCCGCAAGGAGCAGGCGACGGCCGTGCTGCCCAACGCGCTGCACGGCATGGGCGGGGTCGGCAAGACACTGCTCGCCGTGGAGTACCTCTACCGCCACCTCGGGGACTACGACCTCGTGTGGTGGATCTCCGCCGAACGCACGGCCCAGATCGCGCTGTCCCTGGTCGAGCTGGCGCCACGGCTCGGCCTGGAGGCGGGCAGCGACGCGACCTGGTCGGTGACGGCGGTCCTGGAGGCGCTGCGCCGCGGTGAGCCGTACGACAACTGGCTGCTGGTCTTCGACAACGCCGACAGCCCGGAGGCGGTGCGCCCCTACTTCCCGTCCGGCGGGCCCGGCAACATCCTCGTCACCTCACGCAATCCGCAGTGGGCGAGCGTGGCCAAGCCGCTGGAGGTGGACGTCTTCCGGCGTGAGGAGAGCATGGAGCTGCTGCGCCGGCGCGGTCCGGTCATCACCGACGACGAGGCGGACCGGCTGGCGGAGGCCCTCGGCGATCTGCCGCTGGCCGTCGAACAGGCCGCTGCCTGGCGGGCCGAGACCGGAATGCCCACGGACGAGTACCTGCGGCTGCTGGACGAGAAGCAGGTCGATCTGCTGAGCCTCGCGGCGCCCGTCGACTACCAGCTGCCGGTCATCGCGGCCTGGAACGTCTCACTGGACCAGCTGGAGACGAAGAACCCCGCGGCCATGCAGCTGTTGCAGCTGTGCGCCTTCTGCGCGCCCGAGTCGATCCCCCGCAATCTGTTCGCAGGCCGCCGGGGCGCCGCCATCACTCCTGAACTCGACACCGTGCTGCGCGATCCGATTCGCCTCGCACAGGCCATCCGGGAGATCGGCCGGTTCTCGTTGGCCCGATTCGACCTGCGCACCAACTGCCTCCAGATGCACCGACTCGTCCAGGCGGCACTGGTCTCCCGGATGACGGAGGCCGAAAGGCAGCGCATGCGGCACGGCACGCACTTGCTGCTGGCGGCCAACGATCCCGTCGACCCGCACAATGCGAGTCATTGGCCGCGCTACGGAGAGCTGTACCCGCACCTGATCGTCTCCGACGCGGTCAACTCCACCGACTCATGGGTGCGCGGCCTGATCGTCAACGAGGTGAGGTACCTGACGCGTTGGGGGAACTTCGAGGCGGCTCTGCAACTGGCCGAGTCCGCCTACACCACGTGGGCGAGGGACACCGGGGAGGCTGATCCCCAGACCTTGGCGGCGGGCCGGTGGCTCGGGGTGGTGCTGTTCAGAATGGGCCGGTACAGCCAAGCGTCGACAGTCAACGACCAGGTGCTGAACGCCTGCCGGAGCGCGGTCGGCGAGGACCACGAGGACACGCTTGACGCGCTCGGAAACGTGGCCGTCGACCAGCGGATCAAGGGTGATTTCGCGGCTGCCCTGGAGTTGTCGGAGTCGGTGCATCAGCGTTATGTGCGACTGCTCGGCGCCGAGGATCCCGAGACCCTGCGCGCGGCCCACAACCTGGGTGTCAGTCTCAGGCTCGTGGGGGACTTCGCCCGGGCCCGGGAGCTGGACGAGCACACCCTGCACTCCAAGCAGCAGCAATACGGCCAGGACCACGTGGTGTCCCTGGTGACGTGGGTCAGCCTCATCCTCGACATGCGCGAGCTGGGCGACTACCACACCGCCCTCTCCTACCAATGTGAAGTGACCGAAAGGGTCCTGAGACTGCTCGGCCCGGACAAGCCGTTCACCCTGGCCAACCACCGTCACCTGGCCGTGGCGCTGCGCAAGGCGGGCCACCACGCGGAAGCCCGCGCCACGGCCGAGCGCGTTCAGGCCGATCTGGTCAACCGGTACGGGGAGAACAACCCGGAGACCATGGCGGCGACGCTGGAGCTGACGATCGACCTCCGGCACGCGGGCGAGCTCATCACCGCCCGGAACCTCGGCACACGCATCCACCGGCAGTACGCCGACCTGTACGGGCCCGCGCATCCGCACACCCTGTCGGCGGAGATCGATCTCGCTGTCACGCACCGGCTCCTGGGCGACGAGGAGGCCTCACGAACCATCGATGAGCGGGTGCTCGGGGTCCTAGGCCGCGACCTCGGGGAGCGCCACCCCTCGGCCTTGGTCTGCGCGACGAACCTGGCCAGCGATCTCTACGCGCTCGGCGACTACGAAGCCGCCCGCGAACTGGACGAACAGACCCTGGCGCTCTCCACTGACGTGCTCGGCGCGGACCACCCCTCCACCCTGGCCTGCGCCGCCAACCTGCCGATGGACCTGAGCGCGCTGGGAAGGCACGAGGAGGCCGAGCGTCTGCACAGCGCCACCGCCGAGCGGCTCAACCGCGCGCTCGGGGCGGACCATCCCGCCGTGCGTCAGGCCGTGGACTGGGACCATCGCGCGGACTGCGACATCGACCCGCTGCCGCTGTGACCGCCGTCGTCGTCCCAGGCGGCGGCCAGCCAGTCGGCGAGCTCGGCCGGTGGCGGGATCCGCCCCGAACCGCGGGCGATCGCCGCGGAGACGGCGCGCAGCAGTTCGGGTCGCTCGGCCACCCCGCGCCGGCCGTGGAGCAGCCCGAGCCCGCCCCAGGCGGCGGGCCGTGCGGTCTCCTCGGCGTACAGCGCGGCGGCCTCGGTCCGCTCGCCCGCCACCCAGGCCAGGTCCGCCGGGGTGACGTCCTTCGGCCGGGGGCCGCCGGTTCGTGCCCCGGCGAAGGCCTGCGGGTCGGTGATCCGCAGGCGGACAAGGTGCGCGAACGCGTCCAGACGACAGCCCGCGGAGTCGGTGACGACGTCCCCGCCGGTCTCGTCGGTCACCGCGAGCGGCGGTCGCGTGCCGCGCAGCCAGGCGTCCGCCGCGGCCCGCACCGTCGGCTCCGCGGGCACGACATGGTGGGCGCGCCAGGCGGCACGCTGGTGGGCGGCGGCCCGCTCGGCGAGCCGCAGCGTCGTCTCGGGCACCGGATCGGCGTCCCAGGAGCGGATGTCCGCGAGGAGGGCGCGGACCAGGCGGCGGCCGGTCGCGGTCAGGGCGGGGTGGGGGTGCAGGATCTCCAGCGTGGCGCGCGCCTCCCGCCGCCACAGGGCGAACTCGAAGTGGGCGCGTTCGCGGGTGCTGCCGCTGTCGCGGGCGCAGCGCTCGCGCCAGAAGCGGGCGACGCCGGAGAACGCGAAGGCCCCGTGCAGCACCCCGCTGAGCGGTCGGGGGTCGTCCCGCCAGGGAGCGTGGAAGAGGTCGGGGCAGTCCTCGGCCAGCGGGGTGAGGTGCATGAGGCCGTTGAGCAGGGTGTGGCGGAACTCGTGGACCAGGGTGACCGCCAGCTCCACCGCGGCCTCGGCGTCCGGCACGTGAGCTTCGGGCGCGGAGAGCATCACGCAGCCGAACGCCTCGGATGCGGAAGCGCTGCGCGGCCGGAAGCGCTCGGCGGGCGGCAGCGGGACGAGCGAGAACAGTCCCGCGGCGAGGGCCTCGGCGCTGTCCCGGTGGTCCTCGACCAGCAGCCGCCACGCCCGGTCGAGGCCGCGCCGCCAGCGCCGTAGCGCCGTCTCGTCCAGCCGGCCGGGACCGGCGGTACCGGCGATGACGGGGTAGCGGGCCAGGTCGTCGACGGTGAGGGTGAGCGTCAGTCCTCGGTGGCTCAGGGACAGCCGGCGCAGGCCGGTCCAGCCGGGCCCGTCCTGGGCGGCGTCCGTCGGCACCTGGACGACGGGTCCCTCGCCCTGCGTGCGCACGCGCGCCGTCCCGTCGTGCGCGCCGACCTCGGCCACGCCCCACGGCTCGCGGGCGTCCCACTGCGCCTGGCCCAGGCACGGCAGGAGTACGGCGCCCTCGCGGGCCGGGACCCGAATCCGGAAGTCTAGGCCGGCGAGGACGGCACCGGCGGCCGCCAAAGCGTGCAGCCCGCCAACGTCCGACCAGAGCGGGGCCTCCTCGTCCTGCGCGCCGCGCAGCCGACGCAGCGCATGGGCGGCCCACAGCCCGGTCTGCGGGTCCATCAGCAGCCGGTGCACCGCCTCCGGGCGCTGCCGCTGGGCCCGCGCGAGCAGGTCCCACGCCTCGCGCGCCGGATCTAGGTCCCCGACGGACGCCGGGTGCGCGCAGACCTCGTCGACCAGGACACGCAGCAGCAGAAGGCGCCGGCTGTACTCGGCGTCCAGCAGGGTCCGGGTGGCTGGGCGCGCTTCCCCGGCCGAGCAGAGCATGCCGAACGAGACGTCGTCCAGACGGTGAGGCCGCAAGGGATGCGCGGAGTTCTCGGGTTCCTCGGCGGCTTCACATGACGTGCCCACGAACGCTTCCTCACGGTGAGTCGGATCTCGGTCAACTGGGCTCGCTGCCGCCCCTGGTGCTGAACGGCCGGTCGACGCCGGCCAGGAGCATGTCCACCGCGGGCCGCAGCGCGGCATGGCCGACGCGAGGGAGTTCGTCCAGCGACAGGTGGGACAGGCGGGGCAGCCAGGACTCGACGCTCGCGGACTCCGCCGCAGCACAGGACTCGTACATGAGGCCCGATCGTAAGGGAAGCGGGACGGCTCACGCAGACGCCTGGACGATCAGCTCGTGTGCCGTCTCCGCCTGCGGACTCCCCCCCGCGCACAACAGCACCGCCTCCGCCAACTCCCGGAGGGCGCCGGGGCGGCGGGCGCAGGTGCGCAGGATGCTGATGGTGTCCATGCGGGGGCGGCTGTGCCGGGGGATCGCGGCGCGGACGCCGATTCTGAGCAGGCCGAGGATCTCCTCGCGGCCCTGCGGCTCCACGAACTCCTCCACCGCCAGGAGCGCGTCGGTCAGGGCACGGAGCCGTTCGGGGGGCAGGTCGGGGTGGAAGGGGCTCGTGGGGTCGGGGCCGCCGCGGGACAGCAGCTGGCCCTCGTCGCCGTCCCAGGTGCGGGACCACAGGTAGGTCGGGGTCTGGGAGGCGCGGCCCTCGGCGCGAAGATGGGTGAACCGTTCCCGCAGGCGGTCCATGACCGCGCCGGGGTCCGGTGGCCAGCCCGTGCCGAGCGTCGTGTCACCGGTGAGCACGGCCAGCGTCTCCCGGCTGAACAGGCCGGTCCCGGTACCGCTCAGATTGGTCGCGGCCTCTCCCGGGCGGGCCGCGAAGAGCACCGCCTGGTCGCGGGCGGTGCGCGGCATCGGGGTGCCGTAGTCCTCGCGCGGCAGATGGCGCCGGCCGCGCCAGGGGTTGTGCAGGAGCTGGCAGGCGTCGACCAGCCAGATCTGGCGCGGGTGGCGGGGCACGGCGCGGTAGTACGTCAGGAGCGCGTCGAAGTCCAGGTTGAGCGGGTCCTCCGCGGTGGCGTCCGCGTAGAAGAGCCGCCGTCTGCCCTCCGCGTCCACCACGCCGTGCCCGCCCCACACCACCCACAGCAGCTCGCTCTGCCCGGCGGCGACGGTCCGCAGGAGGGTCTGGTGCACGGTGGCCCGGTCCGCGCGGAGGACGCTGTACGGCACCTCGCGCGCGGCGCCGGTCCGCTCGGGCGGCGCGGACAGCAGCGCGGTGATCCGCTCGGGCGGCACACCCCGGGCGAGGAACCAGTCCGCGAACCGCAGCGCGTCGGACACGGGTCCGTCGAGTGCCCAGCGCGCCCCCGCCTCGTAGGCGTCGACGCCCACCACGACGACGGTCGTGCGACGGGGATCGGCTTGCGGTGCGGGCGGGTTCATGCGCCCAGTGTGCCGCCCGAGCGGCCTCAGCGGGTCATCCTTGGTCCGCCACGAAGGAGGCCATCCGGGTCAGCGCCGAGTTCCAGTTGATGGTGTGCTCGTTGGTCGACCAGGACTGGATGTCGTCGATGTAGCAGAACTGGCCGACGCAGCCCTGGAGTTTGCTCTGAGCGAAGGGGTCCTGGATGCTCGAGTTGGGCCCTCCGGCGAGCGTACCGGCCGGCGGGTTCGGCTGGCTCGGGTCGAGTTGGTTGGCGTACCAACGGGCGTGCTGGTTCTTGGCGTTGACCTCGCCGTAGCCGGTCACGTACGAGATGTTCAGCGCGTTGCGGCCGAACACGTAGTCCATGCTCTGCAGCGCGCCGTCCCGGTACTTCGAGGCGCCCGATATGTCGTACGCGGTCGCGATGACCACCGCGTTGTGCAGGAGCTGGTGGTTGGAGCCCCAGTCGTAGCGGTTGTCCTCGGGGGCGTACGGCATGCCGTAGGGGTGTGCCCGCAGCGTGGCCAGGTAGGCGTCCGCGCCCTTGAGGACGGACTGGCGCACCTTGTCCCGGCCGGGCAGTGCGCTCGGCACGGTCGCCAGGTCGAGCCGGGCCGCTGCCGCCGTCCGGGCCCAGTCGTAGCCGAGGGGGCCGAAGATGTCGGCGGTGTGGACCGGGGAGTTGAGGACGCGGTCCCGGAACTTCGCCTCGCCGGTGCTGAGGTACAGCTCGGCGGCGGCCCAGTAGAACTCGTCGGTGACGTTGTTGTCGGCATAGGCGCCGCCGCCGATGCCGTCACTCTCCGAGGCGTACCGGTCGGGGTGCTCGAGCGCGGCCGCCCATGCCTTGCGCGCGGCGGCCAGCGCCTCGGCGGCGAACTCCCGGTCGTAGGGCTTGTACAGGCGGGCGGCCTGCGCGGCCGTCGCCGCGAGGTTCAAGGTCGCCGCGGTCGACGGCGGGTGCAGTTCGCGCTTTTGCGGATCGTCGCTCGGCAGCAGCGGCAGGCCCGTCCACTTCTCGTCGTGGATCTTGTGGTGGGCCATGCCGGCCAGCGGCTGCCCCTCCGGCACCTGCATCTTCAGCAGGAACTCCAGCTCCCAGCGGACCTCGTCGAGGAGGTCGGGCACCCTGTTGCCGCTCTCGGGGATGGCGAGGGTGCGGTCGCCCAGCTTCGCCGGGTCCCCGGTGCGGGCGTGCAGCGCGCGCTCGTAGGTGCTGAGCAGCTCCCAGACCGAGATGCCGCCGTTGACCACGTACTTGCCGTGGTCGCCGGCGTCGTACCAGCCGCCGGTGACGTCGAGGGTGTAGTCGCACACGCCGGGCTGGCAGGGCACGTCCCCGTCGCCCTGGTTCGGCGCGACGTCCACATGGCCCGCGGGGCGGCCGTAACCGGGCCGCAGGTCGTCGCGTATCGCGATGCCGCTGCGCTGGGTGTAGTAGTACTTCGCCGCGTCCAGGCGCAGCCGCTCGTAGGCGCTCGCGTCGATGTCGAAGGGGCGGCTGGTCTCGCCGTCGGCGACCAGGGTGAGGCCGGTGCCGCGGGTGCGGTAGGAGCCGAAGTCCAGGGAGTGGACGTTCTGCCCGGAGGAGGCGTCGGTGCCGCGCGGCACGGTCCAGCCGCGGGCGGCCACGGTGCCGTCGGCCCGGCGGAGCTGCCACGGCAGCCGCTCGGTCGCGTCGGTGACGAGGGTGGCGTTCTTGGGCCCCGCGGGCAGATAGGCGACCTGGTTCACCCGCATCCGGGGCCCGGTGTCGGGCTCGTACGGCTCCGGCTGCACCCCGCCCAGCAGCGAGACGTCGTCCAGGCAGAACCGCCACGGGTCGTCGCTGCCGCCGACCTGGAGGCCGACCTGACCCTGAGCGGTGTCGGCGGGTGCGGTGAAGGTGTACGAGTAACGGTTCCCGGAGACGCTGAGCTGCGGTGACACCTCGAAGTAGGTGTCGTACGGGGCCACTTGGAGGCCGACGATGGCGCGCACCACATGCGCGTCGGGCAGCCCGGAGGCGGTGAAGGAGAAGCGGTACGACTCCCCCTTGACCAGGGTGATGTCGTTCTGGCCGATGGCCGCGTCCCAGCGGTTGGTGGTGCCGCCGGGCACGTCCGCGCAGAGCTGTCCGTCGGACAGGCCCGCGGTGACATTGCTCGTCCACCACGGTTCCGCGGTGGTGTCGAAGGTGCCGTTCTTGACCTGCTCGATCTCCTCGGCGCCGGCCACGGGGGCGGGCAGCGCGACCAGGGCCGCTCCAAGCAGGGTCGTCAGGGACAACACGGCGGTTCTGCTTCGTTTCACGTCTGCGCTCCTCGGCGGAGGTGCGGGAGCGCTCCCATGGGAGCGCTCCCAAAACGGTCGGGGGACAGCTTGTGGCAGCCGTGAGATCCCGTCAACGGTCCGGACAGAGCTCGTGCAACTGACCTGGCGCGCGGGGCTGTCCGGACAAGGGCCGGAATGCGGCCTTGACGGTTCCGGCCGCCCGCACCGGGGTTCCTGGTTCGTCCCGGGCGCGGACGCACTACGCTGGAACGCATGTGACCACCGGTCACTGTGAGTGTCCGCGTTGGAGTGGCGACGATGACCCCGCACGACCCGATCGACGACGCCGCGACGGCTCGGGCCGTCATCGACGAGCACGGCACCCTGGTGGAGTGGAACGCCGGTGCCCGGCGGCTGCTGGGCTGGTCCGCAGCCGACGTCGTGGGCCGCCCGGCCGCCGAGCTGCTGGCCGACGGCTCGGTGCCCGTCCCGGCGGGCCCGCGCTGGGACGGCACGCTTGCCTTGCGTCACCAGGACGGCCACCGGGTCCGGGTATGGCTGCTGGCCCACCACCGGCCGCCGGGCGAGGACCGCGCGGCGCACTGGCTGGTGGTCACCCCGCTGGAGGCGGAAGGTCCCCGCTCCCCCGACGACCCGCTGGCCACGGCCGCGCTCACCCAGTCGCCGTGCGCCGTCGCCGTCTACGACGAGCGGCTGCGGCTGAGCCGGATCAACGACGCCATGGCCGAGGTGCTCGGCCTGCCCGAGGAACGCATCCAGGGGCTCAGGATCTCCGAGATCGGCGGCCGGGCGCAGAGCGAGGAGCTGGAGGAGCACATGGCCGGCGTGCTGGCCACCGGCCGGCCCCGGGACGTGCAGACGTACATGCGCACCGGCGGCGAGAGCCGCGCGCACGCCTGGCTGGCCCGGATGGCGCCCGTCACCGACGCCGAGGGCCGGGTGCGGGGAGTGTGCCTGGCCGCCCACGACTTCACCGAGAACTACCTCTCCCGGGAACGGCTCCAGCTGGTCAACGAGGCCAGCGTGCGCATCGGCACCACCCTCGACGTCACCCGCACCGCACAGGAACTCGCCGATGTGTGCGTGCCCGCGCTCGGCGACTTCGTCAGCGTCGACCTGCTCGACCCCGACGACGAGGGCACGACCGCGCCCGCGCCGATCGCCGCGCCGGTAGGGCTGCGCCGCGCCGCGCACCGGTCGATCAGCCCCGGCAACCCGGAGGCCGTGGTCGAGCCGGGCCGTCTGGAGCTGTACCCGGCCGAGTCCCCGCAGGCCGCCTCCCTCACCGCGGGCCGCACCGTCGTCGCCTCGGTGCCCTCCGGCGATCTCGACGCGTGGCTGAGCTGGGACCGCAAGCGCAGCGACCGGGTCAGGGAGCACGGCATCCACTCCACGATGTCCGTGCCGATCCAGGCCCGCGGGGTGACCCTCGGCGTCGCGGTGCTCACCCGGTTCCGGCGCCCCGACCCCTTCACCCCCGACGATGTGCTGCTCGCCGAGGAGATCACGGCCCGCGCGGCCGTATGCGTGGACAACGCCCGCCGCTACTCCCGCGAACGCGAGACCGCCCTCGCCCTCCAGCGCAGCCTGCTCCCCCAGGGGCTCCCGCGCACCCCCGCGGTGGACGCGGCCTCCCGCTACCTCCCGGCCGCCCGCTCCGGTGTGGGCGGCGACTGGTTCGACGTGATCCCGCTGTCCGGGATGCGGGTCGCCCTGTGCGTGGGGGACGTGGTCGGCCACGGCGTCCAGGCGTCGGCGACCATGGGCCGGCTGCGCACCGCCGTCCGCACCCTCGCCGACATCGACCTGGCCCCGGACGAACTCCTCACCCACCTCGACGACCTGGTCGTACGGCTCTCCGAGGAGGCCGGCGGCGAGGGCAGCCCCGGTGAGGTCGGCGCCACCTGCCTGTACGCCGTTTACGACCCGGTGTCGCGGCGCTGCACCCTGGCCCGGGCCGGCCATCCCCCGCCCGTGCTGGTCCCGCCGACCGGTGCGCCCCGGTCGGTCGACCTGCCCGCCGGGCCACCGCTGGGCCTGGGCGGACTGCCCTTCGAACCGGCCGAGCTGGATCTTCCCGAGGGCAGTGTGCTGGGGTTCTTCACCGACGGTCTGCTGGAGCACCGCGGACGCGACGTCGACGCCGGTCACGCCCTGCTGCTCGACGCGCTCACGACCGCCGACGACTCGCTGGACGACATCTGCGACCGGGTCCTGCGCACGCTGCTCCCGCCCGGCGGGGCCTCCGACGACGTGGCCCTGCTGCTGGCCCGCACCCGGGGCCTGCCCGCCTCCCAGGTCGCCACCTGGGACATCCCGGCCGATCCGGCACTGGTGGCGCCGATCCGCAAGCAGGTCGTCGACCAGCTCGGCTCCTGGCAGCTGAGCGAGGCGTCGTTCACGGCCGAACTGGTGGTGAGCGAACTCGTCACCAACGCCATCCGGTACGGCTCGAAGCCGATCCGGCTGCGGCTCATCCATGACGCGGCCACGCTGATCTGCGAGGTGTCCGACTCCAGTCACACGGCCCCGCATCTGCGCCGGGCCAAGACCTGGGACGAGGGCGGCCGGGGGCTGCTGCTGGTCGCCCAGCTCACCCAGCGCTGGGGCAGCCGGCACACCGCGCAGGGCAAGACGATCTGGGCGGACATCGCCCTGCTCGACGAGGGCGAGGGCTGAGCGGCCGCGGGCTCCCCGCTTTTCCCCTACGCACGGCGGGCACCCGGGTAGATGACGAGCCCTCAGGAGCGTGCAGGCCATGGCGAACACCTCCTCCTCCGCCGGTGCGGTCGTGACGCTCGGCGCACCGACCGCCTGCGCCAACACGGACGGCGCGGCGACCGCGCCCCGGCAGCCGCCCGACCGGAGCGACCGAACCGCTCCCGGCGAACAAACCGCCACCACGACTGAACCGGCGCCCTCCACGGCCGCAGACGCGCGGCGGTCGGGCCGCTGCCGCACCGGCGAACTGCGCGCGAGGTCGGCCGCATGGACCCCTGAGCCGGCCAGCGGAACTTCCCGGTCGTCCTGACCAACACCTCCGCGCGCACCTGCACCGTGTACGGCCATCCGGGCGCCGCCTTCGTCGACGCGTCCGGTGAGCAGCTCGGCCTGACCCCGAGCGCGCTCCCGGTTCACCGGCGCGGGTGACGATGGCGCCCGGGGAGAGTGCCTGGGCGGGTCTGTCGTACTCCAGTCCGGAGGTCAGCGGGGCGCGCACCGCTCGTCCGGCGGCACTGCTGGTGCCCCCGCCGGACGCTCGGGGCCGATCGAGGTGCCGTGGCCGGGAACGCGTCGTCGGTGTCTTTGACGGTGCTCGCGCCGGGCTCGGGGCCCTGACGGCCCGGCCGTCCCGAGGGTCAGCGGCGTCCGCCGCCGTAACCGTGACCGCCCCGGCCGTCGTGGTCGTCGTCGCCCCGGCAGGCGTACGGGTCCGCGGTGCAGTCGTCCGTGGCGGAGGGCGTCGGGGTGGGCGAGGGAGCCGGGGATGCGGTTGCCTTCGGGGGCTTCGACGGGGTGGGGGACGGCTTCGGCGTGGGCGCCGCCGGGGTGGTGGGTTCGGCCCAGTTGACGGCCTTCAGCTGCAGCTCGGGCGTGGAGGTGTCGATCACCCAGCGCTGGGCCGGGTCGTCCGTGCGGGTCTTGAGGACCAGTGCGCCGGAGCCGTCGGTCGCGGCGGGTGTCAGCGCCAGCTCCTGGTCCCGGCGCGGGACGAGGGTGCCCTGGAGGTTGAAGTCGTAGCGGACCTCTTCGGTGTGCGTGCAGGGCGCGAGCCGTACCGAGTAGCCGAGGCGGGAGTCCAGGCACAGATCGGGCTCGGCGGCGCTGCGCAGCCGGCCGTCGGTCTCGTACACCCACTGCTGGCCGGCCTGCGCGGAGCACTCCGCGAGCCCGGTCTCGGCGCCCTTGAGGGCCGTGCCGCCGACGATGCCGACACAGAGCCCGGAGGCGAGGTTGCGCAGCCGCCCGGTCAGCGTGCCCTGCGCGGCCTCCTCGGCCCCGGCCCACGAGGGCCCGGTCGTCGGGGTCGGGCCCTTGGAGCCGGCGGGCTCGGAGCCGCGGCCGGTGGAGCCGGTGCCGTCCTTGGGGCCCAGGGCGGACCACAGCACCACGGGGACCACGACCAGCGCGCCCACGGCCGCCCCGGCGACGGTGAGATGGCGTCGGCGCACGGCACGGCGGGCGGCCTTGCGGGCCCGACGGCTGCACCCGGGCCGCGAGACCGCCGGGGAGGAATCGGGTGCGGACCCGGCGGGCGCCTCGGGTGCGGGTCCGGCAGGTGCCTCGGGTGCCGGTCCGGCGCCGAAGTCCTCGCCGAGGACGGTCGCCGCCTGAGCCACCGGCGCGCTCTCGTCGTCCGCGCTGCGCGCCCGGGACTCGACGTACTCCCGTGCTCCCCATCCGAGGACCGCCTCCGCCAGCGCCGGGCCGAGTCCGTGGGGGAAGCAGGCCAGCTGGCCGGCGGTGTCCCGGCAGTGCCTGCACCCGTCCAGGTGGGCACGGAGATCGGGGTCGACGTCGACACCGCCGCGACGGTAGGTGACGTCGAGCAGCCGGAGGTAGCGGCGGCAGTCCTGGTCGGGGGCGAGTTCGCGGTGGAGCTGGAGGCACTCCTCGCGCAACCGCTCGCGGGCGCGGCCGAGTTCGACGCGGGCGCCTTCCACGTCCAGGCCCAGCAGCCCCGCGGGTGTCTCCAGGGGCTCGGCCTCGACCTCGGTGTGCCACAGCAGGCAACGGGCCGACTGGGGCAGCCGCTGGAAGGCGCCGGACAGCAGACGGCGGTGGGCCGGCGGCAGCAGCCGGGCGGCGACGCGCTCGCCGCCGGGGGCATCGGAGCGCAGCTCGGGGTGGAGCAGTTCGCGCCGCTGGTCGGTGTCCCACTCCCCCGCCACCTGACGCACGGTGACCAGGAGATGAGGGCGCCAGGCGGAGGTCGGACCGGTCTGCCGCAGGGTCTGTCCGAAGAGCCGGGTGAACGCCGCGGTGGTGAGCATGCCGGCGGCGCGGGCCGTACTCGTGCACAGCCGCGCGTAGGCGAAGCCCGCCGCCCAGTGCCGGTCGAGGAGTTCACCCACGGGCTGGAGCGCGGGTGACGCGCCCGTCCACTTCTTGAGTTCGGCGCTCAGTTGCGCGTCGGTCAATTCGAGGAGGCGGGCGTTTCCTGGGGAATTCGGCAAGCCTGCGTCGTGCACGCGGCATTCCTCCGGAGGGCATGCGGCATCATGCGAGGTGAGGGGGCGGGGTTCACCTTTGCACAGGTCAGCGACAGGGAACAAGAGTTCCCGCGGTTTTGTGCATTGCGCGCGCTCCGCGGCAATCGAATACGCGTCAATAAAGGCGTTGAACACTCTGTTGCAGTGAAAAAGGAACGGCCCGTGCGGAACCGGAACCGGCGTGCCGCACGGACCGCACGGTGTCAGTGACCGACGATGTCCCGGGCCGTGTACGGCTGTTCCAGTTCCTCGATCTCCTTGTCGCTCAGCCTGAGTTCGACCGCGGCGACCGCGTCCTCGATGTGCCCGGGCCTGGCCGCGCCGATGATCGGGGCCGCCACCGTCTCCCGGTGCAGGAGCCAGGCGAGGGCCACCTGGGCCCGGGGGACGCCCCGGTCGTTCGCCACCCGGGTGACCGCCTCGACGATCGTGCGGTCGCTCTCCCGGTACAGGCGGCCACCGAAGTCGTCGGCCGCGCTGCGGTCGGTGACGGTGCCCCAGTCGCGGGTGAGGCGGCCGCGGGCCAGCGGGCTCCAGGGCAGGACACCCACGCCCTGGTCCGCGCAGAGCGGCAGCATCTCGCGCTCCTCCTCGCGGTAGAGGAGGTTGTAGTGGTTCTGCATGGAGATGAACCTGGTCCAGCCGTTGAGCTGCGCCGTGTACTGCATCTTGGAGAACTGCCAGGCGTACATCGAACTCGCGCCGATGTAGCGGACCTTGCCGGCCTTCACCAGGTCGTGCAGCGCCTCCATGGTCTCCTCGACCGGGGTGTGCGGGTCGAAGCGGTGGATCTGGTACAGGTCGACGTAGTCGGTGCCCAGGCGGCTGAGGCTGTGGTCGATCTCCGTCATGATCACCTTGCGGGACAGGCCCGCGCCGTTGGCGCCGGGCCGCATCCGGCCGTTCACCTTGGTGGCCAGCACATACTCGTCGCGCCGGGCGAAGTCGGCGAGCGCCCGGCCCACGATCTCCTCGCTGGTGCCGTCGGAGTAGACGTTCGCGGTGTCGAAGAAGTTGATGCCCGCCTCGAGCGCCTGCCGGATCAGCGGGCGGGACGCCTCCTCGTCGAGTGTCCACTCGTGCACGCCTCGGTCGGGCAGCCCGTAGGTCATGCAGCCCAGACAGATCCGCGACACGTCCAGGCCCGTCGAACCGAGCTTCACGTACTGCATCGTTGCTGCTCCTGCTTTCGGGGTCGGTATCAGGGGGAGCGTACGACGCGGACGGGCCGCGCATTGCTGCCCGCAGGTGACCGTGCGGCGTGGGAGCGGCTCGCGGGCCGGATCGCTCCCGCATTCTCGGCGCAGAGGACCGGCCACCGGCCGGTCACGGCCCTGCGGGAGGAATGCGGTGCGTCTTGACAGGCTGAGGACTCTGCTCGGAGCGGCCCTGGTGCTGCCGCTGGGGCTCGTGGCACCCGCGTGGGGCCTGCCGGACCCGCCCCCGGCGCCGGCCGTCACGGGCCCGGCCACGCTGTGCGCGCCCGCCGGGATGCTGCACGGCCCGGAGGGGCAGCGGGCCTCGGTGTCCCTGTGCCTGGGCAGCGGTACGCCGATGATGGCGGTCTCGGCGCCCGCGACCTGCCGGCGGGCCGGTTCGTCCGCGCGGTCGGCCTGTCTCACCTCGGGCTCCTGGACCGCCCGGCGGAAGGGCGCGACCGTCGCCTCCGGGACGCTGCCCGGGTCGCGGGAGTACCCCGGTCCCGGCACCTACGACATGGAGGCCGAGGTCCGGGTCCGTTCCGATCCCGCCGGTGTGGATCTGACCGGCACGGTCCGGGCCACCCTCACGCTCAGCGCGCCCAAGGCGGCGCCCACGCACCGCGTCGAGGTGGACCGGTCGACGCTGCGGCGCGGTGCGGCGACGACGCTGACGTACACCGTGCACCGGGACAGTGAACGGGGCGACGGCAGCGCGCGGTTCGGGCTGATCGGTGAGGAGGCCTCGGGGGTGGTGCTCACCACGAACGACGCCCGCTGCGTCAACCCGCTGGTCGGCCGGCACCCCTCGACGAGCCGCAACCGGTACGCCCTCGACTGCGCGCTGACCGACCTGCAGCCGGGCCACCCGGCCACCGTGGTCGTCCGGGTCGCGCTGCGGGACACCTGCTCCACGGTCGTCTCCAAGCTCGGCTACTGGATGCCGCAGGGGCAGGCCCTCTACACCGGCGGCATGCTGGCGGGGCCGACGGTCGACTGCGTCTGACCGTCCGGCGTCATACCGGGTCCGCTGCCAACTCCTCGACGCGGGCGAGGAGTTCGGCGCGGCCGATGGCGTCGGCGCGGGTGGCGGGCACGGTGCAGGCGTACGCCCCGGCGACGGCTCCGTACCGGGCGCACCGGACGGGGTCCTCGCCGTTCAGCCAGCCGAGCAGGAAGCCGGCGGCGAAGGCGTCGCCCGCGCCGTTGGAGTCGACGACCGGGGCAGGCGGGGGCACGGCGGGGATGTGGGTGAGGGTGCCGGCGCTCAGCAGGTGGGCGCCGTCGGCTCCGGCGGTGGCGACGACGACCCTGGCCCGGCCGCGGGCGGCGATGTCCCGCATCGCGCGCTCATGGTCCGGCAGGGCGGTGGTCGACAGGAAGACGACGTCGGCGGCGAGGGCGAAGGGCTCGTGATAGGGGTTGGCGCCGTCCCAGTTGTGCAGGTCGGTGGAGAGGGTCAGGCCCGACTCCCGCAGCAGGGACAGGGCGTGGGCGCACGGGTGGGTGATGACGACGTGCGCGTGGCGGGCGGCGGCCGCCAAGGAGCGCACGGTCTCCGCCGGGAAGCGGTCGGCGTCCCGGGAGCGGGTGTCGTCGTACAGGGACAGCCGGCGGCCGTCGGGGTCGACCAGGTTGACCGCGCGCTTGGTGCCCGCGGGCTGCGGTACGGCGGTCAGCGGGATGCCGTGGTCGCGGTGGAAGGCGCGGACCAGGTCGCCCTCCGGGTCCTCGCCGAGCATGTCGAGGTGGTGGGTGCGCAGGCCCAGGGCGGTCAGGCCGAGCGCGACGAAGTCCCCGCTCTGTCCCGCGCGGCTGGTGATGCCGGGCCGGATCATGTAGCTGTCGGCGTAGGGCAGGGGCAGTTCGGGGACGTGGACGATCGTGTCCACGCCCGCGCCGCCCAGGACCAGGACGTCGGTCTCGGTGCTCATGGCGTTGCGTCGTTCCTCTCGGCTCGGAGAGGCGAGTCAAACAGCCCGGCACCCGGGACTGCAATAACTTGCTGCAAATTTCGGCAACTTGCTTGCCGTGCTACACCTGGTCCAGCAGGTCCAGGGCGCGCTCCCACCCGAACTCCGGCCGGCTGCCGTCCGGTCGGGGGTCGCCGGTGTACGGCTCGCCGAAGCGGACGCCCATCCCGCGCAGCCGGTCCAGGCTCTCCTGGTACGCGGGATGGGCGGCGAGCGCGTCGGCCACACAGGGCAGGGCGGCGACCGGGACGCCCAGGCCGGGGGCCTCGCACAGGGTGGCCACGGCGAGCGTGTCGGCCAGGCCCCGCGCCCACTTGTTGACGGTGTTGAAGGTGGCGGGCGCGACCACGATCGCGTCCGGTGGCGGGAAGGGGCGCGGATCGCCGGGAGTGCGCCAGGCGGAGCGGATCGGGCGGCCGGTGAGCGTCTCCACGGCGGCCGTGTCGAAGAAGCCGTTCATCGCCACGGGCGTCGCGATGACCCCGACCTCCCAGTCCCGCTGCCGTGCGGCGAGGACGAGTTCACCGACGCCGGCGGCGATTCCGGCGGCACAGACGACGACGTAGAGGAAGGGTGTCCCGGCCTGTTCGGTCATCCCGGAACCCTACTGAACGGGCAGCGGCTCCTCGCGGCGCGGGCCGGGGATCCGGCGCTCGTGCTCCTCGATGCGCAGGTCGTTGATGCTGGCCTCCCGCCGGGTCATCAGACCGTGCGCGTCGAACTCCCAGAGCTCGTTGCCGTACGACCGCCACCACTGGCCGTCGACGTCCTGGCACTCGTACTGGAAGCGGACCGCGATGCGGTTGCCGTCGAAGGCCCACAGGTCCTTGCGCAGGGCGTACGCGTGTTCCCGGGCCCACTTCGCGGTGAGGAACTCGACGATCTGCGCCCGGCCGGTGAGGAAGGTGTCGCGGTTGCGCCAGACGGAGTCCTCGGAGTAGGCGAGCGCCACCTGGTGCGGGTCGCGGGTGTTCCAGGCGTCCTCGGCGGCGCGCACCTTCCGCGCGGCGCTCTCGCGGGTGAACGGGGGCAGGGGCGGGCGGTCGGGCACGGGGCCTCCTGACTACGGGAGAACGAGCGTTCTCCGCTACGCTCGGCACGGTAGGAGAACGCACGTTCTCGCGTCAAGGAGCCGTCGGACGGGGAGTGGCCGGACATGGACAGCACGACCGCCCGGGAGCGGGCCCTGGACGCCGCGGAGGAGCTGTTCTACCGCCGGGGCATCCAGTCGGTCGGCATGGACGAGCTGCGCGGCGCCTCGGGCGTCTCCCTCAAGCGGCTCTACCAGCTCTTCCCCGCCAAGGAACAGCTGGTCGAGGCCTACCTGGAGCGCCGCGACGGACGCTGGCGCGGCCGTCTCGCCGCCTGGGTGGAACGCGAGCCGGACCCCGCCCGGCGGGTCCTCGCCGTCTTCGACTGGCTGGCACGGTGGTTCGCCGAGGACGGCTTCCGCGGCTGCGCCTGGATCAACGCCTACGGCGAACTCGGCGCCGGCTCGCACCGGGTGGCGGAGCAGGTCCGGGCGCACAAGCGGGCGTTCCGCGACTACCTGGGTGCCCTCGTGGCCGACGCGGGCCTGCCGGACGAGCTGACGGGGCCGCTGTTCCTGCTGGCCGAGGGCGCCATGGTGACGGCGGGCATCACGGGCGGCGCACAGCCCGCGGCCGAGGCCCGCGAGGCGGCGTGGCGGCTGCTGGAGTCCCGCTGAGGTCAGGCGGCGGCGAGCGCCGTCACCGCATCACGGGCCCGGGCCAGGGAGTCCTGCGCGAGGGGTGCGAACGGGGCCAGGTGCGGCAGCAGCCCGGCCAGGGTCAGCTCGGCGGCGACGAGGTGGAGGTTCTCCGGTCGTACGCCGAGATGGCCGAAGTAGGCCCGCAGGTACGGCGTCTGGAAGTCGTCGTGCTCGCGCGGGGTGCCCGGGCCGTAGCCCCCGCCGCGGGCCATGACCACCACCACCCGCAGCTCCCGCAGCAGGCTCTCGCCGGTGTCGGGCTCGGTGAAGGCGCCGGGGAAGGTGACGCGGTCGATCCACGCCTTCAGCGAGGCGGGCACCGAGAAGTTGTACGTCGGCACGCCGAGCAGCAGGGTGTCCGCGGCGCGCACCTCCTCGATCAGGGGGCGGGTCAGCGCCCACGCGTGTTCCTCGGCGGGGTTCTCGACGAGCGCGGGAACCTTCTCCGGCGCGACCAATCCCGCCAGTTCCACGCGTCGGCCGAGGGTGGCCTGGGCCGCGGTCAGCGGGGGCACCGGGTCGGCGCACAGGTCGCGGTGACGGTGGTGCCCGGTGCGGTGGGCAGTGCGCCAGGTCGTCGCGAACAGCGCGGTCAGCCGCCTGGTCACCGAGTCGTCGGCGGTGTCGGCACTGGAGTCGATGTGCAGCAGGTTCATGTCGGTCACCTCTGTGGGCCGGGATGCGTCACAGGGGTGACGGCACACGACGAGGAAAGGTGACCCATGGCCGGGGACGAGACGCTGGCGCGGCGCTTCGAGGCGGAGCGCGGGCGGCTGCGGGCCATCGCGCACCGGATGCTCGGCTCGCCCGACGAGGCGGACGACGCCGTGCAGGAGGCCTGGCTGCGGCTGTTCCGCACCGGCGGCGACGGCATCGACAATCTCCCGGCCTGGCTGACCACGGTCGTCTCCCGGATCTGCCTCGACATGCTGCGGGCGCCCTCGGCCCGGCGGGAGGAGCCGTACGGGCAGCAGCCGCCGGAGCGGAACCGCGCCGCGGACGGCCCCGAGGACACGGCGCTGCTCGGCGACTCGGTGGGGCTCGCCCTGCTGGTGGTCCTGGACCGGCTGGGCCCGGCCGAGCGGGTCGCCTTCGTGCTGCACGACCTCTTCGGCGTGCCCTTCGACCGGATCGCCCCCGTCGTCGGCCGGTCCAGACCCGCCGCGAAGAAGCTGGCCAGCCGGGCCCGGCACAAGGTGCGCGGCACACCGGCGGTGTCCGGCGCCGAACTCGACCGGCACCGACGGGTCGTCGAGGCGTTCCTGGCCGCCGCACGGGGCGGGGACATGGATGCGCTGCTCGATGTGCTGGCCCCCGACGTGGTGCGTCGCGCCGACCCCGCGGCCCTGCCGCCCGGGGCGGCACCCGAGCTGCGCGGCGCCCGGGCCGTGGCGGAGGGGACACTACTGCTGCGGGAGCGCTCCCGGTACGCGGCGGTGGCCCTCGTCGACGGGCGGGCCGGGATCGTCGTCGCCCCGCAGGGACGGCTGCTGCTGGCCCTGCGGGTCACCGTCGAGGGCGAGCGGATCGGCTCCTACGAGGTGATCGCCGGCCCGGACCGGCTCAGCCGGGTGGAGGTGGGTGTGCTCGGTCCGCCGCGGCTCAGCCGGACACGGTGATCGCGCCGACCGGGCAGGCGCGGGCCGCCTCGCGGAGCATCGGGTCGCGGAGCACCGGGTCGCCCGAGCCGGTCTCGTGGCCGGGGAGCAGGAGGCTGAAGCCGTCGTCGTCCTGGGTGAAGACGCCGGGCGCGGCCAGGGCGCACTGGCCGGCGCCGATGCAGACGTCCTTGTCGATGTCGATGTGCATGCCCGTCAGCCTTGTACAGGTCGGGGGTTCCGGCATCTCCAGGGCGGCTATCGGGCGGCTGACGGGTGGTTGACGGGCCTCGCGGGAGATTTTTCCTCCGGGGCGCATGAACCCCCGTCCGCCGGGCACTCGAGCGTCAGGCCCCGCCGCGCTCCCCCGTCGCGGCGGGGCTTTGCCGTGCCTCCTGGGCGGCCCGGTCGGTGATGTCCAGGAAGATCTGCTCCGCCTCCGGCACGCCCTCGCCGACGGCCCGCTTGATCCGTACGGCGACCTGTTCCACTTCTTCGCTGTCCAGGCCCGGCACCAGGTCGACCCGCGCGGCGACCAGCGCGCTCTCCAGACCCGTCTTCATGGTGAACAGCGCCTCCACGCTGTCGATCTCGGGCTGTTCGCACAGCAGCGCCCGGATCCGCTCGGCCGCCTCGGGGTCGGCCGCCTCGCCGATCAGCTGGTCGCGTGCCTCGCGGCCCAGCCGGTAGGCGACGTAGACCAGCAGGGCGCCGATGGCGAGGGAGGCGGCCGCCTCGTAGACGACCTGGCCGGTGACCATGTGCAGGGCCATGCCCGTCAGGGCGAGGGTCACGCCGAGCACCGCGGTGCCGTCCTCGGCGACGACCGTGCGCAGCGCCGGGTCGCGCAGCCCGCCGTCGAGGCCGCCCTGCCGGTGCGCCTGGTACAGCGCCCGGGCCAGCGAGGCACCCTCGGCGAGCAGGGCGAGGGCCAGCACGATCAGGCCGGCCACATAGCCCTCCAGCTTCTCCTCGGTGCCGCTCCGGAGGGCCTCGACGCCCTGGTAGAAGGAGAAGCAGCCGCCCATGACGAAGATCCCGACGGCGGCGAGCAGCGACCAGAAGAAGCGTTCCTTGCCGTAGCCGAAGGGGTGCCGGCGGTCCGCGGGACGGCGGCTGCGGCGCAGCGCGGCCAGGAGGAAGACCTCGTTCACGCTGTCGGCCACCGAGTGCGCCGCCTCCGACAGCAGCGCCGGTGACTGCGCGGCCAGGCCGCCCAGCGCCTTGGCCACCGCGATGACGAGATTGGCCGCGAGCGCCACCAGCACCGTGACCCGCGTCCTGTGGTCCGCATCCGTAGTCCTGCGGTCCGCTTCTGTAGTCGTGCCACTCATGCTTCGGCGGATGCCCGGGACCGGGCCGGTCACACGGTGCCGTCCGGTGAAATCGGGGGACCCGGTGGAGGACTTGGTGGAGGTCCGACAGGAGAGGAGGGGCGCGATGCCCGACGACGGCAACGCCGCCTACGGCCACAAGTCGTTCACCCGGTCCGCGAGCCATTTCGCCGACCGGGTCACCGCCGACGGCCGGGACGGCTGGCCGGTGGAGGCGGGCCGCTACCGACTGGTCGTCAGCCGTGCCTGCCCGTGGGCTGGCCGGGCGGTGATCTCCCGGCGCCTGCTGGGCCTGGAGGACGTCCTGTCGATGGCCGTCACCGACCCGATCCAGGACGACCGCAGCTGGCGCTTCACCCTCGACCCGGACGACCGCGATCCCGTCCTCGGCATCCGCTTCCTCGCGGAGGCCTACGACGCGCGCGAGAAGGACGCTCCCGGCGGGGTGAGCGTGCCCGCGCTCGTGGACGTGCCGAGCGGGCAGCTGGTCACCAACGACTACCAGCGCATCACCCTGGACCTCGCCACCGAGTGGACGGCCCTGCACCGGGACGGGGCGCCGGACCTGTACCCGCGCGAGGCGCGGGACGAGATCGACACGGTCATGGCGGAGATCTACCGGGACGTCAACAACGGCGTGTACGCGGCCGGGTTCGCCACGGACCAGAAGGAGTACGAGGCGGCCTGCGCGGGGGTGTTCCGGCGGCTGGAGCTGTTGTCCCGGCGGCTGGAGGGGCAACGGTACCTGGTCGGCGACACGATCACCGAGGCGGACATCCGGCTGTTCACCACGCTGGTGCGTTTCGACGCGGTCTATCACGGTCACTTCAAGTGCAACCTGTGGAAGCTGGCGGAGAACCCGGTGCTGTGGGCGTACGCCCGCGATCTCTACCAGACGCCTGGGTTCGGTGACACCGTCGACTTCGATCACATCAAACGGCACTACCACCAGGTGCACACCGGCATCAATCCGACCGGCATCGTGCCGCTCGGCCCGGACCTGTCCGGCTGGCACGCCCCGCACGGCCGGGAGAGGCTGGGCGGCCGGCCCTTCGGCACCGGCACCCCGCCCGGGCCGGTGCCCGCGGCCGAGCAGGTTCCGGACCTGACCCTTTAGGAGACACACGTGGCCAAGAAGAAGGCACAGAAGCTGAATCTTCCGCTCGCCTACAAGCCCTTCGGATTCGCGATCGGCTGGGCGGGCGGCGCGCTCGCGGGCCTCGCCTTCCAGAAGACGTGGAAGGCGATCCGGGACGAGGACGACGCCCCCGACGCCCTGGACCGGGAGCGCGGCTGGGGCGAGATCCTGCTCGCCTCCGCGCTTCAGGGCGCCATCTTCGCGGTGGTGCGCAGCGCCCTGAACCGCACGGGCGCCAAGGCCGTCGAACGGACCACTGGAGTGTGGCCGTCCGACGTCAACAAGGACGGCAACAACCCCTAGCCCCAATGCCGTTGTTTTAGTCTGCGGGCGTACGCTGCTGCGTAGTGCTTCCCGGGGGTGGTGCGGGTGTCTGCGGATGTCGGCGAGTTATCGGGGCT
>NZ_JBSFVG010000006.1:0-403000 GCF_053592195.1 Streptomyces sp. NPDC002776 | reverse complement strand
CGGCCTGCGTCTCCGGCAAAACCCCACCACCAGCACCAGCCCCGGCACCGGACCCGGCCCCGGCGCCCGCACCAGACCCGCCCGGCGCATCGGCCGCCCCGGCATCCGGCCAACCCGCACCGGCCCCCGGCGCCCCGGCCTGCGTCTCCGGCAAAACCCCACCACCAGCACCAGCCCCGGCACCGGACCCGGACCCGGCGCCCGCACCGGACCCGCCCGGCGCATCGGCCACCCCGGCATCCGGCCAAGCCGAACCCGCCCCCGGCGCCCCGGCCTGCGTCTCCGGCAAAACCCCACCACCAGCACCGACCCCGGCACCGGACCCGGCGCCCGCACCAGCACCAGCACCGGACCCAACCGACCCACCGGACCCCTCATCAGGCCCCGCCGACGCACCGGCACCCACACCAGCCCCGGCCGACCCCCCGCCCGAGGTGTCCCCACCCCGGCGGCCGGGAATCCCCAGCTGATCCGCCGCCTCCTGCAACCACTCCGGAGGAGTCAGCAGGAACGACGTCTGGTTCAGATCCACCCGCGCCGAAGCCGCCGGCGCCGGTTCCGGTGCCTCGTCCGGGCGGCCGTACTCCTCCTCGTAGCGGCGGATCACCTCGCCCACCGGCAGCGCGGGCCACAGGCTCGCCTCGCCGCTGTCCCGGGCGATGACCAGCCGCTGCGCCCCGCCGTCCGAGCGCGGCCCGTCCGGGCGGTCCTCGGCCCAGACGACGAAACCCAGCTCGAACTCCCGCACCCGCACCTCCCGGTGCTGGTACGCGGGCACATCACCGTTGACCCACTCCTCCGCGCGCTCCTGCGCCTGAGCGAACGTCACCATCGCGAAACTCACTCCCCAGACCCGGAAGTAGACACCGGCACGGAACGGGCGAAACCGCCGTCGACCATCAGATTGGCCACCGTCTCCAGCTCGGGCGGAGAACCCGCCAGCCGGGAGAGGAAGACGTCGAAGTCGTCACCGCAGGGCAGCAGCAGCCGCTCCACCCGTTCCGCCGGCGACCACGCCGGATCGACGTCCCGCGCGTCGTCGTACGCGCAGAACCAGACCGAACCGTTCCGCTCGCCCTTGACCTTCACCGCCAGCAGACCGCCCTGGACGAAACCGACGCCCAGATAATCCTTGGTCAGATGGTCCCGCAGGCACTTGTTGACGTAGACGAGATCATTGACCGCCGCCTCCTCGCGCACCGTGAAGAAGGGCTGGTCGATCAGCAGGCCCAACTCCGCGTCCAGCGCGGTCCCCACCGGCGCGCAACCGCCCGCCGCCTTCAGGAACGACCGGTACGCGCCCGGCAGCCGGTACCCGAGGTCCTCCTCGACACCCAGCACCTGCGCCTCGCTCACCGCCACCCCCGACTTGGGCAGACCGATGTGCGCCGGACGCGTCTCCTGGAGCGGCCGGGTGCCCCGCTTGTCCTGGTCCACCGCCGCCGTGGCGATCCCGCCGTGATGCCGCAGCAGCGCCTTGACCTCGACCGGAACCAGCTCGAGCCGCCGCGAGGCCGCCGCGTGGTGCCACGTCCAGCCGTGCGGCGTCGCCACCGACGGCACCGTGTCCCACAGCTCATGACCGGAGGCCGCCAGCGCCGCGTTCGCCGACACGTAGTCCGTCAGGCGCAGTTCGTCGACGCCGAACCCCTCCGGCGGATCCGCGATCTCCGCGGCCGCCCGCGCGTAGGGCGAGAAGTCGGGATAGCCGTGCTCGTCGATCCGCACCCCACGCGGGTGACGGGCAGCCCGGACCGGATCCGGGAAATGCACGACCTGCCCGGCGTAGGCCGCGTTCGGCGGCGCGGCGTGTCCCCCGGCCTGGCGGCCGGGAGGCGCCCCCAGCCCGAGCCGACCTGTCGTCATGGCGGTTGCCCCCTGCGGCGTTCTGGTACGGCACGCACTGACCCTCCTCGGCCACTACGCCCCGTATCGACTGTCTCCACGCGTCAACCGCATGGATCGCGGTGCCGACAGCCTATGCGGTACGACGACACGGGTCACCGGGCACCGGTCAGGGCCCCTCCGCTTCCGTGACCAGCCGTCACCCCGCCGTGACAGCCTGCCCAAACCCGGGCGTGTCGCGGCGCCCCAGCTTCCGCACCAGCCACGCCATTTGGCACTCTGTGTCGTCCGGGGGGATGCACGGGAGGGGATGGCGATCATGAACGCGACGCAGACAGGACCACACGGGGGCCCGAGAACGAGCCCGTCCGGCGACCCCCGGGTCGGCTGGAGCGCCACCGAGGCCCGGCACGCCCCCACCCTGCGCCACCGCCGTGACGGCATACTCCCCACCGTCGCCGCCGCCCTCTCGGTCCGCGGCGCCACCCTCACCGGCACCGCCGCCCGCGGCGACCAGCCACCCGCGCTGCACCCACTGGTCCAGGACTTCCTCGACACCCTGACCAGCGCCCAACGCGACCGCTTCACCGGCCGCTGCGCCGAGACGATCCTGATCTCCCGGCACATCGCCGCCGCCGACGCCGCCCGCAGCAAACGTGCCGCCCGCAAACCGATGACCAACGGCGAGGCCCGCAAGGCCCTCAAGCAGGCCAAGCTCACCGCTCGCCGCATCCGCGAGGACGGCGACCCCCTGCACGGCAGCTTCGCCGCGCCCTGCCGCGCCTGCACCGCCCTCAGCGCCCACTTCGGCGTCCGGATCGTCGACCCGGCCGGCGACTGACGACCGACGCCCGTCCTTCACCCCCGCACGATAGAGGGCAGATGCACCCGGACCGCACCTCCACCACCCGCTTCCCCGTGCCCGTCGACGCCGCCCTGCGCGCCGCCGGCTGGCAGCCCGGACGCTGGGACATCAAGCAGGCCGAGATCTGGGCCGACGCCCTGCGCGACCACGCCTCCCCCGCGGGCCACCGGCACACCGTCTTCCCCGCCGCGGTGGAGGCCTGGGCGGAGTTCGGCGGACTGCACATCACCCCGCCCGGACCGGGCCGCCAGGTCGCCCCCGCCAGCGTCCACCTCGACCCGCTGCACGGCCTGCACATGGCCCGCACCCTCGGCGACCTCGGCCGCGCCCTCGACACCGAGGTCTGCCCCCTCGGCGCGGAAACCGACACCGACGCCCTGCTCGCCATCGACGCCGAGGGCCGCGTCTACACCCTCGACCACACCGGCGACTGGTACCTCGGCCCCGACATCGACCTGGCGCTCAGCACCCTCGTCGCGGGCACCGAACCGGTACGGCTCACCGCACCCTGAGCCACCCGCACGCCGCCCTCACGCCGCCGGGATCACCGCCGACACCCGGAACCCCCCGGCATCCGTCGGCCCCGACACGAACACCCCGCCCAGCGCGGCCACCCGCTCCTTCATCCCCACCAGGCCGTTGCCGCCCGACGGCAACCGCGCCGAGGACGCCGACGACGCCTCCGGCGGGGGCTCGTTCTCCACCTGCATCGCGATCTCGGCGACCCGATGAGCCAGCCGTACGTGCGTCTTCGCACCCGCCGCGTGCTTGTGCACGTTGGTCAGCGCCTCCTGCACCACGCGGTACGCCGTCTGCTCCACCTCGGGCGGATAACCCCGGGCGTCACCCTCGACCGACAGGTCGACCACCATGCCCGCCGCCGCGGACTGCCCGATCAACTCGTCCAGCTCCGACAGACACGGCCCCTCGGCCGAACCCCCCTCGTCCTGCGCGGCCCGGGAAGCCGCCGCCGCGGCCGCCGCGCCGACCGCCGCCAGCGGCACCACCGGACGCCGCCCCGCGAGACCGTCGGTGGCACGCAGCACCCCGAGCATCTCGCGCAGCTCGGTCAGCGCCTGCCGGCCCATGTCACCGACCAGGGCGGCATTCTTGACCGCCTTCTCCGGATCCTTGCGGGCGACCGCCTGGAGCGCCGCCGCATGCACGACCATCAGGCTCACCCGGTGCGCGACCACGTCGTGCATCTCCCGCGCGATCCGGGTGCGCTCCTCACCCCGCGCCCACTCGGCCCGCTCCTCCGCGCGCTCCGCAAGCAGTTGCAGCTCCCGCTCCAGACTGTCCGCCCGCTCCCGCAGCGACTCCATCAGCCGCCGGCGCGCGCCCACGTACAGCCCGAGCAGCAGCGGGGGCGCGGTCATCCCCAGCGAGGTGGTGATCGCGCCGAACGGCACGAACCAGTCCCCGAACTGAAGATCGCCCTGGTCCACGCCTTGGCGCAGCCACACGAACGTCACGATCAGCATGCCCACCTGGGACATGCCGGCCAGCGCGCCGATGATCCGGCGGGGCAGTTCGGAGGCGGCCAGGGTGTACAGGCCGACGACGATCATCAAGAAGCCCATCTGGGCGGGCATGACGGCGATCGAGACCAGCACGACCGCGATCGGCCACCGCCGCCGCACCACCAGCACCGAACCGGCCAGCACCCCGAACAGCACACCCACGAACGCCGGGATCCCCGCGTCCGCCGCGAAGCCGAACCCTTTCGCCCCGCACTCCAGCGCGGACACCGCGGCCAGACCTATGTCCAGCGCGGCACTGCGCCACCTCGCCCACCACCACGGCCCGGCCAGGGCCCCGGTGTGCTCTTCCCCCGTCGTGGTCATGACTCCAGCCTACGGGCGGGGGGCGGGCCTTTTCCGGTGAGTTTCCGGGACTGGCCTACACCACAGGACCGGACCGACGGGAGGCGAAACAACCCGAAATACCTCGAACTACTGAATCGCTCACCGTTCGACCATGGAACCGATCATTCCGTCCGGACGGTATGCCTATGGCACATCCACCGACCAAATACACCGACTTCGAAGCGCTGCGAGAGCGGGCGACGGCCTTGCGCCGAGCGGGACTCAGCCGACGCCGGATCCGCGACGAACTCCACATCGACAACAACGACCTCCTCAACCGGCTCCTGGAGGGCGAGCCACCTCCGCAATGGACGAAGCGCCCGAACGCGAAGGACGACCTCAGGTACAAAGCACGCGAGCTACGACTCCAGGGCTGGACGTACGACCAGATCCAGGTGGAGCTGGGCTGCTCGAAGAGCTCGATCTCCCTGTGGGTACGCGACCTGCCGAAGCCGGAGCGACGCGATCCGGCGGATCAGGCGAAGCTGGCGGCGCAGAAGCGCTGGGAGCACGAACTCGCCGTGCGCGACGAGCAACGGCAGCACGTCAAGGCTGCGGCCGCAGCGGAGATCGGCAAGCTGTCCAAGCGGGAACTCTTCATCTTGGGCGTTGGTCTGTACTGGGCCGAGGGCACCAAGGACAAGCCGCATGCCCGGCGGGAGCGGGTGGCTTTCGTCAACAGCGACCCCGGCATGATCCGCCTGTTCCTTGCCTGGCTAGACCTGCTCGAAGTCGACAGAGAGCGCATCGGCTACCGCGTGATGATCCACGAGTCCGCCGACGTCGAGGCAGCCGAGACGTACTGGGCGGACATCGCTCGGGTCGACCGCAGCGCCTTCGCCAAGACAACCCTGAAGCGGCACAACCCGAAGACCGTCCGCAAGAACACGGGCGATGAGTATCGCGGCTGCCTGGTGCTCACCGTCCGGCAAAGTGCCGAGTTGTACCGTCGCATCGAAGGCTCTTGGTACGGCATAGTGTTGGGAGCCACCCAGCAGATCGGCGATATGCCCGATTAGCCGGGTACATTCCCCCGTGGTGTAATCGGCAACACACGTCACTTTGGATGATGTATTTCAGGTTCGAGTCCTGGCGGGGGAGCAACTGCTCGGTTCGGGTCCTGACGGCCAAACAGTGCCAGTCAGGACCCGCTCCCATAACCCCCGCGAAACGCCCCGGTATCCTGCGGATGTCACCCCTCCCCATCCCAAAAGCCGAAGGGCAACCCCGTGAGCGCCATTCGCCCGGCAGCCGTCGTCGTTCTCGCAGCGGGTGAGGGCACCCGTATGAAGTCGGCCACACCCAAGGTCCTGCACGAGATCTGCGGCCGCAGCCTCGTGGGTCATGTGCTGGCCGCCGCGCGTGAGTTGCAGCCCGAGAACCTCGTCGTGGTCGTCGGCCACGCCCGCGAGAAGGTCACCGCGCACCTCGCCGAGGTGGACGCCGAGGTGCGTACGGCCGTGCAGGCGCAGCAGAACGGCACCGGGCACGCCGTACGGATGGCCCTCGAGGAGCTGGGCGGCGCCGTCGACGGGACCGTGGTCGTCGTCTGCGGCGACACCCCGCTGCTGACCGGCGCCACCCTCCAGGCCCTGGCCGCCACCCACTCCGCCGACGGCAACGCCGTGACCGTGCTGACGGCCGAGGTGCCGGACGCGACCGGGTACGGCCGGATCGTGCGGGACGGCGCCTCGGGTGCCGTCACCGCGATCGTCGAGCACAAGGACGCCGACGCGTCCCAGCGGGCGATCCGGGAGATCAACTCCGGGGTGTTCGCCTTCGACGGGCAGTTGCTCGCGGACGCGCTGGGCAAGGTCCGTACGGACAACAGCCAGGGCGAGGAGTACCTGACGGACGTCCTGGGGATCCTGCGGGAGGCGGGCCACCGGGTGGGGGCTTCGGTCGCGGGGGATCACCGCGAGATCGCCGGTATCAACAACCGCGTGCAGCTCGCCGAGGCGCGGCGGATCCTCAACGACCGGCTCCTCACGGACGCGATGCTGGCCGGTGTGACGGTCGTCGATCCGGCGACCACCTGGGTCGATGTCACGGTGAGCTTCGAGCAGGACGCCGTGGTGCACCCGGGCACCCAGCTGCTGGGCGCCACGCATCTCGGTGAGGGCGCGGAGGTGGGCCCGAACTGCCGGCTGACCGACACCCGGGTCGGTGCCGGGGCGCGGGTCGAGGCCACGGTGGCGGATCGGGCCGAGGTGGGCGCGGAGGCGACGGTGGGGCCGTACGCCTATCTGCGGCCGGGGACCCGGCTGGGTGCGAAGGGCAAGATCGGCACGTACGTCGAGACGAAGAACGCCTCGATCGGTGAGGGGACGAAGGTCCCGCATCTGTCGTACGTCGGTGACGCGACGATCGGGGACCACACGAACATCGGTGCCGCCAGTGTCTTCGTGAACTACGACGGGCAGGACAAGCACCACACGACGATCGGGTCGCACTGCCGGACCGGTTCGGACAACATGTTTGTGGCACCCGTCACGATCGGGGACGGGGCGTACACCGCCGCCGGGTCCGTGATCACCAAGGACGTACCGCCCGGTTCGCTGGCCGTGGCCCGTGGTCAGCAGCGGAATATCGAGGGCTGGGTGGCCCGTAAGCGTCCTGGGAGCGCGGCGGCGAAGGCGGCCGAGGCGGCGTCCGGGCGGCCGGAAGACGAAAGCTGACTGGAAACAGGCACGTCGGGGACGGCGTACCGTGATAAGTGCACATCCGCACCTAACCAGCTGAGACGGCCGCTCGCACCCAGTCGGGACGGGCTGGTGCGGCCTCTCGACACCCAGCTGAGACACCTCTGAGGAGACAGTGCTGTGACCGGGATCAAGACGACCGGCGAGAAGAAGATGATGTTCTTCTCCGGCCGCGCCCACCCCGAGCTTGCCGAGGAGGTCGCCCAACAGCTGGGTGTCGGGGTCGTCCCGACGAAGGCCTTCGACTTCGCCAACGGCGAGATCTATGTGCGCTATCAGGAGTCGGCGCGTGGTGCGGACTGCTTCGTGATCCAGAGCCACACGGCTCCGATCAACCAGTGGATCATGGAGCAGCTGATCATGATCGACGCGCTGAAGCGTGCGTCGGCCCGCTCCATCACGGTCATCGTGCCGTTCTACGGTTACGCCCGTCAGGACAAGAAGCACCGCGGCCGTGAACCCATTTCGGCGCGTCTGATCGCGGACCTGATGAAGACGGCGGGTGCCCACCGGATCCTCACGGTCGATCTGCACACGGACCAGATCCAGGGGTTCTTCGACGGTCCGGTGGATCATCTGTTCGCGCTGCCGCTGCTGGCGGACTACGTGGGCCGCAAGGTCGACCGCGCCAAGCTGACGGTGGTCTCGCCGGACGCCGGCCGGGTGCGGGTCGCCGACCGCTGGTGCGACCGTCTGGGCGCGCCGCTGGCGATCGTGCACAAGCGGCGTGACAAGGACGTGGCGAACCAGGTGACCGTCCACGAGGTGGTGGGTGAGGTCAAGGGCCGGGTGTGCGTCCTGGTCGACGACATGATCGACACGGGTGGCACGATCTGCGCCGCGGCCGACGCGCTGTTCGCGCACGGTGCCGAGGACGTCATCGTGACGGCGACGCACGGTGTGCTGTCGGGTCCGGCGGCGGACCGGCTGAAGAACTCCCGGGTGAGCGAGTTCGTGTTCACCAACACGCTGCCGACGCCGGGTGAGCTGGCCGGCGACCTCGACAAGATCACGGTGCTGTCGATCGCGCCGACGATCGCGAGCGCGGTGCGTGAGGTGTTCGAGGACGGTTCGGTCACGAGCCTGTTCGACGAGCAGTGAGCCGCTAGATCGATTTCGTACGGCCTCCCCTGCCGAGTAGACTGCTCAGGTTGCTCGGCGAGGGAGGCCGTTCTCCGTGAGGTGCACTCATGGGGGTTCGGTGATCCGTTATCGACGCGCTCTTCGTAGCAGGCCGTTCGTGGCCGGGTGACCCTGTCCGTTTCTCACCCATACGAGGAGTGATCGTTATGTCCGAGGTGAAGATCTCCGCCGTCACGCGCAGCGAGTTCGGCAAGGGTGCCGCCCGCCGCATCCGCCGTGACAGCAAGGTTCCCGGTGTGCTGTACGGCCACGGTTCCGACCCGCTGCACCTGACCCTGCCGGGCCACGAGCTGCTGCTCGCGCTGCGTACGCCGAACGTCCTGATCGCCCTGGACATCGACGGCAAGACCAACGAGCTGGCGATCCCGAAGTCCGTGCAGCGTGACCCGATCAAGGGCTTCCTGGAGCACGTCGACCTGCAGCTCGTGCAGCGTGGCGAGAAGGTCAACGTCGAGATCTTCGTGCACACCGAGGGCGAGCTGGCCGCCGGTGGCAACCTGCTGGAGCACGTGCTCAACGCGCTGCCGGTCGAGGCCGAGGCCACGCACATCCCCGAGTCGGTCACGGTGTCCATCGAGGGCCTGTCGGCCGGTGACTCCATCCTCGCCAAGGACATCGCCCTGCCGAGCGGTGTGAAGCTCGCCGTCGACGAGGACGCGGTCGTCATCCAGGTCCTGGCCGCGCAGGCGGAGGAGGCCCCGGAGGGCGAGGCCGCCGAGGGCGACGAGACCGCCCAGGCCTGAGCCTGACCTGTTCACTGACCGCAGCAGGCCGACAGCCGCCGTTTCCCCGGAAGCGGCGGCTGTGGCGTATCAAGGAGACATGGACGTGACTTCCGACCCGAGCGCCCCTTGGATCGTCGCCGGTCTCGGCAACCCCGGGCCCGAGTACGCGATGAACCGGCACAACGTCGGGTTCATGGTGGCGGATCTGCTGGCCGAGCGGATCGGGGGGAGGTTCAAGCGGGCCGGGAAGGCGCAGGCGCAGGTCGTGGAGGGGCGGATCGGGCCGCCGGGGCCGCTGAGCCGCCGGGTGATCCTGGTGAAGCCGATGTCGTTCATGAACCTCTCCGGCGGGCCGGTGAACGCGCTCAGGGACTTCTACAAGGTGCCGGTCGCCAACATCGTGGCCGTCCACGACGAGCTGGACATCGACTACGGCACCCTGCGGCTGAAGTTCGGCGGCGGGGACAACGGGCACAACGGTCTGAAGTCGATGACGAAGGTGATGGGCGCCGACTATCACCGGGTGCGGTTCGGGATCGGCCGGCCGCCGGGGCGGATGCCGGTCGCCGACTACGTGCTGAAGGACTTCTCCGCCGCTGAGCGCAAGGAGCTGGACTACTTCGTGGACCGGGCGGCGGACGCGGTGGAGAGCCTGGTCATCGAGGGGCTGGAGCGGGCGCAGGGGACGTACAACTCGTAGCGCCGATTTCTCTGCTCATCGCTCTCCCGCTGGAGTTCCCGGCAAGAGCGACATTGACTTTCAGCAAGGCAATGGCCAAAGATCACGGCCATGCCTACCGCCGTCATGTCCAGCCAGGGCGCCGTCACCGCACTGCGGTTCGGACGCGTCGCGGCCATGGGTACGGTCGCGGCGCTGATCCTGATCGCGGGCGTCTGGGCGTCGTGGGGGACCGCCCAGCACGTGATGCTCACCAAGGGGCGCGAGCGCGGCACCGTCGAGGTGACCCGCTGCGCCGAGGACACCTGCACCGGCCCGTACACCCCCCTCTCCCAGGGCTCGCAGCCCCGCGACCGCGTCGTCATCGAGCACACGGCCGCCGTCCGCAAGGGCAGCACCTACACGGTCATCATCAAACCGGGCTCCGACGACGTGGTCCGCTCCGGCCCGTCCGGCATCCTCTACGCCTGGGTCCCGTTGGGCGGCGCACTGCTGCTGGCCTCGGTCGTGGTGGCGGGCGGACTGCGCCGCACCCGGGCCGCCTGGGCCCTGGCGGGCACCGGAACCGCCTTGCTCACGGCGGCCTTTCTCGCCGTCTGAGCAGTAACCCTGTGAAGAAACCGAGTGTTCTCCCTTCGTGATTGACCTGGAGTCGGGGCCGGCCGGAAGCTGAGCCGCCCCCTCCACTTCCGCCCGTTCCCCCTCACGAAGCTGGACTGCCCATGCGTACCCTCACCCGCGCCGGCGCCCTGTCCGCCGTCGCCTCGGCGGCCCTGTTCCTCGCCCCCGCTGCCCATGCCACCCCGCCCGGGGACAACGGCACCGTGAAGATCCACGACGCCACCACCGACGAGGAGCTGCGCCACAACGAGCCCCGCGTCTGCTCCTTCTACCTCGACGCCTTCGGCTTCGACGGCGGCCAGCAGGTCGGCTGGCACATCGAGTCCTGGGCTCCGACGGCCGGCGTCAAGGGCGAGACCGTGAAGTCCGGCGAGCTCACCCTGGACAGCGAGGGCCACGGCCGCAGCGACGACATGACGCTGCCCGACGGCCACTACAAGCTGTTCTGGACCTTCGAGGGCGAGAAGGGGTCCGCCAAGCACAAGGTCTTCTGGACGGACTGCGAAGAGTCCGAGGAGTCCGAGGAGACCAGGGAACCCGGCAAGCCCGGGCAGTCCGGCATCCCGTCCCCGGACACGAGCGCCACCCCCACCGCCACTCCCACCTCCGGCGCCGAGTCGTCGGCCGCCCCCTCCCCCCAGGGCGGCGGCAGCGGCCCCGAGGGCGACCTCGCCGAGACCGGTAACGGCGCCCCGGTCGGCCTGCTGACCGGCATCGCGGCCACCCTGCTCGCCGCGGGCGGCTACCTCCTCCACCGCCGCCGCTCGGCCTGACCCGCCCCTCCCCAGAACACAGCGGTGCCCCCGAGCCGGTACGAGGCTCGGGGGCACCGCCGTTGTGCGAGGAACCGTCAGCCGGTGTTGCGCAGCCCCGCCGCCACGCCGTTCACCGTCAGCAGCAGCGCCCGGGACAGCAGCGGATCCGCCTGCTCCCCGGCGGCCGCCGCGTCGCGCTGGCGCTTGAGCAGGGCGACCTGGAGGTAGGAGATCGGGTCCAGATAGGCGTCCCGGATCGAGAAGGTCTGCTTCAGCACCGGGGTCGCGTCCAGCAGCTCCGCCTCGCCCGTCACCTTCAGCACCTCGCGCACGGTCAGCTCGTGCTCGGCCTTGATGGTCTCGAACACGTGCTTGAGCTCGTCGGGGACGAGGGTGTCGACGTAGTGCTGGGCGATGCGCAGGTCCGTCTTCGCGAGCGTCATCTCCACGTTGGAGACGAAGTTGCGGAAGAAGTGCCACTGCTCGTGCATCTCGTCGAGCACGGTGCCCAGGCCCGCCTCGCGCAGCGCCTTCAGTCCGCTGCCGACGCCGAACCAGCCGGGGACGATCTGCCGGGACTGGGTCCAGCCGAACACCCACGGAATGGCGCGCAGTCCGTCGAGGGAGACACCCGAGCCGGGGCGGCGGGAGGGCCGCGAGCCGAGGTGCAGGTCGGCGAGCTGGTCCACCGGCGTCGACGCGAGGAAGTACGTCGGCAGGTCCGGGTCCTCCACCAGGCGGCGGTAGGCGGCGTGGGCCGCGTCGCTCACCACGTCCATCGCCGCGTCCCAGCGGGCCAGGGCCTCGTCGGACTGGCGGGGGGCGGTGTGCAGGGCGGACGCCTGGAGCGTGGCCGCGACCGTCAGCTCCAGGTTCTCCCGGGCCAGCGACGGCACCAGGTACTTGTCGGAGATGACCTCGCCCTGCTCGGTCACCTTGATCTCGCCCTCCAGGGTGCCCCAGGGCTGGGCGAGGATCGCGTCGTGCGAGGGGCCGCCACCGCGGCCGACGGTGCCGCCGCGGCCGTGGAAGAGCCGCAGCCGTACGCCGTAGCGGTGCGCCACGTCACGCAGCCGCCGCTGCGCCCGGTGGATCTCCCACTGCGAGGTGGTGATGCCGCCGAACTTGGAGGAGTCGGAGTAGCCGAGCATGACCTCCTGAACGTCGCCCCGCAGCGCCACCAGACGCCGGTAGGACGGGTCGGAGAGCATGTCCTCCAGGATCGTGTCGGCGGCCTTGAGCTCGTCCGTCGTCTCCAGCAGCGGCACGATGCCGATCTTCGCCCAGCCGGCGTGCAGATCGATCAGCCCGGCCTCCCGGGCCAGCACGGCGGCGGCGAAGACGTCGTCGGCACCCTGGCACATCGAGATGATGTACGACTCGATGACCTCGGGCCCGAAGACCTCCAGCGCCCGTCTGACGGTCTGGAAGACCCCGAGCGTCTTCTCCCCGGCCGCGTCCACCGGCGCCGGTGAGGGGGCCAGCGGCCGCCGGGACCTGAGCTCCTTGGCGAGCAGCTTGCCCCGGTAGTCGCGCGGCATGTCCGCGTACCGCCAGGACTCCTCGCCGAGCCGGTCGAAGAGCTGGCCGAGGGCGTGGTGGTGGGCGTCGGCGTGCTCGCGGACGTCCATCGTGGCGAGCTGCAGGCCGAACGCGGACAGCGTGCGGATCGTGCGGTTCATCCGGCCGTCGGCGAACAGTCCCCCGCGGTGCTCGCGCAGCGAGGTCTGGATCAGCACCAGGTCGGTCAGCAGCTCGCTGGTGCCCAGGTAGTCGCGGCCCGGCTCGTGCGGGATGCCCTTGGCGAGGCGCTGCTTGGTGTTCTCCAGCTTCTGCCGGATGCAGGTGGCCTTGAGCCGGTAGGGCTCCTCGGCGTTCAGCCGCTTGTAGCGGGGGCTGATCTCCGGCAGGCGCTCCAGGTCCTCGTTCAGCGACTCCAGCAGCTCCTGGGTGGCGCCCGAGTAGCGGATGGAGTTCGACAGGAAGCCGCGCAGCTCGTCGATCATCTCCAGGGCGTCGTTGATGCCGTGCTCGTGCTGGAGGATCAGCACGTCCCAGGTGACCTGGGGGGTGACGTTGGGGTTGCCGTCGCGGTCGCCGCCGATCCAGGTGCCGAAGGTGAGCGGCCGGGTCTCGTCGGGCAGCTTGACCCCGACCCGCTCCAGCTCGGCGGTGAGGTCCTCCAGGACGTCCCCGACGGCGCCGGCGTGCAGCTCGTCGAGGTAGTAGATGGCGTTGCGGGCCTCGTCGGACGGCTCGGGGCGGACGACGCGCAGCTCGTCGGTCTGCCAGATGAGGTCGATGTTCTCCGCCAGACGGGTGTCGTAGCGGCGGCGGTCGGACTCGATGACCGGGGTCTCCAGCAGGGCGGCGATGCGCCGGAGCTTGTTCAGCACCGAGCGGCGCGCGGCCTCGGTGGGGTGGGCGGTGAAGACCGGGCGGACGTTGAGGTTCTTCACCGTCGCCCGCAGGTGCTCGGGGTCGGCGTCCTTCAGCCGGTCGGCCGTGCGGGCCAGCAGACCGCCCTCGGCGGCGCGCTTGGCGCGCAGCTCCCGGCCGCGGTGCACCTGCTCGGTGACGTTGGCGAGGTGGAAGTAGGTGGAGAAGGCGCGGACCAGCTTGGCCGCGGTGTCCAGTTCGGTGCCGCGCAGCAGCTCCGCCGCGGCCTCGCCGTCCTCGCGGGTGAGTCGGCGGACCCTCTCGACCAGCTCGAGAAGTTCCGGACCCTCCTGCCGGACGAGAGTCTCGCCCAGGAGATCGCCCAGCCGCCTGATGTCGGCGCGCAGCTCGGTGCTGGTCGACGTGGTGCTCGTAGTCAGGTCGTCGGCACTGCTCACAGATGCGGCTCCTTGCAGTGTTGAAGCTCGTCCGGGAGGGAACCCGTCAGCATGTCCCGCGCGGCGGCTGCCGCATCCGGGACGGAGATCCGGGAAAAATTCAGAGCGGACCGCGCTGTCCGACCGACTCCAAGGATAGGTGGCCGTGCGGACGCGCAGACTCTCGGGCTCTTGCCGCCGGGCGACGCGCTGCCATACTTACGACGCCGTAGGTTACGGAACCGTAAGGACCGTTGTAACGGAACCAGGGAACGGTTCCCGGAACCACCCGGCATCAGCCTCACCACCCACGACCCCACAGGGGACGCCCATGTCCACGAGCTCCGATGTGATCGAAGACGCCCCGCAGGCGAACGACGACACCCCCGTACCCCCCGCCACGCTGGGCGGCGAGAAGAAGGGGTCGCTCGAACAGTTCGCGCTGCTCCTCTTCATCGTCGTCCCGTTCCTGGCACTGGCCGCCGCGGTGCCGCTGGCCTGGGGCTGGGGTGTGAGCTGGCTCGACCTCGGTCTGCTGATCTTCTTCTACTACTTCGCCTGCCACGGTGTGACGATCGGTTACCACCGCTACTTCACCCACGGCTCCTTCAAGGCCAAGCGCCCGCTGCGCATCGCGCTCGCCATCGCCGGCTCGATGGCGGTCGAGGGCCCGCTGGTCCGCTGGGTCGCCGACCACCGCAAGCACCACAAGTTCTCCGACGCGGAGGGCGACCCGCACTCCCCGTGGCGCTACGGGGAGACCCTTCCGGCGCTGATGAAGGGCCTGTGGTGGGCGCACATCGGCTGGATGTTCGACGAGGAGCGCACCCCGCAGGAGAAGTACGCCCCCGACCTGATCAAGGACCGGGCGATCCGCACGATCTCCCGGCACTTCCTCTACTGGACGATCCTGTCGCTGGCCCTGCCCGCCCTGATCGGCGGCCTGGTGACGATGTCCTGGTGGGGCGCGTTCACGGGCTTCTTCTGGGGCTCGCTGGTCCGGGTGGCGCTGCTGCACCACGTGACCTGGTCGATCAACTCCATCTGCCACGCGGTCGGCAAGCGGCCCTTCAAGTCGCGGGACCGCTCGGGCAACGTGTGGTGGCTGGCGGTCCTGTCCTGCGGCGAGTCCTGGCACAACCTGCACCACGCCGACCCGACCTCGGCGCGGCACGGAGTGATGCGCGGGCAGGTGGACTCCTCCGCGCGGCTCATCCGCTGGTTCGAGCAGGCGGGCTGGGCGTACGACGTCCGCTGGCCGTCACGCTCGCGTATCGATTCCCGCCGGAACGCCGCGGATGACGGCTCCCGGCGGGGGGCGGATGCCGCCAAGGCGGCATGATTGACGCTGTGGCGACCGACTCCAGCAATACCCCGAGCAACGAGAAGCCGCGGCGCGCGCGCCGTACCCGGATGACCGGTGCGGAGCGTCGCCAGCAACTGCTGGAGATCGGTCGCACCCTCTTCGCCGAGAAGGGCTTCGAGGCCACGTCGGTGGAGGAGATCGCGGCGAAGGCCGGGGTCTCCAAGCCGGTGGTGTACGAGCACTTCGGCGGCAAGGAGGGCCTGTACGCGGTGGTGGTGGACCGTGAGATGCGCCGCCTGCTGGACATGGTCACCAGTTCCCTGACGGCGGGCCACCCCAGGGAACTGTGCGAACAGGCGGCGTTCGCCCTCCTGGACTACATCGAGGAGTACACGGACGGCTTCCGCATCCTGGTCCGCGACTCCCCCATCCCCCAGTCCACGGGCTCCTTCGCCTCCCTGATCTCGGACATCGCCACCCAGGTGGAGGACATCCTCGGCCGGGAGTTCAAGAGCCGGGGCTTCGACCCCAAACTGGCCCCCCTCTACGCCCAGGCCCTGGTCGGCATGGTCGCCCTGACCGGCCAGTGGTGGCTGGATGTGCGCCGCCCGAAGAAGGCGGAGGTGGCGGCCCATCTGGTGAACCTGGCCTGGCACGGCCTGGACGGCCTGGAGGCCAAGCCCCACCTGATAGGCCGCCGCAAGGCCTAGCGGCGCCGTGCGCCCGGAGCGGGGCGCCCTAGGTCTCGATCTCGGTGACACAGAGGGCGGTGATCATCGGACCTCCTTGCGGGCCACGGCGAAGATCCGGCGGAACGGGAACAGCGTGCCGTGCGGCCCCGCCGGATAGGCCGCGCGCAGGGCCGCCCGGTACTCGGCGAGGAGCGCCTCCGTGGCCTCGGGATCATCGGCGAGAGCCGTCAGCACGGGCCTGAGACCGGTGCCCTTCACCCAGTCCAGGACCGGGTCCTCGCCGGACAGGAGAGGAATGTACGTCGTCTCCCAGGCGTCGACCGTGCAGCCGAGGGCGGTCAGCCGCTCCAGGTAGGCCGCGGGCGTGAGCACCGCGTCACCGTGGCGCAGGGTGCCGTCCAGGCCGTGCCGGTCGGCCAGCTCACGCATCAGACGGTGGCTCGGGGAGTCGAAGTTCCCGGGGACCTGGAAGGCGAAGGTGCCACCGGGCGCGAGTGCGTCGATCCAGTCGCCGAAGCGGTCCGCGTGGCCGGGGATCCACTGCAGAGCGGCATTGCTGACGATGAGGTCGTACGGCTCCGTGGGCGTCCAGGTCCGGATGTCGGCGTGGGCGAAGTCGAGGCGGGGGCCTGCGTGGGCCCGGGCGTGGGCGAGCATCTCCGGGGAGTTGTCGTAGCCGGTGACGCGGGCGGTGGGCCAGCGCTCGGTGAGGACGGCGGTGACGTTGCCCGGTCCGCACCCGAGGTCGGCGATGCGGGGGGCGTCGCCGGGCAGGTCGGTGACCTGGGCGAGCAGATCGGCGAAGGGGCGGGCGCGGTGGCCGGCGTGACGCAGGTACTGCGCGGGGTCCCAGGTAGGGGCGGCGGCAGCGGACATGGCGGGGCCTCCTGTCTGTCGTACTCCAGCCTGCACCGGAGGTATCTTGACGTCAAGAGACTTCACGTCGACACAACCACTACACTGATCGTCATGGAGGACGAGGTCGATCGGCTGGTCGCGGCGTGGCGTCGGGAGCGCCCGGACCTCGACGTGGAACCGCTGGAAGTGCTCAGCCGTGTCAGCAGGCTGGCCCGGCACCTGGACCGGGCGCGCCGGCTGGCCTTCGCCGAGCACAGCCTGGAGCCGTGGGAGTTCGATGTGCTCACCGCGCTCAGGCGCGCGGGCACGCCGTATCAGCTCTCCCCCGGCCAGTTGCTGACGCAGACCCTGGTGACCTCCGGCACGATGACCAACCGCATCGACCGGCTGGCGAAGAAGGGCCTGGTGGAGCGGCTCCCCGACCCCAGCGACCGCCGGGGCGTACTGGTCCGGCTCACCGACGAGGGCCGCGACCGGGCGGACCAGGCCCTGGCCGGCCTGCTGGACCAGGAGCGCGCGATCCTGGCGGAGCTCTCCCGAGCCCAGCGAGGTGAACTGGCGGGGCTGCTGCGCCAGTTGACGGCCCCGTTCGACAACATCCCGGGCTAGACGCTCCGCTGGAAGAGCCGCGCACAATGTGGGGCCGCCGTGGCAGTGCGCGGCCGAACCGCACTCCGCCAGCCGCGCCCCGAACCCACCACATCCCCGGCCGGACGCTCCTCGGCAACAGCCGCGATACAGCGCGGCCGCCATAGCTGCCCGCGCCCGCGCGGCCACACCCCACCCACCACAACCCGCGCCCACCACATCCCCGGTCAGAGGCTCCGCGACGCGGTGTGCCGCTGCCATGGCCGGGCGCGTCGGGGCGGCGGAGGCGCACATCGTCACAGCCCCGCGCTCCGGCCCGTCACGCCAGTTGACCGCCCCGTGCCACCACATCCGCCGTCAGGTCCACCGGGCCCACCCCCGCGCGGCGGGCGAGCGCGACCGCGGCCAGAGTGCTGTGGACGCCCAGTTTGCCCAGGACGTTCTGCATGTGGGTGCGGACGGTGTGCGGGGACAGGTACAGGCGCTCGGCGACCGCCTTGCGCCCCAGGCCCGCCACCATGCACCGCAGGACCTCCCGCTCGCGCGGGGTCAGCGACTCCACCAGCCGCTCGCTCTCGGTGCGGTGCTTGCGCGCGGCCGTCAACTCGCGCAGCACGCCGGTGAGCAGGGCCGGCGGAAGATGCGTCTCCTCGCGCAGCACCCCGCGGATGACGGTCAGCAGCCGGGACAGCGAGCAGTCCTTGGCCACCCACCCCGACGCCCCGGCCTGGAGCGCCAGCGCCGCCCGCCGCGGGTCGTCCTTCTCGGCGAGCACCACGATCCGCACACCGGGCTGCGCGGTCCGCACCCCGGCGACCAGGGAGATGCCGTCGACCAGACCGTCCTCCCCCACCTCCTGGACCGGCACGGCGGGCCGTATGCCCGGTGCCACGCCCCCCAGATCGGCGTCGACGAGCAGGACGTCGTACCGGCGCCCCTCGGCGGCGGCGCGCTCCAGGCTGCGCAGCGCGGCCGGACCGCTGCCCGCGGCGGAGACGTCGACGTCGGGCTCGGCGGCCAGGGCGGCGGCGAGCGACTCGGCGAAGATACGGTGGTCGTCGACGACCAGGACTCGGATGCGAACCACTGATACCCCCACTGGTCCGGAGTACGAAGACCGGCGCGGGTACGACACCCAGGGGTGGTCGCAGAGCCGCACGGCCGCCGCCGTGCAGAAACTGTTACCCCCATCGCGGGCGTCGTACCCGACTGTCTCGCCCCCTGATCAGCACCGGCCCCCACCGGCGCTGTTCATCAGAGTACGGGCGGGGGCCGGGAGCGGAAGGCAATTTGCAGAACTGGCCCGTTCACACGTTTATGGTGAGCCGCATGTTCCGAATGGTGACAGAAGTCGACAAAGAGCGGCGCGATCTTCTTCGCGCCCGGCTGCGGGAGACCAACACCGCGGCCTCCCCGGTCATCAACGCGCTGCGCGGAACCCCCGGTGAGCGTGAACTGCCGCTCCACATCTGGATGCTGGACAGCGAGGGCGGCCTGGCCGGCGGCCTCGTCGGGCACACCTGGGCGACCTGGCTCCATGTGACGTACCTCTGGGTCGACGCACGGCATCGCGGGGCGGGGCTCGGTTCGCGGCTGCTCGCCGAGGCGGAGCGGCTGGCGCGCGAGGAGCGGGGCTGTGCCGCCGTACGCCTGGAGACCTGGGACTTCCAGGCGCCGGAGTTCTACCGGCGGCTGGGGTACGAGGTGGTGTGCGTGATCCCCGACTATCCGCCGGGGATCACGGAGTTCACGCTGGTCAAGCGGCTGGGCTGAGGCGGCGGGCGCCCGCCGCGGGCACCGCCTCGAAGACGCGCGGGGCCGTGAAGGCGGCTGCCGCGAACGCCTCCTGGACCGCCTTGGTGATGGTGTCCACGTCCGCCGCCTCGGCCAGCACGATCGCCGAGCCGCCGAAGCCGCCGCCGGTCATCCGGGCGCCCAGGGCGCCGGCCGCGAGGGCGGTGTCGACGACCAGGTCCAGCTCGGGGCAGGAGATCCGGAAGTCGTCGCGCAGCGAGGCGTGGCCCGCCACCAGCACCGGCCCGATCGCACGGGTGTCGCCGGACTCCAGCAGCGACACGACGCGCTCCACCCGCTGGTTCTCCGTCACGATGTGCCGGACCAGGCGGACGATCTCCTCCTCGTCGCCGAGGCGTTCCAGCGCCGCGTCCAGCCCGTCGTACGGCACGTCCCTGAGCGCGTCGACGCCGAGCAGTGCCGCACCCTTCTCGCAGCCCGCGCGGCGCTTGCCGTACTCGCCCTCGTTGTGGGCGTGCTTGACGCGGGTGTCGACCACGAGCAGGCGCATGCCCTCGGCCGCCAGGTCGAAGGGGATCTGCTTCTGGGCGAGGTCCCGGGTGTCGAGGAACAGCGCGTGTCCCTCCTCGCAGCAGGCCGAGGCCGTCTGGTCCATGATCCCGGTGGGGGCGCCGACGTAGACGTTCTCGGCGCGCTGGCACAGCCGGGCCAGCTGCCACCGCGGGAGCCCGAGGTCGTACAGGTCGTTGAGCGCCAGGGCGATCACGACCTCCAGGGCCGCCGAGGAGGACAGGCCCGCGCCCGCCGGGACCGTCGAGGCGAGGTGGACGTCCGCGCCGGTGACCGGGTGCCCGGCCTCGCGCAGGGCCCAGACGACCCCGGCCGGGTACGCCGTCCAGTTCCGGTCGCTCTCCGGCGCGAGGTCGGCCAGGCGCAGCTCCACCACTCCGCCGTCGATGTCCGCCGAGTGCAGGCGCAGGACGCCGTCCGTGCGCCGGGAGACGGCCGCGACGGCCGTGTGCGGCAGCGCGAAGGGCATCACGAAGCCGTCGTTGTAGTCGGTGTGCTCACCGATGAGGTTGACGCGGCCGGGCGCCGACCAGACTCCTTCCGGGCCGGTTCCGTAGAGCTCGACGAAACGGTCCCGCACCTGCTGCCCCACTACTGCTCCCTTGTGATCTTCTGCGCGAACTCCCAGGCGTCCGCGACGATCCCCGCGAGGTCGGCGCGCGACGGGTTCCAGCCCAGCTTCTCCCGGGCGGTGGCGGCGGACGCCACCAGGACCGCCGGGTCGCCGCCCCGGCGCGGGGCCACGATCTCGGGGATCGGGTGCCCCGTCACCTTGCGGACCGTCTCGATGACCTCGCGCACCGAGAAGCCGTTGCCGTTGCCGAGGTTGCAGATCAGGTGCTCGCCGGGCCGGGCGGCCCGGACGGCGAGCAGGTGGGCGTCGGCCAGGTCCGCGACGTGGATGTAGTCCCGCACGCAGGTGCCGTCCGGCGTCGGATAGTCGTCGCCGAAGACCGAGATGGCGTCCCGGCGGCCCTGTGCCACCTGGAGGACCAGCGGGATCAGGTGCGACTCGGGGTCGTGGCGCTCGCCGAACTCGCCGTAGGCGCCCGCCACGTTGAAGTAGCGCAGCGACACCGCGGCCAGGCCGTGGGCGACCGCCTCACTGGTGATCATGTGGTCGACGGCGAGCTTCGAGGCGCCGTACGGGTTGGTCGGCTCGGTCGCCGCGGTCTCGGTGATCGGGACCTGCGCCGGCTCGCCGTAGGTGGCCGCCGTGGAGGAGAAGACCAGCTTGCGCACGCCCGCCTCGCGCATGGCACCGAGCAGGGCCATGCTGCCGCCGACGTTGTTCTCCCAGTACTTCTCCGGCCGTACGACCGACTCGCCGACCTGGGAGGAGGCCGCGAAGTGCAGCACGGCCTCGTAGGAGGGGTCCAGCCACTTGCCGGCGTCGCGGATGTCGCCCTCGACGAAGACGGCGCCCGCGGGCACGCCCTCGCGGAAACCGGTGGAGAGGTCGTCGAGCACGGTGACCTCGTGGCCCGCCTCCAGCAGATGCTGGGCGACCACACTGCCGACGTAACCCGCGCCACCGGTGACCAGGTACTTCATGAACTCGCTACCTCTCGCAGTCGCTCGGCCGCGCGCTCCGGCGGCACGTCGTTGATGAACACGCTCATGCCGGACTCGGAACCCGCGAGAAACTTCAGCTTGCCGGAGGTGCGGCGGATGGTGAAAAGCTCGAGGTGCAGCGCGAAGTCGTCGCGGACGACACCGTCGAACTCCTCCAGCGCGCCGAACGGCGCCTGGTGCCAGGCGGCGATGTAGGGCGTCACAGGCTCCGCCTCACCGAAGATCCGGTCGAAGCGCTTCAAGAGTTCCAGATAAACCTGGGGGAATTCTGAGCGCGCGTCCTCGTCGAGCCCCAGCAGATCCGGCACCCGGCGGCGCGGGTACAGGTGGACCTCGTACGGCCAGTGCGCGGTGTAGGGCACGAAGGCGACCCAGTGTTCACTCGCGAGGACTACGCGCTCGTCGGCGAGTTCACGCTCCAGGACGGCGTCGAAGAGGTTCTGGCCGCCGGTGGCCTCCTTGTGCTGGGCGACCTGGCGCAGCATCAGCGCGGTGCGTGGGGTGGTGAAGGGGTAGGCGTAGATCTGCCCGTGCGGATGCCCGAGGGTCACCCCGATCTCGGCGCCACGGTTCTCGAAGCAGAACACCTGCTCGACGGAGGGCAGATGGGACAGCTCCGAGGTGCGGTCGGTCCAGGCGTCCAGCACGAGACGCGCCTGCTCCTCGGTGAGTTCGGCGAAGGAGGCGTTGTGGTCGGAGGTGAAGCAGACCACCTCGCAGCGGCCGGAGTCACCGGCCAGCGAGGGGAAACGGTTCTCGAACACCACGACGTCGTAGGAGGAGTCCGGGATCTCGCTGAGCCGGTCGCCCTGCGAGGGGCACAGCGGGCACTCGTCGGCCGGCGGGTGGTAGGTGCGGCCCTGCCGGTGCGAGGCGATGGCGACCGCGTCGCCGAGCAGCGGATCGCGCCGGACCTCGGAGGTGGTGACGGTGCGCTCCAACGGCCGCCGGTCCACCGCGTCCCGCACGCCGTCGTCGCGCAGGTCGTAGTAGATCAGCTCGCGACCGTCGGCCAGTCGGGTCGAGGTCTTCTTCACGCCGGACTCCCTATTCGAGCCACACACTCATCAAACAGAACTCAACACATCGAAACACGACTCCCCTCAACCGTCAACATCACAATCCAACAAAGACGACCATCCGAAGTGTTCAATTACTGAACGCGGAGGCGTAGGTTCCGCTACGGATCAGTTCGCGCAACGAAGCGAGTACGCATGGAAACCCCCACATATCTGGCCGCCGAGCTACGGCTCCCCACCAACTGGCTCGACTACACGATCCTCGGCATCTACTTCGTCGTCGTCCTGGGCATCGGCTTCGCGGCCCGCCGCTCGGTGAAGACGAGCCTCGACTTCTTCCTCTCGGGGCGCTCCCTGCCCGCCTGGATCACCGGTCTGGCGTTCATCTCCGCCAACCTCGCCGCCACCGAGATCCTCGGCATGGCCGCCAACAGCGCGCAGTACGGCGCCTACACCGTGCACTGGTACTGGATCGGCGCCATCCCCGCGATGGTGTTCCTGGGCCTGGTGATGATGCCCTTCTACTACACCAGCAGAGTGCGTTCGGTCCCCGAGATGCTGCTGCTGCGCTTCGACAAGTGGGCGCATCTGCTGAGTTCGGCTCTGTTCGCTTTCGCCGCCATCCTGATCTCCGGCGTGAACCTGTACGCCCTCGCCATCGTGGTCGAGGCGCTGCTGGGCTGGCCGCAGTGGGTGGCGATCGTGGTCGCCGGTGCCTTCGTGCTGGCGTACATCACGCTGGGCGGTCTGTCGTCGGCGATCTACAACGAGGTGCTGCAGTTCTTCGTGATCCTCGCGGCGCTCATCCCGCTCGTCGTGCTGAGCCTGAAGAAGGCGGGCGGCTGGGACGGCCTGACCGACACGCTCACCAAGTCCCAGGGCGCGGACTTCACCACCGCCTGGGGCGGCACCGGCATCGGCAGCGACAACCCGCTGGGCGCCAACTGGCTGACGATCGTGCTGGGTCTCGGCTTCGTGCTGTCCTTCGGCTACTGGACGACGAACTTCGCGGAGGTCCAGCGCGCGCTGTCGGCGAAGAACCTCAGCGCGGCCCAGCGCACCCCGCTGATCGCCGCGTTCCCGAAGATCTTCATCGTCTTCCTGGTGATGATCCCCGGGCTCGCGGCGGCGGCCCTGGTCCCGGGCTTCGGCACGGCGGAGTCGGGCTACCAGTACAACGACGCCATCCCGTACCTGATGGAACAGCTGCTGCCCAACGGCGTGCTGGGCATCGCGGTGACCGGCCTGCTGGCGGCCTTCATGGCGGGCATGGCGGCCAACGTCTCGTCCTTCAACACGGTATTCACCAACGACATCTGGGCGCGGTACGTGGTCAAGGGCCGCGAGGACGGCTACTACGTCGGCTTCGGCCGCCTGATCACGGTGATCGGCGTCTGCGCGTCGGTGGGCACGGCGTTCCTGGCCTCGTCCTTCTCGAACATCATGAGCTACCTCCAGACCCTGTTCTCCTTCTTCAACGTGCCGATGTTCGTCGTCTTCATCGTCGGCATGTTCTGGAAGCGGGCGTCCGCGAAGTCCGGCTTCTGGGGCCTGCTCGCGGGCACGCTCGCCGCGATGGTGAACTACTTCTGGATCTACAAGCAGGGCATCGTCGACATCCCCACCGACCAGGGCGCCAACTTCGTCTCGGCGATCGTCGGCTTCGTGGCCGGCGGGGTCGTCATGGTCGCCGTCTCGATGTTCACCGCCCCGAAGCCGGCGGAGGAACTCGCGGGCCTGGTCTACGGCACCCGCTCGCCCGGCATGTCCGAGGCACCGGCCGAGGGCGACGACGCCTGGTACCGCAAGCCGGCCCTGCTGGGCTGGGGCGCGATCGTGCTCGCGGCCGCCTGCTACATCCCGTTCTCGTTCTGACGCGGGAGGATTGAGAGACCATGTCTGACCACCACGGATACTCCGAGAAGGACGTCCAGCGGGAGGTCTCCGAGCTGGAGGCCCAGTCCGCCACCGCGGCCCGCATCTTCGACCTGCGCCGCATCATCGGCGGCGTCTTCGTCGTCTACGGCGTGATCGTCACGATCGCCGGCATCAACCCCTCGGACGCCACCCTGGACAAGGCCGAGGGCATCAACATCAACCTCTGGACCGGCCTGGGCATGCTGCTCCTCGGCATCTTCTTCCTGACCTGGCTGAAGCTGCGGCCCACGCCGCCGCCGACGCCGGCGGAGGCGCCCGAGGACGAGCGGAAGTAATCGGCACGGGGGTGCCCACGCGGGCATCCCCGTCTCAGGCCTCCGGTGACGGTGACGAGGGCGGCAGCGGTCCCGCCCGGTCCAGCAGGCCCGTGCGGGCCGCCAGGGCCGCTGCTTCCAGGCGGGAGCCGACGCCCAGCTTCATCAGGACCCGCTGCACATGGGTGCGGGCCGTTGACGGAGCGATGCCCATGCCCGCCGCGATCAGGCGGGTGTCCTCGCCGTCGGCTACGCGGACCAGGACCTCCACCTCCCTCGGGGTGAGCATCTGGAGCAGGCGCTGGCCCTCGTCGTCCGGCTGGGCCGCCGGGTTGAGCAGCTCGCTGAAGGCACCTTGGAGCAGTTGCGGGGCCACCGCGGCCTCCCCCGCCCTCGCCTTCATGATCGCCCGTTCCACTCCCTCGATGCGCTCGTCGTGCCGTACATAACCCGACGCTCCCGCCGCGAACGCCGCCGCGATCCCCCGCGGACTGGGCACCGGGCCCAGGACCAGCACCGCCACCTGCGGGCGTTCCCGCTTGATCTTCACCACCGGGTCGAACATCCCCGGCTCGGCCGGTGTCGCCGTACCCAGCAGGCACACCTCCGGCGCCCTGGTGATCACCAGCTCCGCCGCCCCCGCGGCCGGTGCCGCCGCGGCCAGCACCCGGTGCCCCCGCAGCTTCAGGGCCGAGGCCAGCGCCTCGGCGAGCAATCGGTGGTCGTCGACCACCATGAGCCGAACTCCCATCGAGCAACCCCCCAGATCCCCACACGTCCCCACCCACACGTCCCCGGGCGCACCCCCGGGGATGCCCCCGGAAGCTACACGCTTGTTCGACGTTGCGCTCCCCCTACTGGAGAGATGTGCCCCGGATCGCCGAAATTCCTCGCATTCGCGGGTGATGAGCGGTACGTGCACGGCCCCGCCCCTGAACAGGGACGGGGCCGTGCCACAGGCGTTCGATCGGCTACTTCGCGCCGAAGCCGATCACCAGGTACTCCTCCTCGCCGGTGCTGCCGAGCTCGCTGGCGAAGACGTCCGACATGAACAGCCGGCCCTGGCCGTACAGGATCTCGGCGTAGTCGGGCAGCATGCTGCGCTCCACGTCCATCACCGATTCCGTGGCCGGGTTCTCCATCAGCTTCGTCTCCTTGAAGGAGCCGCCGTCGAGGGACACGACCTGGCCGCCCTTGTCGTACGGGCCGCGCTTGTACGCGATCAGGTTCGGGCCGTCCATGCGCAGCGGCACGAGCTCGTAGTTGTCCCCGGCGTCGGCCCGCTGGCCGGTCGGCTTGCCGGTGGCCAGGTCGAAGGAGACGATCTCGTTGGTGTCGCTGTACTCGGCGGTGCCGTCGCGCTTCTCGGTCGGCAGGTAGAGCCGGTCGTTGCCCACGGCGAGCTGACGGCACTCCTCGACCTTGGTGATGCCGTCGCAGCTGGCGTTGTACTGCTCGCCCGGCGCGGAGATGCGGGTGCGCAGCTTGCCGGTCTTGTTGTCGATGGAGAAGAAGTCCGAGATACCGCTGCCGTCCCCGGCCGCGTCGCCCACGTCGGCGGCCACCACCAGCGGCTCGGTGGAGACGACGCTGGCGTACTCGATGCCCGTGTCCATCTTGTACTCCGAGATCACCTTCCCGGACTTCGGGTCGATGTTCTGGATGCTCAGCTCACGGTCGCCGTACTGACCGCACTTGCGCACCGCCACCAGCTTGGGGCCGCCCGCGTAACCGGCGTCGTAGCAGGTGTCGGTCGCCTTGGGTGCCCAGAGCTGGTCGCCGGTGGCGATGTCGAAGGCGGCGCCGCCGCTGGTGCTGCCGGCGGCGACGGTGCTCGCGCTGACCGTGACGTTGTCGAAGCTGATCGGCTGGGTGCCGCTCTCGACCGTCTTGGTCCACAGCTTCTTGCCCGCGTCGAGGTCGATCGCCGAGACCTGGCTGCAGCCGTGGGACGGGTCGGCCTTGGTGGGCATCTTCGGCTGGTAGGTGATCGCCGTCTTGTTGTCCTCGGTGGCGTGGTTGCTGCCCTGGCAGACGGGGCCGGGGAGCTCGATCGTCCACAGCTTCGTGCCCTTGTCGGGGTCGTAGCCGACGACCTCGGCGACGCCGCTCTTGGCGTACACCGTGTCGGTGAGCCAGGAGCCGACCGTGGGGATGGTCCGGTCGTCCTTCACCTCGGGGGCCGGGACCTGGAAGAGCACCTTGGAGTTGGGGTCGGCGGGCACCTTCTCCGTCGCCTTGCCGGCCGCGGTGCCGCCCGTGCCGCCGGTGTCGCCGCCCTTGTCACCGCCACCGCCGGTGCCGCCGCTGGAGCTCGCGGTGTCGTCCTTGCCGCCGTCCTCGCCGGAGGACGAGGCGTACCAGACGCCGCCGCCGATGATCAGGGCGATCGCCACGACTGCGGCCACGATGATGGCCATCTGCGCGTTGATCTTCCGTCCGCCGCCCGGCTGTCCCGGCTGCGGATGCATCGGCATGGTCGGCTGACCGGGATAGCCGTAGCCGGGCTGCTGGCCGTAGGGCGGGGTCGGCGGCTGGCCGTACGCCGGCTGCTGGCCGTACGCCGGGGTGGCGGGCTGGCCGGGGTAGCCGTAGCCCGCGGGCTGCTGGGGATAGCCGTAGCCCTGCGGGGGCGTCGGCGGCGGCTGCTGCGGTGCCTGGGGGGCGCCGAAGCCGGGCTGCTGGGCGGGCTGTTGGGGCTGCTGCGGCGCGCCGAAGCCGGGCTGCTGCGGCGGCTGGTCCTCGGGCGGGCCGAAACCGCCGCCCGACGGGGGCTGGTTGGGCGGCGGAGGCGGGGGCTGGGTCATGGTGTGGCTACCTCGGGAAGGGGGACGACTGGGAACGGGACGCGGGAGCGGCTCACTTGCCGAAGGCGAGCATCAGCTTCTCCTCCGTCTCGTCGCTGCCGGACAGGCGCGTGGTCGACAGATAGAAGCGGCCGTCGATCCAGTCGTAGGTCCCGGAGTAGAAGCTGTCCTCGATGTCGGCCGTGCCCGCCGGGTTCTGCAGCAGCTTCACCGGCTTGTGGCTGCTGCCCGTGACCGGGATCGACACGACCTGGCCGCCCGACTCCCAGGACGGCTTGACGTAGGCGATGAGCTTGCCGCCCTCGACCTTCAGCGGCAGCATCGACTCCTCCGCCGGTGACTTCACGCGCCACTTCTCCTTGCCGCTGGCGAGGCTGATCGCGACGATCTCGTTGGCGCCGGTGGTGGCCTCGGTGGGCAGGTACAGCGTCGAGGCGTCGGCGGCCACGCCCTGGCAGCCGCGCAGGTCACGCTGGAGGACGGCCCAGCCGCACTCGGGGGAGAAGCTGTCGTCGACGTCGACCTGGGACTTGATGGAGCCGCCGGAGCCCAGCGTGGAGATGTTCCACGCGTTCTTCTTCTCGTTGGTGCTGTAGACGACGACCGGGTTCAGGGAGTAGATCCGCTCGGCCCTCCAGCCCTTGTCGGGCTTCCAGGTCCACTTGGCCTTGCCGGTCTTCGGGTCGAGCTCCTGGACCTCGTCGTGCTCGTTGTCGCCGCCCGCGCCGCAGGACGAGACGGCGATCAGCTTCTCGCCGCCCGCGAAGGCGGCCGGGAAGCAGGCGTCGCCGTACTTCTTCTTGTCCCAGAGCTTCTTGCCGGTGGTGACGTCGTACGCCGTGCCGGACTGCGAGCGGCCCACCATCAGCGTGTTGCCGGTGATGGACATCTCGATCTGGAGGGTGCTGTCGAAGAGTTCGCCGTCGGCGACCTCGCCCTGCCAGCCCTTCTCGCCGGTGTTCAGGTCGAGTTCCTGGAGCTGGTTGCACTCGGCGCGGTCGCTGGCGCCGCTCATGTACGCGATGACGACCTTGTCGTCGGCCGTCTTCTCCGGGGTGACCGCGCAGATCTTCTGCGGGAAGGTGATCGGGTCCCAGGCCGGGACGCCGTCGCCGACGCTGTAGGCGAAGACCTGCTTGTACGCGGCCTTCACCGCCGTCTTGTCGGTGATCCACAGGCCGGGGGCGTCGGCACCGGAACCGGGCGCGTCCGGCGCCTCCTTGTACCAGAGCACCTTCGCCTCACCGGCCTTGCGGCCCTCGTTGAGGTTCTCCGGGTCCTCGCCGCCGTCGCCGCTGCCGTCCCCGGGGTTGACCGGGTCGTCGGAGGCCTTGGGGTCGTCGCTCCGCTGCGCGACCGGCTTCTTCTTCTTGCCGCCGTCGTCGTCACCGCCGGCCACCGCGAACACGGTGCCGCCGACGACGAGCAGCGCCACCACCGCGGCACCGATGACGAGCGCGGGCTTGCCCTTGAAGGGGTTGCGGGAGCCGCCGGGCGGGGTGGGCGCGCCGGGGTACTGGGGCTGCTGCGGGTAGCCGTACCCGGGCTGCTGGCCGTAGGCGCCCGGCTGCTGCGGCTGGCCGTAGGGACCCGGCTGCCCGTAGGGGCCCGGCTGCTGGGCGTACGGGCCCGGCTGGGCGTACGGGCCGGGCTGCTGGGGTGCCTGCGGGTAGCCGTAACCGGGCTGGGGCCCGGCGGGCGGCGGGCCCTGCGGGGGCGGGGGCGTCTGAGGCGGGCCCTGGGGTGGCGGCGGGGTCCCCGGCGCGCCGAAGCCGCCCTGCGGCGGCGGGTCCTGCGGCGCGCCGAAACCGCCGTGCGGCGGCTGGTTGGGCGGCTGGCTCATCAGCGGTTTCCCCCTTGTGACCGATGTGGCGCCGCGCTCTGTGGCGCTGCGTTTCCGCCACACCCGTTGTATTCAGACGGTTCTCAGACCGCCTCTTTCTATCACTCGGCACCGACAACCCACCGGGCCGGTGAACGCCTGTTCCCAAGGGACGACCGGCTCGTGATACCGCCGTTACGCGCCTTCACGCGCCCTTCACGCCGCTTACGCGTCCTCCGCCAGCTCCAGCCAGCGCAGCTCCAGCTCCTCGCGCTGTCCGGCCAAGTCCCGCAGCTCGGCGTCGAGTTCCGCCACTTTCGCGAAGTTGGTGGAGTTCTCGGCCATTTGGGCGTGCAGCTTGGTCTCCTTCTCGGTGACCTTGTCGAGCTGGCGCTCGATCTTCTGCAACTCCTTCTTGGCGGCGCGCTGGTCGGCGGCGCTCCGGTCGGGGGCGGCCTTCTCGACGACGGGCGCCGCGGCGGCGGCCGCCTCCTCCATCCGCCGGCGCCGCTCGATGTACTCGTCGATGCCGCGCGGCAGCATCCGCAGGGTGGCGTCACCGAGCAGGGCGAAGACCCGGTCGGTGGTGCGCTCGACGAAGAACCGGTCGTGGGAGATGACGATCATCGAGCCGGGCCAGCCGTCGAGGACGTCCTCCAGCTGGGTCAGGGTCTCGATGTCGAGGTCGTTGGTGGGCTCGTCGAGGAAGAGGACGTTCGGCTCGTCCATCAGCAGCCGCAGCAGCTGCAGCCGGCGCCGCTCACCGCCGGACAGGTCGCCGACCGGCGTCCACTGCTTCTCCTTGTTGAAGCCGAACGTCTCGCACAGCTGCCCGGCCGTCATCTCGCGCCCCTTGCCGAGGTCGACCCGCTCCCGCACCTGCTGCACGGCCTCCAGCACCCGCAGGGTCGGGGCGAGTTCGGCGACCTCCTGGGAGAGGTAGGCGAGCTTGACGGTCCGGCCCACGGAGATCCGGCCGCCCGCGGGCTGCGCCTCCCCCTCGGTGCGGGCCGCCTCCGCCATCGCGCGCAGCAGCGAGGTCTTCCCGGCGCCGTTGACGCCGACGAGACCGATCCGGTCACCCGGGCCGAGCTGCCAGGTGAGGTGCTTGAGCAGCACCTTGGGACCGGCCTGGACGGTCACGTCCTCCAGGTCGAAGACGGTCTTGCCGAGCCGCGAGGAGGCGAACTTCATCAGCTCACTGGTGTCCCGGGGCGGCGGCACGTCCTTGATGAGCTCGTTGGCGGCCTCCACCCGGAAGCGCGGCTTGGACGTGCGCGCGGGGGCGCCGCGTCGCAGCCAGGCCAGCTCCTTGCGGACCAGGTTCTGCCGCTTGGTCTCCTCGGTGGCGGCGATGCGCTCCCGCTCGGCCCGCGCGAAGACGTAGTCGGAGTAGCCGCCCTCGTACTCGAAGACGTCGCCCTTCTGCACGTCCCACATGCGCGTGCACACCTGGTCCAGGAACCAGCGGTCGTGGGTCACGCACACCAGCGCGGACCGGCGCTCGCGCAGGTGCTGGGCGAGCCAGGAGATGCCCTCGACGTCGAGGTGGTTGGTCGGCTCGTCGAGGACGATCAGGTCCTGTTCGTCGATGAGCAGCTTGGCGAGCGCGATACGGCGGCGCTCGCCACCGGAGAGCGGCCCGATCACGGTGTCCAGGCCCTGCGGGAACCCGGGCAGGTCGAGGCCGCCGAAGAGGCCGGTGAGCACGTCCCTGATCTTGGCGTTGCCCGCCCACTCGTGGTCCGCCAGGTCCCGGATGACCTCGTGCCGCACGGTGGCGGCCGGGTCGAGGGAGTCGTGCTGGGTGAGCACGCCGAGGCGCAGCCCGCCGGAGTGCGTGACGCGGCCGGTGTCGGCCTCCTCCAGCTTGGCCAGCATCCGGATCAGGGTCGTCTTGCCGTCGCCGTTGCGGCCGACCACCCCGATCCGGTCCCCTTCGGACACGCCGAGGGAGACGCCGTCGAGCAGGGCACGGGTGCCGTACACCTTGCTGACGTTCTCGACATTGACCAGATTGACGGCCATTACTCTCCTGCCCAGGGGGATCGATCGACCCTCCAGGGTAGTCGTCGCGCCGGGCCCGCGGACCCGGTGTCCGGCGACGCCCCTACGCGGAGACCACGGTGGCGCCCGGCGCCGGGCCCGTGGCCACCCGTACCGCCCGGCAGGTACCGGACGAGCGCAGCGACTCGGCCACCTTCAGCGCCGCCTCCGGATCCCGCGCGAGGAAGGCCGTCGTGGGGCCCGAGCCGGAGACCAGCGCGGCCAGCGCCCCGGCCGTGCGGCCCGCGGCGAGGGTGCCGGCCAGCTCGGGGAAGAGGGAGAGCGCGGCGGGCTGGAGGTCGTTGGAGACGGCCGCGGCGAGCGCGTCGGGGTCGCCCTCGGCGAGCGCGCCGAGGAGGTCCTCGGAGGCGACCGGCGCGGGGATGTCCCGCCCCTCGGCGAGCCGGTCGAACTCACGGAAGACGGCCGGCGTCGACAGCCCGCGCGAGGCCATGGCGAACACCCAGTGGAAGGTGCCGCCGGTCTCCAGCGCGCGCAGCTTCTCGCCCCGTCCGGTGCCGAGTGCGGCCCCGCCGACCAGGCTGAACGGCACATCGCTGCCCAACTCGGCGCAGATGTCGAGGAGTTCGTCCCGGGAGGCGCCCGTGCCCCACAGCGCGTCGCAGGCGAGCAGGGCGCCCGCGCCGTCCGCGCTGCCACCCGCCATGCCGCCGGCGACGGGGATGTCCTTGGCGATGTGCAGCCGCACGTCGGGGCTGATGCCGTAGCGCGCGGCGAGCGCCTCGGCGGCCCGCACGGCGAGGTTCGTACCGTCCAGGGGGACCTGGACGGCGTCGGGCCCCGTGCAGGTGACGCGCGGGCCGCCCGCCGACGCGGTGACGGTGACCTCGTCGTACAGGCCGACCGCGAGGAAGACGTTGGCGAGGTCGTGGAAGCCGTCGGGGCGGGCGGCCCCCACCGCGAGCTGGACGTTGACCTTGGCGGGGACGCGGACGGTGACGCTCACTGGGGACCGGACTCCTTGTGCTCGGCGATCCGCGCGAACTCCTCGACCGTCAGGGCCTCTCCGCGCGCCTGCGGGGAGACGCCCGCCGCGACGAGCGCCGCCTCGGCGGCCGGCGCGGACCCGGCCCAGCCCGCGAGCGCGGCCCTGAGCGTCTTGCGCCGCTGCGCGAAGGCGGCGTCGACGACGGCGAACACCTCCTTCTTGGAGGCGGTGGTCTTCACGGGCTCACCGCGGCGGACGAGCGACACCAGCCCGCTGTCCACGTTCGGGGCCGGCCAGAAGACCTTGCGGCCGATCGCTCCGGCCCGCTTGACCTCGGCGTACCAGTTCGCCTTCACGGAGGGCACGCCGTACACCTTCGAGCCGGGCGCCGCGGCGAGCCGGTCGGCGACCTCCGCCTGCACCATCACGAGGGTGCGCTCGATGCTCGGGAAGGTGTCGAGCATGTGCAGCAGCACGGGTACGGCGACGTTGTACGGCAGGTTCGCCACCAGCGCGGTCGGGGCGGGGCCCGGCAGCCCGGTGACGTGCATCGCGTCGGAGTGGACCAGCGCGAACCGGTCGGCGCGGTCGGGCATCCGGGCGGCGACGGTGGCGGGCAGCGCGCCCGCGAGGACGTCGTCGATCTCCACGGCGGTGACCCGGTCGGCCACCTCAAGCAGCGCGAGCGTGAGCGAACCGAGCCCGGGCCCGACCTCCACGACCACGTCGTCGGGCCGCACGTCCGCGGTGCGGACGATGCGGCGCACGGTGTTCGCGTCGATCACGAAGTTCTGACCACGCTGCTTGGTGGGCCGCACGCCGAGCACGTCCGCGAGTTCACGGATGTCGGCGGGGCCCAGAAGGGCGTCGGGGGTGGGGCTGCTGCTCACGGGACAAGGGTACGGGCCGGGAAGCGGGCGCCCTCACCCCTGCAGCCGCGCCCCGCAGTGCGGCCAGGGGCTCGCCCCGCGCTGGACGTACAGCTTCTTCGCGCGCAGGGTCTGCTCCGCGGCCGGTGCGTCCTGGGGCCGTCCGCTGCCGCCGAGGCTCCGCCAGGTCTGCGTGTCGAACTGGTACAGGCCCCCGTACGTCCCCGACGGATCCACCGCCTGGGGGCGCCCGCCCGACTCGCACGCCGCAAGGCCCTGCCAGTTCAGGTGGTCCGCCCCCCGCACGGACGTCGGCATGGGCTTCGTCCCCACCTTCACCACCTGGGTCCGGGGCTCGCGCACCACCTCGCTGCCGAGGCGCCGCGGCTTCTGCCGGACGCCGTTGACGGTGACCAGGGAGTACGTGACCCGGCGCAGCCCGGGCTGCCCGGCGCGCTCGACGACCTCGGTGCCCCGGAACAGCGAGGGGTCCTCGCTGCGCCTGACGTCGAAGGGGATCTCCTCCTCGCGGACCTCTTTCGTGCCGGTGATCCGCAGCACGGTCACCGTCTGCCCGTCGCGCGGGAAGCTCCCGGGCGGCACGGAGGTGGCGTCCCGTCCGCGCAGGGTGATCCCGGCCTCCTCGACGACCTCCCGGACGGTCGCCGCGTTGGTGCGTACGGTACGGGCCCGGCCGTCCGCCATGATCGTCACGGAGCGCTCGGTGCGCACGTCGAGCGCGAGCCCCGCCCGGCCGATCCGCGTGGAGCGCGCGGCGGACAGATAGGCCCCCTCCGCCCGCACCCCCCACTGCCCGAGCGCCTCCTCGACGGTGCGTGCCGTCGTCCACACCTCGCGCCGCTGTCCGTCGACCGTGAGCCGCACGGGGCGCCCGTAGCGCACCGCGACCTCGTCGCCGCTGCTGAGTTCCGTCCCGGGGGCGGGGGCGACCACGTCGTGCGCCCCGACCTCCACCCCCTCCTGGGCGAGCAGTTCGGTGACGTCGTCGGCGAAGGTGTGCAGGGTGCGCGGGCGGCCGTCGACGTTCAGCTCGATCGCCTTGTCCTTGGCGACGAAGGCGGTGGTGCCGCCCGCCAGGAACGCGACCACCAGCGCCTGCGGCAGCAGCCGGCGCACGGAGCCGTCCGCACTCCCCTGGTAGCGGCCCTTGCGCCGACGCGTGCCCCGCCGTACCGGAGCGGCTCGCACCACCGGCGCGAGCGCCTCCTCTTCGGGCACCCACGGCTCGTACGGTCCGGCCACCCCGTACGCCAGCGTCTCCGCGCTGTGCAGATCACCGGGGGGCGCGTCGAATCCGCCGTACGCCTGCGGCGGGTACGTCTCGTACTGCGACCTGCTGCTCACGTCGCCACGCTCCAGTGGGCCAGAGGGGTCCCGATCGGGCCCCCAGAACCTAGCGGAGCGAGTGTCACTCTCCAAAGCGACGCGACTACACACCGTCGCGAGCCGGTAGGGGTGTCAGTAGCCGAAGGCGCGGGCGGTGTTGGCGCCGAGGGCCGTCGCCAGCGCGTCCTCGTCGATCCCGCGCACCGCGGCCATCGCGCGCACCGTGACCGGAATGAGATAGGGGGCGTTGGGCCGTCCGCGGTAGGGCGCCGGCGTCAGGAAGGGGGCGTCGGTCTCCACCAGCAGCAGCTCCAGCGGGGCCACGGCCACCGCGTCCCGCAGGTTCTGGGCGTTTTTGAAGGTGACGTTGCCGGCGAAGGACATGAAGTATCCGGCCGCGGCGCAGATCTCCGCCATCTCGGCGTCACCGGAGTAGCAGTGGAAGACGGTCCGCTCCGGCGCGCCCTCCTCCTTCAGCACCCGCAGGACGTCCGCGTGCGCGTCGCGGTCGTGGATGACCAGCGCCTTGCCGTGCCGCTTGGCCATCTCGATGTGGGCGCGGAAGGAGCGCTCCTGCGCCTCCTTGCCCTCGTCACCGGTGCGGAAGTGGTCGAGGCCCGTCTCGCCGACGGCCTTCACGTGCTCCAGCGCGGCCAGCCGGTCGATCTCGGCGAGCGCCGCGTCGAGCCCGGCGTCGCCGCCCGGTTCGCGGGCCCCCTGCCGGGACCAGCCGTCGGGGTCGCCGTGGACGATGCGCGGCGCCTCGTTGGGGTGCAGGGCGACCGCCGCGTGCACCTCCGGGAACGCGGCCGCCGTGTCCGCGGCCCACTGCGAGCCGCGTACGTCGCAGCCGACCTGCACGACCGTCGTCACCCCGACCGACGCGGCCTTGGCGAGCCCTTCCTCCACGGTGCCGGACTGCATGTCGAGGTGGGTGTGGGAGTCGGCGACCGGCACCCGGAGCGGTTCCGGGAGCGGCGGCGCCGCGTTCTTGTCGCTGGAGGAAGGCATGCCCCGATCCTACGAAAGGGGGCACCGGCGACTCTCGGCCACCACCACGTCAGCGGCTCTCGGCCGCCACCACCGCATCAGCGGCTAGGCCCGTCATCACCCCGTCAGCGACTCCAGACCGCCACCACCTCGCCAGCGGCTCTTGACCTCGGCCGGCCGACGACCAGGCCAAGATCCGCGGCTTCCGCGTCGAACCGGCCGAAATCGAGTCCGCGCCCACCGCCCATCCCACGGCCCGCCACCCCCACCAGCAAGCCCAGACCCCCCCCACCACGTCAGCGGTTCCAGACCGCCCCCACCCCGCCAGCGGCTCCAGGCCCGCCACCACCCCGCCAGCGGCTGCAGGCCCGTCATCACCCCGCCAGCGACTCCAGACCGTCACCACCCCGCCAGCGAACCCAGACCGCCCTCACCCCGCCAGCAAGCCCAGCCCCCCGCCCCCGTCAGCGGCTCTTGGCCGCCACCACCGCGTCGAAGACGACCCGCTTGGGCAGGCCCGCCTCCGCCGCCACCGCCGCGATGGCCTCCTTGCGCCGTTCGCCCGCCTCCTCGCGCACCCGCACCCGGCGCACCAGTTCCTCGGGGCCGATCTCCTCGGGTCCCTTCTCCGGCGCGCCCTCCACGACCACGGTGATCTCGCCACGCACGCCCTCGGCCGCCCATGCGGCCAGCTCCGCCAGCGGGCCGCGCTTGACCTCCTCGTAGGTCTTGGTCAGCTCCCGGCACACCGCGGCCCGCCGCTCCTCGCCGAAGACGGACGCCATCGCGGCGAGGGTGTCGTCGAGGCGGTGCGGGGCCTCGAAGTAGACGAGCGTGCGCCGCTCCTCGGCGACCTCCCGCAGCCGCGAGAACCGCTCGCCCGCCTTGCGCGGCAGGAACCCCTCGAAGCAGAACCGGTCCACGGGCAGCCCGGACAGCGCGAGCGCGGTGAGCACGGCGGACGGCCCGGGCACGGCGGTGACCTTGATGTCCCGCTCGACCGCCGCGGCGACCAGCCGGTACCCGGGGTCGGACACCGACGGCATCCCCGCGTCGGTGACGAGCAGCACCCGCGCGCCGCCCAGCAGTTCGTCGACGAGTTCGGGGGTCCGGGCGGACTCGTTGCCCTCGAAGTAGGACAGGACCCGCCCCTTGGGCGTGACGCCGAGCGCCTGGGTCAGCCGGCGCAGCCGCCGGGTGTCCTCGGCCGCGACGACGTCGGCGCCGGCGAGTTCCGCGGCGAGCCGGGGCGGGGCGTCGGTGATGTCGCCGATCGGGGTGCCTGCCAAAACAAGGGTTCCTGTCACGTTTCCATCCTCGCAGGCGCCATGCGCGGGACTCCCACAGAAGGGTTCCCTACGATGGCGCGGTGACCAGTACAGCGTCGTCCATGGACTCCACGGACACCCGGCAGGGCCAGGCGCCGCACGACCAGCGGCCCTCGTGGCAGCAGCGGCTGCGCCGATTCGGATACTCGGCGGGGGCCAGAGCCGACGTCCGCGACCGCCTGGTGCCGCCGTACGTGCAGCCCAGTCCGCGGCTGTGGGCGGTGCTCGGGCTGCCGCCGACGCTCGCCGACCGGCTGGTGCGCTGGTCGGGCTGGGGCGGTCCGCTGCTGATCACGCTGTTCGCCGGCGTGCTGCGGTTCTGGAACCTGGGCAGCCCGAAGGCGGTGATATTCGACGAGACGTACTACGCCAAGGACGCCTGGACGCTCGTCCACCGCGGCTTCGAGGTCAACTGGGACAAGAACGCCAACGACCTGGTCCTGTCCATGGGCGACAAGGTCCAGCTCCCGTCGGACGCGGCGTACGTCGTGCACCCGCCGGTCGGCAAGTACGTCATCGGGCTCGGCGAGCTGATGTTCGGGTTCGACCCGTTCGGCTGGCGGTTCATGACCGCGCTGCTCGGCACGCTGTCCGTGCTGATGCTGTGCCGCATCGGCCGCCGGATCTTCCGCTCCACCTTCCTGGGCTGCCTCGCGGGCGCCCTGATGGCGGTGGACGGACTGCACTTCGTGATGAGCCGCACCGCGCTGCTCGACGGCGTGCTGATGTTCTTCGTGCTGGCCGCGTTCGGCTGTCTGGTCATCGACCGCGACAAGGCGCGCGAGAAACTCGCCGCCGCCCTGCCCGCGGACGCCGACGGCCGGGTCCGCCCGGACGCGCACCTCGCCGAGACCCTGCGCCTGGGATGGCGCCCCTGGCGCTGGACGGCCGGCCTGATGCTGGGCCTGGCCATCGGCACCAAGTGGAACGGCCTGTACATCCTGGCCGCGTTCGGCCTGCTGACGGTCCTGTGGGACGTCGGTTCCCGCAAGGTGGCGGGCGCCCGCCGCCCGCATGCGGCGGTGCTCAAGCATGACCTGGGCTTCGCGTTCCTGGCCACCGTGCCGGTCGCGGTCCTCACGTACATCGTGTCCTGGACCGGCTGGATCCTCTCCCCCGCCGACGGCTCCGGCGGCTACTACCGCAACTGGGCCGCCACCGACGGCAAGAACAGCGACTGGTCGTGGCTCTTCCCGGACTGGTGGCGCAGCCTGTGGCACTACGAGTCCCAGGTGTACGACTTCCATGTCGGCCTGTCCTCGCCGCACACGTACGAGTCCAACCCGTGGAGCTGGCTCGTCACCGGCCGCCCGGTCTCGTACTTCTACGAGTCCCCCGCGCCCGGCAAGGACGGCTGCCCGGTCGACGCGGGCGAGAAATGCGCGCGCGAGGTGCTGGCGATCGGCACGCCGCTGCTGTGGTGGGTGGCCGCGTTCGCGGTGCTGTACGTGCTGTGGCGCTGGTTCTTCCGCCGCGACTGGCGGGCTGGCGCCATCGCCTGTGGCATCGCGGCCGGTTATCTGCCCTGGTTCATGTACCAGGAGCGGACGATCTTCTTCTTCTACGCCGTGGTGTTCCTGCCCTTCCTGTGCCTGGCCGTCGCGATGCTGCTCGGCGCGATCGTCGGACCGCCGAAGTCGAGCGAGACCCGCCGGGTGGCGGGGGCGACCGGCGCGGGCGTGCTGGTGCTGCTGATCGCCTGGAACTTCATCTATTTCTGGCCGATCTTCACCGGCACCGCCATCCCCATCGACGACTGGCGTTCCCGCATGTGGCTGGATACCTGGGTATAGCAACAATCCGGGAACACCCGCCCCCGCTGTCACACCCTGCCTTTACAGTGCGAAGACCACTGGGGAAACGGGGAGGGACAGCCCAATGGGCAAGGGGGTGAAGGCCGCCGTCATCGGGGGAGTGTTCGCGGTGATGGTGGGGGGCGCCGGATACGGCGCCTACAACGTGGTGTCGGCGCTGGACGGCGACGGTAGCGGGCCCGCGGTCGCGCGGACCGGGCCGCCGAGCGGGGACGAGGTCGAGGAGACGGCCGGGAAGTTCTTCGCGGCCTGGGAGAAGGGGCAGGCGGCCGAGGCGGCGTCGTACACCAACTTCGACCAGGCGGCCCGGCCGCTGCTGACCGCGTACGCGCAGGCCGCGCACATCACCGGCGTGAAGATCACGCCGGGTGCGGCGAACGGCGGGGTCGTGCCCTTCACCGTCGACGCGAAGGTGTCGTACGACGGGAAGAGCAAGCCGCTCACCTACCGGAGCGAGCTGAAGGTCGTGCGGGGAAAGACCTCCGGCAAGGCGCTGGTCGACTGGGATCCGGCCGTGGTCCACCCGGAGCTGAAGAAGGACGACACCCTCGTCACCGGTGAATCGAAGAGCCCGCCCATCGAGGCCGTGGACCGCGACGGACAGGTGCTGACGAAGGCGAAGTACCCCTCGCTCGGCCCCGTCCTGGACACCCTGCGCGACCGCTACGGCGACAAGGCCGGCGGCACGCCCGGCGTCGAGCTGGTGATCCGGCACGCCGCCGAGGACGTCGCCGACACCCCGCTGCTCACGCTCGCCGAGGGCAAGGCGGGCACGCTGCGCACCACGCTGAGCGCGGGCGTGCAGGCGGCGGCCGAGCGGGCGGTGAAGAGCTACGCCGAGTCGTCGGTGGTGGCCGTCAAGCCGAGCACGGGCGAGGTGCTGGCGGTGGCGAACCACCGTGCGGACGCCTTCAACGCCGCCTTCGAGGGCCGGGTCGCGCCCGGCTCCACGATGAAGATCGTCACCGCGGCGATGCTGATCGACAACGGTGTCGCCTCGATGAACGGCCCCGCCCCCTGCCCGGACACCGCCACCTGGCAGAGCCAGACCTTCAAGAACCTGCCCGGCCTCGCCGCCAACGAGAGCGCCACGCTCGCCGACACGTTCATGCGCTCCTGCAACACCGGCTTCATCAAGCTCGTCGACGAGGAGCCGCTGACCGACGCCTCGCTGACCGCGGAGGCGCAGGAGCGGTTCGGGCTCGGCAAGGACAACTGGAAGACCGGCATCTCCTCCTTCGACGGCAGCGTGCCCGCCTCCACCGGACCGGACCGCGCGGCCAACGCCATCGGCCAGGGCCAGGTCCAGATGAGCCCGCTGAACATGGCGTCGGTCACAGCCACCGCGATCACCGGAACCTTCCGGCAGCCGTACCTCGTCTCCCCCGACCTGGACGACCGGCCCCTGGCCACCGCCCAGGGCCTGCGGCCGGACACCGCCGCCCAGCTCAAGCAGATGATGCGGCTCACCGCGACCCAGGGCACCGCCCGGGACGTGATGGCCGGGCTCGGTGGCGACATCGGCGCCAAGACCGGTTCCGCCGAGGTGGACGGACAGACCGCCAACAGCTGGTTCACCGGCTTCCGCAATGACATCGCCGCGGCGGCGATGAGCGTGTCCGGCGGACGCGGCGGCGAGGCGGCGGGCCCGATCGTGAAGGCGGTGCTGGCGGCGGGTGGCTGACGTCACCCGCCGGGTTCCGGGACTCTAGGGTGGTCCCGTCGTTGGGCTGACGGGGACCTCGGGATCTCGCGGAGGATCGGAAGACAGTGGGCAAGAGAAGGCGCGTCGCCGAGCGACGGAAGACGAGTCCCGCGGTGCTGGCCGGCGGGGCCATCGCCGTGGTCGCCGTCGGCGCGGCCGTGGCCGGCTATGCGCTGTACGGCGGCTCCTCGGCGGCCGAGGACCGCGGGCGCAGCACCTCCGCGGGCGAGAAGAGGGTGAAGACGGGCCCGCTGTCCGCCAAGGAGGTCACCACCGCCTCCCGCGCCTTCCTCACCGCCTGGCAGCAGGGCAGCGTCGCCGGGGCGGCCGCGGCCACGGACGACGCGGCGGCGGCCCGCAAGCTGCTCACCGGCTTCACCGAGGACGCCCGGGTCCGGGACGTCACGCTCACCGCGGGCACCCCCACCGGCGCCGAGGTCCCCTTCTCCGTCAAGGGCACGGTGACCCACGGCAAGCTCAGCAAGCCGCTGGCCTACGACAGCGCGCTGACCGTCGTACGGCGGCAGACCGACGGCGAACCGGTCGTCGCGTGGCGGCCGTCCGTCGTCCATCCCGGCCTCAAGGACGGCGACACCCTGGTCACCGGCGAGTCCGGCACCCCGCCGGTCAAGGCGCTCGACCGGGAGGGCGGCGAACTGACGACCGCGAAGTACCCCTCGCTGGGCCCCGTCCTGGACTCGCTGCGCGAGAAGTACGGCAAGACGGCGGGCGGCAAGGCGGGCATCGAGCTGCGCGTGGTCCGCGCCAAGAAGTCCGAGGCGGCGGAGAAGACCCTGCTGGAGCTCAGCAAGGGCACGCCGGGCACCGTGAAGACGACGCTGGACCCGGCCCTCCAGGCCGCCGCCGAGAAGCAGGTCGCCGAGAGGGCGCGCTCCTCGGTGGTCGTGCTGCGCCCCTCCACCGGCGAGATCCTGGCCGCCGCGAACGCCTCCAAGGGCTTCAACACCGCCTTCCAGGGCTCCCTGGCGCCGGGCTCCACCATGAAGGTCATCACCTCCTCGCTGCTCATCGAGAAGGGCCTGGCCTCGGCGGACAAGGCGCATCCGTGCCCGAAGTACTTCACGTACGGCGGCTGGAAGTTCCAGAACGACGACAAGTTCCTGATCAAGGGCGGCACCTTCAAGGCGAGCTTCGCGCGCTCCTGCAACACGGCCTTCATCAGCCAGGCGCCCGAGCTGGACGACGACAGCCTCACCAAGCAGGCCCAGCAGGTGTTCGGCCTCGGCCTGAACAACTGGTCCGTGGGCGTCTCGACCTTCGACGGTGCCGTCCCGGTGCAGTCGCAGGCGCAGATGGCGGCCGAGCTGATCGGCCAGGGCGGGGTGCGGATGAACCCGCTGAACATGGCGTCGGTGTCCGCGACGGTGAAGTCGGGCGTCTTCCGCCAGCCCTACCTGGTCTCCCCCGAGGTGGACGGCCGCGAGCTCGCCACGGCCTCGCGCACGATGTCCGCCGGCACGCTGTCCCAGCTGCGCGACCTGATGGCCTATACGGCGGCCTATGGCACGGCGGCCGAGGCGATGGCCGGGGTGAGCGGTGACGTCGGCGCCAAGACCGGCTCGGCGGAGGTCGACGGCCAGAAGAAGCCGAACGGCTGGTTCACCGCCTACCGGGGCGACCTCGCCGCCGCGGGCGTCGTCCAGGCGGCCGGGCACGGCGGGGAGACGGCGGGGCCGATCGTGGCCGCGCTGCTGAAGCTGGGCGGCTGACTCAGCCGCGTACGGGCTCGGCGGCCGCGATGTAGGTGCGGCGCAGGAAGCGCAGCAGGGTCTTGGTCTCGAACTGCACCACCGAGACGCCCTGCGCGGAGTGGAACTCCACCACCGCCTGCACCCGGCCGCACGGCCACACCCGCACCTCGCCGCTGCCGGCCGGGGCGCGCAGCCCCTGTTCCAGCAGCGCCCGGTCACACGTCCATTCGTGCGCCCCGGGCAGTCCGAACCGCACCGCGCGGGGGTCACGGTCGGGGTCGTAGCGCAGGACGACCGGTACCGCGTCCCGGTCCTCCTGCACGCGGACGTCGGTGTCCGTGACGATGTGGGCTCGTGCGTACTGCTCGACTACGGACATCGGACGGCCCCTTACGCTGAGCGACCTGTGCGAAAGCTGTGGATCCGCTTCCTCTCCAATGTCGCATATTTTCCGCCGGGCGCCCGTGGGGGCCGGAGACCCTGCGCCCGGAGACCCCGCGCGGGTTGTTCACCTCCACACGCTCTTGCAAGACGTTCGCAACAAGCCACTATCATCGAACGGTGCATGTGCCTGATGGATTCATAGACGCCCCCACGTCGGTCGCGACCGCAGCGGTCGCCGCCGCCGCGGTCGCCGTGAGCCTGCGCGGCGCGCGGCGCGAGCAGGGGGGAGAGCGCGCCGCGCCGCTGGCCGGCCTGGTGGCCGCGTTCATCTTCGCGGTGCAGATGCTGAACTTCCCCGTCGCCGCGGGCACCAGCGGCCATCTGCTCGGCGGCGCGCTCGCCGCGATCCTCGTCGGCCCCTGCACGGGCGTACTGTGCGTGTCCGTGGTGCTGCTGATGCAGGGCATCCTCTTCGCGGACGGCGGCCTGACCGCGCTCGGCGTGAACATCACCAACATGGCGGTGGTCACCACGGTCGTGGCGTACGGCGTCTTCCGCGCCCTGGTGAAGCTGCTGCCGCGCACCCGCCGCTCGGTGACCGTCGCCTCCTTCGTCGCCGCCCTGGTCTCGGTCCCGGCGGCGGCACTCGCCTTCACGCTGATGTACGCGATCGGCGGCACCACGGACGTCTCCATCGGCAAGGTCGCGGGCGCCATGGTCGGCGTGCACCTCCTGATCGGCATCGGCGAGGCGGCGATCACGGCACTGACCGTGGGCGCGGTGATCGCCGTACGCCCCGACCTCGTGTACGGCGCGCGTGACCTGCGTCAGCGGCTGCGGCTGCGGGTCGACGGCGAGCTGGTCGACGTCCCGGCGGCCGACGGGGCGGACGCGGCGCCCGTCGCGGCGCGCGCCTCCCGCCGGACGCTGTGGATCTCGGGCCTGGCCACCTCCCTCGTCCTCGCCGGCGTCGTCAGCTTCTACGCCTCCGCCGATCCGGACGGTCTGGAGAAGGTCGCCGCCGACAACGGCATCGACGAGAAGGCCGAGGAGCACGCCTACGCCGATTCGCCGCTGGCGGACTACGGCGTGAAGGACGTGGATGACGCCCGCCTGTCCGGGGGGCTGGCGGGCGTCATCGGCGTCGGGGTCACGGTCGTCGCGGGCACCGCGGTGTTCTGGACGGTGCGCAGGCGGCGCGCGCACGAGGACGCCTCGCCCGTGAGCACGAGCGTCTGACATGGGCGCCGGGCACGCCCACAAGCTTTACCGGCACGGGCACTCCCCCGTGCACGGCCTGCCGCCGCACACCAAGCTCGCCGCGACGATCGCGTTCGTGGTGGTCGTGGTGTCCACCCCGCGGGAGGCGATGTGGGCGTTCGGCCTGTACGCCGTACTGCTCGCCGGCGTCGCCTGCGTCGCGCGCGTGCCCGCCGGTTTCCTGCTCAAGCGGCTGCTGATCGAGGTGCCCTTCGTCGCGTTCGCGGTGCTGATGCCGTTCGTGGCGGAGGGCGAGCGGGTCGAGGTGCTCGGCGTGTCGCTGAGCGTCAGCGGCCTGTGGGGCGCGTGGAACGTGCTGGCGAAGGGTACCCTCGGCGTCGCCGCGTCGGTGCTCCTGGCGTCCACCACCGAGCTGCGCGAGCTGCTGCTCGGCCTGCAGCGCCTGAAGCTCCCGCCCCTGCTGGTCCAGATCGCGTCCTTCATGATCCGCTACGGCGATGTCATCACCGACGAGATGCGGCGCATGCGCATCGCACGCGAATCGCGCGGGTTCGAGGCGCGCGGCGTGCGGCACTGGGGGGTGCTCGCGAAGACGGCGGGCGCCCTGTTCATCCGCTCCTACGAACGCGGCGAGCGCGTGCACCTGGCCATGATCAGCCGCGGGTACGCCGGTGCCATGCCGGTCATCGACGAGGTGACCGCGTCCCGGGCGCAGTGGACGTACGCGCTCACCCTCCCCCTCGCCGCCCTCGTCGTATGTCTGCTGGGATGGACGCTGTGACAGCTTCTCTGGAGGTCTCCGGCCTCGCCTTCGCCTACCCCGACGGCCACCAGGCCCTGTTCGGCGTCGACTTCCGCGTCGCACGCGGCGAACGGGTCGCGCTGCTCGGCCCGAACGGCGCCGGCAAGACCACCCTGGTGCTGCACCTCAACGGCATCCTGACCGGCGGCACCGGCACGGTGAAGGTCGCGGGGCTGCCGGTCGGGCGGGAGCACATGGCGGAGATCCGGCGCAAGGTCGGCATCGTCTTCCAGGACCCCGACGACCAGCTCTTCATGCCGACGGTCCGGGAGGACGTGGCCTTCGGTCCCGCCGCGGCCGGGCTGAAGGGGGCCGCGCTGGAGGAGCGCGTGGACCGGGCGCTGGAGCAGGTCGGCATGGCCGCGTTCAAGGACCGGCCGCCGCACCATCTGTCCTTCGGGCAGCGCCGCCGGGTGGCGGTGGCGACGGTGCTGGCGATGGAACCGGAGATCCTGGTCCTGGACGAGCCGTCCTCCAACCTCGACCCCGCCTCCCGCCGCGAACTGGCCGACATCCTGCGCTCCTTGGACGTGACCGTGCTGATGGTCACCCACGATCTGCCCTACGCGCTGGAGCTGTGCCCGCGCGCGCTGGTCCTCAGCGACGGGGTGATCGCCGCGGACGGCCGGACCGGGGAACTGCTCGCGGACGAGGACCTGATGCGGGCGCACCGGCTGGAGCTGCCCTTCGGCTTCGACCCGCGTGCCGTCCCGGCCGCCCCTGCTCCGACGGGACCCGCGGGAACATCGGCGTGACGATCCTGCTTGGGTGAAGGGGAGAAGCAGGCACCGGGCGGCGGGACGAGGAGTACGGGCGTGGACGTGAACGGCACAGTGGCCGAGGGCTTCGAGCCGGTCCGGGAGGCGTTCGCACGGAACTTCGCGGCGCTCGGGGAGCGGGGCGCCGCGGTGGCCGTGTACCGGGACGGCCGCAAGGTGGCCGACCTGTGGGCCGGCACCAAGGACATCGACGGCACCGCCCCCTGGCAGCGCGGCACCGCGCAGGTCGTGCGCTCGGCGACCAAGGGCGTCGCCGCCGCCGTACCGCTGCTGCTGCGGCAGCGGGGGCTGCTGGACCTGGACGCGCCGGTGGGTGAGTACTGGCCGGAGTTCAAGGCGCGGGGCAAGGAGCGGGTGCTGGTCCGGCACGTGCTGGGCCACCGGGCCGGGCTGCCGGTGCTGGACCGTCCGCTCAGCCCGGCGGAGGCGCTGGACCCGGCGAAGGGGCCCGAGGCGGTCGCCGCGCAGGCCCCGGCGTGGGAGCCGGGCAGCGCCCACGGCTATCACGCGCTGACCTACGGCTGGCTGCTCGACGAGCTGGTGCGCCGGGTGACCGGGCAGGGCGCCGGGGAGTGGATCGCGGCGCACCTCGCCGGGCCGCTGGGCGCCGACTTCTGGCTGGGGCTGCCCGCCGCGGAGGAAGCCGCGGGGCGGGCAGGACGGGTCGGCCGGGTCGACGGCCCCGAGCCCTCCTCCGGTGCGGTGCTGCGCGCCCGGCCCAAGCGGTCGGTGACCGAGGCGTACGCCGACCCCGGCTCGCTCACCCGCCGGGCCTTCGCCGCGATCACCCCCTTCCCGAACCAGAACGACCCGGCGTACCGGGCGACCGCGCTGCCCGCCACCAACGGCATAGCGACCGCCGACGGCCTCGCCCGCGTCTACGCGGCGCTGATCGGCGAGGTCGACGGCGTCCGGCTCTTCGACGAGGCCACCGCCCGGCTCGCCCGCGCGGAGGAGTCGGCCGGCCCGGACCGGGTGCTGGTCGTCAACACCCGCTTCGGCCTCGGGTTCATGCTGCACGGCAGCGCGTCCCCGCTCCTGTCCCCCGACTCCTTCGGCCACCCCGGCCGCGGCGGCTCGCTCGGCTTCGCCGACCCCGCCTCGGGCATCGCCTTCGGCTATGTCACCAACGGCTTCCGCAAGACGGTGACGGCTGACCCCCGCGCGCAGGCACTGGTGCGAGCGGTACGGGAGTCGCTCACGCGGGGCGCGTGACCCTCAGCCCTCGCACCTCATACGTGGATCGGGTGCGAGGCCCGCCCCGACGCCGCGTCGATCTCCCCGTGCGCCTTCGTCAGCAGCTGCATGGCGAGTTCGTTCAGCGCCCGCGCCCCGGCGATCTCCTCACCGACCCGTGGCTGATTCGCGTCGGTGTGGTGGCGGCTCGCGTGGCCCTGGGCCCGTACCTCGGACCCGTCGGGCAGACGCACCATCGCCGCCGCGCGCGTGTGCTGGTCGTCCTCGCTGAACTCCATCTCGACGTGCCATCCCACTGTGGTCCGCATCATGACGATCACCTCCGGAACCGTTGCTTCCAGGGTGCTCCTCCAGCCACCTTCCGCACCACCGCACGCACCCGGAATGGGCGGGCGGTTCCGGGACGTTGAGTGGATCATGACGTCCGACGAGCGCACGATCACCAACCCGGCCACGCTCCACGACCCCACCCCCTTCGGCTACAGCCACGCCGTCTCCGCCCCCGGCGAGACCGTCCACATCGCCGGCCAGTACGCCTCCGACTCCTCCGGCGCCCCCGTCCCCGGTGACTTCGCCACCCAGGTCGAACTCGCCCTGGACCGGCTGCGCTCGGCACTGGCGGGCGTCGGCCTCGGCTACGAGCACGTCGTACGCCTCGGCACCTACGTCGTCGACCACGACCCGGGGAAGCTGCAGGTGCTCGGCAAGGCGATCGGCGCCCGTTTCGGCGACCGGCTGCCCGCCCAGACCCTGACCGGCGTCGCCGCCCTCGCCCTGCCCGGCATGCTCTTCGAGATCGACGCGGTGGCCGTGCGGCCCGCCGGGCGGGCCTAACCCGCCCGCAGCATCAGTCCGATCCCCACCACAACCAGGCCCGCCGCCACGATGCGCGGGGTTCCGAATCTCTCCTTGAAGAACACGGCGCCGATCGCCGCTCCGACGATGATCGAGGACTCCCGCAGCGCGGCGATCGGTGCCAGGTCCGCCCGGGTCTGGGCCCACAGGACGAGGGCGTAGGCCGCCACGGACAGGGCGGCGCCGAGCAGGCCGAGCGCGGCGAACGGCCGCAGGACCGCGGCTGTCCCGCCCCGCCAGCGGTGGAGCGCGTATGCCGGGATCACCACGCCCTGCACGGTCATCAGCCAGGCGATGTAGCCGAGGGAGGAGCCCGAGGCCCGCACGCCCAGGCCGTCGACGACCGTGTACGCCGCGATGGTCAGGCCGGTCGCGAGGGCCGCGCCGATCGCCGCCCAGTCCGGCCGGCGTCCGCGCAGCCCCCACAGGGCGACCCCGGTCAGCCCCGCGCAGGAGACGACGACACCGGCGGCCGCCCAGCCGTCCGGTACCTCGTGGGCGAAGAGCGCGGCGAGCACCGTGACGACCAGCGGCGCGGTGCCGCGGGCGATCGGGTAGGCCTGCCCGAAGTCGCCGAGCCGGAAGGACCTCATCAGCAGGGCGTAGTAGCCGATGTGGATCGCCGCGGAGGCGAGCAGATACGGCCAGGCCCCGGCCGCCGGAACCGCCGTGAACGGCATCAGCGCGAGCCCGATCACCACGCCGCCCCCGGAGATCAGGGCGAACCCGGCGAGCTTGTCGGGGATGTGGTGGGCGAGGGCGTTCCAGCCGGCGTGGGTGACCGCGGCGAGCAGGACGGCGGCCGCGACCAGCGGCGTCACGCGTCGCGCTCGCGCACGTCCACCAGGGTGCCGCCGGCGTGGGCGATCAGGGTCTTGGGTTCCATGGGGAAGACGGTGTACGGCGTGCCGGCGGCGGCCCAGACGAGGTCGTGGTCGAGCAGCGAGCGGTCGGCGAGCACCCGCGTACGCGTGCGGTGCCCGAAGGGCGGCACCCCGCCGATGGCGTACCCGGTGGTCTCCCGGACGACGTCCGCCTTCGGCCGGGTGACCTTCCCGGCGCCGAGTTCCCGGCGCACCAGCTCCACGTCGACCCGGGAGGCCCCGTCCATCAGGACCAGCACCGGCACCCCGTCGGCGGCGAAGATCAGGGACTTGCAGATCTGGCTGAGCTCGCACCCGATCGCGGCGGCCGCCTCCGCGGCGGTCCGGGTGGCCTCCGGAAAGCGCCGGATCCGTTCCTGCACGGCACCGAGCCCCAGTTCCTCCAGGGCGGCGGCGAACCGGGGGTGTGCTCCTGAGTCGGCAGTCGTCATGCGGGGCACGCTAGCGGTCCGTGTACGAGACATGCGACCGGATTCGGGGGCGGCGGGAACGAGGAAGCCGGTGAGGGCGCCGCCGTCCCCACGGCGGCCCTCACCGGCTGGTCTCGCTCAGGAGCGGTACGTCAGGCGCGTACCAGCTCCTTGTCCTTGTCGGCGTGCGCCTCGGCCGCGGCCTTCAGGCCCTCGCCCTCGACGTCCACGTTCGGCAGCGCGCGGTCCAGCCACTTCGGCAGCCACCAGGCGCGCTTGCCGAGCAGTGCCAGCACCGCCGGGACGATCGCCATCCGGACCACGAACGCGTCGAAGAAGACCGCGATGGCGAGGCCGAAGCCGATCATCTTGACCATCGACTCGGAGGAGCCGATGAAGCCGGCGAAGACGGCCATCATGATCACCGCGGCGGCGGTGACCACCCGCGCCCCGTGCTTGAACCCGGTGACCACGGCCTGGCTGGGGCTCTCGCCGTGGACGTACGCCTCGCGCATCCGGGTCACGAGGAACACCTCGTAGTCCATCGCGAGTCCGAAGACCACGCCGACCATGAAGATCGGCATCATCGACATGATCGGGCCGGTCTCCTCCACGCCCATGAGGCCGGACAGCCAGCCCCACTGGAAGACCGCGACGACGGCACCGAGCGCGGCGAGCACGCTGAGCAGGAAGCCGAGGGCCGCCTTCAGCGGGACCAGGATCGAGCGGAACACCGCGATCAGCAGGAGGAAGGCGAGGCCCACCACGAGCGCGAGATACGGCACCAGCGCGTCGTTCATCTTCTGCGAGAAGTCGATGTTCATCGCCGTGGTGCCGCTGACCAGCACCTCGGTCCCCGTGTCGGCCTGGACGCCGGCGCCGGTGTCCCGGATCGCGTGGACCAGGTCCTCGGTCTGGGTGGAGGAGGGCTTGGAGTCGGGGACGACGGTGATGGTGAAGGTGTCCCCGGCCTTGTTGAACGTCGCCGGCGCGACCGTCACCACGCCGTCCAGGCCCTTGATCTCGTCGGCCACCTCGGCGGCGGCGGCCTTCGGGTCGTCGCTGCCCTTGGCGTCGCCGACGACCATCAGCGGGCCGTTGAAGCCGGGCCCGAAGCCCTCGGACAGCAGGTCGTAGGCGCGGCGCTGGGTGGTGGAGGTGGGCTGTGAACCGTCGTCGGGCAGACCGAGCTCCAGCGAGCCGACCGGGACCGCGGCGGCGCCGAGCCCGATGATGCCGAACAGCAGGACGGCGACCGGGCGGCGGACCACGAAGCTCGCCCAGCGGGTGCCCATGTTGGGCGTGGCCGGACGGTCCTCGGCGGCGGCCTTGCGGCGGCCGAACCGCTTGCTCCGCGCGCCCGCCGGCTGCACCTTGCGGCCCGCGTAGCCGAGCAGGGCCGGGATCATGGTGAGCGCGATCAGGACCGCGATCACGACCGTGCCGGCCGCGGCGACGCCCATCTTCGTCAGCATCGGGATGTTGACGACCGCCAGACCCACCAGGGCGATCACGACGGTGAGACCGGCGAAGACCACCGCGGAGCCGGCCGTTCCGACGGCGCGGCCGACGGCTTCCTCGCGGTCCCGGCCCTCGGCCAGTTCGGCGCGGTAGCGGGAGACGATGAAGAGCGCGTAGTCGATGCCGACGGCGAGGCCGATCATCATGGCCAGCGTGGAGGTGGTGGAGCCCAGCTCCAGCGCACTGGCCAGCGCGGTGATCGTCGAGACGCCGATGCCCACGCCGATGAGGGCGGTCAGCAGCGGCAGTCCGGCGGCGACCAGCGAGCCCAGGGTGATGACGAGGACGACGGCGGCGACCGCGATGCCGATGATCTCGGTGGAGCCGGTCTCGGGCGTGGCCTGGAGCGCGTCACCGCCGATCTCGACGGTCAGCCCGGAGTCCCGCGCGTCCTCGGCGGCGTGCTCCAGGGCCTCCTTGGTGGACTCCTCCAGCTCCATGCCGGAGACCTCGTAGCGGACCTGGGCGTAGCCGACGCTGCCGTCCTTCGAGACCGACTTGGTCGCGAAGGGGTCGGTGACCGAGACGACCTCGGGGCCGGTGCCGAGGTCCTTCACCGCCTCCTCGACGGCCGACTTGTGGTCGGCGGCCGAGAGCTTCTGGCCGTCGGGCGCCTGGAAGACGACCCGGGCGGTCGCGCCGTCGGCGCTCATCCCGGGGAACCGTTCGTCCAGCAGGTCGAAGGCCTTCTGGGCCTCGGTGCCGGGTATGGAGAAGGATCCGCTGCCCGCTGCGGGCGCGGAGGCGGCGCCGACGCCGGCGAGCGTCAGCAGGGCCACCCAGATCAGGGCGACGAAGTGGCGCCGGCGGAAGGCGAACCGGCCGAGTCGATAGAGAAACGTGGCCACGGAGGCGTACTCCCGGTCATGTCGTGGGGGTGTTCAGGGCAGGGTGGATCAGCCCGGCGACGTGAGCGGTGACGTCAGGTGAGAGGGCTTGCTGGGGAGGTGTCAGCTGGTGGGTGCGCCGAGGGCGGGGAGGACCACGGCGTCGATGTACGAGATGAGGAAGGCCTGGGTCGGCGGCTGTTCGTCGATCATCGTGCGGGCGGCGAACCCGCCGATCATCATGTGCATCACGAACTCGATCGCGGGGTTGTCCGGACGGATCTCGCCGCGGTCGACGGCGCGCTGGATCACGCGCCGCAAGTCCGCCAGCTCCGGTTCGACGAGGTGCTCCCGGAACGCCCGCAGGAGGTCCGGGTTGGAGTGCACCGCCATGGCCAGACCCCGCATGAGCGCGGAGTCCCGCTCCATCTGGCAGTCGTCCGACCGCCTGGTGAGGGCGTGCAGATCGCCCTTGAGCGAGCCGGTGTCGATCCCGTCCAGGGAGCCGCCCGGCTTGCTGTGCCGTACGGCCTTCGCGACCAGTTCGGCCTTGCCGCCCCACTGGCGGTAGAGCGTGGCCTTGCTGGACTTGGTGCGCGCGGCGACCGCGTCCATGGTCAGCGCGTCGTAGCCGACCTCGCGGAGCAGGTCGAGCACGGCTCCGTAGAGCTCGGCCGCCCGCTCGGGGGTGATGCGACTGCGGCGTGCCGTGGCGGTCTGAGTCATGGCTCATCACCTTCTCCCACTCGCGAACGACACGGTTTCGTTTCGTACGGTCCGAAGGTAGCGCAGCCGTCCATCGAAACGAAACGGTTTCGTACGTGTTCTGGGTCACGCCGTCCGCTTGCGCACGAGTTGCTCCTGCCCATCCCGGGGCAAAGCATGAGGAGGTGAGCTATCTTCGCCTCCCTCATCTCAACGGTGACCTGCTGTGCTTCGTGGCCGAGGACGATCTCTGGCTGGCCCCCCTGGACGGACCCGGACGCGCCTGGCGGCTCACCGTGGACCGCACCAAGGCGGGCCACCCGCGCTTCTCGCCGGACGGCGAGCAGATCGCGTACACCAGCTGGCGCAGTCTCGTCCCCGAGATCCACCTGGTCCCGACCGAGGGCGGACCGGCCCGCCGACTGAGCTACTGGGGCAGCCCGGACACCCAGGTCACCGGCTGGACCCCGCCGGACCGGGACGGGACCAGCGACATCCTCGCGGTCGCCTCCCACGGCGAGCCCTTCTCGTACTTCACCTGGGCCTACAAGGTCTCCCCCGACGGCTCCCCCGGCCGCAAACTGCCCTGGGGCCCGGTCTCCGACCTCCAGGTCGCCGACCTGGACGGCGAGCGCAGGACCCTCCTGCTCACCGGCACCCCGCCGCACGAACCCGCCGCCTGGAAGCGCTACCGGGGCGGCGCCACGGGCCGCCTGTGGCTGCACGGCGAACGGCTGCTGGCCGGCCTCGACGGCCATCTGGACTGCCCCATGTTCGTCGGCGACCGGATCGCCTTCCTCTCCGACCACGAAGGCGTCGGCAACCTCTACTCCTGCGCCCACGACGGCTCCGACCTGCGCCGGCACACCGACCACGACGCCTTCTACGCCCGGCACGCCGCGAGCGACGGGACCCGGGTGGTCTACCAGTGCGCGGGCGACCTGTGGATCGTGGACGGCCTGTCCGACGCGGACAAGCCGCGCAGGCTCGACGTCCGGCTGAGCGGCCCGCGCGCCGGGCGGCGCCGCTACCAGGTGCCGGCCGCCCAGCACGTCGACGGCATCTCGGTCGACGAGACGGGCCGCGCGAGCGCCGTCGTCGTCCGCGGCAGCCTGTACTGGATGACCCACCGCGACGGCCCGGCCCGCACGATCACCGACACGCCCGGCGTACGGGTCCGGCTCCCGGAGATGCTCGGCTCGGTCGGCCAGGTCGCCTACGTCACCGACGCCGAGGGCGAGGACGCCGTCGAGATCGCGTACCTTCCCCGGGCGACCGGGGACCGCGCGCCACGCCGGCTGGCCTCGGGCGAGCTGGGCCGGGTGCTGGAGCTGGTCTGCGACCCCGAGGGCGAGCGCCTGGCCATCGCCGCGCACGACGGACGGCTCCTCCTCCTCGACGCCACCGAGGACTCCGGCGGCGCGGTGACCGAGCTGATCCGGTCGGCCAACGGCCCGGTCCGCGACCTCGCGTTCTCCCCCGACGGCTGCTGGCTGACCTGGTCGCATCCCGGCATCGGCCGCTCCCTGCGCCAGATCAAGATGGCCCGGATCAAGGACCGGTTCGTCATCGACGTCACCAACGGCCGCTTCGAGGACGAGAACCCGGTCTTCACCAGCGACGGCCGCTATCTGGCGTTCCTGTCCTGGCGCGGCTTCGACCCGGTGTACGACGTCCACACCGGCGACCTGTCCTTCCCGCTCGGCTGCCGCCCGTATCTGGTGCCGCTCTCCTCGGCGACCCCCTCCCCGTTCGCGCTGAACCCGGAGGGCCGTCCGGCCGCCGGGGGCCTGGACCCGTTGGAGGAGGAGGGCGGCGAGAGCTGCGCGGTGACCGTGGAGACCGAGGGCCTGGAGAGCCGGGTGACGCCGTTCCCGGTCGCCGCCTCCAAGTACTCGGCGCTGCACCCGGTCGCGGGCGGCGGCCTGGTCTGGCTGCGCTGGCCGATCTCGGGGGCGCTCGGCGAGACGTTCGCCAACCCCGACGACACCAGCGGGCGGCCGACCCTGGAGCACTTCCACATCAGCAAGGCGAAGAAGTCCGAACTCGTCGAGCACCTCGACTGGTTCGCGGTCAGCGGGGACGGCAGCCGGCTCGTCGTGGTCGACGAGGGCGAGCTGCGCGCGGTCCCCGCCACCGAGAGCGGCGACAGCGACTCCACGGTGTGGATCGACGCCCGCCGCATCCTGCACGAGGCCGACCCCGCCGCCGAGTGGCGGCAGGCGTACGAGGAGGCGGGCCGGCTGATCCGCGCCTACTTCTGGGACCCCGGCATGTGCGGCATCGACTGGGACGCGGTGCTAACGCAGTACCGGCCGCTGGTCGAACAGGTGGCGTCCCCGGACGAGTTCGCCGATCTGCTCCGCGAGGTGCTGGGCGAGCTGGGCACCTCCCACGCCTATGTCGCCGCGGCCCGCCGCAACGAGGGCCCGCCCCACTACCAGCGCCGCCAGGGCCTGCTCGGCGCCAACTTCGTGCGCCGCGACGACGGCTGGACGCTCCGGCGCATCCTCCCCGGCGACTCCTCCGACTCCAAGGCCCGCTCCCCGCTCGCCGGGACGGGGATCCGCGAGGGCGCCGTGCTGACCCACGTCGACGGCCGCCCGGTCGACCCGGTGACGGGCCCGTATCCGCTGCTCGCGGGGGCGGGCGGTACGACGGTGGAGCTGACGTTCACCCCGGCCGAGGGCGAGGGACGCTCCCGCCGGGTCGCCGTGGTCCCGCTGATCGACGAACGCCCGCTGCGCTACCAGGACTGGGTGGCCAAACGCCGCCAGGTCGTACGGGAGTTGAGCGACGGGCGCTGCGGCTATCTGCACATCCCCGACATGGGCGGCTCCGGCTGGGCCCAGTTCAACCGCGATCTGCGCATGGAGGTGTCCCGCCCCGCCCTGATCGTCGACGTACGCGGCAACGCGGGCGGCCACATCAGCGAACTGGTGGTGGAGAAGCTGACCCGCACGATCCTCGGCTGGGACCTCACGCGCGACGCCGAGCCGGTGTCGTACGCCTCGAACGCGCCGCGCGGGCCGGTGGTGGCCCTGGCGGACGAGGCGACCTCCTCCGACGGCGACATGATCACGGCCGCCTTCAAACTCCTCAAGCTCGGCCCGGTGGTGGGCCAGCGCACCTGGGGCGGCGTGGTCGGCATGACCGGCCGCCACCAGCTGGGCGACGGCACGGTGATCACGGTGCCGATGAACGCGGCCTGGTTCGACGCGTACGGCTGGTCGATCGAGAACAAGGGCGTCACCCCCGACCTGGAGATCCTGCGCACGCCCCTGGACTGGGCGGAGGGCCGCAACACCCAGCTGGACGACGCGGTGCGGCTCGCGCTGGACCTCCTGGAGACCAACCCCCCGGCCGACCCGCCGGACTACTCCCAGGTACCGGACAGGTCGAGGCCGCAACTGCCGCCCCGCGCATGAACCCCCGCGCATGAGAAAGGGTGCCCTCCGATCGGGGGGCACCCTTTCCGCTCGCGCGCAGCGTCAGGCGTCGAAGTCCTGGTCGAAGCGGTCGCGCTCCTCCGGCTGGCGGCGCTCCGGCTCCTCGTCGCGGTCCCGCTGCTTGCCGCGCTGCGAGGCCTGCTCGCGGGCCTGCTGCATCTTGTCCTTGGCCTGCTGCGAGAACTGCTCGGACTTCTCCTGGAACTGGTCCTTCATGCCCATGAGTTTTCACTCCCGTGATGGGTGAGGGGATCAAGCTCGACCAGATTCACATGCCCGGTGACGCTTCGCATGTCGATCAGTTACGGTGCGTAGCCCTCTCCTGTTCGTCGGCCGCGCCGCCCGCCCCGACGAGCCCGATCCGCATCCCGTCCAGCCGGTCCGCGAACCGCCGCATCTCGCGCTGCCCGACCGTCCCGATGACCGCCGGCAGATACCCCCGCACGCCCTGCATCCCGCGCAGCCACCACTGCCCGTACACATGACTGGACCGGCGCTCGATCCCGGCGACGATCCGGTCGACCGCGGGCCCCAGCGGATACGTCTTGTTCGACGGCCACGGCAGCCGCTGCCGCAACTCCCGCATGACGTCGTCCTGGTCGGCGCCGCGCACCATGTCCGTGTCGGTCCAGGACAGGTACCCCACGCCCACCCGCACGCCCTTGTAGCCGACCTCGGCGCGCAGGCTGTGCGCGTACGCCTCCACGCCCGACTTGGACGCGCAGTACGCGGTCATCATCGGCGCCGGGGTGATGGCGGCGAGGGAGGCGATCTGGAGCAGATAGCCGCGGCTCTCCATGAGCACCGGCAGGAACGCCCGCGCGGTCACCGCCGACCCGATGAGGTTCACCTCGATGACCCGCCGCCACGCCACCGGATCGGAGTCCACGAAGGGCCCCCCGGAGGCGACACCGGCGTTGGCCACCACGATGTCGACCTTCCCGAACCGCTCTTTGACCTCCCGCGCCACCCGCGCCATCGCCTCGTGGTCGGTGACGTCGGCGTGCCAGTGGTCGCTCTCGCTGTGCAGCCGCTCGGAGACCTGCTTGAGCGCGTCCGGCTCCAGCCCGACCAGCGCCACCTTCGCGCCGCGCGCGGAGAGCTTGCGGGCGAGCAGTTCGCCCACGCCCCGCGCCGCTCCGGTGACGACGGCGACCTGTCCTTCGAGGCTCACCCTGCTCATGCGCCCTCCTTGATCTGTGCGTAAGTGACGACGAGTTCACGAATCCGGGCGCTGATCAGCTCGGGCGCCTCCACCGGCGTCATGTGCCCGATGCCGGGCAGCTCGGTGAGCCCGACGCAGGCGGGCAGCGCGGCGGCCAGCGACCGCGCGTGCACCGGCGGGGTGAGCCGGTCGGCGGTCCCGACGACGACGGCGGCCGGTACCGTCATCTCCCGTATGCCGTGGTCGAGATCGAGCAGGTCCAGCACCTGCGACCAGGAGTGCCGCACCGCCCGCGGACAGGCGTGCACGATCCGCGCGCACGCCTCGACCATGTGCGGCGCCGAACCGGGCCCCATGGTGGCGTACTTGAGGATCCGCCGCGCGAGCGGTGTGACCGGCCCGAGCGGCGCCCGCGACCCGAGCACCCGCTTGGTCAGCCACGTCCGCAGCCGCCCGGCCCGCATCGGCAGGACCGTGGCCTCGGCCACCAGCCGCGACGATCCGGTGCTGCACAGCAGGACGGCGGCCGCGTGCTCCCGGAAGGCCGGCCGCCCGGCCGCGGCCAGCACCGTCATCCCACCCATGGAATGCCCCACGATCACGGCCTTCTCGGCCGGCGCGAGGGTCTCCTTCAGTACGGCTTCCAGGTCGTCGGCGAGTGCCTCGGTCCCGCAGGCCCGGCTCGCCGGGCTGCGTCCGTGGCCGCGCTGGTCGTAGGCGATGACCCGGTGGTCGGTGGCCAGTTCGCGGATCTGGGCCGCCCAGAAGGCGGTGGAGCAGGTCCAGCCGTGGGCGAGGACGACCGGGGGCGCGCCGTCGGGGCCGTGCACCTCGACGTGCAGGCGCGCGCCGTCGGCGGAGGTCGCGGTGAGTTCGCGGGTGGGGGTGGGCGGCGCGTAGGGGCCGGAGCTCACGTGCGTCAGGCGGCTCACGCGTCCACCTCCGAGCGCTCGCCGGCCCCGGCGGACCCCTCGGCCACGGCCGCGGCACTCGGCGCACCCTCGTGCTCCCCGGCGCGCACGACGGTGTACTCCGCGAGATCCACCCGCCGGGTCGCCCGCCGGAACTCGCTCGTGGTGCCCGGCCAGATGGTGGTGTTGCGCCCGTTCTCGTCCAGGTACCAGCTGGTGCAGCCGCCGGTGTTCCACACCGTGCGCTTCATCCGCTCCTGCACCCGCCGGTTCCAGGCGTGCACGGCCTCCGCGCGGGCGTCGAGCGCGACCCGTCCGCCGAGCACGTCCAACTGGCGCAGGAAGTCGGCCAGGTAGTTGAGCTGGCTCTCGATCATCAGGATCATCGACGAGTTGCCGAGGCCCGTGTTGGGCCCGATGATCGTCATCCAGTTCGGGAAGCCGGCTGCGGACGCACCCCGCAGGGCCTCCATGCCGCCCTTCCACGTCTCGGCCAGCGTCTGCCCGTCGGCGCCCACGACCCGGTCCGCGATGGGCATGTCGGTGACATGGAAGCCGGTGCCGAAGACGATCGCGTCGACCTCGGTCTCGGTGCCGTCGGCGGCGACGACCGTCGAGCCGCGGATCTCGGCGAGCCCGCTGGCGACGACGTCGACGTTCGGCCGGGCGATCGCCGGGTAGTACTCGCTGCTGAGCAGGATCCGCTTGCAGCCGATGCGGTAGTCGGGGGTGAGCTTGGCGCGCAGGGCCGGGTCCTTGATGGCGCGGGTCATGTTCTGCCTGGCCAGCTTCTCCACCAGGCCCAGCTCGTTCGGGCGCTTGGTGAACGCCTGGACCTGCAACTCCCGGATGCCCCACAGCAGTCCGCGCCGGGCCTGGGTGGTGAAGGGCAGCCGCTTGTGCAGCCAGCGCTCCGCCCCGCTGATCGCGCGGTCCATGCGCGGCATCACCCACGGCGGGGTGCGCTGGAAGAGGGTGAGCCGGGAGACCTCCGGCTGGATGGCCGGCACGATCTGGATGGCGGAGGCGCCGGTGCCGACCATGGCGACGCGCTTGCCGCGCAGGTCGTAGTCGTGGTCCCAGCGGGCGGAGTGGAAGACCTTGCCCGGGAAGGAGTCCAGCCCCGGGATGTCCGGCACCTTCGGGTCGGACAGCGGCCCGGTCGCGGAGACGACGACGTCGGCGGAGAGGTTCCCGCTGGTGGTCTCGATGTCCCAGCACAGCCGCTCGGCGTTCCACGCCATCCGCTTCACCTCCGAGTCGAAGCGGATGTGCGGGCGCAGCCGGAACACGTCCGTGACGTGCTCCAGGTATGCGCGGATGTGCTCCTGCCCGGAGAAGGTGCGCGGCCAGTCCGGGTTGGGCGCGAAGGAGAAGGAGTACAGGTGGGAGGGGACGTCACAGGCACAGCCGGGATAGCTGTTGTCCCGCCAGGTGCCGCCGACGCTCGACGCCCGCTCCAGGACGACGAAGTCGGTGACGCCCTCGCGCCGCAGCCGCACCGCGGCCCCGAGCCCTCCGAACCCGGATCCGACCACCGCCACCCGTACATGCTCGTGTTCGGTCATCCCGAAGCCCTCCACAGCCGTGCGACTCTGCCAGTAAACACTGGCGCAATGGGAGGGTAGAGCAGCTCCGTACTCATGGGTAGGGGGTGGACGAAGGAAAGTTACCCCCGGTACGCCATAGGCTTCCCGCGTGGCAGAAGACGCTGGACGACCCGAGGGCCGACACGAGTACCGCATGGAGGAGCTGGCCCGGCTGGCCGGCATCACCGTGCGCACCCTGCGTTTCTACCGCGAACGAGGGCTCATCCCGCCACCCCGCCGCGAGGGCCGTATCGCCTGGTACGACGACCGCCACCTGGCCCGGCTGCGCACGATCTCGGCCCTGCTGGAACGCGGCCACACCCTCAGCGGCATCGCGGACCTCGCCGAGGCCTTCGACCACGGCCGGGACGTCGCCGACCTGCTCGGCATGGACACCCCCACCGAGGAGATCCCGGTCCGCCTCACCCCTGAGGAACTCGCCGACCGCTTCGCCGGCGAGGTCACCCCGGAGAACTTCGCCGCCGCCCTGGAGCTGGGCTATCTCGCCACCGACGGCCAGGACATCGTCCACATCAGCGGCCGGCTGCTGGAGGTGTCGGCGGCCCTGGTCCGCGAGGGCATCCCGCTGGCCGAGGTCCTGGCCGCGGGCAAGGAACTGCGCGTGCACGCCGACGTCCTGGCCGACCTGTTCGCCGACCTGATCCTGCGCCACGGCACCGAGGAGGACCTGCCCCGCCTGCGCCCCCTCGCCAAGAGCGTGGTGGAGGCGGAGCTGTCCCTCGCCCTGGACAGGAGGCTGCGCAAGCGGTCGTAGGCAGTCCTAGGGCTGCCGGCGGTCGTAGACCACCGTCACCGGCGCATGGTCGGACCAGCGCTCCGCATGACTGGCGGCACGTTCCACGAACACCTTGACCGCCCGGTCCGCGAGCCCCGGGGTGGCCATCTGGTAGTCGATGCGCCAGCCCGTGTCGTTGTCGAAGGCCCGTCCCCGGTACGACCACCAGGAGTACGGCCCCTCGGTGTCCGGGTGCAGGGCGCGCACGACGTCGACGTACCCGCCCTCGGCCGGGTCGAGCACCCGCCCGAGCCAGTCGCGCTCCTCGGGCAGGAACCCGGAGTTCTTGGTGTTGCCGCGCCAGTTCCGCAGGTCCGCCTGCTGGTGGGCGATGTTCCAGTCGCCGCAGACCAAGACCTCGCGCCCGTCGGCGGCGGCACGCTCGCGCAGCTCCTTGAGGTAGGCCAGGAACTCGCCCATGAAGCGGACCTTCTCGTCCTGGCGCTCGGTGCCGACCTCCCCGGAGGGCAGGTACAGGGAGGCGACGGTCACACCGGGCAGATCGGCCTCGACGTACCGTCCGCTCGCGTCGAACTCGCTCGACCCGAAGCCGACCTGGACCCGGTCGGGCGCGCGCCGCGCGTAGAGGGAGACCCCCGCGCGTCCCTTGGCGGCGGCGGGCGCGTGCACGACGTGCCAGCCCTCGGGCGCGCGCACGGCCTCGGGCAGCTGCTGGGGCTCCGCGCGCACCTCCTGGAGGCACAGCACATCGGCGGCGGTACCGGCCAGCCACTCCACGAAGCCCTTCTTCGCGGCGGCACGCAGCCCGTTCACATTTACGGAGGTCACAGTGAGCACCCGGGCACGATACCGGCACACTGGACGGAGTCCAGATTCCGACTGCCCATGAATGTACGGTTGCCCGCATGCACATACGTCGCGTCCCCTTCGACCACCCCGACGCCAGGAAGCTCAACGACGCGGTCCAGGCCGAGTACGACGTCCGCTACGGAGACGGCGGGGACGCCACTCCCATGGACCCGGCCGACTTCGAACGGCCGAACGGCGTGTACCTGATCGCCTACGACGCGTACGACTCCCCGGTCGCCTCGGGCGGCTGGCGCGTCCAGGACGCCAACGGCGAGGGCAACCTCGACGGGGACGCCGAGCTGAAGCGGATGTATGTGATCGACGCCATGCGCGGCCGTGGCCTCGCCCGGCGCATCCTCGCCGCTCTGGAGGAGGACGCCCGCGCGGCCGGCCGGCTGCGCATGGTGCTGGAGACGGGCACGAAGCAGCCGGAGGCCGTCGCCCTGTACCGCTCCAGCGGCTATGAGCCGTGCGCGAAGTTCGGCTACTACCGCTTCCACGATCTGAGCCTGTGCTTCGCCAAGCCGCTCACGCCCTGATGCGGGCCCGCCGCCCCCGGGCGGCGGGGAGTTCGGGGCAAGTTCGGAGCAAGTTCGGGGCACAAAAAGATCCCGCCCGATCAACCGATCGGACGGGATCTCATCAACTGCCCTGATTTCTCAAGTGCAGTTGTTGCGGTGGACCTGAGGGGATTTGAACCCCTGGCCCCCTCGATGCGAACGAGGTGCGCTACCGGACTGCGCCACAGGCCCTTGCAACGAGTGAAACTCTAGCATCCCGATCCGCCCGCCTGGAAATCCGTTCCCGGCGCCTACTCGTTGGCCGCGCGCGGCCGCCCGCCGTCGTCGTACTGGTCGAACAGGGGGGTGCGTCCCCGCTCACGGGCCCGCCGCGCGGACGCGGCCCGGCGGGCGTCACTGCGCCCGCCGCCGTCCGCCGGCTCCTCGTCGGCCGCCGCCTCCGGCTGCCCGGCCGCGTCCGCGCGGGACTCCGTCTCGTGCTCCGGCGCGACCGCGCTGGAACGCGCCGAGCTCCACGCGTCCGGCGCCCCGAGATCCACATCGGCGGTGGCCCGCGGCGCGACCGGCGCGGTCACATACGTCGGCAGCGGCACCGGCACCGGGTCCCAGCTGTCGCCCTGCCCCGGCCGCCGCTGACGCTCGCGCTGCTGGTCGACCCACTCGGCGTGATCGGTCTGCTCGACCAGCGCCCGCCGGTCCGCGGCCAGCGCCGACAGCCCCGGGTCGGTCCCCGCGGCGGGTCCCTCGCCGGGCTCCTCCGGGTGCGCGCCGGGGTCGGCGGGGGTGCGCCGGCGCGGCTGGCGCGCGCGCTCCTTCAGCCGCTGCGCGGCGACCTCGGCACGACGGCGGTCCATCTGGTAGGCGAAGCGGCGGCGCTCCTGGCTGCGCAGATACGCGATGTATCCGCTGAGCAGCACGGCCGGCACGCCGGGCGCCCACAGGAAGGCGAGCCCTCCGACGGCGGCGACGATCGTGCCGCAGGTGAAGGCGAGGAAGAGCATCACGGTGGTACGCCGTCGGCGGGCGAGCACCTTGGTGCGCCGGGCGCGCGCCGCGGCTGCCTCGGCGGCGGCCGTGGGCGGTGTGCGCCGTGCGGCGGGGACCGCCTTCTGAGGCTGCTGGGGCTGCTGGGCCGGGGCGGGTTCGGGCGCCGGGGCGGCGGGCTGCGCGCGCGCCGGTTCGGGCCGTTCCCTCTCCTCCGCCCGCTCCTGGGCCCGCTGCTCCGCGCGCTCCTGCGCCCGCTCCTCCGCGCGCGTGGGCACCACCGCCTGCGCCTGGGGGCGCGTCGGAGGCATGGCGAAGGCCCGGACGTCCACCGATGCGGTGACACCGTCCGGGTCGACGGCGCTGGGCTCCCCCTCGTCGGCGGAGCGCGCACGCAGGTCCTTGGCGTACCGGCGCTCCATCCCGGCCCGTCCGGACAGCAACCGGATGGCTGTGCTGAAGCGTTCCGTCGGACGGGCCTCGTTCAGCTCGTCCTGCCTACGGAGCCACATCGGCACCAAGTAGGCGGCCCAGGCCCCGACAATGACTGCGTAGATGAGGCCGCTGCTGCTCACGCCTCACACGGTAGAGGGGTTTGTGTGAGGCCATCTGCCAATTGAGCCGGTGTGTCGCACGATCTGGCTGATATTTCGAAATTTTTTTGTGACCGATGCGATCAGCAGATCGCACAGGACGGGTAATTCAGGGTGCCGAGACGGTCACACTGCGATCAATTTCGAACACTTATTCAATTACCGGGGTTGTGCGGGATTCCCCTGCGTGTGCGGTGTGTCCGGCGCCAGCGGCTCAGCAGCCCGTCCGGCACCTCTTCCGCCGTGAGGGCGAACACGAGATGGTCGCGCCAGGCGCCGTCGATGTGGAGATAACGGGGCCGGAGCCCCTCCGCACGGAATCCGAGTTTCTCCACCACCCGGCGGCTCGGTCCGTTCTCCGGGCGAATGCAGACCTCGACGCGGTGCAGTCCGACGGTCCGGAAACAGTGGTCCACCACGAGCGCCACGGCCGTGGGCATCACCCCGCGGCCGGCGACGCTCTCGTCCACCCAGTAGCCGACGTGCCCCGAGCACATGGAGCCCCAGGTGATCCCGGCGACCGTCAACTGCCCCACCAGACGGCCCTGGTACTCGATGACGAAGGGCAGCATGCGGCCCGCGTTCGCCTCGGAGCGCAAGTGCCGGACCATCTGGCGGTAGGTCGGCCGGTGCGTGATCGGCCCGCTGGGGGCGGGCGGCGGAATGGTCGCCTCCCAGGGGCGCAGCCAGTCCCGGTTGCGCCGGTTGACCTCGCGCCAGGCCCGCTGGTCGCGCAGCTTTATCGGCCGGAGGACGACATCGCCGTCCGCCAGCACGACGGGCCAGGAAGGGCTGTTCAGCTCGCACCCCCGCTGCCGGCGCCGGGTCTGGGGTGATCGCCGCCGCGGAGCTGGTCGACGGCGTGCACCAGCAAGGGCTCCAGGACGGCGAGTCCGTCCTTCACCCCGCCGGTGGAGCCCGGCAGGTTGACGATCAGCGTGCGACCGGCGACCCCGGCCAGTCCCCGGGAGAGCGCCGCGGTCGGCACCTTCTCGCGTCCGAACGCCCGGATCGCCTCCGCGATGCCCGGCACCTCGTGGTCGATCACCGCGCGGGTCGCCTCGGGCGTGCGGTCGGTCGGTGAGATGCCGGTGCCGCCGGTGGTGACGACGACGTCGTACCCGGCGTCCACGGCGGCACGCAGCGCGGCCTCCACGGGATCCCCGTCGGGCACGACCTGCGGGCCGTCGACGGCGAACCCGAAGCGCTTCAGCCCTTCGGCGATCAGGGGGCCGCCCTTGTCCGCGTAGACGCCCGCGGAGGCGCGGTTGGAGGCGGTCACGACGAGGGCGCGGCGGGTCCCGGCGGTCATGCCCGGCTCCAGTCGCCCGACTTGCCGCCCGTCTTCTCCTCCACCCGTACGTCGGTGATGACCGCTCCCTTGTCGACCGCCTTGACCATGTCGATCACGGTGAGCGCGGCGACGGAGACCGCGGTGAGGGCCTCCATCTCGACGCCCGTGCGGTCGGTGGTCTTCACGGTGGCCCGGATCTCCACGGCGTCGTCCGCGACCGACAGGTCCAGTGTCACACCTGACACCGACAACGGGTGGCACAGCGGGATCAGGTCCGGGGTGCGCTTGGCGCCCATGATGCCCGCGATCCGCGCGGTGGCCAGCGCGTCGCCCTTGGGCACGCCCTCGCCGCGCAGCAGCTCGACCACGCGGGGCGAGACCAGGACGCGCCCGCTCGCGCGGGCGGTGCGCGCCGTCACGTCCTTCTCCGATACGTCGACCATGCGGGCCGCGCCCGCCTCGTCGATGTGGGTCAGTCGGTCCTGCGTACTCATGCTGTGTGGCGCTCCCGGTCCGGGCCCGTGGCGGTGCGGCGCTGGGCCTGCTGTGCGCGACACGGTACCGCCAAGTCGGCGCGCGCACCGGAGCAGGACCGGCACGCGCGCGTGCGCTCAGCCGAGCAGCACGACCTCGACCTCGGCGCCGGGCTCCACGGACTCGGTGTCCTCGGGGACGACGATCAGCGCGTCGGCGTGCGCGAGGGCGGCGACCAGGTGCGATCCGGCGCCGCCGACCGGGGTCACGGCACCGTCGGCGTAGCTGCCGCGCAGGAACTGCCGGCGCCCCTTCGGCGAGGTCAGCGCCTTGTCCGCCGTCAGGGTCGCCGTCGCGCGCGGCCGGTGGACGTCCTCCAGGCCCATGAGGGTGCGGATCGCGGGACGGACGAACAGCTCGAAGGAGACGTACGACGAGACGGGGTTGCCGGGGAGGGCCAGCAGCGGGGTGTGGTCGGGGCCGATGGAGCCGAAGCCCTGGGGCTTGCCGGGCTGCATGGCGAGCTTGCGGAAGTCGATGCCGCTGCCCGCCTCGTCCTCGTCGGCGACGGACTGCAGCGCCTCCTTGACGACGTCGTACGCCCCGACGCTCACCCCGCCGGTGGTGACCATGAGGTCGGCGCGCACCAGCTGGTCCTCGATGGTGTCGCGGAGCGTCTCGGCGTCGTCGGCGACGGCGCCCACGCGGTAGGCGATGGCACCGGCGTCCCGGGCGGCCGCGGTGAGGGCGAAGCTGTTGGAGTCGTAGATCTGGCCGTCGCGCAACTGCTCGTCGGGCTGGACGAGTTCGCTGCCGGTCGACATCACCACCACGCGCGGGCGCGGGCGTACCCGGACCGTGCCGCGGCCGATCGCGGCGAGCAGCGCGATCTGCGGCGGGCCGAGGACGGTGCCGGCCTCCAGGGCGCGGTCACCGGCCTTCACGTCGCTGCCCTTGGCGCGCACATGCGCGCGTGCCGCGGCGGGCCGGTACACGTGCACGTGTCCGGAGGCGCCCTCGGGGGCGAGACTGCGCGCGCGCATCCCGGCCACCGGGCCCTCGCCGAGGCCGCCGTCGGTCCACTCGACGGGGACGACCGTCTCCGCGCCGGGCGGCAGCGGGGCGCCGGTCATGATGCGGGCGGCCTGGCCGGGGCCCACCTGAAGCAGCTCCGCCTGCCCCGCGGCGACGTCCCCGACGACCTCCAGGACCGCCGGGAACTCCTCGCTCGTGCCCGCGACATCGGCGACGCGCACCGCGTACCCGTCCATGGAGCTGTTGTCGAACGGCGGCAGGGAGACCGGCACCGTGACGTCCTCGACCAGGACACAGCCCTGGGCGTCGAGGAGTTGCAGCTCGATGGGTTCGAGGGGGCGGACGGTCGCGAGGATGTCCTCCAGGTGTTCGTCCACCGACCACAGGTGGTCCCGGCCGGTGGTGCGGGGCGCGGCGCTGCTCAAAGTGGCTACATCTCCTCGGCTACGTAACGGCGAAGCCAGGTCCGGAAGTCCGGGCCCAGGTCTTCACGTTCGCATGCGAGTCTGACAATGGCACGCAGGTAATCGCCACGGTCACCGGTGTCATAGCGGCGCCCCTTGAAGACGACGCCGTGCACCGGGCCGCCGACCTTCTCGTCCTCGGCGAGCTGCTGGAGGGCGTCGGTGAGCTGGATCTCGCCGCCGCGACCGGGCTCGGTCTTGCGCAGTATGCCGAAGATGTGCGGGTCGAGGACGTACCGGCCGATGATCGCGTAGTTCGACGGGGCGTCCGCGGCATCGGGCTTCTCCACCATGCCGGTCACCTTGACGACGTCGCCGTCCTCGGTGGGCTCGACGGCCGCACAGCCGTAGAGATGGATCTGCTCGGGAGCGACCTCCATGAGCGCGATGACGCTGCCGCCGTGCTGCTCCTGGACGTCGACCATCCGCTTGAGCAGCGGGTCGCGCGGGTCGATGAGGTCGTCGCCGAGGAGGACGGCGAAGGGCTCGTCGCCCACGTGCGGGGCCGCGCACAGCACGGCGTGGCCGAGACCCCGGGGGTCGCCCTGGCGCACGTAGTGCATGGTCGCGAGGTCGCTGGACTCCTGCACCTTGGCGAGCCGGCCGGCGTCGCCCTTCTTCTGAAGGGCGGACTCCAGCTCGTAGTTGCGGTCGAAGTGGTCCTCCAGGGCACGCTTGTTGCGGCCCGTGATCATGAGGACGTCGTCGAGGCCCGCCGAGGCGGCCTCTTCGACCACATACTGGATCGCCGGCTTGTCGACGACCGGCAGCATCTCCTTGGGAGTGGCCTTGGTGGCCGGCAGGAACCGGGTGCCGAGACCTGCTGCGGGGATGACAGCCTTGCTGATCCGAGGGTGCGACTGAGTCATGCGCGCAACCTTATCCGGTGCCTTTGTAGTGAATCTGTGGCTCCGGTTAATTAGCTCTCATATGAGCGTATTGAAAGGGTACGGGTACGACCATTGCGTCAGATCGGACGTCCGGCTGAGCCTGACAAGCGAACGTTGCGGCGAGAGTTCCTCGCGGTGAGAAACAGGTTGACGGCCGATGACCTGCGGGAGTCGGCGGTCGCGCTGGCGGGCCGCGCGCTGGAGCTGCCCGAGTTGGCGCAGGCGCGCACGGTGGCGGCGTACGTCTCCGTCGGGAGCGAGCCGGGCACGCCGGCGCTGCTGGACGCGCTGCGCGCGCGGGGCGTGCGCGTCCTGCTCCCCGCGCTCCTGCCCGACAACGACCTCGACTGGGGCGCGTACAGCGGCGACGGCTCCCTCGCGCGGGTCCGGCACGGCGGCCGGATGGCCCTGTTCGAGCCGTCCGGGGAACGTCTCGGACCCGACGCCGTTTCCACCGCGGACGTGGTGCTGCTGCCCGGGCTCGCGGTCGACGCGCGCGGCATGCGCCTGGGCCGCGGCGGCGGCTCCTACGACCGGGTGCTCGCCCGCCTGGAGCGCGCGGACGCGCACCCGGCGCTGGTGGTGCTGCTGTACGACACGGAGGTCGTCGAGCACGTCCCGGCGGAGCCGCACGACCGGCCGGTGCACGCGGTCGTGACGCCGACGCGCGTACGCCGCTTCCCGGCGCCCTGAGCGCCCTTCCGTCCGTTCACCGGCCGCCGCTCATGGCTTCAGGACCAGGGTGTCGCTCGTGCTCTTGTCGACCGCGCCGTCGGAGAAGGACCAGTCCAGCAGCTCGCCGTCGACCCACTTGTCCGTCTGGTCGGTGTAGTGGGCGCTGTAGGCGTGTCCGGAGGCGCCGGTGAGGTTGATCCACTTCGACTTGTCGAGGTCGCCGAGGTTGACCACCATCCGCATCGACGGCACCCAGACCACGTCGTAGCCGCCCGCGGCGTTCCAGCCGGTGGCGTTGACCGCCGCCTCGCCGCCGCTGAGCTTCCAGGGGCCGCGGTTGAGGACGTACTGGAGGAAGCCGGGGCCGTCGGTGCCGAGGGTCTGGTTCTTCAGGAACAGGCGGTGCAGCCGGCCCCAGCTCCAGGTGTCGATGTCCTTGCCGAGCTTGGCGGTCAGCTCCCAGCGGGCGTCGATCATGGCGCGCTCGAACAGCTCGTCACGGTTGTCGGCCTTGGGGCGGGTGCCCGACTTCGGCGTCGTCCACCAGTCGCTCTTCTCGTCGTCCATCAGGGTGCGGACGACCTCGAACCAGCGGTCGCCGCCGTCCGGCTGGGCCTGCTCGGCGTCGCGCTGGCCGCACTCGCGGACCTTCTCCGTCTCGTCCGCCGGACCGGTGGTGTTCACCGGGTCGACCCACAGGCACTGGCCCTTGACCCGTACTTCCTTGGGCAGCTTGTGGCTGAAGGCGAGCTTGAGGATGTTGCGCCAGACCGAGTTGAAGTAGGCGGCGGCGGCCGAGTCGGCGTCCTGGGTGTAGTCCCAGCCCTCCAGGAGCTTCTGGGCCTCGCGGACGTCCTTGTCGTCGATGTCGATCTTCAGCAGCTTGGGCACCAGCAGCTTGGCGATCTCGCTGCTGTTGTCCAGCTGCATCTGCCGCATGTCGTCGGTGGAGATCTTGCCGCCGTCGTCGGTCTTCGACTTGATCAGGTCGATGATGCGCTGGCTGCGCGTGCCGTATCCCCAGTCGGTGGTGAGCGTGTGGGGGTACTTGTCCTGGTCGATCACGGCCTGGTTGGCGGTGACGATGTACCCGCGCGCGGGATTGAACTCGAAGGGCAGCTCGCCCTGCGGGATGTAGCCGGTCCAGCGGTACTTGGAGTCCCAGCCGGGCTGCGGGATCGAGCCGTCGACGTTCTCCGCGCGCGTGGGGATCTTTCCGGGCAGGGTGTAGCCGATGTTGCCCTCGGTGTCGGCGTAGACCAGGTTCTGCGAGGGCACCTCGAACAGGGCGGCCGCGGCGCGGAAGTCGCTCCAGTTCGCCGCCCGGTTCATCGCGAAGACGGCGTCCATGGAGGTGCCCGCGTCCAGGGCGGTCCAGCGCAGGGAGATGCCGTAGCCGTCGCCGCGGTCGGGCGCCGAGGTGTCGACGGCGGCCTTCTTGCCGACCTTGACCAGTTCGTCGCTGCGGTCGGAGAGCAGCGGACCGTTGTTGGTCTCGCGGACGACGATCGTCTTGGCGCTGCCGCCGGCGACCTTGATGGTCTCCTCGCGGGTGGTGAACGGCTTGACCTTGCCGTCGTACTGGTAGCCCTCGCCGGTCAGCTTCTCCAGGTACAGGTCGGTGACGTCGACACCGGAGTTGGTCATGCCCCAGGAGATGTTCTGGTTGTGGCCGATGATCACACCGGGCAGGCCCGCGAAGGTGTACCCGGTGACGTCGTACTGGCACTTGCTGGAGACGCTGCGGCAGTGCAGGCCCATCTGGTACCAGACGGACGGCAACGACGCCGACAGGTGCGGGTCGTTGGCCAGCAGCGGCTTGCCGGTGATGGTGTGCTTGCCGGAGACGACCCAGGAGTTGGAGCCGATGCCGTTGCCGTTCACGCCGACGGCCGTGGGGAGGTCCTCCAGGACGCCGTAGAGGCCCGAGAGCTGGCTCTGCAGGCCCGCGGTGCCGTCCGTCGAGGTTCCGGCCGCGGACGCGTCCCCGGCGGGCGTTCCAGCCCCTGCGGTGCCGTCGGACGTGCCGCTCCCCTGCCCGTACGTCCCGGTCAGCTCGTCGTACTGGCCTTCCTGGACGATCGCCTTGTTCCGGTCGTACGGGTACTGCGGGTAGAGGTCCTTGATCTGCTGCGGGCCCAGACGACTGGTCATCAGGGCGCGGTCGATCTCGTCCTCCATGTTCCCGCGCAGGTCCCAGGCCATCGCCTTCAGCCACGAGATCGAGTCGACCGGGGTCCACTGCGCGGGCTTGTAGTCGTTGGCGAAACCGAGGGCGGCGTACTCCAGGGAGAGTTCCTTGCCCTCCTTGCCCGCCAGGTAGGCGTTGACTCCCTTGGCGTAGGCCTGGAGGTACTTCTTGGTGGCGTCCGACAGCTTGCTGTCGTACTCCTCCTTGGCGATCCGGTCCCAGCCCAGGGTGCGCAGGAACTCGTCGTTGTCGACCTGGCTCTTGCCGAACATCTCCGACAGGCGCCCGGACGTCATGTGACGGCGCACGTCCATCTCGTAGAACCGGTCCTGCGCCTGGACGTAGCCCTGCGCCATGAACAGGTCCTCGTCGGAGGAGGCGTAGATCTGCGGGATGCCGTAGCCGTCGCGCTTCACGTCGACCGGGCCCGACAGGCCGTCGAGCGAGATCGAGCCCTTGGTCTGCGGGAAGGAGGCGCGAACGGTACTGATGGACCAGTACGCCCCGTACGCGACGCCCCCGATGAGGGCCAGCACGAGCACGAGCACGATCAGACGGGCTTTGCGCCCCTTCTTCCTGCCGGACTTGCCGGGCTGCTGACCCGTAGAGGCGGTGGTGTTGGGGGGCATCGCTGTCCTTGCTGTCCTAACGCGAGCGGCAGGCGGGGCTGTGACTTCGAATGAGCGCTGGAGCAACCATAGGCGCAGGGCCCGGTGCCACTTGACGCGGAGTGGGGAACCAGGAAGGACGAGCGTTCGATCATGACCGGCGAAGCGTCAAGAAATCGTCAAGAGTTAGGTAAGGTAACGAAGTAGTTGGGTACGGAGTCCGCCACTTCGTGTCCTATGTACGGAGCTCACGCGCGTGTGCCCGTGAGCCAGGGAAAGGGAACGGCCGCTGACTGTCCACGACCTCAACGAGCTCCTGCTCGTCTGCTCGCTCGTCCTGCTCGTCGCCGTCGCAGCGGTCCGGATCTCCTCGCGCAGCGGGCTCCCCAGCCTGCTCGTGTACCTGGGCATCGGCGTCGCCATGGGCCAGGACGGCATCGGCGACATCAAGTTCGACAACGCCGGGCTGACGCAGGTCATCGGGTACGCGGCCCTGGTCGTGATCCTCGCCGAGGGCGGTCTGGGCACGAAGTGGAAGGAGATCAAGCCGGCCCTTCCCGCCGCCACCGCGCTGGCGCTGGCGGGCGTCGCGGTGAGCGTCGGCGTGACGGCGGCGGCCGCGCACTACCTGACCGGTCTCGAGTGGCGTCAGGCGCTCATCGTCGGGGCCATCGTGTCCTCCACGGACGCCGCCGCGGTCTTCTCCGTCCTGCGGAAAATCCCCCTCCCCGCGCGCGTGACGGGCACCCTGGAGGCGGAGTCCGGCTTCAACGACGCACCCGTGGTCATCCTTGTGGTCGCCTTCTCGCACGCCGGTCCCGTCGAGCACTGGTACGTGCTGGTCGGCGAGATACTGCTGGAACTGGCCATCGGCGCCGCCATCGGCATCGCGGTGGGCTGGCTGGGCGTCTGGGGCCTGCGCCATGTGGCGCTGCCCGCCTCCGGCCTCTACCCGATCGCCGTCATGGCCATCGCCGTCGTCGCGTACGCGGCGGGCGCCCTGGCCCATGGCAGCGGCTTCCTCGCGGTCTACCTCGCCTCGATGGTGATGGGCAACGCCCGGCTGCCCCACTGGCCGGCCACCCGCGGGTTCGCCGACGGGCTCGGCTGGATCGCCCAGATCGGCATGTTCGTCCTGCTGGGCCTCCTGGTCACCCCGCACGAACTGGGCGACGACATCCTGCCCGCCCTCGTCATCGGCCTGGTGCTGACGATGATCGCCCGCCCGCTCAGCATCGTGCTCTGCCTCACGCCGTTCCGGGTGCCGTGGCAGGAGCAGACGCTGATGTCCTGGGCCGGTCTGCGCGGCGCCGTCCCCGTCATCCTGGCGACCATCCCGATGGTCGGCGGCGTCGAGGACAGCCGCCGGATCTTCAACATCGTCTTCGTCCTGGTCGTCGTCTACACCCTGGTCCAGGGCCCGACCCTGCCCTGGCTCGCCCGCAAGCTGCACCTGGGCGGGGACGCGGACGCCGCCGCCGACCTCGGCATCGAGTCCGCGCCGCTGGAGCGGCTGCGGGGGCACCTGCTGTCGGTCGCGATCCCGCCGGGCTCGAAGATGCACGGCGTCGAGATCAACGAGCTGAGGCTGCCCGGCGGCGCCGCCGTCACCCTGGTGGTGCGGGAGGGGACCTCGTTCGTGCCGCTGCCCACGACGGTGCTGCGGCGCGGGGACGAACTGCTCGTGGTCGCCACCGACCCGGTGCGGGACGCCGCCGAGCGGCGCCTGCGGGCGGTGGGCCGGGGCGGCAAGCTGGCCGGGTGGCTGGGGACGAACGGGGACGCCCCCGATCGTTGACGCTCTGTCCGGTATAGGTGTATTTCAAACTTTTCACACCCACCCGTTCATTCACAGGCGCTCCGGCGCTGTGGTGCTCGTTTTCACAGGGTCACGACCCGGTGATCCCTGTACGATGAAGGCGCACCTTGATCGAACCAACTCTGCCTGACGCAGAGCTGGCGCGACCGTATGGCGGCCGTGACGCCCTCCCGCAGTGGCGCCGGTATCTACCGCAGTTCCGCGCAAGAGGACAGCTCTCGGCACCGCCCCTGACCGGGGCCGCGCTACCAGGCGGCAGAAAGGCACGGGCCGTGGAATCCACGGTCACCACCGAGCCGTCGACGACCTCGCCGGCTTCCTCCCGCCCGGGATACGGACAGCTGCTGCGCACCCGCGGCGCCTGGACGTTTCTGCTCCCCGGCTTCGCGGCACGCCAGCCGTTCGCGATGCTCACCATCTCCATCGTGCTGCTCGTGCAGCACACCACCGGCTCCTACGGCGCCGCGGGCGCCGTGGCGGCCGTCACCGGCGTCTCCATGGCGCTGTTCGCCCCGTACACCGGGCGCCTCGCCGACCGGTACGGGCAGCGTCCCGTCCTGATCCCCGGCGTGCTGGTGCACACGCTGGCGGGTCTGACCCTGACCGCGCTCGCGCTGGCGGACGCCCCCCTGTGGGCGCTGTTCGTGGCGGCCGTGCCCACCGGCGCCTCGGTTCCGCAGGTCGGGCCGATGGTCCGGGCGCGCTGGGGCGTGAAGCTCCAGGGCTCGCCCCTGATGACCACCGCGGCGGCCTTCGAGTCCGTCACCGACGAGCTGACCTTCGTGATGGGCCCGCTGCTCGCCACCGCGCTGTGCACCACCGTCGACCCGGCCGCCGGCCTGGTCACGGAGGCCGCGCTGACACTGATCGGCGGCCTGCTGTTCGCCGCGCAGAAGAGCACGCAGCCCTCCGTCACCGTCGACGGGCACGCACGCGTGCAGCGCGTTTCCGCGCTGAGCATCCCCGGGGTGCGCGTGCTGATCGTGACCTTCCTCGGCATCGGCTCCGTCTTCGGCGGCATGCAGGTGTCGCTGGCCGCGTTCACCGAGTCGATCGGCGAGCCCGGTCTGAACGGCGTCCTGTACGGCGTCTTCGCCGCCGGGAACATGATCTCCGGCCTCGCCTGCGGCGCCATCGCCTGGAAGGTGGCCCCGCAGCGCCGCCTCGTCCTCGGCTACGCCGCCCTCGCGCTCGCCGCCTCCGGCCTGTGGGCCGCGCACTCGGTGCTCGTCCTGGCGGGCCTCGGCCTCCTGGTCGGCATGTGCATCGCGCCCGCCCTGATCACCGGCTACACCCTGGTCGAGGGCCTGGTCCCGGCCGGCGCCCGCACCGAGGCCTTCACCTGGCTGACCGGCGCGGTGGCCCTCGGCCAGGCGGCCGCCGTCACGGTCGCCGGACAGCTGGAGGACCGCTTCTGGGACGGCGCCGGATTCCTGGTCCCGACGGTCGGCACGCTGCTCGCCCTGGCGACGCTCCTGGCCCTGCGTTCCCGGCTCGCGGCACGCCCCCGAAGCCGTACCGTCGCACGTGGCGTCGGTCACCGAGTGCCGGTGACGGTGGACTGATCCCGAGGAATACGTCACTATGGATCGTCGTTAGCACTCATTGAGTGAGAGTGCCAGGAGGAAGACAGTGCCGACCTACCAGTACCAGTGCACCGAGTGCGGCGAGGGCCTCGAGGCGGTGCAGAAGTTCACCGACGACGCCCTGACCGAGTGCCCCGACTGCAGTGGCCGCCTGAAGAAGGTGTTCTCCGCAGTCGGCATTGTCTTCAAGGGCTCCGGGTTCTACCGCAACGACAGCCGCGGCTCCTCGTCGAGCACCTCGCCGGCGTCGAAGTCGTCGACGTCCTCGGACGCGAAGTCGTCGGACGCGAAGTCGTCGGACGCGAAGTCGTCGAGCTCGACGTCGTCGGGTTCGGGCACCTCGACCAGCAGCAGTTCCGCCGCGTAGCACAACGCTCACGAAGACCCCGCCGTCCACCGGACGGTGGGGTCCTCCGCGTTTCCCGCGGCCCCTCTCGGCGGCGGGCGGACGGCGGTTAGTGTGACCGCATGGCGAACGCAGAGATCGGTGTAATCGGCGGCTCGGGCTTCTACTCGTTCCTGGACGACGTGACCGAGATCCAGGTGGACACCCCGTACGGGCCCCCCAGCGACTCCCTCTTCCTGGGCGAGATCGCCGGCCGGCGCGTCGCCTTCCTGCCCCGGCACGGGCGCGGCCACCATCTGCCGCCGCACCGGATCAACTACCGGGCCAACCTGTGGGCGCTGCGTTCGGTGGGGGTGCGCCAGGTGCTGGGCCCCTGCGCGGTGGGCGGTCTGCGTCCGGAGTACGGGCCGGGCACGCTCCTGGTGCCGGACCAGCTGGTCGACCGGACGAAGTCGCGGGCAGCCTCCTATTTCGACGGGCTGCCGCTGCCCGGCGGCGCCATGCCCAACGTGGTGCATGTGTCGCTGGCCGACCCGTACTGCCCGGCCGCGAGGACGGCCGCGCTGAAGGCGGCACGCGGGCGGGACTGGGAGCCGGTGGACGGCGGGACGCTGGTCGTGATCGAGGGGCCGCGCTTCTCCACCCGTGCGGAATCGTTGTGGCACCAGGCACAGGGCTGGTCGGTGGTGGGCATGACCGGTCACCCCGAGGCGACGCTCGCCCGTGAACTCGAGCTCTGCTACACGTCGATGACGCTGGTCACCGATCTCGACGCGGGCGCCGAGACCGGCGAGGGCGTCTCGCACGACGAGGTGCTGCGGGTGTTCGCGGCGAACGTGGACCGGCTGCGGGGTGTGTTGTTCGACGCGGTGGCCGCGCTGCCCGCGAACGAGGAGCGGGACTGTCTGTGCACGTCCGCGCTCGGGGGGATGGATCCCGGGTTCGAGCTGCCGTAGGGCCCGGGGCGTGGGTCCGCTGTGGAATCGCGGGGCGTGTCTGTGGGCGGAGGCCACATCCGTTCCTGGTCGGCGTGGCCAGGGCGGAACCTCCCGTTCGGGTGGGGGAGTTGTCCACAGCCTCTCGGTTGTCCACCGATCCCGGCGGGCGGCGGCGCGAAGCCACATCGTGGACTCGCAAGCCGTTCTCTCGTGGCAGGTGGTGGCTCCCCATGTCCCTCGGTCAGTCCCCTTCACCCTCTCCCTCCCCTCTGTCTCCGCGCCCGCTCGGCACCGACGCTCCTCCGACCTGCGAGGTGCCCCACTTCGCGCCGGTGCGGGTGCGCGGCGGGCGGCTCCGACTCCGCCGGCTGGTACGGCATCGACGGCGGGCCGTGGCCGCGGGGCTGGCCGTCACGGCCGCCGCGCTCGTGGCGGCGGGCCCGCGGGACACGGACCGGGCGCGTGGGCATCCGGCGGCGGATCCCGTACGGGAGCGGCGCGCCGTCGAGATGGTGACCGCGCCGGTGCGGATCGCCGACGGGGCGACGGTGCGCCTGCTGCGGCCCGGTGACCGGGTGGACGTCATCGCCGCCGAGGAGACGGCCTCGGGCGGAGGCGCGCGCGTGGTCGCACGGGGGGTGCGGGTGACGAAGGTGCCCGAGCCCCTGGACGACGAAGTCGACAGCGGCGCGCTGGTCGTGCTGACGGTGCCGCGCTCCGCCGCGGCGCGGCTCGTGGGCGCCGGCGCGACGGCACGGCTGGCGGTGACGCTGTGCTGAGTCGTGTGGTCCGCCTGGTGCGTGACTGCCTGTCACGTCGTACGATCCCGCGACCCGACTGGACAGATCGGCCCGGCCCTGACGTAGGTTGCGGAGCGGTCCGTTCCACAACGTGCGCGTGCGAGGAGAGTCCCCGAGGTGATCGAGAAGAAGGAACCGAGCGTCCTGGACGGCTTCAAGGCCTTCCTGATGCGCGGGAACGTCGTCGATCTGGCAGTAGCGGTGGTCATCGGCGCCGCCTTCACCAACATCGTCAACTCGGTGGTGAAGGGGGTCATCAACCCGCTCGTCGGAGCGATCGGCACCAAGAACCTCGACAGCTACAGCTCGTGTCTGAAGGGTCCCTGCGAGAAGGCGGCGGACGGCTCGGTCACCAGCGGCGTGATGATCCTGTGGGGCTCGGTCCTGGGGGCGGCGCTCAGCTTCGTGATCACCGCGGCGGTCGTCTACTTCCTGATGGTGCTGCCGATGTCGAAGTACCTGGCCCGTCAGGAGGCCCGCCGGAAGTCGAAGGAAGGCACCCAGGAGATCATCGAGCTGACCGAGCTGGAGGTGCTGAAGGAGATCCGCGACGAGTTGGTCGCGCAGCGCGGGTCGGGGCGCAACGAGTCGTAGCGGCGCTCTCAGGGATCCTGCGGGCGGGGGCCGGCCGGGTTCAGAGGTGGTGGGGCGGCTTCTCGTCGAGGAAGCGCTTCAGGTCGGCCGCGCTGTCGCCGCCGGCGCCGGGCCGCTCGCCCCATCCGCTGTCCGTGTCGTCCGAGGACTGCTGGTCCAGCGGGTCGTCGAAGATCAGCGCGGCCTTCGGCTCACGCCGCTCGGGGTCGGGGGCGGTGTCCATACCTCAAGGGTACGGCCCTGTCGGCGGTGGTGGTCGTGTCGGTGATGGCGGGCCTGCCGTTGGTGGCGGTCCCGTCGTCGCGCGGGCGCCGAGTCGGCGTGCGGCGGGTCCGAGGCGGCGTGCGGCGGGTTCGACCCGGCTCGGGCTGGACGACACTGACTCCATGACAGTTGACGCATTGACGGACGTCGCCGGTGTGCGGGTGGGGCATGCGACGCGCATCGGTGGCGGTTGGCTCACCGGCACCACTGTCGTCCTCGCTCCGGAGGGCGGGGCCGTTGCCTCGGTCGATGTGCGGGGCGGCGGACCCGGCACCAAGGAGACCGACGCGCTGGATCCGCGCAACCTCGTGCAGAAGGTCGAGGCGATCGTCCTGACCGGCGGCAGCGCCTACGGGCTCGACGCGGCGTCCGGGGTGATGGCCTGGCTGGAGGAGCAGCGGCGCGGGGTGCGCGTGAGCCCGGATCCGGCGCACGTCGTGCCCGTGGTGCCCGCGGCGTGCGTCTTCGACCTGGGGCGGGGCGGCGACTTCCGGGCCCGGCCGGACGCGGCGATCGGGCGCGCGGCGGTCGAGGAGGCCGCGGCGAGTACGTCCGGCGCCCCTGTCCGGGAAGGGTGCGTCGGGGCCGGGACGGGGGCGGTCGTCGGGACGCTGAAGGGTGGGGTGGGGACGGCGAGCGTGGTGCTCGGGTCGGGGGTCACCGTCGGGGCGTTGGTGGTGGCGAACGCGGCGGGGGGAGCGATGGATCCGGAAACGGGCGTGCTGTACGGCGAGTTGTTCCAGGGGCGGGTGGAGTATCCCGAGGCAAGCGTCCACGGCAGCGCGCTGCGGCGGCTCGCCGAGGTCTCGGCGAGGAACGCACCTCCCCCGCTGAACACGACCCTCGCCGTCGTCGCCACCGACGCGGACCTCTCCAAGGCGCAGGCGCAGAAGATGGCGGGTACCGCCCACGACGGCATCGCGCGCGCCGTGCGGCCGGTGCATCTGCTCAGCGACGGCGACACGGTGTTCGCGCTGGCCACGGGCGCCCGCCCGCTCGACGCCGCGAACCCGCTCGCGCTGAACGAGATCCTCGCCGCGGGCGCGGACGTGGTGACGCGGGCGATCGTCCGCGCGGTGCGGGCCGCGGAGTCGGTGGACGGGCCGGGTGGGGCATGGCCGTCGTACGGGGAGCTGTACGGGAGTGGTGCCGTGGGGGCCTGAGCGGCGCGAGGTGCTCCCGCTCCACCACCTCCGCCCGTGAATGTCGCGGTTCTGTCACGTGATGGCGTTCACCGCGCGGGGAGGGAACCCGACCCCTCGCGGATTCCCTCTCTCTGCACGCACCGGATCAGATCACGCACATCACGCGAACTTGGAGCAGCTTGTGACAACGCCGGACAAAGCAGCACGGCGCGTACTGGGGACCTGTGCCGCGCTGATGGCCGGCGCGCTCGGCCTCACCGCCTGCGGCAGCAGCGCCGACGCCAAGAACGAGGACGGCAAGGGCGGGGACTCCGCCAGGACGTCGGCCGCGAAGATAGTGATCTCGGCGAAGGACGGCTCGTCGGACGCGTCGATCAACTCGACCCGGGTGAAGGTCAGTGACGGCGAGCTCACCGACGTGAGGATGACGGAGGCGGATACGGGGGAGGCCGTGCCAGGGGCCATATTGGCGGACGGCGCGAGCTGGAAGCCGAAGGAGCAGTTGGAGCGCGGGACCGAGTACGAGATATCGGCGAAGGCGAAGGACGCGGACGGCAAGAGCGTCGCGGCCGGTTCCAGCTTCACCACGGTCACGCCGGAGAAGAGCTTCATCGGGACATACACGCCGGACGACGGCACGACGGTGGGTGTGGGGATGCCGGTGTCGTTCACCTTCGACAAGGCGATCAGCGAGAAGAAGGCCGTGCGGTCGGGGATCACGGTCACGTCGAGCAGCGGGCAGAAGGTCGTGGGCCACTGGTTCGGGGAGCGGCGGCTCGACTTCCGGCCCGAGGAGTACTGGAAGGCCGGTTCCAAGGTCACCATGAAGATCGACCTGGACGGGGTCGAGGGCGCGAACGGCGTCCAGGGGGTGCAGAAGAAGACGGTGACCTTCACCATCGGGCGCTCGCAGGTCTCCACAGTGGACGTCGACACGCAGACCATGACGGTCGTGCGGGACGGCAAGACGCTCAAGTCGGTGCCCATCTCGGCGGGCAGCGCGGAGTTCCCGACGTACAACGGGCAGATGGTGATCTCCGAGAAGCTCGTGAAGACGCGGATGAACAGCCAGACGGTGAATCTCGCCGACGCCTACGACATCCCGGACGTGCCGCACGCGATGCGGCTGACGACCTCGGGGACCTTCCTGCACGGCAACTACTGGTACAACAAGGCCAACCCGCCCTTCGGGCGGCAGGGCACCAGCCACGGGTGCGTGGGGCTGCAGGACGTGCGGGGCGCGCAGAGCGACACGCCGGCGAAGTGGTTCTTCGACAACTCGCTCCTCGGCGACGTGGTGATCGTGAAGAACTCCCCCGACAAGTCGGTGGCGCCGGACAACGGCCTCAACGGATGGAACATGCCGTGGAGCGAGTGGACCGCGGGAAGTGCCGCCTGAGCAGGGTGTTCTGATGGTTCGTAAGGGCATGTGGGAACCGTCCGGGCGGCCCGGGCGTTTTACGTGCGTACGTTTTCTCGGTTCCCGGACATGATGTCCGACCGAGGGGCTACGGTATGCACCCACAAGGTGACATGCAGCAACGCCGGGAGAAACCTTGAGCGTTCCGTACGAGACGGCAGCGTACGAATCCCATGAGTCGCCGGAGTCTCCGGAGGAGCACCTGGCGCGACTGCTCGGCCGTGCCCTGAACTCGTTCGAGCTGCCCGACGAGGTGATACGGCGGCTCGACTGCGCGCTGGCGCACGACAGTTCGCTGCACTCCGCGCACCACAGCGCGGGACGGCACCGGGAGACGTACCGGCACACCTGGCTGCTCGCCGACGGCTCGGCGCTCACCCTGTGGGAGCTGGTCCACAACACCGCGCGGGGCAGCATGCCGCAGCACGAGGTGTACGCCGACGAGGAGGAGCTGCGCGCGGCGACCGGACGGCTGCCGCTGCCGCCGGACGCCCCGGACTTCGAGCTGCCGGTGACGGTGCAGCTGTCGCCGGTGCACGCGCCGCGCCACGCCTATGTGACGGACGACTCCGCCGACCACGCGCGCCGGCTGCTGCGCCGGGCGGAGAACACTGACCGGCCGGACGCGGCGACCGCCGCGCTGCTGGCCACGGCGTTCGCGCACCAGATCACCCAGGCCTTCGGACGCCCGTGCCGCGCGGGGCGCGCCGGGCTGGGCTTCTCGCTCTACGAGCACGCCTTCCTGCTGCGCGACGGCAGGGAGATCTCCCTGTGGGAGGTCGAGCACACGGCGACGCCGGACGGGCGGCACATGTGCGAGGTGTACGTCAGCGAGGACGCGGCGCGGGACGCGATGGAGCGCCGGGCGGCGCAGGTGTCGTAACGGACGCGGGTGTTCAGCGTCCGTCGCTGAGCTGCCGTACCAGGCCCGCGAAGGCGTCCTGTTCGGCCGGGGTGAGCTGTACCGACTCCAGCTGCGGGGGCGCCTGCCGCTGGTGCGGGAGGGCGGGCAGGGCGGGGCCGGCGGGCCACGGGGCGGCGCTCGCGCGGACGGCGCGCAGGACGCGGGCGAGGCCGATCACCCAGGTGACCGTCAGCAGGACGAGCAGGCCCACGCCCAGCAGTTGGTAGATCGAGACGTGCTCAGGCATGCGGCCCAGTACACACCACGGTCCGGGACTTTGACCCCGGACCGTGACGTATCTCGCAGGTGCCGTGAACCACTCACAGCTCCCCAATAGGGGCGACCCGGTGTCCTCAGGCGGCCACCGGCTGCTTCGACTCCGCGCTCGTCGGCGCCGTGCCGGGCTCCGTGGGCGCCGTGCCCGGGACCGGCCTGCGCATGCCCTTGAGGACGACGACCAGCGCGGTGGTGACGCAGACGCCCGCCGCGATGGCGACCAGGTACAGCAGCGGGTTGCCGATCAGCGGGACCACGAAGATGCCGCCGTGCGGGGCGCGCAGGGTGGCGCCGAACGCCATCGACAGCGCTCCGGTGACCGCGCCGCCCGCCATGGAGGCCGGGATGACGCGCAGCGGGTCGGCCGCCGCGAACGGGATGGCGCCCTCGGAGATGAAGGAGGCGCCGAGGACCCAGGCGGCCTTGCCGTTCTCGCGCTCGGTCCGGGTGAAGAGCTTGCCGCGGACCGTGGTGGCCAGCGCCATCGCCAGGGGCGGGACCATGCCGGCGGCCATCACCGCGGCCATGACCTGCATCGCGGAGTCGCTGGGGTCGGCGACGGCGATACCGGCCGTGGCGAAGGCGTAGGCGACCTTGTTGACCGGGCCGCCGAGGTCGAAGCACATCATCAGGCCGAGCAGGACGCCGAGGAGGACGGCGTTGGTGCCGGAGAGACCGTCCAGCCAGTCCGTCATGGCCTGCTGGGCCTCGGCGATCGGCTTGCCGATCACCACGAACATCAGGAAGCCGACGATCAGCGTGGAGATCAGCGGGATCACCACCACCGGCATGATGCCGCGCAGCACCGGCGGGATCCGCACCCGCTGGATCGCCATCACCACCGCGCCGGCGATCAGACCGGCCGCGAGGCCGCCGAGGAAGCCCGCGTTGATGGTCAGCGAGATCGCGCCGCCGACGAAGCCGGGGACCAGACCCGGCCGGTCCGCCATGCCGTAGGCGATGTACCCGGCCAGGACCGGGACCAGGAAGCCGAAGGCGACGCCGCCGATCTGGAAGAGCAGGGCGCCCCAGCTGTCGACCTGGGTCCAGGTGAAGTGGTCCATGACCGAGGGAGCCTTGTTGATCTCCCAGCCGCCGATGGCGAACCCGAGGGCGATCAGCAGGCCGCCCGCGGCGACGAACGGGACCATGTAGCTGACGCCGGTCATCAGCCAGGTGCGGAGCTTGGTGCCGTAGCCCTCGCCGGGTTCACCGGCGCGCTCGACCGGCGTGCCCGTGCCCGCGGGCGCCCCGGCACTCACCTCGCCGCGCGCCGCCTTCTCGCGGACCTCGGCGATGAGTTCGGCGGGGCGGTTGATGCCCGCCTTCACGCCGACGTCGACGGTCGGCTTGCCCGTGAAGCGGTCCTTCTCCCGTACGGGCACGTCGTGCGCGAAGATCACGCCGTCCGCCGCCGCGATGACCGCCGGGTCGAGCCGGGCGAATCCGGCCGAGCCCTGCGTCTCGACGACCAGTTCGACGCCCGCGTCGCGCCCGGCGCTCTCCAGGGACTCGGCCGCCATGTAGGTGTGCGCGATGCCGGTCGGGCAGGAGGTGACGGCGACGATACGGAAGGGGCGCCCACCGGGGGCGGTGCCGCTCTCGGCGTCCGCACCCGGTGCCGGGTCGGTGCTGACCGCTGCGGTGCCGGCGGAGGCCGCCACCGGCACCGCAGCGGAGTCCTTGGCGCCGCCGTGCGCGCCGGGCGTGCCCCCGCTCGCGCTACCCACGCTCTGTTCCACGCCGCTCGCGCTCTCTTCCGCGCCGTCTGCGCCGTGCACGCTCTGCTCTGCGCTGCCTGCGCCGTGCACGCCGCCGCCCGCGCTGCCTGCGCCGCCCATACCGTTCACGCCGCCGCCCACGCCGTTCACGCCGCCGTCCGCATCGCCCGCGCCGCGTGCGCTCCCCTCCGCGCCCCGCGCACCCTTTGAGGCGCCGTCAGCCACAGCCTGCGCCCCCGATGCCTCGGTCGCTCCGATGGCCTCCGGAGTCGACGCCACCTCATCCCCCCGGATCAGCGCCGCCGCCGACTCCGCCTCCCGCGCTGCCCGCAGGGCGTCCGTGAAAGCGGCGTTCATCAGCCGGCGCGCCAGGGAGGACAGGATCGTCAGGTGGGCGTCGTCCGCGCCGGCGGGTGCCGCGATCAGGAAGATCAGGTCCGCCGGACCGTCCGCCGCCCCGAAGTCGACGCCCGCCGCGCTGCGCCCGAAGGCGAGTGTCGGCTCGGTGACGTGCTCGCTGCGGCAGTGCGGGATGCCGATGCCGCCTTCGAGGCCGGTCGGCATCTGCGCCTCGCGGGCGGCGACGTCGGCGAGGAAGCCGTCGAGGTCGGTCACCCGGCCCAGGGCCACCATGCGCTCGGCGAGGGCACGGGCCGCCGCTTCCTTGGTGTCGGCGGCCAGGTCGAGATCGACCAGGTCCGCGGTGATGAGGTCGCTCATCGCGGGCTCCTTCGCACGCGTGTCGCCCGGGAAGTGGGGTGGGCGAGGGTGGGGACGGGGGTGCAGTGGGGGAAGGGGGTGGCGGGGACGGAGGCGAGTAACGGGGCCCCTCGCCACTTCGTAGCCGGTGCGCGAGGCGTGAGCGGTGCGTACGTCATGACACCGGCTCCTTCAGTACCCGGTTCACCGGCACCTCGGCGGTGACCGTGACGGCCGACGGGTCCAGGTCGCCCGGCGACGGCATCACGCTGCCGGGCAGCTGTACGGCGGCGGCGCCGTGCGCCACGGCGGACGCCAGCGCCTCCGGGCCGCTGCCGCCCGCGATCAGGAAGCCGGCGAGCGAGGAGTCACCCGCGCCGACGTTGGAGCGCACCACGTCCACGCGCGCGCTGCCGAACCAGGTGCCCGCGCCGTCCACCAGCAGCTGTCCGTCCGCGCCCAGACTGGCGAGCACGGCGCCCGCGCCCATCCCACGCAGTTCCTCGGCCGCCTTCACCGCATCGCCCACCGTGGACAGGGGCCGGCCGACCGCCTCGGCGAGCTCCTCGGCGTTCGGCTTCACCACGTCGGGCCGCTCCCGCAGCGCCTCCAGCAGCGCCCGACCCGAGGTGTCCAGGGCGATCCGCGCGCCTCCCGCGTGCGCCCGCGCGACGACATCGGCGTACCAGGCCGGGGCGAGACCGCGCGGCAGGCTGCCGCAGCACGCGATCCAGTCCGCGTCCCGCGACTGCTCCCGCACCGTCTCCAGCAGCAGCTCCTGCTCCGCGGCCGTGAGTTCCGGACCCGGCGCGTTGATCTTCGTGAGCACCCCGTCCGGTTCCGCGAGCGCGATGTTGGAGCGGGTGGCTCCGGCGATCCGCACCGCGGTGACCTCGATGTCCTGCACGGCGAGCAGCTCGGCGACGACCGCGCCGGGCGCACCGCCCAGGGGCAGCACCGCCACCGTGCGGCGTCCGGCGGCGGCGACGGCACGCGAGACGTTGACGCCCTTGCCGCCCGGGTCCATGCGTTCTCCGGTGGCGCGGACGACCTCGCCGCGCTCCAGGGCCGGGACCTCGTAGGTGCGGTCCAGGGACGGGTTCGGGGTGACGGTGAGGATCATGCGCGCACTACTTCCGTGCCGCCGCGCTCGATGGCGGCGGCGTCGTCGGGGCTCAGCCCGCTGTCGGTGATCAGCAGGTCCACATCGCTCAGGTCGCCGAAGCGGGCGAAGTGCTCCTGGCCGTGCTTGGCGGAGTCGGCGAGCAGCACCACCCGGCGGGCCGCTGCCACCGCAGCGCGCTTCACCGCGGCCTCGGCGAGGTCGGGGGTGGTCAGACCGTGCTCGGCGGAGAAGCCGTTGGCCGCCACGAAGAGGACATCGGCCCGGATCTCGCCGTACGCCCGCAGCGCCCAGGCATCCACGGCGGCGCGCGTACGGTGCCGTACGCGCCCCCCGACGAGATGGAGCTGGATGCCGGGGTGGTCGGCCAGGCGGGCCGCGATCGGCAGGCTGTGGGTGACGACGGTGAGCGAGGCCTCCAGCGGGACGGCACCCGCGAGCCGCGCGACCGTCGTACCGGCGTCGAGGATCATCGTGCCCTCGGCCGGCAGTTCGGCCAGGGCGGCCTTGGCGATGCGGTCCTTCTCGTCGGCGGCCGTGGACTCGCGTTCGGCGAGGTCCGGCTCGAAGTCGAGGCGGCCGACCGGGATCGCGCCGCCGTGCACCCGGCGCAGCAGGCCCGCCCGGCCCAGCGCCTTCAGGTCCCGGCGGATCGTCTCCGCCGTCACCTGGAACTCCTCGGCCAGCGACAGCACGTCGACCCGGCCGCCGTCCCGGGCGATCCGGAGGATCTCCTGCTGCCGCTCCGGTGCGTACATGTCCGTTCGCCTCCGACCAGTGCCCGAACTTGTGGTTTCGCCGGACACTACGCCGTGATTTCGGGAAAGTAAACAGGTTCGGGCGCGATTCGGGCATGAACGGACTTGGGAAGCGGGGCGCGAAAGGACTTGAGGGGGGACGCGCATCGTCGGGCACGAGGAAGGGCCCCGCGCCGAAGCGCGGGGCCCTTGGTCCCAGTACCGGGTTCGAACTCCGCCGGATCAGGCGACGGGCACCGGCTCCTTCACCTCGTCCCGATCGCCCACGAGTTCCGTCCCGTCCGTTCCCTCCAGGTGCTGCGCGGGCCGCCGCGGCAGCACGAACATCAGCAGGAAGATCGCGGCCATCACCCCGGCCACCCACCCCAGCGCATTCTGGAACGCGTCCACGAAGGCCGGTCCGGCGGCGCTCCCGGCACCCAGCCGGTCGTCGAGCACGCCGTAGAACACCAGCGACACCAGCCCGAGGCCCACCGCGTAACCCATCTGCTGCACCGTGTTGAGCAGCCCGGACGCCGAACCGGCGTGCTCGCGCGGCACCTCCGAGAGGATCGCGTCGGTCAGCGGAGCGACGATCAGCCCCATGCCGACGCCCATCACGGCCAGCGGAAGCGCCATCTGCCACGGCTCGATGCCGAGGCCGTACCGCTCGGACTCCCACAGGTAGACAAGGACGCCCAGCCCCATCACCAGCGCACCCGCCTGGAGCACCTTGCGCCCGAAGCGCGGCACCAGCTTCTGCACCGACAGACCCGCCGCCGTGGACACCGCGAGCGAGAACGGCACCCCGGTCAGCCCGGCCTTCATCGGGCCCCAGCCCAGGCCCAGCTGCATGTACAGCGTCCACACCAGGAAGAAGATGCCGAGAGCGACCCCGAACACGGTCTGTACGGCGATACCGGCCGCGAAGCTCTTCACCTTGAACAGGGACAGCTCGATCAGCGGGGAGCCGTCCCGTGCCGTCTTGCGCTTCTCGAAGGCCACCAGCACCCCGAGCACGACGAGCGCGCCGGCCATCGACACATACCCCCACAGCGGCCAGTCCAGCTCACGGCCGCGGGTCAGCGGGTAGAGCAGCATCAGCAGTCCGAGCGTCACCAGGCCCACGCCGACCAGGTCGAGCCGGGGGGCCTTCGCCGCCTTGGACTCGGTGATGTAGCGGCTGCCGAGGATCAGGCCGGCGATGCCGACCGGCAGGTTGATCAGGAAGATCGGGCGCCATTCCAGACCGAAGAGGTTCCACTCGGTGAGCAGGGCGCCGAGCAACGGACCGCTGACCGCGCCGAGTCCCACGACCGCGCCGAACAGGCCGAACACCTTGCCGCGCTCGTGCGCCGGGAAGGTGGCGTGCACGATCGACAGCACCTGCGGCACCATCAGCGACGCCATCGCGCCCTGGAGGATGCGGGAGGCGACCAGCATCTCCGGGTTCGCGGCGAAGCCGCAGAGCGCGGAGGCGAGGGTGAAGCCGCCGATGCCGATGAGGAACAGCTTCTTGCGGCCGTGGATGTCGCCGAGGCGGCCGCCGGTGATCAGGCCCGCCGCGAAGGCGAGGGCGTATCCGGCGGTTATCCACTGGATCTGGCTGTCGGTGGCACCGTCGTGGTGCTGGATCGACGGGATCGCGATGTTGACGATCGTGACGTCGACGAGGTCCATGAACGCGGCGGTCATCACGATCGCCAGGGCGAACCAGCGCCGCTTGTCTCCGACGGGTGTCGTCTCTTGGGTCATGTGGAAGAAGTTAGATCCCGAGTAGGTCAGATCATGTCCTAGTTCTGCGGCATCCTCGGACGCATGACGACAGACACCCCGGCCCGGCTCCTTCAGCTCCTTTCCCTCCTCCAGACACCCCGCGAATGGCCCGGCGGCGAGCTCTCCGACCGGCTCGGGGTCTCCCGGCGCACCGTCCGGCGGGACATCGACCGGCTGCGCGAACTCGGCTATCCGGTGCAGGCGACCAAGGGCTCCGAGGGCGGCTACCGGCTCGTCGCGGGCAAGGCGATGCCGCCGCTCGTCCTCGACGACGAGGAGGCGGTCGCCATCGCGGTCGGTCTGCGCGCCGGCGCCGGGCACGCGGTGGAGGGCGTCGACGAGGCGTCCGTCCGGGCGCTCGCCAAGCTGGAGCAGGTCCTGCCCAGTCGGCTCCGGCACCGCGTCGCCACCCTCCAGGCCGCGACCACCCCGCTGACCAGCGGCGACGGCGCGTCCATCGCACCGGAGACCCTGACCGTGATGGCCTCGACGGTGGCCGGCCAGGAGCGGCTGCGGTTCGCCTACCGGGCGGGCGACGGCACGGAATCCCGCCGCCTCACCGAGCCGTACCGCCTCGTCTCCACCGGCCGCCGCTGGTACCTCGTCGCCTACGACCTCGACCGCGACGACTGGCGGACCTTCCGCGTCGACCGGGTCAGCGACCCCTTCGCGACGGGCGCCCGCTTCACGCCCCGGGAGCTGCCGACGGGCAGCGCCGCGGAGTATCTGCGCCAGTCCATGTACCGCCGCCAGGAGACCTACGAGATCGCGGTCACCTTCGCCGCCCCCGCCTCCTACATCGCGGCCCGCCTGCCCCAGTGGCTCGGCACCCCGGAGCCGGTCGACGACAACAGCTGCCGCCTGCGCGCCACGACCGGCGACGCGGTGGAGTGGATGGCGGTACGGCTGGCCATGGCCGACTGCGAGTTCACCGTGCACGAACCCGCGGAACTGGTGCGCTGCGTACGGGAACTGGGCGGGCGCCTGAGCAGGGCGGCAAAGGCCTGACGCGCACGGCTGCTGCTACGGCGGCGAAAACCTGAAGTGTACGGCTGCCTACGGCCGCCCCCGCCCCGCCGGACTCACGCGCGCCGCCCCACCGGGCTCACCCGCGCCCCGCCACTTCCCCCCACGGAAAGTCCCGCAGCACCGCGAGATGCCGCAGGGCCAGGGCGCCCGGACCCTCGGTTCCCTCCGGCCGTGCCTCCCCCGCCGCCCAGGACTCCACGGCGACCCGTACGGCCGCGCCCGCCACGGCCGCCGCGAACCGCAGCTCGGTAGGAGGACCGGCAACGTTGTCCCCGCCGTCAAGACCGAGCCGCTCCCCCAACGCCTCCGCCAGCGTCCGCTCGGAGGCGTGACAGACCTCCGCCCACACCTTGCCCAGCGCGGGGCTGGCGGCGGCGAGACGGATGAGGGTGCGCACCCATTCCCAGGAGGACGCCGACACCCCCACCCCCGGTGTCAGGGTGTGGCGCACCGCGTGTTCCAGTGCCTCGGGCACGGACAGTCCGGCGGGCGCAAGCCGTACCGCCTGCGCCCAGCGCTCGGCGCCCGCCGCGTACAGCGGGGCGACGGCCTCTTCCTTGGTGGCGAAGTACCGGTAGAACGTGCGCGGGGCGATCCCGGCGGCCTGGGCGATGTCCTCGGCGCGGGTGGCCCGCAGGCCCTGCCGGACGAAGAGGGCGGCCGCGGCGCGGGCGATCTGCATACGGGTCTCCGCCTTGCGCCGTTCCCTCAGGGAGAGGGGTGCGGCGGAGTGTGGTGCTGGGGTGGGGCTGCTCACGTTCGGCAGGCTATGCCTCTGTGACACAATCTGCCATTCGGCGGGCCACCCCGGGGTTCAGGTACGGGGTGACCCGCCTTCCAGCATGCCTGCCGTCGAACGCCCCGCCTGCCGTCGAGCGCCCTGCCCGCCCGGAAAAGAGCCGAACCCCGGCGCCCAGGGGGGGGAGGGCGCCGAGGTCCGGCTTGGGAGAGTCCCGGCGCCGGGGGGGGGTGACGGCGGGACTGTGGTTCAGGAGGGCCCGCGAGGGGGGATCGCGGGGACCGAACTCCTGGACCCTGAAAGGTTGTTCCCAGGGTCCCGGGAGTTGAAGCGGCGTTACGGCGCCATGTTTGCGCGGTCTTTCGCCACCCGGCGTACGCGCCGGAGGCGTTCGCACGCCCTCGGACTCGCGTTCCGGGTCAGGCGGCGGCGTCGAACCCGGTGTCCCGGGCCAGCTTCTTCAGCTCCATCAGCGCGTGCTTCTCGATCTGCCGGATGCGCTCGCGCGTCAGACCGTGCTCCTTGCCGACCTCGGTCAGGGTGCGCTCGCGGCCGTCCTCGATGCCGTACCGCATCTTGATGATGGAGGCCGTGCGCTGGTCGAGGCGGCCGATCAGATCGTCCAGTTCCTCGCTGCGCAGCAGCGTCAGCACCGACTGCTCGGGCGACACCGCGGAGGTGTCCTCCAGCAGGTCACCGAACTGGGTCTCGCCCTGGTCGTCCACCGGCATGTTCAGCGACACCGGGTCGCGGGCCCAGTCCAGGACGTCCGTGACGCGCTCCGGGGTGGTGGCCAGCTCGGCGGCGATCTCGGTGGGCTCCGGGTCCCGGCCGTGCTCACGGTTGAACTCGCGCTGCACGCGCCGGATCCGGCCCAGCTCCTCCACCAGGTGGACGGGGAGCCGGATGGTGCGGGACTGGTCGGCTATCGAGCGGGTGATCGCCTGGCGGATCCACCAGGTGGCGTAGGTCGAGAACTTGAAGCCCTTGCGGTAGTCGAACTTCTCGACCGCGCGCACCAGGCCGGCGTTGCCCTCCTGGATCAGGTCCAGCAGCGGCAGTCCGCTGCGCGGGTAGCGGCGGGCGACGGCGACGACCAGGCGGAGGTTGGAGCGGATGAAGACGTCCTTGGCACGCTCCCCCTCGGCGACCAGCGCCTCGAGCTCCTGACGGGAGGCGTCCGCCTTGGACTCCTCGTATCCGTCGAGCACCTGCTGCGCGAACACACCCGCCTCGATGATCTGAGACAGCTCGACCTCCTTGGCGGCGTCGAGCAGCGGTGTGCGCGCGATCTCGTCGAGGTACATGCCGACCAGGTCGCGATCGGCGATCTCGCCGCCATGGGCGCGAACACTGTTTGCCGCATCGGTCGTCCCGCCGGTGGCGGACTGACGACGGGCGACGGCACGGGTTGCCATGCGTGCTCCCTTGCGATGGTGGGCTGGCGGGTGGTCCTTGGTTGCCCGGCACTCTCCCGGGTGCCCTGCTTCCGATGGAAACAACGACTGGAATCAGGACAGAATTCCCACCGCGTCCCCCTATTTTTCTGATCATGCAGTACCCTGTCCGGCCACACAGGGAGGAGTGATGTTGACGGCACGTACAGAGGTGCAGGTCAGGGCGGGAGTCGAGGGTGACCTCGGAGCCCTCACCGACATCTACAACCACTACGTACGACACACACCGATCACCTTCGACACGGCGGTCTTCACTCCGGAAGAGCGCCGCCCCTGGCTGCTCTCCCACCCTGAAGACGGGCCGTACCGGCTGATGGTTGCCGTGGAGGGGGACCCCACAGGGAACTCACAGCGGATTCTGGGGTACGCCACATCCAGCCCTTACCGGCCGAAGCCCGCGTACGCCACGTCCGTGGAGGTCACGGTCTACCTCGCCCCGGACGCGGGCGGCCGAGGCGTCGGCACCCTGCTCTACCAGGCGCTCTTCGCGGCCCTGGCCGACGAGGACCTGCACCGCGCCTACGCGGGCATCGCCCAGCCGAACGAGGCCTCCACCCGGCTGCACGAGCGCTTCGGCTTCCAGCACGTCGGGACGTACGGCGAAGTGGGCCGCAAGTTCGGCCGGTACTGGGACGTGGCCTGGTACGAGAAGCCGCTGTAAGCGCGGCGTCCGGGCCCTGCCGTCCGGATCGCCCCGGCTCAGCCGAACTGCACCGACCGCTTCGCCAGTCCCAGCCAGAATCCGTCGATCACCGACTTCGGCACGGCCGGATCGCCCCCCGCCCCGGCCGCGCCCATGGTCACGAACAGCGGGGCGAAGTGCTCGGTGCGCGGATGGGCGTACCGCCCGGCCGGGGACTTGTGCAGGAAGTCCAGCAGCGCGTCCCAGTCCTGGTCCTCCAGCGCCCGTCGGCCCCAGTCGTCGAACTCCGCGGACCAGGCGGGGATGCCGCTCTGGCGGAGCGCGGCGAGATTGTGGGTGAAGAAGCCGGAGCCGACGATGAGGACGCCCTCGTCGCGCAGCGGCGCCAGCTTCCGGCCGATCTCCATGAGCCGGGCCGGGTCGAGGGTCGGCATGGAGATCTGGAGGACGGGGATGTCGGCGGCCGGGTACATCTCCACCAGCGGGACGTAGGCGCCGTGGTCGAGGCCGCGGTCCGGGATGTCCTGCACGGGCATGCCCGGGGCGCGCAGCAGTTTGCGTACGGACTCGGCGAGGGCGGGGGCGCCGGGGGCGTCGTAGGTCACCCGGTAGTAGTGCTCGGGGAAGCCCCAGAAGTCGTACACGAGGGGGACGGGTTGCACCGCGCCGAGGGCGAGCGGGGCCTCCTCCCAGTGGGCGGAGACCATGAGGATCGCCTTGGGGCGGGGCAGCCGCGCGGACCAGGCCGCGAGTTCGCCGGGCCAGACGGGGTCGTCCGCGAGGGGCGGGGCGCCGTGGCTGAGGTAGAGCGCGGGCATGCGTTCCTGGGTGGCGGCGGACATGGCGGCGGCTCCTCCGGACGATTACTTGAAGTCTAAACCTCACGCCCAGAGTAGGGGGATTTGTTTTAAGTTTCAAGGAGGCGGCTCGTAGAGTGAAGCCATGAACACGGCATCCGCACCCGAATCCGCGTCCGCGTCCGCGCCCGAATTCACGTCCGCTTCCGCATCCGCTGAAGCGCCCCGCTGGCTCACCGACGAGGAGCAGTGCGTCTGGCGCGCCTACCTCCAGGCCACCACGCTGCTGGAGGACCACCTGGACCGCCAGCTCCAGCGCGACGCGGGCATGCCGCACATCTACTACGGACTGCTGGTCAAGCTCGCCGACTCCCCTGGGCGGCGGTTGCGGATGACCGAGCTGGCGATGTACGCGAAGATCACCCGCTCCCGGCTCTCCCACGCCGTCGCGCGGCTGGAGAAGAACGGCTGGGTGCGCCGCGAGGATTGTCCCTCGGACAAGCGCGGCCAGTTCGCGGTGCTGACCGACGAGGGGCTCGCGGTGCTGCGGCGGACCGCGCCGGGCCATGTGGCCGCCGTGCGGGGCGCGCTCTTCGACCGGCTCACCCCGGAACAGCGAAAGTCCCTCGGCGAGATCATGCGGATCGTCGCCGAGGGACTGGAGCCCGATGAAGCGGGTGCGGACCTGCCCTGGCTCCGCTGAGCCGCTCACTCAGCGAAACCAGGGCAGATCCTGGGTCGTACGTCTGGGGCGTCCCCTTCCCCGTCCGTACGGGTCGGTCGTCCCGAAGGGGTCCGTCGTCAGTCCGTCGTCAGTGGGCGACGACCGGCACCGGCAGTTCCTCCTCGGCGCCGTCCTCGGACGAGGCCACCGGGCCGGTGCCCGGCTTGCCGGCGTTGACGAAGGTGAAGGCGATCAGCGCGGCGGCGACCAGGATGCCGACGGCCGCCCAGATCGCGGTGGTGTAGCCCTCGACCATGGCCTCCAGCTGGACCAGCTGCTGCTGGGCCGGGGTGCCGGCGCCGCCGATGTGGTCGGCGACGTAGGTGGTGGTGGCCGAGGCGGCGATCGTGTTCAGCAGCGCCGTACCGATCGCGCCGCCCACCTGCTGGGAGGTGTTGACCATCGCGGAGGCGACACCGGAGTCCTGCGGCTTGACGCCCATGGTGGCCAGGGACATGGCCGGCATGAACGCCGTACCCATGCCGAGGCCGAGCAGCAGCATCGCGGGCAGCAGCAGGGCGGCGTAGGAGGAGTCGACCTCCAGCTGGGTCAGCATCAGCATGCCGACCGCGGCGACCAGGAAGCCGGGGCCCATCAGCAGCCGCGGCGCGACCCGGGTCATCAGCCGGGTGCCGATCTGGGTCGAGCCCGTGATCATGCCCACGATCATCGGCAGGAAGGCGAAGCCGGTCTTGACCGGCGAGTAGCCCTGCACGATCTGCAGGTAGTAGGTCAGGAACAGGAACAGACCGAACATGCCGATGATGGCGAGGCCCAGCGAGAGGTAGATCCCGCCGCGGTTGCGGTCGGTGATCACGCGCAGCGGCAGCAGCGGGGCCTTGACCTTGGCCTCGGTGACGACGAACGCGGCCAGCAGGACCACGGAGGCGACGAACATGCCGACCGTCACCGACTCGCCCCAGCCCTCGGACTCGGCGCGGGTGAAGCCGTAGACCAGCGCGACCAGGCCCAGGGTGGACAGCAGGACGCCGGGGATGTCGAGCGGGTTGCGGTTGCGGGCGCCCTCGGGCTCACGGATGACGAACCAGGCACCGGCGGCGGCGACCACGGCGAACGGGATGTTCACGAAGAACGTCCAGCGCCAGTCCAGGTACTCGGTGAGGAAGCCGCCGAGGATCAGGCCGACGGCACCGCCGGCACCGGCGATGGCGCCGTAGATGCCGAACGCCTTGGCGCGCTCCTTGCCGTCCGTGAACATCACGGCGAGCAGCGAGAGCGCGGCGGGCGCGAGGAGGGCGCCGAAGACACCCTGGAGGGCGCGGGCGCCGAACATCATCGCCTCGTTGGTGGCGGCGCCACCGAGCGCGGAGGCCACGGCGAAGCCGGCGAGACCGACGACGAAGGCGCGCTTGCGGCCCCACAGGTCGGCGATCCGGCCACCGAAGAGCAGCAGACCACCGAAGGCGAGGGCGTAGGCCGTGACGACCCACTGCCGGTTGCCGTCGGATATGCCGAGGTCCTGCTGGGCGGAGGGAAGCGCGATGTTCACGATGGTGGCGTCGAGGACGACCATCAGCTGGGCGAGCGCGATGAAGACGAGCGCTTTCCAGCGGTTGGCATCAGGAACGGATGGAGCCTTTACGGCCGCTTGAGACATGGGGGTACCCACTTCGGGACTTCGTGACGGAAAGAGTGTGAATAAAGAGGTGTGAATAAGGCGATGCAGACAGGGACTGGTGTCGCGGGCTGGACTAATCGGCTTGGCGCAGGTCCTCCAGGGTCACGGCCGTGCCGGGCAGGACGGAACGGGCCGGGGCCCGCAGTCCGTCCAGGAAGAGCTGAAGGTGGCGGTGGACGAAGCGGTCGACGTCCATGCAGCCCGTGCCCGCCGGGGGCCGGCTCAGCTGGGCCACGGCGACCATCAGGTCCCCGACACCGACGTCCGTACGGAGCTGCCCGGCCGCCCGGGCGCGCTCCATCACCGCCTCGATGACCTGCTCACTGCGCTCGCGCGCGGCTTCCAGGTCCGGGTGGTTCTGGTCGAAGGTGCTGGAGATCATCGGGCACAGCGCGCTGATCCGCTCGTCGGCGGACGTGTGCACGAAGCGCTCCAGGGCCTCGAAGGCGTCGCCGCTCTCGGCGAGCGCGGTCTCGGCCGCGGCCACCGTGCGGTCCATGACGGAACAGACGACCTCGCGGACGAGCGCGTCGCGGTCCGGGAAGTTGCGGTACACCGTGGCATTGCCGACGCCGGCCCGGCGGGCGATCTCGTCGAGCGGCACGTCCGGACCGTGCTCGACGAACATCTCCCGGGCGGCGGTGACGATCCGCTCCCGGTTGCGCAGGGCGTCGGCGCGCGGCCGGGTCACCTTGTGCGGCGCGGGGGCTGCGGTCTGCACGGCGTACTCCAGAGTGGCTTGTGTTGCTGCTGTGATGCGATCCGGGGACCCTCTCCCCGTTTCGCGGCGGACACAGGTCTAAACGGGGAAACGATCCCCGGTTATTTCCCGCCCTAGGAGAGATTTCCTGTGACCTGAGTCACATCCTGTCCGGGCTCGTTCGGGCTGTCCGAGTGCCACGTTCGGGCTCATCCAGCGCGCGCCCGCGCTCCCCTCGGCCGAGGGTGATCGCAAGGGCGCAGCCGGTCCGGCGGCTGCCGTGGACGAAGGGCCCCTGCATGCAGCCGTCCAACCGTCGGATACGCCCCCGCCGGGCGGCAGCCCTCGCCTCCGTGACCGCGCTGACCTTCGCGATCAGCACCTCGGCCGGCTCCGGACACCTCTCGGCGGGCGGTACGACGGCCAAGGCCGGCCCGATAGCCCTGTCCCGCACCTCCGCGCTCGGCCCCTGCATGATCAGCGGCAGCCCTTCGGTCCAGATGTCCGAGGGCGTCCCCACCCCGGGCGGCTACTCCCGCTCCACCGGCACGGTCCGCGCCCTGACCCTAATGGTCGACTTCTCCGACGCCCGCGGCCAGGGCCGCGCCCGGGACCGCTTCCGCGAGTTCTTCCCGCAGACCCGGGACTGGTTCCGCACCAGTTCCTACGGCCGCCTCGACTACCGGGCCGAGACCCCGATACCCGGCTGGCTGCGCATGCCGAAGCCCTTCGCGGAGTACGGCATAGAACGCGGCGCCCCCTTCGACCCCGGCTACCGGGAGCTGGTCCAGGACATCGTGGCCGCGGCCGACCCGAAGGTGGACTTCCGGCGCTACGACTTCCTGAACGTCCTGGTCACCCCGAACGCGGGCCCCTCCGCCCTGGACACGGTCCTGTCGGTCACCTTCGCCGGCAACACCGAGGCGCCGGTCGCCGACGGCGTCCCCGTCGCGAACGCCTCCTTCGTCTACTCCCGCCAGGACGACGGCTCCGGCACCTACGACCGCACCGGCTATCGCGTCCTCCCCCACGAGAACGGCCATGTCTTCGGCCTGCCCGACCTCTACACCCAGGAGGGCGGGGGCGCGGTCGGCCACTGGGACATCATGAGCGAGGACTGGGGCGCCAACAACGACCTGCTCGGCTGGCACAAATGGAAGCTGGGCTGGCTGGACGCGGACCAGGTCCGCTGCGCGACGGCGCCCGGGACATCGGAGTACCGGCTGACCCCGCTGTCCCGCGCCGGCGGCCCGAAGCTGGTCTTCGTCCCGCTGGACGGCCGTACCGGATACGCCGTCGAACTGCGCACCCGCGGCGGCAACGACGAGGCGGTCTGCCGGCCGGGAGTACTGATCTACAAGGTCGACGCGGACGTGGACACCGGCCAGGGCCCGGTACGGGTCTTCGACAGCGCCCGCGACAGCGGCGGCTGCACCCGCAGCCCGAACGTCCACGCGGAACTCTCGGACGCCCCCTTCCGCCCCGGCGAAAACTTCGAGGACCCACAACGGGGGATCCGCATCACGGTGACAGCGCAACTGTCGGGGGACCATGTGGTGCGGGTTACCCGGAAGTGAGGGGGTGAGGGGGTGAGGGGGTCGGGGGAGGAGGGCGTCGGGGGAGGAGGCGTGAGGCTCGCGCGCGGGGGCAGGTCGGGTGTGGGGAACGGTCGTGGCACGGGCTCGGTCGGGCGGCGCGGGATTGCGGGCTCGGGCGGGAGCGGGCGGCGGGATCCGGGGCGCGGTGCTGGGCCCGGCGGGCGGTACGGGCTCCGGCTGGCGGCTCGGAGTCGGCGGGCACTGCAGGCGTCGGCGGCGGCGCGGGCACAGCGGGCTCGGGCGAGGGGCGCGGGCTCGCGGACGTGGCGGCTCCGGCGTGGGATTACCGTAGGTGGGGTGAGATCGCCGTATCGGAGGGCTGATGCCCGTGCAGACCACGACCGTCGTCGATGAGGCCGCTGTGCCGGCCGAGGCGGTCGCGCCGTTGATCCGGGGGGTCTCGGTGCTGCGGGAGCTGACGGAGGCCGGCGGCACGATGAGCCCGAGCGGGCTGGAGCGGGCCACGGGCCTCGCCCGTTCCACGGTCGACCGCATCACCTCCACCCTCGCCCGCATGGGGTACGTCCGTCTCGACGGCCGGGACGTGATCCTGGCCCCCCGTCTGATGGACCTCGGCAACGCCTACCTGGCGTCCCTGCGCCTGCCCGCACTCCTCGCGGCCCACGCCGACGCGCTGGCCGACGAACTGGACGAATCGGTCTCCCTCGCCGTGCCCGACGCCGACGGCATCCGCTTCATCCACCAGGCCACCCGCCGCCGCGCGATGTCCCTGAGCTTCCGCATCGGCGACCTCCTCCCCGCCGAACGCACCGCCCCGGGACCGCTGTTCGGCACGCAGTGGACGGAGCAGGACTGGCACGGCTGGCGCGCGCGCAGGGCGCGGGACCCGGAGAACAGGGCCTTCCCGGCCGTACCGCCGAGGGAACGGCCTTGCGGGGACGAGGAGTTCACCGACCGGGTGGCGCGGGCCCGGGAGGACGGCTGGGCGCTGGACGATCAGTTGATCGAACCGGGACTGGTGGCGCTGTCGGTTCCGGTACGGGCTCCCGGCACGCACCGCATCGCCTGCGTGGCCAGCGTGGTGAGCCACACGAGCCGCCACCCGGCGACGGACCTGCGCGAGGCGCTGCTGCCGAGGCTGCGGCGGGCGGTGGCGACGATGGAACGGGAACTGAGAAGGGCCCCCGCCGCGGCACCGGCCCCGCCGCCCTCCGCCCTGGCGGCCTGGACGGGCGGGTCGAAGCGGGAACTGGGCCGGGACTTCGTGGAGTCGCTGGCCCGGGGCCTGACGGTCCTGACGGCGTTCGGCGAGGGCCGGGCGCGCCTGACGCTGACGGAGGTGGCCCAGGCGACGGGCCTGGCCAGGGCGACGGCACGCAGAGCACTGATCACGTACGAGCACCTGGGCCTGGTGACCCGCCCGGACGAGCGCACGTACGCCCTGACCCCCAGGGTCCTGTCGCTGGGCTTCCCCCCGCTCTCCCGGACGACGCTCCCCCGCCTGGCGACCCCTCACCTGACGGACCTGACGACCCGGCTCCAGGAGTCGGCAACCCTCGCGACCCTGTCCCCCGACGGCAAGGAGATCGTCCACACGGCGGAAGCCACGGCCCACCGCGTCATGAGCGTGACGATCCCCCCGGGCACCCGGGCCCCGGCCGCGGAAACGGCACTGGGCCAGGTACTCCTCTCCCCCGACCGGGACCACGCCCTGCTGGACGAGGAACGGGAGGCGGGCCTGCGCACCCTCGCCGTCCCGATCCATGACGCCCGCACGGGCACCCGGGTGGCCGCGGTCGGCGTGGCCATGCACGCGGCACGCCACACCCCCGAGGAGTGCGTCCGCACGATGCTCCCGCCCCTCCGCTCAACGGCCCAGGCCATCGAAGCGGACCTCCACGCCGCCTCCCGCTTCACCCGCGTCCCGATCACCTGACCCCACCCCGACGCAATCCGGTACCCTGACGCCTGTGCCCTTCCGGGGGCACCCCGTCCGCCTTCGTAGCTCAGGGGATAGAGCACCGCTCTCCTAAAGCGGGTGTCGCAGGTTCGAATCCTGCCGGGGGCACAGCGCAAGGCACTCTGTTCGGCCTCGGACTTCTCGTCCGGGGCCGTTTTGCGTGCCGGGTGAAGGGCGGACAGTACGCTGAAGCCAGTGGGGTCGGGCCCGCGGCAGACGTGTTCGGGAGGTGCTTCATGGCGGCCGAGATGATGGCTCCGGCGTGGATGCATGAGCAGATCACGGCGGAGGAGTACGAGTCCTGGTCCGATGAGCAGTGCGCCGGCATCGAGATCGTGGACGGGATGGCCGTCGTGCGTCCGAGTGCGTCCAAGCGGCACAGCCGACTGGCCCGGATTCTGGCGAACGCCCTGGATGCCGCCTCGGGCCCGGAGTGGAACGCTGACACGGACTTCGACGTCCGGCTGCAGGACGTCCCGCTCACCAATCGCCGCCCGGACGTCGTCGTGTACCGCGCCGACACGATCGACATCAGCCCCACCCGGCCTGAGCACATCCTCATGGTCGTCGAGGTGGTGTCGCCGGGCTCGGAGACCACCGACCGGATCGTGAAGGTCGACCAGTACGCCAAGGCGGGCATCGGCTTCTACTGGAGGGTCGAGCAGGCCGCGACCGGCGTTCCTCTCGTGTACACCTGCATTCTCGACCCCGCGACGAAGGCTTACCGGGACGGAGACGTGTTCACCGGCGTCGTCAAGGCAGCGGCCCCCTTCCCCGTGGAGATCGACCTCGGCCAGGTCTGACCATCTGGCTGTCTGACCACCCGCTGGTCTCGGCTTCGTCCGGTCGCTCTCAGGGATCCGGTGTCGCCCTGTGCGTGCCCGTGTGGATGAGGATTTGGTCGGCCTGGGTGATGTTGCCGGTGCGGACGGCTTCGGTCATTGCTGCGCGTGCGGCGTCCGGGGTGGCGTGCGGGGGGATCACCAGCAGGGAGAAGAGGTCCTGTTCGGCGGGGGTGATGAGGACCGTGTCGTCGCCGACCGGGAAGGAGTCGATGTGGACGACCCGGTCATCGATGACCAGCCTCGTCGGCAGCGCCTCCCACGCACTGGCGTCCAGGCCGACCCGGGTGACCGGTCCGACGTGCTCGGTCAGGGCGGCGATCAGGCTGGGGAGCTCCGCGGTGATGTCCCGGGACCGCGGCCACCACGCTCCGTCGAGAACAGCCTGGCGGTCCTGTGTCGTCTCCAGCCGTACGACTGCCGTCCCGGGGCGCACGGCCTGGTGGACGGCGTCCGGCGGGAGCCTGGTCACGCGCGGGGAGCCGGAGTCGGACATCGCACTCGCCTGCCTGACGGGAGGAAAACGCAGGGACTGCCTGGCTTTCACCGTACTCCGCAGCCCGGGCCGATGCCCTGGCCTGCCGGTCAGGCGCGAGGACCACGGGGCGGGCGGGAGTAGAGTGAAAGATCCTTCCCGTTGCTCAGTGCGCCATGTCGAGGTCTCCATGCAGTCCACGGAAACACCCCCGGACGGGTACGCCGAGGTAGGTATCGTCGCGGCCTCCCCCGAGGTCGCCCGTCGTGTCGCGGAGGTTCTCCGTCAGTGCTTCGCCGCCACCGAGCAGCGCAGCTATCCCGCGGACGGCAAGGGAGGGACCCGGCTTCAGCTCACCGTGGACACCACCCGCCCCGCGGAACCGGCACGGTCCTGGCTGGAGACCAGCCGCTCCGGGGAGGACGACCGCGAAGCGGAGTGAGCCGGCGCGGATGAGGTGTGGGGCACCGGTCGCCACCGCCATGAGCGGGTCCGCGGGCTCCTCCCTCGTGTCCCGGACCTCGCTCCTCCGTCGGACGCGAGGTCGCCGCGTTGACATGCGGTGCCGCCGGACGTTGACTGACCGGGCGGTGCGGGGGCAGTCGGGACAGGCGGCCTCGGTGCCGCGGCAGGGTCGACAGGGTCTTCGTGTGCTGGAACAGGCCGTCGCGGAGACCGACGGCGCCTTCGGGCGGAACGGAAGCGGTCCTTGATGATGTACGACCAGACACGCGCCCAGCAGCCCGCGGGCCAGGGCCAGAGCCAGAGCCAGGGCTCCGCCCAACGGCGTCCCCAGGGCCCGGAGCCGCTGCTGCCGTCGGCCGAGAGGGACGAGGTCCTCACGCGCCTTCGGCACGCCATGAACACCTTCGCCGACAGTCCGCGCGAGGCGCTGGAAGAGGCAGAGAACGCCTACGACGAGGCCACCGCCCACCTGGTGAACGCCCTCGCGGAACGGCGACGCCTGCTGCGCGCCGGGTGGCAGGACCAGGAGCCCGGCGCGCAGGACGATCTGCGGCAGGCGCTGCGGCAGTACCGGGAGATCACCCAGCGGATGCTCCAGCTCTAGCGGAGCGGGAGGGCTCAGCCCGGGTAGGGGGCCGCCTCTCGTGCCGTGCGCAGGGCACCTGCCCACCAGGACAGCTGGTCCAGGAGGGTCTTGGCGTAGCCGGGGGTCTCGGGGTCCAGGGGGCGGCCGTCCTGCCAGGTGGTGAAGTACATGGGGAAGGCCAGGCCGTCCCTGATGGTCACCGCGTGGAGTTCCGTCAGGACGTTCTCCAGGTGGAGGACCGCGTGGCGGCCGCCCGCCGCTCCGCCGTAGCTGACGAAGGCGACCGGCTTGGCCGTCCACTGGGTGAAGTGCCAGTCGATGGCCGTCTTCAGCGAGGCCGGGTAACTGTGGTTGTACTCGGGGGTGATCACGATGAACGCGTCCGCGCTCTCCAGGGCCGCCGTCAGCGGCGCCATCCCGGCCGGACGGGGATAGTCGTCGCCCGCGAACTTCGGCGGGGCCGCCGGCAGGGCCAACGGGAGGTCGATGTCGGCCAGATCGACGACCTCGACCTCGAACCCCCCGTGCGCCGCGGCTTGTTCGGCGACCCATGAACCTACGACCGGGCCGAAGCGTCCGTCCCGGACGCTGCCGACGATGACCACCAGCTTGTGCTTGTTCGACTTCTGCATACCCACCACGATCAGGGCGCGCGCCGGAGGCAGCCAGACCGTGTTCAGGCTGGCCCCCGCAGGGCCACGCTGAGCCCTCCGCGAGCGGACGGCGGCGACCTATGCTCCCGGTATGGGCACGCCACTGGGGGACTTCATCCGAGCCAAGCGCGACAGCATCCAGCCCGCGTCGCTGGGGCTGCCCGAGCGCGGGCGCCGCCGGTCACCGGGGCTGCGGCGGCTCGATCTCGCCGGCCGGGCCGGTATCAGCGTCGAGTATCTGACCCGTATCGAACAGGGCCGCGACCGCAATCCCTCCATCGCGGTCGTCAACGCGCTCGCCGACGCCCTCAGCCTCGACCCCGCCGAACGCAACCACCTGCGCTACCTCGCCAAGATCACCGGCGGTGAGTGCACCGCGCACAGCCGGCCCGCGCCCCCGCGCCGGGAGGTCCGTGCGACCGTCCTGGAGACCCTGCGCCTGTTGGAGCCGGGCATCGCGGTGGTGACCAACAGGCTGGGCGACCTCCTCGCCCGTACCAGCGGATACGAGGCGGTGACCAGGGGGACCGGGCTGCTCGACTCCGACGCCCCGAACCTCACCCGGTACCTCTTCACCGACCCGCGCGCCCGGGCGTTCTTCGCCGACTGGGACGACATCGCCGACGAGCAGGTCTTCGATCTGTGGCTCGCGCCCTCCATCGAGAACTCCGAGTGGTTCACCTCGGAACTCGCCCCCGTCGCGGGGCCCGACTTCACCCGTCGGCTGAACCGGCACACCGTTCCGCACCGGGGCGAGCTGCGCCTGAACCACCCCGCCGGACCCGAACTCCGGCTGCGCCGCGAGATTCTTGAACTCACTGCGGACGACCAGCAGTTGGTCGTCCTCCTGCCCGCCGACGAGGCCACGGCCGGGGCCGTCGAGGAACTCCGGCGCCCGCCGGGCGGCGGCCGGCTGCGGGCCATCTCCTGACGGACGGCAGGGCCCGCGGCGCCGGCCGCGGGCCCCTCCCGAAGGATCAGAAGGTCAACTCGTCGTGGGATCGGACGGTCAACTCGTCGTGCAGGTCGCGCCGTTCAGGGTGAAGGCCGTCGGGGACGGGTTCGTCGTGCCCCGCGTGCCGGTGAAACCGATCGTGACGGAACCCGACGCCGGGATCGTCGTGGTGTACGACGCCGGGGCCACCCGGACCGCGGCCGCCGTCTGGGTCGGAACTCCGCCCCACATGTTGGTCACCGTCTGGCCCGCCGGGAAGGAGAAGCCGAGGGTCCAGCCGTTGACCGGGGCGGTGCCGGTGTTGCGGACGGTCAGGTTCGCCTGGAAGCCGCCCGGCCATTCGTTCACCACGCGGTAGGCGACCGCGCAGGTGCCGGTGGGCGGGCTGGTCGTCGTCAGCGTCGTCGTCGCCGAGCGGGACGAGCGGTTGCCCGCCGCGTCCTTCGCGTACACCGCCAGCGTGTACGTCGTGTTCGGGGACAGGCCGGTGAGGGCCGCCGAGGTCGTCGTCGACGCCGCCAGGGCGGTCTCCGTCGTCCCCGTCACCCGGACGACCTCGTACGCCGTGACGCCAACGTTGTCAGTCGACGCGGGCCAGTTCAGCGTCGCCGACGTCGAGGTCACCGCGGACGCCGTGGGGGTGCCGGGGGCGGTCGGGGCCTGGGTGTCGGTGCCCCCGCCGCTGAAGATCGTTGCCTCCTCGGACGTCTGGGCGATGCCGTTCGCGCCGTGGAAGATGCGCTGCCCCCACGAGCTCAGCCGGTTGGGGTCGAAGCCGATCGCCAGGTCCAGGATCGGATCGGTGTTGCCGCTCCAGGACCAGGCCAGATAGCCGAGGTCCAGCCGCTGCGCCGCGGCCATCATGGTGTCCTCGTCCGGATCGCCCCACTGGTCCGCCGGGCCGCCGAACTCACCGATCAGGATGGGTAGTTTCGCCGCCACGAAGGCGTTCAGGTAGTCCGTGATCTCCGCCGCCGTGTCGTACACGCTGTACATGTGGATGGAGAAGATCAGGTTGCCGGTGGGGTCCGCCGCGTACACCGCCTGGGCGTTGGTCCGCATCACGTTCTGCCAGTCCTGGCCCCAGTTCGGCGCGTCCACCATGATCGTGTGCTGCAGACCGGCCGCCCGCAGCTTCTTCACCGAGGCGATGGTCGGGTCCGTCCAGCCCGCCGGATTCGTGTTGCCCCAGGGTTCGTTGCCGATGTTGACGATGACGTAGTCCTCCTGGCCGGCCAGGACGTCCTTCAGGCCGATCCAGTAGTCCGCCGCCGAGTCGAGCGTGGCGGCCGCCGCCTCCTCGCCGTAGCCGGTCGTGTCATGCACCTCCAGTACGCAGATCAAGCGGTTCGCCTTGCAGCTCGCGATGACCGCGGCCACGTCCTCGGGCGTGTTACGGGTCCAGCGGTGGCCGTTGGACAGGACCACCCGGACGCTGTTGGCGCCCAGCGCCTTGATGTCGGCCAGCGACTGGGTCTCGCCGGGATACCAGGTGTGAGCGTGGTTCACACCACGCATCACGAAGTCGTTGCCGTTCGCCTCCAGGAGGCGGCCGTTGCTGATGTGCAGGCCCACGGCCTGCGGCCCGACCTCCCGCGGTTCCGCGGCCTGGGACGGGGTCGCGCCCAGGACCAGCAGACCTAACAGGGTGGCCAGCGCCGTCAGCAGCGTCGCCGCCACCGAGCTTTTGTGTGTTCTCACTGCGACTCCTGAGAAATGAGCACCGGAAAGCTTCGGAAGAAAAATGTGGGAGCGCTCCCACACATGTATCCACTACGCCAGGGACACGTCAAGACAATGCGCGCTCCTCGCTTTCCGCGGCCACCGGTGCGCGCAGCCCTCGCGCGAGCCACGCCGTCACCGCCAGCGACGCCGCCGCCATGGCCGTCATCGCCGTCGCGGGCGAGGTCAGCTGGGCCACCGACCCGGCCAGCGTCGCGCTCACCCCCTGCATGGTCAGCATCCCGGCGGAATGCAAACCCAGGGCGTGTCCGCTCAGTTCGTCCGGAGTGAGGGCCATCAGCCGCTCCTGCTGCACCAGGCTCGCCCCGAACCCGACCGACGCCAGCGCCACGGCCGCCGCGGCGAGCGGCACCGGTGGGCCGAGCACGAACAGGAGGTACGGGGAGGCCAGCAGCACCAGCAGCGGCACGCCGAGCCTGGCGCGCCGGGCGGGCGGGATCAGGCGGCCCACGGCCACGTCGCCGGCCAGCATGCCGAGGGCGGCGCAGGCGAAGAGGGTGCCGGCGGACTCGGGGGCGTAGGAGACGTAGAGCGATTCGCAGCCGACCACCAGGCCGTTGGGGATCCACAGGGCGAGGAGGACCGTGCGGCGGGGGCGGGAGGACCACAGCAGGGCGTTGGTGCGCCACGTCGCCGCGACCGACGGGCGGCCGGTGGCGCGCGGGGGCCTGGGGGTGAGGCCGAGGCGGACCGTGGCCGCCGCGAAGACGTACAGCGCGGCCGAGAGCAGCAGTACCGGGCGGGGGGACAGGACCGCGACCAGGGCGCCGCCCGTGGCGTATCCGGCGATCTGCAGGAGCCCGCTCGTCATGTTGAAGACGGAACGGCCCAGCAGGTAGCCGTCCTTGGCGAGGATCTCGTTCAGCAGGCCCCAGCGGACTCCCCCGCCGAGCGAGGCGATCAGGCCCTGCGCCAGCAGGACGGCGAAGACGGCCCAGATCGGCAGGCCCGGTACCGCGAGGAGCGCCGTCGCCACGGCGAAGGCCGCCGAGAGGCCGGTCAGGGTCGCCCTCGGGGGGAGGCGGTCGGCGCCGGAGAGGAAGAGGGAGGCGCCCAGCACCTGGGCGAGCGAGGGGCCGAACATGCTCACCGCCGACAGCAGCGGGGAGTCGGTCGCCCGGTACACGAGGGTGCCGAGTGCCAGGCCGCCGATCGTCTGGGCCGCGATCTGGGCCGAGGAGGCGAGGAAGAGGGGGGTGAATTCGGGGGTGCGGAAGAGGACTTGGTAGCTGTCGCTGCGCATGTGCGGGAGTCTCGGGCGGTGCTCGGAGGGGCGGTTAATGTTTCGCGCAGGCGCGAAAGTATGCGGGGGGAGTGGGTATGGGCTGGTGGCAGGTCAACGCGGACACGCTCGCGCGCAGCCGGTTCGTGCTCTCACCGCTCGCGGAGACCTTCGCGAGCCTGCAGCTGCTGCACGCGGGGGTGGGCGCGCATCCCGGGGAACGGGACTGGCTGCGCGCGCACCTGCCCGGCTACCGGGCGCTGCTCGCCGCCGATCCGGTGACCGGGCTGCTGGTGCGGGCCGGGCTCGGGCGGGACTGGATCGCCGACTTCCTCACCCCCACGCCGCTGGACGGGGAGAGCTTCGAGGAGGGCGTGGCCCGGGTGCGGGCGGCCCGCCCCAAGGAGGCGCGCGCCCATCTCGTCCTCTCCCTCGCCGGTCCGCTGCCCGCCGGGCTGGACCGTGACGACCTGCCCGAGCGGGCGGCGGCGCTGCTGCGGTACGTCTGGGAGGAGACCGTACGGCCGGACTGGGACCGGCGCCGGCGGGTCCTGGAGGCGGATGTGGTCGCCCGGACCGTGCAGGTGAGCCGGAGCGGCTGGGCGGCGGTGCTGGATTCGCTGCGGCCGGGGACGCGGTGGCTCGGGGGGAGCAGGTTCCAGGTGAACCGGCACGAGTATCCGCCGCGGGAGATCTCGGGGGCGGAGCTGGTGTTCGTGCCGGTGACGCCGAAGACGGGGTGGGTGTCGTGGGAGGGGCGGGAGCGGTACGCGGTGGTCTACCCCTGCACAGGTGTGCTGGCCTCGCAGCACGACCGCCGTGCCGTGCCGACGGGACTCGGCGCGCTGCTGGGCTCCGCGCGGGCGGGGGTGCTCGTCCTGCTCGGGGCGCCGATGAGCACGAGCCAGCTGGTCGCGGTGACCGGGCAGGGGCTCGGGTCGGTCGGCCGGCATCTGCGGGTGCTGCTGGACGCGGGGCTGGTGGAGCGGCGTCGAGCGGGCCGGTCGGTGCTGTACGCGCGTACGGCGGCGGGGGAGGTACTGGTGGAGGCAGCGGGGGCGTGACCGGTACCGGGGCTTTGCCGGTGGTGGATTCGGCTTGCCCGCGCTCGTGAGGTGCCGCCACGGGCTGAAGGGGGCGGCGAGAGCTGACCGGTGCCAGGGGCTACGCAGGACGGGGGGGTCCGCTTGCCCGCGCTGGCGGGGTGCCGCCGCGCCCACCCGTGCCGCCCTGCGGCACGACTGCCCGCGGCTAGGGGGCTACGGGGCTGCCGGGCTACGGGGCTAGCATCGCCGTATGACTGTAGATGGCAGTAATGGTGGTCCTCTTGGTGTGGAGATCGGGGCGCTGCAGGGGGGTTCCGCGCAGCTCAAGCAGTACGTTGGGCAGGTTGTGCTCGTGGTGAATGTGGCTTCCAAGTGTGGGCTGACGCCGCAGTACTCCGGGCTTGAGCGGCTGCAGGAGCGGTACGCGGAGCGGGGGTTCACCGTGCTTGGGGTGCCCTGTAATCAGTTCCTCGGACAGGAGCCGGGCAGCGCCGCGGAGATCGCCGAATTCTGTTCGGCGACGTACGGCGTGAGCTTCCCGATGACCGAGAAGGTCGAGGTGAACGGTGAGGGGCGGCACGCGCTGTACGAGCGGCTCGTCGGGTTCGCCGACGCCGAGGGGCACAGTGGTGACGTCCGCTGGAACTTCGAGAAGTTCCTGATCGGGCGGGACGGCCAGGTCGTCGCCCGGTTCTCCCCGCAGACCGAGCCGGACGCCGCGGAGATCGTCACCGCGGTGGAGAAGGCCCTCGGTCAGTAGCGGTTGACCTTGCCCGGCGCATCGCTGGGACGCGGCGGGCGCCGGGGATCCGGTGTGCGACGTCGCCTTCCCGGTGAGGTGAACGGCCGTGCCCGGCAGGCGCGGTGTGCGGCTGCCGGGCACGAGCCGAGCCCCCTCGGCAAGGACGGCGGGCTCGTCGAGAGGGCTCTTGGGTCGTGCTTGTGGAGTTGTCGGTCATCGTCGGTCGGGACTCAGGGAAGCAGCCCCCCTTACGCCTTGACCGAGGCCACGAAGGCGTTCCACGCGGTCGCGGGAAACGCCAGGACGGGACCCTCGGTGACCTTGGAGTCCCGGACGGCCATTGCCGACAGGACCGGGGACTTGATCTCGACGCAGGCGCCATTGCCCTGCGAGTACGAGGACTTGATCCACGTGTCGGTGACGCCCTGCTTGATTGCCATGTTCGCTCCGGTAACCAGTTGCTGAGTGCTGTCCGCGTGCCGGACGGGTGTCTCGAGGTCCGCACGGCACGTTTTCGCCAACGGTGTTGTCCGGTGGCGTGATCGACGCTACTCGCCACCACCGATGCGCGGAGCGACTATTCACTCGACTGGATGGCATATTCCAGTGGGGACTTCCGCCGGGACTGGCCGAAGGTGTATCTTCCGGCGCCGCGGATCAGCGGGCGTAGTCCTTGGCCGCGTTCGCGATGAACTCGCGGCTCTGGTCGGCGTTCAGCGCCTGGGCGCGCAGGTGCTCGTACATCACGCTGTACTTCTGTACGTCCTGCGCCTTCTCCAGGTAGAGGTCGCTGGTCACGCCCTCGATGTAGACCACGCTGGAGTCGGCGGCGTCCGGGAACTCCAGGATCGCGTACTGGCCGCTGACCCCGGGGTGGGCGCCCATGGTGAACGGGATGAGCTGCACGGTGACATGGGGCAGCCGGGACATCTCGATGAGGTGCTCCAGCTGCTCGATCATCACGTGCCGGCTGCCCACCTCGCGGCGCAGCGCCGCCTCGTCCAGGACGGCCCACAGGCGGAGCGGGTTCTCCGGGGCAGAGATACGTTCCTGTCGGCGCAGGCGCACCTGGACCCGCTTGTCGACGTCGGTCGGCGCGACCTCCGGCAGCGCGCCCGAGATCAGGGCCTCCGCGTAGCTCTTCGTCTGCAACAGGCCCGGAACGACCTGGGGGTCGTACACCCGCAGGCTCGCCGCGTCCGTCTCCAGGCCGATGTAGACGCTGTACGGGATGTCGCCGAAGGAGTGCCACCAGCCCTGCTGGCGGGAGTCCTTGGCCATCTGCATCAGGGAGTCCACGATCCGGACGTCCTCGACCTCGTAGACCCCGCACAGGTCACGGACGTCGCGCTGGCTGATGCTGCGCCGGCCGTTCTCCAGCCGGCTGATCTTCGACTGGGAGACCAGCAGCCGCTCGGCCACCTCCTCGGCCGTCATGCCCTTGAGCTCGCGGAGCCGGCGCAACTCCTGACCCAGACGGCGGCGCCTGACAGTGGGATTGACATTGGACGCCACGGGACGTGCACCTCCGGCTGCAAGTACTGCTTGCGACTTTGCGTATCTGCTGTTGAGCAGATTGCCACCAAGGTGCTTTCTACCGCTGGGAAACGGTGGATATGCGCTGCGTACACGTCAGTTCGGGCACATTGCACATGCGGCCGCGCGGGGCGGCGGGGCCGTGTCGTCGTCCCGACACATACGGCCTCGCCACCCCGCGCGGACCAGCGGCTCCCGTACCGGGCCTAGGGGACTGCGGTGCGGCGCTCAGTCGTGCGGAATGCGGTGGTGCACGTCGTGGAGCTGCGGCTCAGTGCGCCACGACACGCGCCATCGAACCTCGGCGCGGTTGCATCGGAACACCGCGGGCGGGTTCCGGTGCGGCCCTGCCTCCGGCGGACGGCTGACGGCCCGCCGGTGCCGGGCTGCGGCGCGGCTGGGCCGCCACGCCGTTCTGGACGTCCATCACGGCGTGCGCGACGAGACCGCCCATGGGGTCGTGTCTGATCAGGTCCCGCAGCCGGGAGCGAGAGGAACGTCCCTCGTTGCCCGGATACAGGTGCTTGCCGAGACCGACCGCGTGCGCCAGTGCGGCGAGCGCCGCGGTCCGCGGGTCCGGTGGTACGCCGGTGCGGATCGCGGAGTCCAGCCGGGATCTGATCTCCCTGCTGATCTCGTTGTCGGTCGCCTGGTAGCGAGTCGTCGGCAGCACCCCGCACATCTGTCCCGCCACGGCATGCACCATGCCGCACCGCTCCAGATGCGAGAGGTAGGTCTGGCGCAGCCCCAGGCGGGGCCCGCCGATCCAGTGGACGGCACGCACGGGAGCGCCACGCCTTCGCAGCAACTCCAATGCGCAGTCCAAAGTCGGATCTCCAGTCGGCCGTGGTACCACCACGGCGATACGATCCCCATCTGGGGCTATCCGTCCGGCCAGCGCCAGCTCCACTAGCTGTGCTCCGGCCAGACCGAGGTCGAGCGACTGCGGCTGTGCAGTGGTACCCGTGGCCGGGTCCAGTGCCAGCAGCAGAAGCTCCTCCGGAATTGTTCTGCGGCTCCTGCCCATCCATGCCTCCCCGCGTGGATGAATGACAGGGTGACCCCTCTCACATTGGTCTGTCGAGGGTGCGTGACCTGTTTGTAAGGGAACCAGTAGGTATGTCGTTCTCGTCTAACGCGTCGGTCAAGCCCGCACACAGGACACTGGTACATGGTTCGGACAGCGCTGCGGAGCGGTGTCCCGGGCGGCGGCGGTTCAGACGGAGCACGGTTTAGGAGGCATCGGTGGCGGGCGAGTCCCCCGACAGTTCGAAGCAGCGCGAGTCGTCGGAAGAACCGACGTCGGGGAGCGCGGGTCCGGTTCCGGAGGCGCGGAACGAATCCACCGACCCCCGTCTCGCCATGGCCCGCGCGGCCGTGGACACGGCCACGCGGGTCCTGTCGGCCCGAGAGCTGGCGGACGCGAGGAAGTCCACGCCGGACCCGGAGCCCGCCGCCCCCAAGCCCGACGACGACCGCCTGCGCGCGGCGGTAGCAGCATGGGTAGCCACGGACACCGACCCGGCGGGGGGCCCGGGTAGCGCGGAGGGTTCGAGTAGCGCGGAGGAGCGGGCCGGGGCGTCGGATACGGCCGAGGAGAGCGGCGAGGCCGAGGCGGACACCGGCGCCGGCGGCAAGGCCGACGCTGGCGTGGGCGGCAAGGCCGACGCTGGCGTGGGCGGCAAGGCCGACGCCGAGGAGACGGCGCAAGCCGCCACCGGGACGCCCGAGGAGCAGCCGGAGAACGGCAACGCCGAGGCGGCCCCGGCTGCGGCCACGGAGGACGCCACACCGGAGCGGGACGCGCCTGCGGCCACGGAGGACGCCACCTCGGAGCGGAACGCGCCTGCGGCCCCCGAGGACGACCGCCCGGAGCCGGAGGCGTCCACGGACGCGGAGAGCCTTACGCCTGCCGACGCGGAGCCGGACGGCGCCAAGGGCGCTGCCGCGGGCGGGAAGACCGCCACGGACGCCAAGCCTCCCGTGGACGACGACAACGCCCCTCACGCGGGGCAGACCCCGGCCGCCGCTTCCGCCGCAGGCGCGCCCACCTCGGACGCCAAGGCTCCCGCCGACGCGGAGCCGGACGGCGCCAAGGGCGCGCCCGCTGACGCGAAGACCGACGCGGACGTCGAGCCGCAGACGGCCGATGCCCAGCCTGCCGGGAAGACCGACCCGCGGGACACCCCCGCAGCCGCCGACGGCGAGGTCCCCCCGGCGGGGCCACCCGCAGGCGACGACGCAAGCCGCACGGGCGGTGCGGGTGGGAAGCAAGACGCCGCCGCGGGCGGAGTCGGTCGGGTTGATCAGCCCACCACCGCCTTCCGGGCCGTCCAGCCCCAGCCCCAGTCCCGGCCCCGGCCCGCCGTGGATCAGCCGACCAGCAAGTTCGTCGCCCTCAAGCCGGACATGCCGGCGAAGTCGGAGGTCACGACCGCTGTTCCGCAGGTCGGGCCCGAGCGCACCACGCAGCAGCCGCTGCCGCCCAAGCCCCCGCTGGACCTGCTCGCCGAGCTGACGAACACTCCGCCGCCGCCGGAGACCCCTGTCCGCACTCTGGTCAGGCGGGTCAAGATCTGGACCCCCCTCGTCCTGCTGCTCATCGTCGTGTTCGCGATCGTGCAGGCCGTACGGCCGCTCCCGACACCCACGCTGGACCTCACCGCGGAGTCGACGTACACCTTCGACGGCTCCCGGGTCGACATCCCCTGGCCCGCCGACGGACAGGCCGCGCTCGATGTGCAGGGCATCGGCTCCTTCGGCTCCTCCGGTGACCAGAAGCCCGTCCCGATCGCCAGCGTCGCCAAGGTCATGACGGCGTACGTCATCCTCCGCGACCACCCGCTCAAGAGCGGCGCGGACGGCCCGAAGATCAAGATCGACCAGGCCGCCGAGGAGCAGTCGGACGCCGGCCAGGAGTCCACCGTGGACGTCTTCGCCGGTGACTCCATCACCGAGCGCGAGGCCCTGGAGAGCATCCTCATCGCGTCCGCGAACAACGTGGCCCGCCTGCTGGCCCGCTGGGACGCCGGGTCGGAGAAGGGGTTCGTGGAGAAGATGAACGCCGCCGCCGACGACCTCGGCATGACCAACACGACGTACACCGACCCCTCGGGCCTGAACAACACGACGGTCTCCACGGCCGTGGACCAGGTCAAGCTCGCCAAGGCCGCGATGGAGTTCCCGGTCTTCCGCGAGGTCTCCGCGATGATGTCGTACGACGACTACAAGGGTCAGAACCACGGCAACTGGAACCAGCTCGTCGGCAAGAACAACGTCGTCGGCATCAAGACCGGCACCACCACCTCCGCCCTCGGCAACCTGGTGTTCGCCGCGAAGCAGGAGGTGGGCGGTGAGATGCGGACCATCGTCGGCGCCGTGGTGCGCCAGCCGGACACGGGCGGCGGCATCCTCGCCGCGGCGCTCGACTCCGGCGACCGGCTGATCCGGGCCGCGCAGGGCGCGCTGGAGTCGGCGACGCTGCTGAAGAAGGGCGACGTCGTCGGTTACGTGGACGACGGCCTCGGCGGCCGGACTCCCGTCGTGGCCACGAAGGACGTCAAGGCGGCCGGCTGGGCGGGCCTGAAGGTGGAGCTGAACTTCGCCGCCGACGCCGTACCGCACGAGGCGAAGGCGGGCACCAAGGTCGGCACGCTCACCGTGGGCGACGGCGGCACCGCGGGCGCGGTCAAGGTGCCGGTGGCGCTGAAGTCGGACCTCGTCGAGCCGGGCTTCACGGACCGGCTGACCCGCATCGGCTGACCCGCCGCACAGCGCAGCCCGCCGGGCGGCCCCCACCCCGGGAGCCGCCCGGCGGGCTGCGTGCTAGCGTCACGAATCGGGTCAGGTCGTCGTTCACACGGCGCGACCGGGGAACCCGCAGGGACAGGGCCGACAACACGCGGGAAACGGGACGCGGCCAGAACAGCAGCCAGGACACCACGGGAGTGCCTTGACGGTGGCCACCGCCGAGCCGAAACACGCCGACGACGCCGATCCGGGCCCGGAAGCCGGCCCGCGAATACGCGTACCCGAAGCTTCCCCGCAGGACCGCGAGAAGGACCGCCAGGAGGACCCTCCCTCCCCCGCGAACTCCCGCGCGAAGGCCGCCTTCCTCACCGTACGTGAGCGCCTGCTGCGGCACCCCGTCCTGTCCGTCACCGCCCTGGCCGGCGTCCTGCACATCGTCTGGTTCTTCACCTCCGCCAACAGCGGCGGCGACCTCGCGGCCCAGGACGCCTGGGCCGAGTTCGTCGGCCGCCACCCGGACTCCGCGTACAACCTCGCCTGGTACGGCGGCATGCACCCGGTGTCGTACAGCGTGGTCTCGCCGTATCTGATGTCGGTGCTCGGCGTCCGTACGACGATGATGATCGCCGGGACCGTCTCCGCCGGGCTGCTCACGCTCGTCCTCATCCGCAGCCGTTCCGTGCGCAATCCGCTGTGGGCGGCGCTGGCCGGGGTGTTCGCGCTGCTGTGCAACGCGGCCTCGGGGCGGGTCACCTTCGGGCTCGGCATGATGTTCGCGCTCGGCGCGGTGGCGGTGGTGTTCTGCTGGCCGTACCCGTGGCGCTACAAGCGCTGGGCTAAGGCGCTGTGCGCCGCCCCGCTGGCCGCCCTCGCGACGATGGCCTCGCCGGTGGCCGGTCTCTTCGTGGGGCTGGTCGCGGTGGCGCTGTTCCTGCAGAAGCGGCGGCCGGGCGCCTGGGCGCTGGGGCTCGCGCCGACCGCGGTGGTGGCGGTGTCGGCGTGGCTGTTCCCGTTCTCCGGGACGCAGCCGATGAACGTGTTCTCGGTGCTGCTGCCGTTCGCCTCCGCGGTGCTGGTACTGCTGCTCGTCCCCAAGGAGTGGACGACGGTCCGGCTGACCTCGGCGGTGTACGCGCTGTCGGTCGTCCTGGTGTGGCTGATCAGCTCGCAGATCGGCTCCAACATCACCCGGCTGTCGATGCTGTTCGCGGGGGTGGCGCTGGTGGCGGCGCTGCCGTTCACGGTGCCGCGCTCGCGCAAGTGGTACGCGATCGTCCTGTCGGTCGTCGGGTTCAACGTGTGGATCGGCGTGAAGTCGGTCGTCGACATCGTGCACACCACGCCCGCCGCCTCCTGGGCCCGCGAGCTGGCCCCCCTGGTCAACGAGCTCCAGGAGGTCGGCGCCGAGAAGGGCCGGGTGGAGGTCGTACCGGTCCGCTCGCACCGGGAGGCCTCCGCGCTCGCGCCGTACGTCAACCTCGCGCGCGGCTGGAACCGCCAGGCCGACATGGAGCGCAACCCGCTCTTCTACGACGACACCCTGAACTCGGCCAACTATCTGGAGTGGCTGAGGCGGTGGGCCGTGCACTACGTCGTGCTGCCGAAGGACAAGCCGGACGGGGACGGCGGGGAGCGTGAGCGGCAGCTGGTGCAGCGCGGGATGCCGTATCTGAAGCAGGTGTGGGGCGACGCGAACTGGCAGCTGTTCCGGGTGCTCGACCCGGCGCCGCTGGCCGAGCCGAACACGGTGGTGGAGCGGGCCGAGCAGGGCGAGTGGACGATGCGGGTGAGCAAGCCGGGGCGGGTGCTGATCCGGATTCCGTACTCGCCGTGGCTGAGCATCGTCGACGCCGAGGGCAGGAAGCTCGACCCGCCCCGGGAGACGGAGGCCTCCGAGGACCGTCCCGACGGCGAGCCGAAGGCGTACGACAACGTCAACGGCTGCCTGATGGAGACCGAGGAGGACGCGCTCGGGGACAAGTGGACGATGCTGGTGGCCCCGAAGGCGGGGACGTACCGGCTGGCGGCGCCCTACGACGTGCCGCGGGGCACTCCGTGTCCCGACGAGCTGAAGTAGCCCGGCCCCGTCAGCGGCCCCGTCAGCGCAGCCGGTCCACGTACCGGTCGGTGCCCGGCACCGTCGGCACGAACGGCGCGAGCAGTTCCAGCGTGCCCAGGCCCGACTCGGCGACCTGGGTGTCGATGCCCGTGAACCACGGCTCCCAGCACTCCCGGGGGTCCGCCTCCAGGAACCACAGCAGCGTCAGCCGGGTGTCCACGCCCTCGACCTGCTTGACGTAGCTCATCCGGTCGCCGGGCAGGGGGGTGGGCCGGAAGACGGTCACCATGGCCGCCGGGGAGCCCGCGAGGCGCCGGGGCAGGTGGCGGGAGCGCAGCCACTCCAGCAGTTCCCCGCGCCGCTCGGCCGACTCGGCGTCGATCACCTCCAGCACCAGGCCCGCGTAGGGGTGGTCCAGCGCGTGGACGTCGCGGGGTCCCGCGGCCCCGTCCCGGTACACGGTCGCCTCATGGTCGTGGAAGGCGGTGAAGACGTGGGTGCGGTCCTGGTAGACGCGGGCGTCGCGGTTCAGGCGCTTGTTGATGGCGACGGTCCACTTCATGTGGTCGTCGTAGCGGCCTGCCGTGATCCAGTACGTGGAGAGGTAGCAGCCGGTGGTGACGGGCCGGGCGACGGCCGACTTCTCGGGCACGCGCAGGAGTTGCAGGTCCCGGGTGGCGACCCAGCGGCGGCCCGCGTACATCCAGGGCATGGCCATGGCGCCGGCGTAGTAGTGGTCGTCCTCGTACCAGCGGTTGTAGGCGTACTCGTGGCCCGGGTGCGGTTCGACCAGGGTGATCAGGGCATGGCCCGGGCGGACGCCGTACGGGCCGACGGCGGCCAGTTCGGCGTAGCCGTCGCTGTGGGTGTCCATGGCGTTCCCCTTTCCTCGCGTCGCTCATACTCTGACGCTCCGTCAGATAATTGACCAGAGAGGGGAAGCGGCGATGTCCCTGCTCCACGGCAAGACGGTGGTCGTCTCGGGGGTCGGGCCCGGACTCGGCCATCAGGTCGCGGCAACGGTCGTACGGGACGGGGGGAATGCCGTGCTGGGGGCGCGGACCGAGGCCAACCTCGCCAGGAGCGCGGCCGGGGTCGACCCGGGCGGGGCGCACACGGCGTACCGGCGGACGGACATCACCGACGAGCAGCAGTGCCGGGAGCTCGCCGGGCTGGCGCGGGAGCGGTTCGGGCGGATCGACGCGGTCGTCCATGTGGCCGCCTGGGACAGCTGCTTCGGGGGCCTGGAGGACGCGGACTTCGCCACCTGGCAGTCGGTGCTCGACGTGAATCTGCTGGGCACTTTGCGGATGACCCGCGCCTGCCTGCCCGCGCTCAAGGCGGACGGCGGGTCGGTGGTGTTCATCGGGACCCAGTCGGCGGTGGCCGCCCCCTCGCAGGTGCGGCAGGCCGCGTATGCCGCCTCCAAGGGGGCGCTGACCAGCGCGATGTACTCGCTGGCCCGGGAGCTGGGGCCGCACCGGATCCGGGTCAACACGGTGCTGCCGGGGTGGATGTGGGGGCCGCCGGTGCAGGCGTACGTCCGGTTCGCGGCGCGGTCCGGAGGGCTGGCGGAGGATGCCGTGCTCCAGCGGCTGACGGAGCGGATGGCGCTGCCGGAGCTGGCCACGGACGGGGATGTGGCGGACGCGGTGGCGTTCCTGGTGTCGGACCGCGCCCGCGCGATCACCGGACAGTCGCTGCTGGTCAACGCCGGGGAGCTGATGCGATGAGTTCAGATATCTGAACCAGAACCATCATGCCGAATGATTTTACCTCCCTTTGACCTTCCGCCTGCTTGTCGTGTTCACGCGCCAGCGCCCACGATGAGCGCCGGGCTGAACCCTGGGAGGGCGCACATGAACGGTCTCGACTGGGCCGTGCTCATCGGCTACTTCGGCGTGATGGTGGCGATCGGCATCTGGTCGCACAAGCGCGTGGACAACGTGAGCGACTTCTTCACGGCCGGCGGGAAGATGCCGTGGTGGCTCTCCGGCATCTCGCACCATATGTCGGGCTACAGCGCGGTGATGTTCACCGGGTACGCGGGCATCGCCTACACCTACGGCGTCACGTCCTTCGTGACCTGGTCCTTCCCGATCGCCCTGGGCATCGCCATCGGGTCGAAGCTGTTCGCGCCGCGCATCAACCGGCTCCGCTCACGGCTCCACGTGGCCTCCCCGCTGGAGTATCTGAAGAACCGGTACGACCTGAAGACCCAGCAGGCCCTGGCGTGGTCCGGGATGCTGCTGAAGATCGTGGACGTGGGCGCGAAGTGGGCGGCGATCGCCACCCTGCTGTCGGTGTTCACCGGGATCTCGCTGAACCAGGGAATCCTGATCACGGGTTCCATCACGGCCGTGTACTGCACCATCGGCGGGCTGTGGGCGGACGCGCTGACCGAGCTGGGCCAGTTCGTCATCCAACTCCTCGCCGGTGTCGCGATGTTCGTGGCCGTGGTCATGGAACTGAACGACAAGGGCATCGGGTTCTTCGGCGCCTGGGACGAGCCGGAGCTCCAGGGCCACGGTGAGCCGCTGGTGGGGCCGTACGGGACCGTCTTCCTGCTGGCCTTCCTCTTCATCAAGCTGTTCGAGTACAACGGCGGCATGCTCAACCAGGCGCAGCGGTACATGGCGACGAAGAACGCGCGGGAGGCGGAGCGGTCGGCGCGGCTGTCGGCGATCCTGTGGCTGGTCTGGCCGCTGGTGCTGTTCTTCCCGATGTGGATGTCACCGCTGCTGGTGGAGTCGCAGAAGCCGGACGGCTCGGACTCCTACGGCCTGATGACCGAACAGCTCCTGCCGCACGGCCTGCTGGGTCTGGTCATCGTCGGCTTCTTCTCGCACACCATGGCGATGTGCTCCTCCGACGCCAACGCCATCGCCGCGGTGTTCACCCGGGACTGCGCGCCGGTGATCTGGCGCCGGGCGCGCAGCTGGAGCGAGGGGCAGGGGCTGCGGGTGGCCCGCATCGCGACCGTGACCTTCCTCGGCCTGTCCATGGCGGCGGCGACACAGGTCAACTCGCCGACGTTCGGGGACATCATCACGGTGGTCATCAAATGGGTGGCCGGTCTGATGGGCCCGATGGCGATCCCGATGATGCTCGGTCTGCTGCGGCCGTTCCGCCGCTCCGGGCCGACGGCGGCGCTGACCAGCTGGTCGATGGGTCTGCTGGCGTTCTGGCTGGTGAACTACCCGATCAACTGGAACGTCGACGGTGGCGTGCCGTTGCAGTACCAGGTGTCCATCCCGCTGGCCGTCTCCCTGGTGCTGTACATCCTGATCGGCTTCATCAAGCCGGAGGACACCCCGGAGCGGATGGCGATCATCGACAAGGTGAACTCGGACGACGACGGGTCGGCCGCCGCGGCGGTCCCGGCTCCGGCCGGCCCCCGGGACGAGGTGGCTCAGCCGCGCGGATAACGGGTGAGCCAGCCCGGGGAGGAACCCGCCGGACCGTGCAGCGCCGGGCCCTGGGTCATCTCCATCGCGAAGTCGTCGGCCAGTTCCAGGATCGTGGAGCGGCCCTCCAGCTCGGCCAGCCAGGCCGGGGGGAGGGCCGTTTCGCCGTGCAGGGCGCCCAGCAGCCCGCCGGTCAGCGCGCCCGTCGCACCCGAGGGGCCGTCGTGGTTGACCGCCAGGCACAGGCCATGGCGGACGTCCTCGCCCACCAGAGCGCAGTACACGGCCACCGCCAGTACGCCCTCCGCCGTGCCCTCCCCCAGCAGTTCCTCGACCCGGGCCGGGGTCGGTATCCCCTGCCGTACCGCCCCCAGTGCGTGCTGGAGCGCGTCCGAGACGGGCTGATGGCCGGGGCGGGCCGCCAGCAGCGCCAGCGCCCGCTGCACGGCCCCGTCGAGGCTCTCCCCGCAGGCCAAGGCATGCACGATGACGGCGTACGCGCCCGCCGAGAGGTACCCCACCGGGTGGCCGTGCGTCTGCGCCGCGCACTCGATCGCCAGCTGGGCCACCAGTTGGGGCTCCCAGCCGACCAGGAGCCCGAAGGGCGCCGACCGCGCCGCCGCCTCCGGCCCCGCCTCCCCCAGGTTCTTCGGCGCGTCCAGTGTGCCCATGATCTCGTCGCCGAGGCCGATCAGCAGCGACCGGGAGGGGTCGCGGCGGGCGTACAGCCACTCCTCCAGGGCCAGCCAGCCGTTCTCCTTGCGCCGCTCGTCCGGACCCCAGTCCCGCTGGGTGGCCGCCCACCGCAGGTACGCCCGGTGCAGATCCGTCGGCGGATGCCAGGCGCCCGTGTCCCGGCGGACCTGGGCCCGTATCAGCCCGTCGACGGAGAAGAGGGCGAGCTGGGTCAGATGCGTCACGGCGCCGCGACGGCCGTACCCGAGCCCCAGATCGACCAGGCCCTCGGCGCCGTACGCCTCCCTGATCGCGTCCAGGCTCAGCCCGTCCACGGGCGCGCCCAGCGCATCGCCGACGGCAGCACCGAGCATCGTGCCGCGCACGCGGCTACGGAAGTCCTGCTGCTCGGAGCGGCCCCAGACGGCGCCCGTTGTCGCACCCACGTTCAGCACTGTAATCGACCAGGAACGGTCGGTTCAGGGGGCGGAATGGTATGCGGGGTGTGCACCAAGTGAACCGGAGTGATCCGGTTTTCCTCGTTCCCGTCACTCAGCGTGGTCACGCTGTCTACGCTGAGCAGCATGGAGGACGAGGAGGCCGAGGCCGTACTCAAGACGGTCGGTCGGCAGATCAAGCTGTGGCGCGAGGCCGCCGGGCTGAAGCAGACGGAACTCGGGGACGCGATCGGGTACGGCGGGGACATGGTCTCGGCCGTGGAGCGGGGGAAGCGGATCCCGAAGTCCGATTTCCTGGACAAGACGGATGAGGTGACCGGGGCGCGCGGCAAGGTCTCCGCGATGAAGAAGGACGTGGAGGAGGCCCGGTACCCGAAGAACGTGCGGGACTTGGCGAAGTTGGAGGATGAGGCGGTCGAGCTGGGGGCGTACGCCAACCACAACATGCACGGTCTGCTCCAGACCCCGGAGTACGCGCGGGCGTTGTTCGCGATGCGGCGGCCCGCGTACTCCGAGGACGAAATCGAGCGCCAGGTCGCAGCACGTACGGCACGGCAACACGTCTTCGAGCGGACGCCCGCCCCTCAGCTCACGTTTGTCCAGGAAGAGGTGACGCTGCTGCGGCCGATCGGCGGCAGAATGGTGCTACGGCGGCAGCTCGAACACCTGTTGGAGATCAGCGCGTTGAGGCACGTCGCGATTCAGGTCATGCCCACGGACCTTGAGGACCACACGGGCATGGGTGGTCCGCTCCAGCTGCTGAAGCTGCCGGGCGGAAGGACACTCGGGCATTCCGAGGCGCAGTTGCACAGCCGTGTGATCACTGATCCCCGGGAGGTCCAAATCCTGGAGATGCGCTATGGAATGATCCGGGCACAGGCCCTGCCGCCGCGAGAATCGCTGGCCTTCATCGAAAAAGTCCTGGGAGACGCAACATGACCTCCGCCCTGGAGTGGTTCAAGAGCAGCTACAGCAGCAACGACGGCCCTGAGTGCGTCGAGGTAGCCATATCCCCAACCACCCCCACCGCCCCCACCGTCCACGTCCGTGACTCCAAGGACCCCGACGGCACGCGCCTCGCCTTCACCGGCCACGCCTGGTCCGCCTTCCTGGACGCCTACTCCGCGTAACGCGCCCGCATCGCGTCCCGCGCCGCGACCACCGTGTCCCGCCTGGGCGCGAGCCTGGACCGGTCGATGCCGTCGCTCTGCAGCAGGATGTCCAGGCAGTCGGCGAGACCGGCGAGGTCGGTCCACTCGTACCGCGTGGCGAGCACCCGCTCCAGCCGGGCGTCCAGCTCGGCCCAGTCCTGGAGTCCGGCGCAGATGACCGCCTCGACGATGTCGCTCACCCTGCGGTAGGCGGCGGAGCCGCGGGCCGAGCGGGCGTAGCGCCTCCACAGTGGCCGGGCGGCCGTCACTCCCGTCTCTCCGCTCGCGGCCAGGGCCAGGTTCAGCGCGCCGTCGAACTCGTCGACCAGGCAGAGCCGTTCGGCTTCCTGCCGGGCGAGCCCCCAGTCCCCCGTCCGCAGGTGCACTTCGCAGCGGGTGTCGTCGTCGTCCAGCTCCGCCAGCGCCTCCTCGAACCGGCCGCCCCAGACGTGCAGTTGGGCCATTTTCCGACGGGCCCACGCGAGGTCGGAACCGATCGTCCGGTAGCGATCGAGATCCGAGCGCGCCCGTTCCAGCCGGCCGACGGCGAGGCTCATCGTGATCCTGTTGGCGAGGGCCCACCCGTCAGCCGGGTCCAGTTCCACCGCACGGTGCGCGTCGGCGAGCGCTGCCTCGAACCTGCCCAGGCGGCACAGTGCCCTGGAGCGGTGCACCAGCGCCCAGAGGTACTCCGGGAAGAGTTCGAGCGCTCTGTCCAGGTCGGCCACGGCGTCCCCGTAGCGCTCGTGCTGGGCGTGCAGGGCACCTCGGCTGGCGTACACGGAGGCGTAGGTGTCGTCCAGGTCGATGGCGCGCTGGTAATCGGCTAGCGCCTCCTCCTCCCGGCCCGCCGCGCTCAGCGCGTCGCCGCGCTCGCACAGGATCCAGGCCGTGTCGGGAGCGAGGGCCACGGCGCGGTCGAGGTCGGCCAGTTGGGGCTCGCGTTCGCCGCGGGAGCGTCGTACCCGGGCCCTGCGCACCAGGGCCCAGACGAAGTCCGGGGCGAGGACGAGGGCCTGCTCCAGGTCCGCGAGGGCGAGATCGGTCTGCCCCAGGGCGTGCTGGACGACACCCCTTGCCGCCCAGGCGGTGGGCCTCGTCCGGTCCAGCTCGACGGCCCGGTCCAGGTCGCGCAGCGCGGCCTCGTGGTCGCCGAGGATGCGGTGGTAGTCGCCGCGTACGGCGAGGATCTCGGCGCCTTCGGGGTCCAGTGCGTGTGCCCGGTCCAGGTCCTCGACGGCCGCCGCGTAGTCGCCGAGGTGAGCGCGGACGCTCCCCCGGCCGAAATAGGCGGAGGCCAGCTCACCGTCCAGGGCGATCGCGCGGTCGTACTCCAGCATCGCCCGCTCGTACCGGCCGTCCGTCCGGAGGATCCTGCCGCGCGTCGCGTGCGCGACCGCCCGGAGACCGGCATCGAGGTCCGCCCGGTCGATGAGCAGGCCCAGCGCGGCCTCGGTGTTCGCGTCCTCCAGGGCGTCCAGCAGGTCCCGGCCCCAGCGGGCCACCGCCGTGGCCTGGGTGTCCTCCCCCGCCTCGGCCAGCATCCGGCCCCACCGCCGCGCTTCCTCAGGACCCCGCGCACAGGCGAGCACCACGTCCCGCAGCACACCCGGCAACGCCACCTGCTCCCGCGCGCACAGCCGGTGGTACGCCTCCGCCAGCCGCAGTTCCCGCCACCTCCTGTCGTCCCACGCATCGCGCAGCTCGCCCTCTCTCTCCTCCCGCCAGCCCGCGAAGGTCCGCGCGAGCCGCTCGTGCCGTTCCGCCCAACCCCGGGGCGACCGGCGGCGTTCCAGGCGGAGCATCGGCGCCCGTACGACGTCGTGGTACTGCGCCCGGTCGCCCCGCTCGCTGACGAACGGCATCCCGCGCAGCCAGTCGTACAGCGCGAGGGCCTCCTCGTCGGCGCAGTCCACGGCCGCACGGAACACGTCGGCGTCCAGGAACCGGGGCAGCGCGCACTCCACCGCCACCCGGCGGCGTGCGGGGTCCGGCTCCCACCGCAGGAAGCGCTCGACGGCGGTCGCGCTGAGGTCTCCCACGTCGTCCGGGTCGGCCGGGCGGGACTCGGCGAGGGTGGACACCAGCACGGGCAGACCGCCGGAGAGCCGCAGCACCTCGGCGACCACCGGCTCGGCCCGGACGCCCCGGTCGGCGAGCAGGCCGCGCGCCTCCGCCTCCGTGAAGGGGCCGAGCGGCAGGTCGGTCATGAAGTCCGCGAAGCCGCCCCAGCGGCCGGTGTCGAAGGGGCGCTGCCCGGAGGTCACCACGACGACCTCGGCGGGGAGTTCGCCGTACCGGTCGGTGGTCATCAGGTCGTGCAGCCAGCCGTCGAGGAAGGCCCCGGTGCGCTCGTAGGTGTCGAAGAAGAGGACCAGCCAGGGTGCCGCGGAGGTGACGTCCGCCAGTTCGTCCAGGAACTTGGGGGTGAGGACCCGCTCGGGGGCGAGCACCAGTTGCAGGTCCTCCTGGTTGCGGAAGCGTGCGCTCAGGCGGGCCTTCAGGCGGGCCGCGCCTTCCGCCAGGCGGTCGGAGTCCACGGCGCCCATGAAGGGTCCGGCCACCGGGACCGCCATACCGAGCCCCGCCAGACCGAGCCGGACCGCCGTCGCGGCCACCGGGGACGGGCCCTCCGGCGCCGGTTCCAGGGCGGCGACCTCGGCCTCCGCCTCATGGCGCCGTTCGCGGTGCGCGGTGAGCGCTTCCTCCAGTTTCTTCAACCGGTGTCCCTGGGCGGCGAGTTGCTGGCAGATCGCCGACATGGCCTCCGGCACGCTGCCGCAGCCCTCGTCCACATAGGCGGTCAGCGCCCCGCGGTCCCGCGCGAGCTGCTCCAACTCCCGGACCAGGAAAGTCTTTCCGACTCCGGCGTTGCCGTGCACATGGAACAGGAACCGGTGCCGTTCGTCCTCGGCGGGCAGGTCCAGGTTCTCCCGGAACGCGGCCCGTTCATCACTGCGGCCCACGAACCCGGCCCGCCTGCGCCGCCCGATCAGCTCCTGCATCGACGGCCGCGTCGGTCTCATCACCGGTCCAACTCCCCTGCCATGGACGGGATTGCCGTCTCCCATTCTGGCTCAATGGATCTGGATCACACCGGCCGCAGCGGGGAAGATTGCGGTCATGGCATCGACATCCCCACGCGGCGCTCTCCGCCTCACCGCCACCCTGCTCACCGCGAGCGTCGCGCTCTACATGGCGCTGGTCGCCTTCGGGAACATCACGGACTTCGGGACGAATCAGCAGTTCGTCCGGCATGTCCTCGCGATGGACACCACGTTCAAGGACGACGACCTGATGTGGAGGGCCATCACCAGCAAGGGACTTCAGGACATCGCGTACGTCGCGATCATCGTCTGGGAGACCCTGGCCGCGCTCGTCCTCATATACGGCACCTGGCTCTGGTTCCGCCGCGGTGACCGCGAGGCCCGGCGCTGGTCGACGTACGGCCTGCTCATGGTCATGCTGCTGTTCGGCGCCGGGTTCATCGCGATCGGCGGCGAGTGGTTCGCGATGTGGCAGTCCGGTGACTGGAACGGCCTCGACGCGGCGACGCGGGTCTTCGTGTTCAGCGGCATCGTCCTGCTCGTCAACCAGCTGCCCGGATCCACCGAGCCCGAGAGGGCCTAGTCGGAGTCGGCCGAGCTGCTGCTGCTCCGGGAGCCCTTGCCGGACTTCATCAGGACCGACAGCAGCTCGCCCGCGCCCCGGGTCGCGGCGGCCGCCACCCGGGCCCAGCGCGGAGCGGTGCCCCGGGCCGCCCACACCACACAGACACAGCCGCCGATGACCAGCGCCAGCAGCACGGACAGGATCAGTACAGCCACGGTCGTTTCCCCCGGTTTTCTACTCGACGACCGTCACGGTCGTGCCCGCCGTCCCGAACGCCCACAGCGCCGAGCCGTCCCCCGCCTTCATCCGGACACCGCCCGTCCGGGCGCCGGCCTCGGGCGGGGGCGGTGAGGAGCCGTCCACGGCGTTGGAGAAGGCGACGTTCACGCCGGACTTCGTAGCGAAGTACACCACGTGTTCGATCTCCACGCCGTCCGAGCCCGTCGTCGCCTCGGTGCGGGTGCCGACCTGGTAGCTGCCCGGGTCGGGGTCGACCGAGCCGGGCCACACCGTGAAGGTGCGGCGGGTGGCCTCGCTCGCGTCGACCAGCCACACCCGCTTCTGGCCGAGCGAGTACACGATCCGGCGGCCCGTCCCCGAACCGTCCGGCACCCGGACCGGCTGCGCGGACTCGGTCGCCTTCGGCGTGGGGGTGGCCGGGGCGGAGGCGCTCGGCGGGCCGGCCGTGGGCTTCGCGCCCTGGTCCGCCTGTACGGCGAGGGCGACGACCACGGCTGTCGCCCCGACCGTCAGACCGGTCACCCAGACCTTCGGGGCAGGCACGGCACGGATCTCCTCAGCTCACCGACAGGTTCGGATCATCGTACTGCGACGCACCCCACGGGTTACTCCAGTACCGGCAGCAGCTCGGGCAGATGCCCGTCCGAGGCGGCTGCCGCCCGCTGCCGTTCCTCCGGGACCTCGCCGTAGAGGGTGGTGCGGGGGCGGGCCGGGCGTCCCGCCGCCTCCGCCACCGCGATCAGGTCCTTGACCGACTTGTAGGAGCCGTAGGAGGAGCCCGCCATCCGGGAGATCGTCTCCTCCATCAGCGTGCCGCCCAGGTCGTTGGCGCCCGAGCGGAGCATCTGCGCCGCGCCCTCCGCGCCGAGCTTCACCCAGCTCGTCTGGATGTTGGGGATCCAGGGGTGCAGCAGGAGCCGGGCCATCGCCGTGACCGCCCGGTTGTCCCGCACGGTCGGTCCGGGCCGGGCGATACCGGCCAGGTAGACGGGCGCGTTGGTGTGGATGAACGGCAGCGTCACGAACTCGGTGAAGCCGCCGGTTTGCCGCTGGATGCCGGCCAGCGTCCTGAGGTGCCCCAGCCAGTGGCGCGGCTGGTCGACGTGGCCGTACATCATCGTCGACGAGGACCTGATGCCCAGCTCGTGCGCCGTCGTGATCACCTCGATCCAGGTGGCCGTGGGCAGCTTGCCCTTGGTCAGGATCCAGCGGACCTCGTCGTCGAGGATCTCGGCGGCCGTGCCGGGGATCGAGTCCAGGCCGGCCTCCTTCGCAGCGGTCAGCCATTCGCGGATCGACAGTCCGGTGCGGGTGGCGCCGTTCACCACCTCCATCGGCGAGAAGGCGTGCACATGCATGCCGGGGACCCGGGACTTCACCGCCCGCGCGATGTCGAAGTACGCCGTCCCCGGCAGGTCCGGGTGGATGCCGCCCTGCATGCAGACCTCCACCGCGCCCACCTCCCAGGCCTGTTGGGCGCGGTCGGCGACCTGGTCCAGGGAGAGCGTGTAGGCGTCGGCGTCCGTCCTGCGCTGCGCGAACGCGCAGAACCGGCAGCCGGTGTAGCAGACGTTGGTGAAGTTGATGTTCCGCGTGACGATGTACGTCACGTCGTCGCCGACGGCCGCCTTGCGGACGTCGTCGGCGATCCGGCACAGCGCGTCCAGCGCCGGGCCGTCCGCGTGCAGCAGCGCCAGCGCCTCCTCGTCGGTCAGCCTCGTCGGGTCGTCCGCCGCCGTCGCCAGGGCGGCCCGGACGTCGGTGTCGATGCGCTGCGGCACCATCCCGGGGGCGGCGGCCTCGCGCAGGGCGCCCCAGTCGCCGTACACCTCGTCGAAGTCGTCGCGGCGGTCGGCGGTGCGGCCCTCGGTGTCGATCGTGGCGTGCAGATCCGTACGGCCCGACGCCTCGAAGACCTCCTCCGGCTCCTGCCAGGGGTGCCCCTCGACGACCGCGTCCGGGCGCGCCAGCCCGGTCAGCGGGTCCGCCAGCGCCGCCACGTGCGGGCGCAGCCGCGGGTCCAGCCAGGGCTCGCCGCGCCGCACGAACTCCGGGTACACGCACAGGCGTTCACGCAGCTCGAAACCTGCCGTGCGGGACCGCTCGGCCAGCTCCTCGATCTGCGGCCAGGGCCGCTCGGGGTTCACATGGTCGATGGTCAGCGGGGAGACGCCGCCCCAGTCGTCGATCCCGGCGCCGATGAGCCGCTCGTACTCGGAGTCGACCAGGTTGGGCGGGGCCTGGAGGCAGGCGCTGGGGCCCATGAGGTGCCGGGCGACGGCCACCGTCGCGACCAGTTCGTCGAGTTCGGCGTCCGGCATGCCCCGCATCGCCGTGTCCGGCTTGGCGCGGAAGTTCTGGATGATCAGTTCCTGGATGCCGTGGTAGGCGCGGGCGATCTTCCTGAGCGCGAAGAGGGAATCGGCGCGTTCCTCGTACGTCTCGCCGATGCCGATCAGGATGCCGGAGGTGAACGGGACGGACGAACGGCCGGCGTCCTCCAGCACCCGCAGCCGGACCGCCGGTTCCTTGTCCGGGGAGCCGTGGTGCGGGCCGCCGGGCTCGGACCAGAGCCGGGTCGCGGTGGTCTCCAGCATCATGCCCATGGAGGGCGCGACGGGCTTCAGGCGCTGGAAGTCGGTCCAGCTCATGACGCCCGGGTTGAGGTGGGGCAGCAGGCCCGTCTCCTCCAGGATGCGGACGGAGACGGCACGCACGTAGGCGATGGTGTCGTCGTAGCCGTGGGCGTCCAGCCACTCCCGGGCCTCGGGCCAGCGGTCCTCGGGCTTGTCGCCGAGGGTGATGAGGGCTTCCTTGCAGCCGAGCGCGGCGCCCTTGCGGGCTATGTCGAGGACCTCGTCCGGGGACATGAACATCCCGTGCCCGGACCGGCGCAGCTTGCCGGGCACGGTGACGAAGGTGCAGTAGTGGCACTTGTCCCGGCACAGCCGGGTGAGCGGGATGAAGACGCTCTTCGAGTACGTGATCACCCCGGGGCGGCCCGCCGCCGCCAGGCCCGCGTCCCGGACCCGGGCGGCGGACGCGGTGAGGTCGTCGAGGGCCTCGCCGCGGGCCTGGAGGAGGACGGCCGCCTCACTGACGTCGAGGGCGACGCCGTCCCGGGCCCGTTTCAGGGCGCGACGCAGGGAGTTCTCGGTCGGGCCGGTTCCGGAGGTCACCGCAGTCGTCATCCTTCGAGCATACGGTCGAGGTGATCAGGTCAGCCGAGACAGGCGGCGAGACCGTCCAGGGCCCGCAGCACCTCCGCCTCCCCCGCGGGCGGCAACTGCGCGACGACCTCCTCGATGCCGAGGTCCGCGAAGTGCGCGAGCTTCCCGGGGGCGGGGTGGACGGCGTAGGGCACGATCTGGAGGGCGGCGGGGTCGCGGCCCGCGTCGGCCCACGCGCCGCGCAGCTCCGGCAGCGACTGGGACAGTCCCCGGCCGCCGATGGGCATCCAGCCGTCGGCGTACTCGCAGATGTGCGCGAAGAGCTTGGGTCCGGCGGCGCCGCCGACGAGCGTGCGCGGGCCGACGACCGGGCCGCGCGGCTTGTGCACCGGCTTGGGGTGGGCGAAGGAGGCCCGGACGCTCCCGAACTCACCCTCGTATGCGGTGGGTTCCTCCGCCCACAGGGCGCGCATCAACGCCATCCGGTCCCGGACGAGTTCGCGCCGGGTGCGCCACTGGACGCCGTGGTCGGCGGCCTCCTCCACGTTCCAGCCGAAGCCGACGCCGAGGGTGAGACGTCCCGCGCTGAGATGGTCGACGGTGGCGATCTGTTTGGCGAGGGCGACCGGGTCGTGCTGGGCGACCAGCGTGATGCCGGTGCCCAGGCCGAGCCGCTCGGTCACCGCGGCGGCCTGGCCGAGCGCGACGAAGGGGTCGAGGGTACGGCCGTACTCGCGCGGCAGCTCGCCGCCGGCCGGGTACGGGGTGGTCCGCTCGACGGGGATGTGGGTGTGCTCGGGCAGGTACAGCCCGGCGAAGCCACGCTGCTCCAGCTCGCGGGCGAGCCGAGTCGGGGCGATCGTCTCGTCGGTGAGGAAGATCGTGACGGAGAGGCGCATGTCCCATCTGTACCGGGGGTGCCCCGAGAAGTCGATGCGCGTTCACGCCCGCGGGGAAACCGCCCAGGGCGCCTGGAGATCGAGGTCCGCCACGACGGCCGCGTGATCCGACGGCCAGACCCCGTCCACCGGGCGGTCGCCGGCCCGGTGCACCTGCCGTACGGAACCCGGCCCGCCCAGCAGGACGTGGTCGATCCGCGCCCCCTGCCGGGGCCCGCCCGGGTTGTACGGCAGCTCCGGGTCCCAGGCCCAGGTCGCGGCCGGGGCGGTGGGGTCGGCTCGCGTCCAGGCGTCGCGGAAGTCGCGGCGCAGGAGGCGCAGTTCGGGGGCGTCCGGCTCGGCGTTGAAGTCGCCGGTGACGATCACGGTGCCGTCGCGGCGGGCGAACTCGGCCAGTGCGGCGGCCTGTTGGCGGCGTACGGCTCCGGCGGTCGGCACGGACGTCAGGTGTGCGGTGACGAAGGACACCGGACCTGTGCGCGCGTACAGGGCGAGCCGCCCGTCGTCGAGCTCGGGTGGCACGGGCAGCCGCAGGACCTCCGTCTCCTCGGCCGGCCACCGGCTCAGCACGGCGGTGCCGATGTCCACCGACGGGTCGCCGATCCGCCGCCGCCAGCGCTCCGGGGCCGGGGAGGCCGCCCAGGTCCAGTGCAGGCCCAGCTCGTCCGCCAGCCACTCCGCGAGGTTCTCCCCGTCGGCGGCCCACACCTCCTGCAGGCCCACGAGGTCGGGCCGCAGGTCGCGCAGCACGGAGCGGATCGCCTTCTGCCGTTCACGCCACGGCCCGAACCGCCACCACAGGTTCCAGGTCACCACGCGCACGGCCACCCACCCCTCGGTCATGGCACCGTCAAGGGCACCATTAAAGGGGGCGCTGTTGAACCGTGAGTCGACGGACTCGCGAAACACAGGTGAACGCGCCCGCACACCGCCGTACCGCCGATGACAGGAGTCCTGCCGACCATGTCCCGCAGCATCGAGCGCAAGTACCGGACCGTCAGGGCCTTTCAGCGCCGGCTCAACGCCGTCATGCGCCGTCTGCCGCAGCACACCCTGCTGGAGACCACGGGCCGCACGTCGGGCCTGCCCCGCCGCACTCCGGTCGGCGGACGCCGGATCGGTGACTCCTTCTGGCTGGTCTCGGAGTTCGGCGAGCGGTCGCAGTACGTGCGCAACATCCTGGCCGACCCGAAGGTACGGGTCCGCATCCACGGCCGCTGGCACGAGGGCACGGCCCACCTGATGCCGGAGGACGATCCGGTGGCGCGGCTGCGGACCCTGCCCCGCCTCAACAGCGCCGCGGTCCGTTTGATCGGCGCGCAGCTGCTGACCGTGCGGGTGGACCTGGTGGTCTGAGCTACCCGGGCCAGACGATCGACTGCACCTCGCTGTAGGCGTGCAGGGCGTAGGAGCCGATGTCGCGGCCGACGCCGCTCTTCTTGAAGCCGCCGAACGGTGCCTCCATGTTCCGGCCGACCGTGTTGACGCCCACGCCTCCGGCCCTGAGCCGCCGGGCGACCCGGAAGGCCCTCGCCACGTCGCCCGACCAGACGTAGTCGATCAGCCCGTAGTCGGAGTCGTTGGCGAGGGCGACCCCCTCGTCCTCCTCGTCGAAGGGGATCACCGCGACGACCGGACCGAAGATCTCCTCGCGGGCGACGGTCATGTCGTTGGAGCAGTCCGCGAGAAGGGCCGGGCTGACATAGAACCCCCGCTCCAGCGGCGGCCGTTCGCCACCGGTCACCACGACCGCGCCCTCCTTGCGCCCGGTCTCCACGTAGGACTCCACCCGCTCCCGGTGCGCCGCCGAGATCACCGGCCCGACCACGGTGTCCGGCTCCCTGGGATCACCCACCTTCAACCGCCGCGCATAGGAAGCCAGTTGCACGACCAGCCGGTCGTACACCCCCCGCTGCGCCAGCACCCGGGTCGGCGCCGTGCAGATCTGCCCGCTGTAGAAGGAGAACGTCGTCCCGATCCCGGCCACCGCCGAGCCGAGGTCCGCGTCGTCGAAGACGAGCGCCGCGCCCTTTCCGCCGAGCTCCATCAGCTGGCGCTTCATGCCCCGTCCGCACACCTCGGCGATCCGGCGGCCGACGGCCGTGGAGCCGGTGAAGCTCACCATGTCGACGTCCGCGGAGGCGACCACCGCCTCCCCCACCGCCACCGAGGCCCCGGAGACCACGTTGACCACCCCCGGCGGCACCCCGGCCGCCTCCAGCACCTCCGCCATCCGGTACACGGACAGGGGGTCCTGCGGGGCGGGCTTCACCACCACGGTGTTGCCCATCGCCAGCGCGGGAGCGATCTTGCCCGCCGCGTTGGCCCACGGGTTGTTGTACGAGGACACGCAGGCGACGACCCCGACGGGCTGCCGTACGGCCAGCGCGCCCATCACCCCGGCCCGCCCCATCGGCCCGGCCTCGTTGATCTGCGGCGGGACGGCCCACTCGGCGGGCTCCACGCGCGCGTACCGCTGGAAGCGGGCGGCGGCCACCCCGACCTGCATCCCGCGTGCGGTGCCGGTCGTGGCGCCGGTCTCGGCCTGCGCCAGTTCGGCGTACGGCGCCAGCCGGTCCCGGATCAGCCGCGCGGCCCGGCCGAGGATCGCGGCCCGCTCCTCGGGCGCCGTCCGCGACCAGGGCCCGAACGCCTCGCGGGCCGCGGCACAGGCCGCGCGCGCCTGCTCCGGGGATGCCTCGGGAGCCGGAGCGACGGTGCCCTCGGTCGCCGGGTCGAGGACGTCGTAGAAACCGCCCTCGGGTTCCGCCCACGACCCGCCGAGGAACAGCCGCTGCGTCACCGGGTGCTCACCGTCCGGGTGTCCCGCCCGGACCGCAGCACCTTCCCCGGCACCGCGCCGGTCACCACGTCGTCCCGGATCGCCGCGACCCCGTTGACCCACACGGCGTGCACCCCGAGGGCCTTGGAGTCGAGGCGCGGGCTGTCACCCGGCAGGTCGTGCACCAGGGTGGCCGTACCGGCGCCGATCCGTTCCGGGTCGAAGAGCACCAGGTCCGCGTGGAATCCCTCCCGCACCCGCCCCCGCTCGCGCAGACCGAAGAGCCGGGCCGGGTCGTCGGTCAGCATCCGCACGGCCTGCTCCAGACCGACCAGCTTCCGTCCGCGCAGACAGTCACCGAGGAAGCGCGTCGTGTACGGCGCCCCGCACATCCGGTCCAGGTGCGCCCCCGCGTCCGAGCCGCCGAGCAGGACGTCCTCGTGCTGCCAGGTCCGGGCCCGCAGCGCCCAGGATTCGGGGTCGTTGTCGGGCGGCATGGGCCACAGCACGGTCCGCAGCTCGTCGTTGGCGCAGATCTCCACCAGGCAGGCGAACGGGTCCTGCCCCCGCTCGGCCGCGATGTCCCGCACCACCCGGCCCGTGAGCCCGCGGTTCGCCTCGCTGTAGGTGTCGCCGATGACGTACCGCCCGAAGTCCGCGAGCCGCCGGAAGACGCCGGCCTCCTTGGACGCGGCGCGCTCCAGCATCCCGGCGCGGACCGCGGGGTCCCGCAGCCGGGCGATCCGCTCCGGCACGGGCAGCCCCAGAACCGGCCCCCACCCGGGGATCAGGTTCAGCGCGCAGAAGGTGCCCAGGGACATGTTCATCGGGGTCAGGATCGGCATGGTCAGCGCGACGACCCGGCCGCCGGCCTTCCGGGCCCGCTCGCTCGCGAGGAGCTGCCGGGGCACCCGCTCGGGCACGGCGGCGTCGATGGTCAGCACGTTCCAGTTCAGGGGCCGCCCGGCCGCCGCGCTCATCTCCGCGAACAGCTCGATCTCGGCGTCGCTGAACTGATCGAGGCACCCGGCGACGATCGCCTCGATCTGCGTCCCCTCGTGCTCCCCCACGGCCCTGGACAGGGCGAGCAGTTCCGCGGGCCGCGCGTGCCGGGAGGCGACCGGCTGCCCGTCCCCGTCGGAGTGCGTGGACGACTGGGTGGTGGAGAACCCCCAGGCCCCGGCGTCCATGGCGTCGTGCAGCAGCCCCAGCATGGCGTCGAGCTGCTCCCGGCTCGGCTGCCCCCCGACGGCCGCCTCCCCCATGACGTACCGCCGCAGCGCGCAATGCCCCACCATGAACCCGGCGTTCACGGCGATCCGCCCCTCCAGGGCATCGAGATACTCCCCGAATCCGTGCCAGCTCCAGGGCGCCCCCTCCTCCAGCGCGACCAGCGACATCCCCTCGACCTTGGACATCATGCGCCGCGTGTAGTCGGCGTCGGCGGGCCGCCCGGGATGGAGCGGCGCGAGCGTGAACCCGCAGTTCCCGCCGACGACGGTGGTCACGCCGTGATTGAGGGAGGGCGTGGCGTACGGATCCCAGAAGAGCTGGGCGTCGTAGTGGGTATGGGGATCGACGAACCCGGGAGCGAGCACGAGCCCGGCGGCGTCCTCGGCGGTGCGGGACGGTTCGGTGACGCGGGGCGCGATGACGGCGATACGGCCGTCCCGAATGCCGACGTCGGCGGTGTAGGCGGGGGCGCCGGTGCCGTCGACGACGGACGCCCCGTGAATGACGTGGTCGAGCATGGGGGGTTCACCTCCAGACCTACGGGGAGTTGACTCGCTCAGGGGCGCGGGGAACTGCGCGACCAGCCACAACGAACCCGCACCCGCCGACGGCGATCAGACACCCCTCCGAAACCGCGTCGTCCGATGAACAGGATCCGTATCGATCTTCGGGATCACGTGCTCCCCGATCAGCCGAATCGTCCGCAGCGTCTCCTCCTTCGGCACCCCCACCGGCAGCCCGAAGCTCAACTGATCCGCCCCCGCCTGCTCCCACCGCTTGCACTGCCGCAGCACCTCATCGGGATCCCCGCAGATCAGCAGCTCCTCCTCGATGAGCACCTCGATGAACTCCTCGGTGTACTCCGGCAACGTCTCCGGCCACACCGGAAACCCCTCGGGCCGGGGAAACGTGTCGTGGTACCGGAAGACGAGCGACGGCAGATAGTGCAACCCCCCGCTCACGGCCACCCGCACCGCCTCCTCATGCGTAGGCGCACAGATCGCCGTGGTCGTCACCATCACGTTGTCGTTGACGAAGTCCCCGATCGGCTCCGCGTCCACGATCGCCGTCTTGTACTGCTCCAGCACCCACTCCATGTCGGAGACCTTCTGCACGCTGAACCCCAGCACCCCGAGCCCCTTCCGCGCGGCCATGGAGTACGACGGAGGCGACCCGGCGGCGTACCACATCGCGGGGTGGGACTTCCCGTACGGCTTCGGCAGGATCTTCCGCGGCGGCAGCGACCAGTGCTTGCCCTGGAACCCGGCGTACTCGTCCTGGAGCCACATCTTGGGGAACTCGGCGATGGTCTCTTCCCAGATCTCCTTGGTGTGGTTCATGTCCGTGATGCCGGGCAGGAACCCGAGGATCTCGTGCGACCCGGCACCCCGGCCGCTGCCGAACTCGAAGCGGTTGCCGGAGAGATGGTCGAGCATGGCCACCTTCTCGGCGACCTTGACCGGGTGGTTGACCTGGGCGAGCGGGTTGAAGATCCCGGAGCCGAGATGGATCCGCTCGGTGGCGTGGGCCAGGTAGCCGAGGAACACGTCGTTCGCCGACAGATGCGAGTACTCCTCCAGGAAGTGGTGTTCGGACGCCCAGGCGTACTTGAAGCCCGCCCGGTCCGCCGCGATCACGTACTCGGTCTCCTCCATCAGCGCCTTGTGCTCGGCGAGCGGATCGGTCTCCGCGCGCCTGCCGACGTATCCCTGTACAAAGAGCCCGAATTCCACGGCGGTTCACCGTCCCCGGTCTGGAGTCCCTGATCTTCCGATGACTTTCTGACGGATCGTCAGATCGCTGACTGTGGCACCGTACGCATGAGGCGTCAATAGCTGACGGCCCGTCAGCCCACCGACACCCCGGCCAGCCATCCGCCGTCGATCACGAACGGCTGCCCGGTGATGTACGAGGAGTCCTCCGAGGTCAGGAAGAGGGCGAGCCGGGCCACCTCCTCGGGCCGCCCGATCCGGCCGAGCGGTACGAGCTTGCGGTACAGCCCGTCCAGGGCCCGCGCCGTCTCCTGCGCGTCCGCCGCCGGGTCAAGCTGGGCCGGGTGGGACATCGCGGTGTCGATCGCGCCGGGGCAGATGGCGTTGACGCGAATGCCCCGGGCGGCCAGTTCCAGCGCGGCGACCCGGGTGAGCCCTAGGACGGCGTGCTTGGTGGCCGCGTACGCCCCGACGGCCGCCATCCCCGTCAGCCCGGTGCAGGAGGCGGTGGTGACAATGGTGCCGCCGTCCGCCATCTCGGGCGCGACCGTCCTGATGCCGAGGAAGCACCCGACCTGGTTGACCCGGACGACCCGCATGAACTCGTCGAGGGGGGTGTCCACCAGGGCGTTGAAGCGCAGGATGCCCGCGTTGGCGACGAGCCCGTCGATCCGCCCGTACGCCTCCTTGGTCCGCCGCACGGCCGCCCGCCACTGCTCCTCCTCGCCCACGTCGAGCCGGACGTACAGCGCCCCGATCTCCTTGGCGAGGGCCTCCCCCTGATCGTCGAGCACGTCCGCCACGACGACGGAGGCCCCCTCCTGCCGGAACAGCCGCGCCTCCTGCTCCCCCTGGCCGCGCGCCGCGCCGGTGACGATGACGACCCGTCCGTCCAGTTTGCCCATGTGCCGACTCCTCACAGGTGGGGTCCTACGCCGGCGCCGAACGCCGCGATCTGGTCGATGAGTTCACCGCGGCTCCGGCTGCGGAACCGCACCTGTATCTGGTCCACGCCCATCGCCCGGTACGCCCTCAGGGACTCGGCCAGCTCGTCCGGGCCGCCGGTGAGCGTGCGGCGGCCGACGTGCCAGGCGGGGGTGCCGACGTAGAGGGGTTCGACGATGGCACCGATGGTGAAGGGGGCCTCGATCCCGGCCTGTTCGCGCAGCTGCCGGATCCGGGCGATCTGCTGGGGCAGCCGGTCCCGGGGGTCCCCCTGGGGCAGCCAGCCGTCCCCCTTGAGCGCGGCCCGGCGCACGGCGGGGGGCGAGGAGCCGCCGACCCAGAGCGGGACGCGCTCCTGGGCGGGCCTGGGGAGCTGGCCGAGTCCTTCGAAGTCGTACAGCTTGCCGTGGTGCTCGGGGAACTCCTCCGGGCCGAGCGCGGCCCGCAGCGCGTCGATGGTCTCGTCGAGCACGGCACCCCGGCGGCGGAAGTCCACCCCCAGCGCGGTGAACTCCTCCTCCACGTGTCCGGCGCCGACCCCGAGGAGCAGGCGTCCGCCGGAGAGGTGGTCGAGGGTGGCGTACTGCTTGGCGGTGAGCAGGGGGTGGCGCAGGCCGACCACGGCGATGTGGCTGAGCAGCCGTACCCGCTCGGTGACGGCGGCGAGATGAGCGAGGGTGGCGACGGGGTCGTACCAGACCGTGCTCATCGCGGGCGCGAGGCGGCGCGGGACGGCGACGTGGTCGCAGCAGGCGAGGTAGCCGAAGCCGGCGCACTCCGCCGCGCGGGCGACGGCGAGCAGGTCCGCGGGCCCGGCATCGGCTTCCCAGGGCTCGGCGTACAGGGTGCTCTGGGACTGGACCGGGAGCTGGATTCCGTACCTCACGGCGACCAGAGCCCGTCCGGGGTGAGCTGGAGCAGCTCGATCGCGTTGCGCCGTACGATCCGCTCGACGACGTCCGCGTCCAGGTGCCCCATCTGCGCCTCGCCGACCTCACGGGACTTGGGCCAGGTGGAGTCGGAGTGCGGGTAGTCGGTCTCGTAGAGCACGTTGCCGACGCCGATGGAGTCGAGGTTGCGCAGCCCGAAGGCGTCGTCGAAGAAGCAGCCGTAGACATGGCCGGCGAACAGCTCGGACGGCGGCCGGTGCACCTTGTCGGCGACCCCGCCCCAGCCCCGGTTCTCCTCCCACACCACGTCCGCGCGTTCCAGGATGTAGGGGATCCACCCGATCTGCCCCTCGGCGTACATCACCTTGAGGTTCGGGAAGCGCTCGAACTTGCCGCTCATCAGCCAGTCGACCATGGAGAAGCAGCAGTTGGCGAAGGTGATGGTGGAGCCGACCGCGGGCGGGGCGTCCGCGGAGGTGGAGGGCATCCGGCTGCTGGAGCCGATGTGCATGGCGACGACCGTGCCGGTCTCGTCGCAGGCGGCGAGGAAGGGGTCCCAGTCGTCGGTGTGGACGGAGGGGAGTCCGAGGTGCGGGGGTATCTCGGAGAAGGCCACGGCCCGTACCCCGCGGGCGGCGTTGCGCCGTACCTCCGCCGCCGCCAGCTCGGCGTCCCACAGCGGGATGAGGGTGAGCGGCACGAGCCGCCCCTCCGCCTGGGGGCCGCACCACTCCTCCACCATCCAGTCGTTGTACGCCCGCACGCACAGCAGCCCCAGCTCGTGATCGTCCGCCTCCGTGAAGGTCTGGCCGCAGAAGCGCGGGAAGGTGGGGAAGCAGAGGGCCGACTGGACGTGGTTGACGTCCATGTCGGCGAGGCGGGCGGGCACGTCGTACGACCCCGGCCGCATCTGCTCGTAGGTGATGATCTCCAGCTTGATCTCGTCGCGGTCGTAGCCCACGGCGGTGTCGAGCCGGGTGAGGGGCCGCCGCAGGTCCTCGTAGACCCACCAGTCGCCGATCGGGCCGTCGTCGCCCGGCTCGCCCATGACGGGCTTGAAGCGGCCCCCGAGGAAGGTCATCTCCTTCAGCGGGGCACGGACGACGCGGGGCCCGATGTCCAGGTACTTCTTCGGGAGCCGGTCCTGCCACACCTGCGGGGGCTCCACCGTGTGGTCGTCGACGGAGATGATCCGGGGAAGGGTCGGTTTGGTCTCCATGGGCCTCACGGTAGCGCCGATCTGACGGTGCGTCAGCTCTCGTGCGGGGGGCCGGCGCCGAGCGGAACTGTGCGACGAGGTTGTGAGGGCCTTGTGGTGTACCGCACGTCTGGTTGTGAGTGGCGTCTCGCACGGCTGACGCATCCGCCATGAACAAGGCAAACTGGCCTGCGTTGTCAGGACGTTCTCCGGGGGGACGGCGATGGACGGTGTACCGCGGGTGCCGGAGCAGCGGCGTGGCGGCTCGCAGGGGCCGGTGGCGCTGCGGTTCGGCGTGCTCGGACCGGTGCGCGCCTGGCGCGGGGAGGAGCTGCTGAACACCGGCTCCCCCCAGCAACGCGCCCTGCTCGCGGCCCTGCTGCTGCGGGAGGGCCGTACGGCCACGGCGGCGGAGCTGATCGACGCCCTGTGGGGCGAGGAACCGCCGTCCCAGGCACTGGCGGCGCTGCGGACGTACGCCTCCAGGCTGCGCAAGGTGCTGGACCCCGGCGTGCTGGCCAGCGAGTCCGGCGGCTACGCGGTCCGGGGCCTCGGGGACGGCGCGCTCGACCTGTCGCTGGCCCAGGAGTGGGCGACGGAGGCGGAGAAGGCGCGCGGGGCCGGGGACCTGTGCCACGCCCGTGACGTGCTGAACCGGGTGCTGGCGCTGTGGGACGGCGAACCGCTGGCGGGCGTCCCCGGGCCCTACGCCGAGGCGCAGCGCGTCCGCCTGGAGGAATGGCGGCTCCAACTCTTGGAGTCCCGCCTGGACATGGACCTGGAACAGGGCTGCCACGCGGAGGCGGTCTCGGAGCTGACGGCGCTCACCGCCGCCCACCCGCTGCGTGAGCGCCTGCGCGAGCTGCTGATGCTGGCGCTGTACCGCTCCGGGCGCCAGGCGGAGGCGCTGGCGGTGTACGCGGACACCCGGCGTCTGCTGGCCGACGAGCTGGGCGTGGACCCGAGGCCGGGGCTGCGGGAGCTCCAGCAGCGCATCCTCCAGGCGGACCCGGGTCTCGCGGAACCCTCCGCGCCGCTCGCGGAACCGTCCGTGGTCCCGGTCCGCCCGGCCCAGCTCCCGGCCACCGTCCCCGACTTCACCGGCCGCTCGGCCTTCGTGTCCGAGCTGAGCGCGGTGCTGGCGTCGGCGGAGGGCCGGGTGATGGCGGTGTCGGCGCTGGCCGGGATCGGCGGGGTGGGCAAGACGACGCTGGCGGTGCACGTGGCCCATCAGGCGAAGGGCGCGTTCCCGGACGGTCAGCTGTACGTGGACCTCCAGGGGGCGGGGGCGCGGGCGGCGGACCCGGAGACGGTCCTGGGGTCGTTCCTGCGGGCCCTGGGCACGGCGGACTCGGCGATCCCGGACTCCCTGGAGGAGCGGGCGGCCCTGTACCGCTCGGTCCTGGACGGCCGGCGGGTGCTGGTGCTGCTGGACAACGCGCGGGACGCGGCGCAGGTGCGGCCGCTGCTGCCCGGCACCTCGGGGTGCGCGGCGCTGGTGACGTCCCGGGCCCGGATGGTGGACCTGGCCGGCGCGCACCTGATCGACCTGGACGTGATGTCCCCCGACGAGGCGCTGTCGCTGTTCACGCGGATCGTGGGCGAGGAGCGGGTGGCGTCGGAGCGCGAGGCGGCGCTGGACGTGGTGGCGGCGTGCGGCTTCCTGCCGCTGGCGATCCGTATCGCGGCCTCCCGGCTGGCGGCCCGGCGCACCTGGACGGTGTCGGTACTGGCGGCGAAGCTGGCGGACGAGCGGCGCCGGCTGGACGAGCTCCAGGCGGGCGACCTGGCGGTGAAGGCGACCTTCGAGCTGGGCTACGGCCAGCTGGAACCGGCCCAGGCCCGCGCCTTCCGGCTGCTGGGCCTGGCGGACGGCCCGGACATCTCGCTGGCGGCGGCCGCGGCGGTGCTGGACCTTCCGGTGGAGAAGACGGAGGACCTGCTGGAGTCCCTGGTCGACACGTCCCTCCTGGAATCGGCGGCCCCGGGCCGCTACCGCTACCACGACCTGGTCCGCCTCTACGCGCGTGCCTGCGCGGAACGGGACGAACAGCCACCGAGCGAGGGGGGCGCGGCGCTGTCGCGGCTGCTGGACTTCTATCTGGCGACGGTCGGCGAGGTGTACCTGATCGAGCGGCCCGGGGACCGGCTGGTGGACCACCTGGAGCAGAGCCGGTACCCGGGGCTGACGTTCGAGACGCGGCGGGCCGCGCAGGACTGGTTGTACTCGGAGGCCGTGTGCCTGCTGGCCTGTGTCCGTCAGGCCGCGCGGACGGGGGCGCTGCGTCGCGCCGTCGACGTGCTCTGGGCCGCGGTGGACCTGGCGGAGTCGGGGGCCAACTCCAAGGAGTACGAGGCGGTCGCCGCGCTGCTGCGGAACGCGGCACGGGAAGCCGGGGATCCGCACGCGGAGGGGCGCGCCCTGACCGAGCTGGCCTTCGTGCACCACATCTCCGGCAGCCGGTTCGACGTGGCTCTCCAGGAGGCGCAGGAGGCGGTCCAGTTGGCCGCCGCCGCCGGTGATCCGCTCACCGGCTGCTGGGCCGCCAACATCAGCGGGGTGGTCGCGCTGTACCAGAACCGGCACGAGGAGGGCGAGGCGTACTTCACCCGCGCCATCGACGACTTCCGGGCTCTGGGCGACCGGCCCGGCGAGGCGAGCGCGCTGTGCAACCTGTCGCGGATCCACCTGGCCACCGGCCGCACGGCGAGCGCGGTGGCGCTGGCCCGGCAGGGCGCGGCCATGTACGACAGCATGGGGCACGCGCTGAAGGGCGCCAACGGCCGGTACGCGCTCGGTCTGGCGCTGACCCAGAGCGGGCAGCTGAACGACGCGGCGGGCTGCCTGCACCAGGCCCTTCAGGTGTTCCGGGACAGCCGGCAGCGGCTGTGGGAGGGCATGACCCTGTTCCGTCTCGCCGAAGTGGACATCGCCGCCCGGCGGCCCGCTCAGGGTGCCGCCAACGCCGAGATCGCGCTGACCGTGCTGCGCGGCATCGGCGGGGAGTGGCGGCGGGGGAACGTGCTCACCGTGCTCGGACGCGCCCTGAACGGCATCGGCCAGCTCGACCGGGCCCGGGTGTGCTGGCGCGAGGCCCTGGACATCTTCGAGGCGCTGGGCGCCCCGGAGGCGGACGGGGTCCGGGCTCTGCTGACTCCGCCGGCGGTGGTCTGCCGCCCGGGTGCGGGTCCCTGAGGCTGGGTGCGGGTTCCTGCGGCTGGGTGCGGGTCCCTGAGCCCCGTTGCAGGCCCGGGAAGGGACGTTCATCGTTCGTTTATCGCCGCCCGGCAGTCTCAGTGATGTCGGGCCGTCGCGTCGGGGGGCAGACGGAACGACCGGGGCCGAGACCCTTAGGGTGAACCGGCCCTGCAAGATCCGCCCGGCAGTCCACGGGGGAGCTGCCGGGCGGATCTTGTACTTCCGGACCACGTTCTTTCTTGCAGGGGAGCAAGCGAATGACCGAAGAGACGAGCACCGAGAACGTCCACGCCACCGGCGAGCCGACCGGCGACGCCACGACGGACAACGTCCACGCCACCGGCGAGCCGATCACCACCAAGAACGTGCACGCCACCAGCGAGCCGCTCAAGCTCAAGGCCGAGGCCACGGGCGACGCGTCCACGGAGAACGTCCACGCCACGGACAACCCGGCCTGACGGCCGAACCACAGCACGTTTCCCGCAGGGGGATCGGCCGCGGCGGCGCGGAGGGGGAGCCGTCGCGGCCGAGGTGCGTGCGGGGCTAGGACGTACGGGCGGCTGCCGAGCCGAAGCCCAGCCAGGTGTGGCGGTTGCCCCACCAGCACCAGCCGACCTTGGGGGCGTTGCGGCGCTCCTTGCCGTCCCGGCCCGTGCCGTTGCTGATCCAGATCGCCGGGGTACGGGCGTCCAGCGTGCCGTTGGGCTTGCGCAGGCGCGAGCCGATGGTCATGAAGCAGTGGTTGCGCTCCAGGACGGCCGGCTGCTGGAGGATCCAGTGGATGCCCTCGGTGAGCACCAGCGGACTGCGGCCCCGCCCGGTGAGCGCGGGAAGCGCCTCCTCCGGGCTCCAGTTCGCCATGTCGTCGCCGCGGTCCACGCCGTGGACCAGATAGAGCGGGGCATCCGGCAGTTCGACGGCGCACGGAGTGAACTCGTCGACGTCCGGCATGTCGGTGACGACGAACCCGGGCTTGCCGTCGCGGACCAGGAGCGGGGCGAGGACCGAGGCGGGGGCGCGGTCGGGGTGGACGGCCAGCAGGGCGCTCTCGGCGCCCTCGGCCTTCTTGGCGAAGGCCCGCATCTCGTCCGCGGTGATCCCCGCGGACGCGTGCACGCCGAGTTCGATCAGACGCTCCGCCTGCGTCACGAGCCCCGGCAGGACCACAGAGCTGTCGGTGGAAGAGGGCAAGGTACTCCTCGAGTCGGAAGGATCAGGTCGGCTCGGGTCAAACGACGGACGGCGGACCTTTGTTCCCGCGCACTCGGTCCTTCCGTTCACCACCTGATCACCCTTCACCTCTCCGCGTTCGCAAGCTATTTGGTCCCGCCCGGTGTGAACGCGCATAGAACGTGAGCATCCTCATGACATGAACCTGCCTCCCGACAGTCGGGCGGCAGCCTCATGGAGGTGTGGGATGCACCGCAGACTCGGTACCGCACTGGCAACCTCGTCCCTCGCGTTCGTCACCGCCGTCGCCACCGCGACCGCGGCCGACGCCGCTCCCGCCGACAAGCCGCAGGTCCTGTCCAGCTGGACGCAGACCAGCGCGAGCAGCTACAACGCGTGGGCCTCCGCCCGGGCCAACCAGGGCGCCTGGTCGGCCTACGGCTTCGACTGGTCCACCGACTACTGCTCCACCTCGCCGGACAACCCCTTCGGCTTCCCGTTCCAGATGTCCTGCGCCCGCCACGACTTCGGCTACCGCAACTACAAGGCCGCCGGCACCTTCAGCGCCAACAAGTCCCGCCTGGACAGCGCCTTCTACGAGGACCTCAAGCGCGTCTGCAACAACTACGGCGGCGCCACCAAGACCGCCTGCAACAGCACCGCCTGGACCTACTACCAGGCGGTCCGCGCCTTCGGCTGAGCCCGGCCCGCCCGCCCGCACGCACGCACGCACCAGGGACGCCGGATCACGTCTCCGGCGTCCCCCGCAGCGCTCTCTTGAGGGTCTTCCCGCTCGCGTTCCGCGGCAGCCGCGCCACGAACTCCACCGACCGCGGCACCTTGTAGTTCGCCATCTCCCGGCGCGCCCAGGCCATCAGGTCGTCCGCCGTCAGGACGGAACCGGCCCGCCGGACCACGTACGCCCGCCCCACCTCGCCCAGCCGCGCGTCGGGCACCCCGACCACCGCCACGTCCGCCACATCCGGGTGCAGGCCCAGGAGTTGCTCGATCTCCGCCGGATACGCGTTGAAGCCGCCGACGATGTACATGTCCTTGATGCGGTCGGTCACCCGGAGGTTGCCCCCCGCGTCCAGGACGCCCACGTCCCCCGTCCGCAGCCAGCCGTCCGGCGTCAGCGCCTGCGCCGTGGCCGCCGCGTCCTGCCAGTACCCGCGCATCACGTTGAACCCACGGACCAGGATCTCCCCCGGCTCCCCGAACGGCGCCGCCACCCGCACCTCGGTGCCCGGGATCGCCCGGCCCGACGTCGAGGCGATCACCGCCGGGTCGTCCCCCCGGCGGCACATCGTCACGATCCCGCTCGCCTCCGACAGGCCGTAGGCGGTCAGCACGGTGGCCACGCCCAGCTCCGAGCGGAGCCGTTCCACCAGCCGCAGCGGGACCACCGCCGCCCCCGTCACCACCAGCCGCAGCGCCGAGAGGTCGAAGGCCCCACGGGCGGGGTGGTCCAGCAGGGACTGCAGCAGCGTGGGCGGGCCCGGTAGCACCGAGACTCCCTCCGCCGCCACGTTCGCCAGCACGGTGTCCACGTCGAACACCGGCTGCGGGATCATCGTCGCCCCGCGCATCAGACAGGCGATGACCCCGGCCTTCCAGCCGAAGGTGTGGAAGAAGGGGTTCACGATCAGATAGCGGTCGCCCGGCCGAAGGCCCGCCAGGTCGCTCCAGACCTCGTACGCCCGCAGGGTCTGGCCGTGCGTGATCACCGCCCCCTTCGGGCGGCCCGTCGTACCGGAGGTGTAGACGATGTCCGACGGCGACGACGGGCCCAGGCCCACCGGGTCACCCGCCCGCCCTTCCCCGCCGGCCAGGAAGTCCTTCCAGGTCAGGAAGGACTCCGGCGCGTCGTCCGCCAACACCACCACCCGCTCCAGCGCGGGCAGCGACGCCAGGCCCGCCCGCCGCAGCGAGGCCACGTACGACGTCCCCAGGAAGCTCCCCGTCACGAACAGCAGCCGCGCCCCGCTGCGCCGCAGCACGTCCGCCGCCTCCGCCCCCTTGAACCGGGTGTTCAGCGGCACCAGCACCGCTCCCGCCGACACCGCGCCCAGCGCCGCCACGATCCAGTCCAAGGAGTTCGGCGCCCAGATCGCCACCCGGTCGCCCGGCCGGACCCCGTGCGCGAGGCACGCCGCCGTCGACCGCGAGACCCGCTCGCCCAGTTCGGCGTAGGAGATCCGGGTACGGCCCTCCACCACCGCCTCGGCGCCCGCGTACCGCTCGGCCGCATACCGGACGAGCCCAGCGATGCTGCCCCACTCCACGTCACCGCGCACTACAGCCTCCCCGCCACTAGCTGACTGCCCGTCAGATTAGCTATAACCTGACGACCTGTCAGGGGCGCCGAACGGGAGGGGCAGCATGGCCGGGATCAAGGACGCCACCGCCATCGTGGGCATCGGGCAGACCGCCTTCGCCAGGCAACTCCCCGCGGACGAGCGCACCCTCGCCTGCCGGGCCGTCCTCGCCGCGCTCGACGACGCCGGGATCGCACCGGGCGAGGTGGACGCGCTCGCCTCCTACACCATGGAGGAGACGGACGAGGTGGAGCTGGCCAAGGCGGTCGGCCTCGGTGACCTCACCTTCTTCAGCAAAGTCGGCTACGGCGGCGGCGGTTCGTGCGCCACCGTCGCCCACCTCGCCGCCGCCATCGCGGCCGGCCAGGCCACGGTCGGCGTCGCCTGGCGCTCCCGCAAACGCGGCAGCGGACCCAGACCCTGGACCAACACCGACGTCCAACTCCCCACGCCCGCACAGTGGACGCGACCCTTCGGGCTGCTGCGCCCGGTCGACGAGATAGCCATGCTGGCGCGCCGCCACATGCACGAGTACGGCACCACCCGCGACCACCTCTTCAACGTCGCCCTCGCCTGCCGCAACCGCGCCAACCAGAACCCCGCCGCGATCATGTACGACCGCCCGCTCACCCGCGAGATGTACATGACCTCCCGCTGGATCAGCGAACCGCTCTGCCTGTACGACAACTGCCTGGAGACGGACGGCGCGCTGGCCTGTGTCGTCACCACCGGGGAACGGGCCCGAGACTGCGCCCGCAAGCCCGTCTACGTCCACTCCGCCGCCCAGGGCCTGCCCGCCCAGCACCACGGCATGGTCAACTACTGGAACGACGACCCCCTCACCGGCCCCGCCTGGACCGCCGCCCGGCACCTGTGGAAGCACGCCGACCTCACCCCGCAGGACATCGACGTCGCCCAGATCTACGACGCCTTCACCCCGCTCGTCCCGCTCTCCCTGGAGGGCTACGGCTTCTGCGCACGCGGGGAGGGCGGGGCGTACACCGAGGGCGGCGCCCTGGAGATCGGCGGACGGCTCCCCCTCAACACCGGGGGCGGCGGCCTCTCCGAGGCGTACGTCCACGGCTTCAACCTCATCACCGAAGGCGTCAAGCAGCTCCGCGGCACCAGCACCGCCCAGGTCCCCGGCGCCGCCACCTGCCTGGTCACCGCCGGTGAGGGCGTGCCCACCTCCGCGCTGCTCCTGAGGAGTTGATCCAGGATGCTCACCCCCGTCACCGACGCCGACGGCGCCCCCTTCTGGCGATACGCCGCCCGGGGCGAACTCCGCGTCCAGACCTGCGCCGACTGCGCCGAGCCCCGCTTCCCGCCCCGGCCGTGCTGCCCGCACTGCCAGTCCTTCGCGAGCCGGTGGCGGCCCGTGAAGGGACACGGCCGCATCTGGTCCTACGTCGTCCCGCACCCGCCCCTGCTGCCCGAGTACGCGGCGCTGGCCCCGTACAACGTGGTGCTCGTCGAGCTCGTCGACGCGCCCCGGATCCGCCTGGTCGGCAACCTCGTCGGCCGGGCCGGTGAGCCGCTCGGCTCCCTGCCGCCGGACCGGCTGCGCATCGGGGCCCGGGTGCAGGCCGTCTTCGCTCCCGGCGGGCTGCCGCAGTGGGTTCCGGAGCGGCCGTGAACCTGCGCGTCTCCGCCGACCGGGACACCGGCGTCGCGGTCGTCACCCTGAACCGGCCCGACCGGCTCAACGCCATCGACCTCGCCACGGCACGGGAACTCGCCGACACCTGGCGGGCGTTCCGCTTCGACGACTCGGTGCGCGCGCTCGTCCTCACCGGCGCCGGGGAGCGGGCCTTCTGCACCGGGATCGACCGGGATGCCGTGGTGGAGCAGCCGAACTCGCCGTACATGCAGGACGATCCGCTGCTGAGGATCGGGCCCAAGTCCAACGACCTGTGGAAGCCGGTCGTCGCGGCGGTGCGGGGGATGGCCTGCGGCGGGGCCTTCTATCTGCTGGGCGAGTGCGACTTCGTGATCGCCGACCCCACGGCCGCCTTCTTCGATCCGCACACCACCTACGGCATGGTCAGCGCCTACGAGTCGGCGCTGATGGCGCAGCGGATGCCCGCGGGCGAGGTGGCGCGGATGATGCTCATGGGCACCGCCGAGCGGATCTCCGCCCGGCGGGCCCACGAGGTGGGTCTGGTCTCCGAACTCACGGAGGACGGCGGCCACTTGCCAGCCGCACTGGAGTGCGCCCGCGTGATCGCCGGTTACCCCGCCGAGGCCGTCCAGGGCACCGTCCGTGCCCTGTGGGCGGCCCAGGAGGCGGCCCGCGCCCCGGCCTTCGCCCAGGCCCCGCACCTCATCGCGCTCGGCAACGCGCCCGCCGAGCGGCAGGCGGAGCTGTTCGCGGGGCGGCGGACCGGGAGCCCCCGGGTGAGGTGAGGGCCGTCAGCCGGTCGTGCCGGGCATCAGCTCGGCCTCGCAGTGGTCGATCCGGGCCGCCACGGCCGCGTCGGGAAGGCCGACCTGGACGGTCACCGTCTCGTTCGCCGGGACGACCTCGTCCACGGTGGCCAGATCCACCACGGCGGCCTGGGCGTCCAGGAAGTGGACGACGACGGTGACCTGGTCGCTGACACCGCCCGGGTTGGTGACCTCGACGACCGCGTACGGGTCGACCTCGGTCGCGCAGCTCACCAGCTCCACCGTGGTGTCCTGCGCCGCCTCGGCGGAACCGGAGCCACCCGAGCCGGAGCCGTCGTAGTCGTCGTAGTCGTCGTCCTGACGCGAGGACGAACTGTCGTGGTCCTGGCCGGAGCTGCTGCACCCGCCGCCCGAGTCACCGTCCCCGCCGCTGCCGCCGGTGCCCCGGCCCGACGAGAAACCCGTCAGCGCCAGAACCACCATCGCCGTCACCGCTGCGTACTTGAGCCTGCGCCCCCGAAGATCCATACGTCGACCCTACTGACCGCCTGTCACGACCATGTCACCGCGTGGCGACCAGGTCGTCCCCGGCGTAGCGTCGGGGTGGAGGGCGGCGTCCCGGCCGCTCCCGGCAGCGGCGGCCGCCGTCCGGACTCCCTTCCGTGCGCCGGTACGACGGCCGTCCCCCGCCTCACGCCGTACGTGCGGTGCCCGTGCCCTTCTCCGCGTCCAGCGCGTACACGCACCGGTCCTTGCTGCACGCGTACACCACCCCGTCCCGCACCAGGGGCGAGCCGGTGATCTCGCCACCGGTCGCCAGCTTCCAGCGCAGCCGGCCGTCGTCGGCCTTGAGGGTGTAGAGCAGATGGTCGGTGGAGCCGAAGTGGATACGGCCCTCGGCCACCGACGGCGCCCCCACGATCTCCCCGCCCGCCTGGAAGCGCCACTTCGGCGTTCCGGTGACCGCGTCCAGCGTGTACAGCCCCTTGCCGCTGCCCACGTGCACATGGCCCGCGGCCACCAGTACCGGCTCGATGGAGGATCTGGACTCGGTCGCGATCCGCCAGCGGTCGCGGCCGTCGGTCGCGTCCAGGGCGTACACCGTGCCGAGGTAGTCGGCGAGGTACACGCCGCCGCCGGTCACCGCCGGGCCGGGCACGAAGGCCGGCGGGCAGAGGAAGACCGCCGGTGCCTCGAAGTGCCAGCGGACCTGCCCCGAGGTGACGTCGAGCGCCAGGACCCGGGTGCCCGCGGAGACGTAGACATAGCCGTCCACCGCCTGCGAGACCCGGACCGGGACACCGCCGCAGGACGCCGCGTCGCCGATGGGGTACGACCAGCGCTCGTCACCCGTACGGGCGTCCAGGGCGCGCAGCCGGGCGTCCTGCCAGACGTAGACCGTGCCCTCGTGCAGGGCGGGGCCCGCCTCGGGGGACTCGAAGTCGGTCTGGGCGCCGGTCAGCTCCCACAGCTTCTGTCCGGTGGACGCCTCCCAGCCCTGCACCCCGCCCCCGCGGGTGCCGGTGACGACGGTGCCGCGTTCGGCCTTCAGGGAGTAGACCCAGGCGTCCGTCGGCAGCCGCCACAGGTCACCGCCCTCCCGGCAGTCCAGGGCGAAGAGGGTGGGCCCGTCGGAGGCGTGGATACGGCCGTCCGCGACCGCCATCGACCAGGCGACGTCCCTCGTCTTGAAGCGGCGGCGGCCGGTGCCGACGTCCAGCGCGTGCACCTCGAAGGAGGTGACGTAGACCAGGTCGCCGGAGACCGCGGGCGTGCCCCACACGTCGTTGGACATGCGGAACCGCCAGGGGCGCCAGCCGCTCGCCGTCTCCGGGGGCGCGGCCGGCGCGGGAGGCACGGCCGGGCCCACGGCCGCGTCGGTGCCGTTGACCCCGGGGCGCGGCTTGGACCAGGAGGCGACCAGGCCGGCCTCCGGCGGCGGTGCCTTCACGGCGGCGGCGCGGGCGTCGGCGACGCGCGGTCCCGGTCCGATCGGGACCTGGGCGCCCGCCAGGCGCACCGGGCCGGTGTCGGGGGCACCGGCCGGGACGGGGGGCGCGTGCGGGGGCGGGGGCGGCACCGCGCGGCCGGCGCTGCGGCCCGAGGCGGCGGGGCCGGGCTTGGCCGGCGGGCGGCCGTTGCGGCGGGCCTCGATCAGGCTCACCGCCCGCTCGGGCAGCCACGCCGACGCCGTACCGCTGTCGTCCGAGCCGGAGCCGAAGAGGTGGGGTGCGAGCTGGGCCTGGAGGTCGGCCGGGTTGGGGCGGGCGGTCGCCTCCATCTGCATGCAGGACTCGATGAGCGGGCGCAGTTCGTCCGGGAGGCCTTCGAGGTCCGGGCCCTCCCGGAGCAGCATGAAGACCGTCTCCACCGGGTTGGCGCCGTGGAAGGGCGGATGGCCCGTGGCCGCGAAGACCAGCATCGAGCCCAGCGAGAAGACATCGCTCGCGCCCGTGACGCTGCGGGAGTCCTTCGCCTGCTCGGGGGACATGTAGGCGGGGGTGCCCACGGCGACGTTCGTCATCGTCAAACGGGTGTTCGAGACACCGGAGGCGATCCCGAAGTCGATCACCCGGGGGCCGTCCTCGACGACGAGGACGTTGGAGGGCTTGAGGTCGCGGTGGACCAGGCCGGCGCCGTGGATCGACTGCAGCGCCTCCGCCACGCCCGCCGCCAGCCAGCGCACCGCCTGGGCCGGCAGGGGCCCGCACTCGTTCACTATCTCCTCGAGGGAGGGCGCGGGGACGTACGCGGTGGCCAGCCACGGCACGGCGGCGCGCGGGTCGGCGTCGACCACGGCCGCGGTGTAGAAGCCGGAGACGGCCCGGGCCGCCTCGACCTCGCGCGTGAAGCGGACGCGGAAGAGCTGGTCCTCGGCGAGCTCCGTGCGGACCGTCTTGATCGCCACCCGCCGACCGGACGCCGAGCGCGCGAGATAGACCAGCCCCATGCCGCCGGCCCCCAGCCGTCCCAGCACCTCGAACGGCCCGATACGCCGCGGATCGTGCTGTGTCAGCTGATCCACCACTTGCCTGCCACCTCCCCGTACGGGCCGCGTCACCCACGTATGTACGCGGCCCCGTGCAGCGTCTCACCACCGCACCGCCATGGCGGCACGCACCCCGATTCTTCCTGTACGCGGGCACGGTTGCGAACCCGGGGGCAGATCGGGGTGTCTTCGGACAAAAACCTCAGTTCGAGCGCTCGAGCAGCGCGAACGACGCCCCCTGATTGTCGGTGACGACGGCCACCGTGCCGTACGACGTCTCAAAGGGTGGAGCCTGGACCCGTCCGCCCAGTCGCCGCACGGCTTCCACGGCCTCCGCGCAGTCCCGTACGGCGAAGTGGACGAGGAAGTGGGGCGGCATCTCGGCGGGGAAGACGTCGGAGACCGGGGCGCGGCCGAAGTCCGGCTCGGCACCGGGGCCGAACAGTGCCTCGTGGAAGAGGTCGCCGTAGAAGTCGTTGGCGGCCTCGGTGTCCCGGGCGTACAGCTCGGCCCAGGCGAAAGTGCCGGGTTCACGGCGGCGCCCGAAGCCGGGGTGGCTGCCCGCCTGCCAGAGGCCGAAGACGGCGCCCTCCGGGTCGGTGACCAGGGCGGTCACCCCGTCCCCGGCACCGGCCTCGACGGGCGCGGTGACGATCTGGCCGCCCGCCTCCCGGATCCGCCGGACCAGCGCCCGGGCGTCGGGGGTGGCGAAGTGGACCGTCCAGACGGTCGGCATCCGTCCGTCCGTCTTGGGGACGAGGGCCGCGACCGGCTCCCCGTCCTTGAGCGCATATCCCCGCTCGTCGAAGCTCCATCCGAAGAGCTCACCGTAGAACCGCTTGCCCGCCTCGACGTCGGGGAGCTGGGCGTCCACCCAGCAGGGGACGCCCTCGACATACCCGGATGCCCTGTTTTCGGCCATGTCGCCAAAGTAACGGCCCCTTGTGCACGCCGCAGACCAGGCACACCAGCCTCCCCGCGGCCGGGCACCCCATTTGCAGTCGGCCGAATCGCGCTCCGATCACCCCTCGGTAAGCTGACGACATGACAGGACAAGTGCGTACCGTCGACGGCCGCGTGGCCGGCCGGCGTGGGCAGGCGACCCGGCAGAAGCTGCTCGACTGCCTCAGCGAGATGCTCAGCTCCTCTCCCTACCGGGACGTCAAAGTCATCGATGTCGCCCGGAAGGCGGGCACTTCGCCCGCCACCTTCTACCAGTACTTCCCGGACGTCGAGGGCGCCGTCCTGGAGGTCGCCGAGCAAATGGCCGCGGAGGGCGCCGGGTTGACCGAGCTGCTCGCGGGGCGGTCGTGGGTCGGCAAGTCCGGCTGGCAGACCGCGCAGGAACTCGTCGACGGATTCCTGGAATTCTGGCGGAAGAACGACGCGATCCTGCGCGTGGTGGACCTCGGCGCCGCCGAGGGAGACAAGCGCTTCTACAAGATCCGGATGAAGATCCTCAACTCGGTGAACAACTCCCTCGCGGACGCGGTCGCGGAGCTGCAGGCCAAGGGCAAGGTCGACAAGGACGTCAACCCGGCCGCGGTGGCGGGTTCGCTCGTCGCGATGCTCGCGGCGGTGGCCTCGCACCAGAAGGGCTTCCAGACCTGGGGCGTCAAGCAGGCCGAACTCAGGCCCAATCTGGCCCTGTTGGTGCACCTGGGCGTGACCGGCAAGAAGCCGTCCAAGTAGCGGCCCCGGAACCCTTTCAGGTCTCTGTAGGCCCCACGTCCTGTCTGGCAGGCGGCAGTTCATCCCGGTGGGCACCGGGTGAACCGCCGCCTGCCGTGCTATGCGGGCAGCGGCCGGTCGCGGACGACGTGCTTCATCACCAGCGTCGAGGTCAGCCGCTGCACCCCGGGCAGGGTGGCGAGGCGCTCGTCGTACAGCCGCTGGAAGGCGGCGAGGTCGGCGGTGGCCACTCGGAGCAGGTAGTCCGGCTCCCCGAACAGCCGCTGGGCGTCCAGGACGTGCTCGATCTCCCCGATGGCCCGCTCGAACCCGGCGACGGTGTCCCGGTCCTCCTGCCGCATCGAGACGAAGACCAGCGCCTCGAAGGTGAGCCCCACGGCCGTCGGCTCCACGACGGCCCGGTAGCCGCTGATCGCCCCCGACCGCTCCAGCTCGCGCAGCCGCCGGTGGCAGGGCGAGACGCTCAGCCGCACCCGCCCGGCCAGCTCGGTCACGGTCAGCCGTCCGTCCTGCTGAAGCTCGGCAAGAATTTTCCGGTCCACGTCGTCCATGGGGCAAATCTTCCCTCATACCCCGAGGTATCGAGCAAACTTCGACAACACTTTCGGGCCATTTCCGCCTAATCTCCCCAGCATGGACTCCGGAACCCTCCTCTCCTTCCTCGCGCTCGACCTGCTGCTGGTCTGTGTGCCGGGCGCCGACTGGGCGTACGCGATCTCGGCGGGGCTGCGCGGCGGCTCGGTGACGCGGGCCGTGGGAGGTCTGGTGAGCGGGTACGCCCTGCACACCGTGCTGGCGGCCGCCGGGCTCGCCGTCCTGGTCGCGGGTTCGCCCGCGCTGCTGACCGGGCTGACGGTGGCCGGGTCGGCGTATCTGGTGTGGCTGGGGTGGAGCGTGTTGCGCCGGCCGGGGGTGCCCGGGGCGGCGGCCGGGACCGGGGACCGGGTGTTCCTGCGCGGGGCGATGATCAGCGGGCTGAACCCGAAGGGGCTGCTGCTGTACCTGTCGGTGCTGCCGCAGTTCCTCGTCACAAACGGCAGCCGGGTGCCGGTGCCCGCGCAGACCGCCGCGCTCGGGCTGCTCCACATGGTGTGCTGCGCCGCCGTCTACCTCGCGGTCGGCCTCGGCGCCCGCGCGCTGCTCGGCGCCCGCCCGGCGGCGGCCCGGGCGGTCACCCGGACGTCCGGGGCGGCGATGCTGGGGATCGGCGCGTTCCTGCTGGTCCAGCACACCCTGTGAGTCCCTGGAGCTATGAGTCTCCCTGGGGCTATGAGTCTCCCTGGGGCTATGAGTCTTTCGGTACGAGTCTGAAGAGCCGGATCTCCCGCTCCACCCGTGCCTGATACGTGGCGTAGGGCGGCCAGAAGGCCAGCACCGCCTGCCAGGCGGCCGCCCGCTCCTCGCCCTGGAGCAGCCGCGCGGTCACGGGGATGTCGGCGCCCTTCCAGTTGATCTCGGCGTCGGGACGGGCGAGCAGGTTGGCGGTCCAGGCGGGATGGCCGGTCCGGCCGAAGTTGGAGCCGACGAGGATCCAGGTCCCCTTCTCCGGCTCCGGCATGCAGGCGAGCGGGGTCCGGCGGGGCAGTCCGCTGCGGGCGCCGGTGGAGGTCAGGATCACCCCGGGCAGCAGCCGGGCGCTGAGCAGCACCCGGCCCCGGGTGAGCCGGTGCACGGCACGGTCCAGCGCCGGGACCACATGCGGGGCGACCCGGGCGAAGCCGCGCGTGGAGGACACCTTCTGCACCAACCGGACGCCGATCACACCCGCACCTCCCGCTTCCCGAAGAGCCGCGCCGCCCGGGCCGCGTGCGCCCGCAGCCGGTGCACCGGCCCGAACAGCAGCTCGTCGCCCGCGGCGCGCTTGAAGTACAGGTGAACGTCATGCTCCCAGGTGAAACCAACGCCTCCGTGCAACTGGACAGCCTCCCCCGCGGCACCCCGCAAGGCCTCCAGCGCCTGGGCCAGGGCGAGCGCGCCTACGGGGTCATGGGGGGCGAAGGAGGGGGTGGGGGCGTGGAGGCTGGGCCCGTCGGCGGAGGCCCGGAGCCCGGGTCCGTTGACGGGGGCACGGAGCCCGGACCCGTCGGCGGAGGCGCGGAGGCCGGTGGTGGGCCCGGCGACGGCTCCCCCATCGGCGGACGCGGGCCCGCCACCGGCCACCCGGGCGGCGGCCAGGGCTTCGGGAGGTGGCCTCAGGCCGGAGGTCCAGGCGGCGTAGTAGGCAGCTGATCTGGCCGCCTGGACCTGGACGTACACATCGGCCAGGCGGTGTTTGACGGCCTGGAAGGAGCCGATCGGGCGGCCGAACTGCTCCCGGTGCTTCACATGCTCGACGGTCAGTTCCAGGACCCGGTCCGCGGCACCGACCGCCTCGCAGGCGAGAGCGGCGGCGGCGGTGTCGCCGAGGCGGGCCAGGGCGGCGAGCGTGTCGGCGCCCCCCTCGCCCAGCAACCGCGCCTCCACGTCCCGGAGTTGGAGCCGGGCGTGCGGCCGGGTGGCGTCCAGGGCGGTCTGCCGGGTCCGGACGAGCCCGTCGGCGTCCCCGCGGACCAGGAAGAGGTCGGTGCGGGAGCGGGCGAAGCCGCCGGTGCGGGCGGCGACGACGAGGAGCCCGGCGCTGTGGCCGTCGAGGACGTGTGAGATCTCCCCGTACAGTCGCCAGCCGTCACCGGCCGTCGCTCGGGCCCGCACACCGCAGGCCTGCCCGCCGCCGGCCGAGTCCCCGCTGTCGTCACCGTCGCGCGCGAAGGCGGCGCCCGGGGCGGCCAGGGCGGCGGGTGCAGGCCGGGCCTGTACACCCCCCGCTCGCCCGCCTCCGGCCCAGTCGCCGTCGTTGTCGCAGGTGAGCGCGAGTCCGGCGACGGGGGCCGCCAGGGCGGCGGTGAGGGATCCGGCGGCGATCCGGGGCAGCAGGTCGGCGCGCTGGTCGTCGGTGCCGAGGGCGAGGATCAGCGGGGCGGCGAGCACCGCGGTGGCGAGCAGGGGCGAGGGGGCGAGCAGGCGGCCCGTCTCCTCCATGGCCAGGGCCAGCTCGGCCGGCGTGCAACCGACTCCGCCGTAGCGCTCGGGGAGGGCGAGTCCCGGCAGGCCGAGCCGGCCGGCGAGGGCGGTCCACAGGGCGGGGTCGTGGCCCGCCGGGGTGTCGACGGCGGCCCGCAGTTCCTCCCGACCGCACCGCTTGCGGAGCAACTCGCGGAGCGTGCGGCGGATCTCGTCCTGTTCGGCGGTGAAACCGGCGTCCATCGCTGCCCCTTCCCTCCAGATCTGACGGTCCGTCATATTAGGAGGGCCGGATCGAGATGCCCAGAGGGAGAGCCCTGTCATGACTGCCGGGAAGCGGAAAGTCGCCGTGGTCGGGGTCGCCCTCTCCGACTGCGGCCGGCTGGACGACGCGACGCCCTACACCCTGCACGCCCAGGCGGCCCGCCGGGCGCTCGCGGACGCCGGCCTCGACCGCGCCCTGGTCGACGGCCTCGCGTCCGCCGGAACCGGCGTCCTCGCGCCGGTCGAGGTGGCCGAGTACCTGGGCCTGCGCCCCACCTGGGTCGACTCCACCTCGGTGGGCGGCTCGACCTGGGAGGTCATGGCGGCGCACGCGGCGGACGCGATAGCCGCGGGGCACGCGAACGCGGCCCTGCTGGTCTACGGCTCCACCGCCCGCGCGGACATCCGGGCGGGCCGCAGGACCGGCGACCTGTCCTTCGGCGCCCGGGGCCCGCTCCAGTTCGAGGCGCCGTACGGCCACACCCTCGTCGCCAAGTACGCGATGGCCGCACGCCGCCACATGATCGAATTCGGTACGACGATCGAGCAGTTGGCCGAGGTGGCGGTGCAGGCCCGGCAGCACGCGGCGCTGAATCCGCAGGCGATGTTCCGGGACCCGATCACGGTCGACGACGTCCTGTCGGGACCGATGATCGCGGACCCCTTCACCAAGCTGCACTGCTGCCTGCGGTCCGACGGCGGGGCGGCGGTGCTGCTGGCGGCCGAGGAGTACGTACGGGACTGCCGCACGGCGCCGGTGTGGGTGCTGGGGAGCGGCGAATGCGTCTCGCACGCGGCGATGTCCGAGTGGGAGGACTTCACGGTGTCACCGGCGGCGGTGAGCGGGCGGCTGGCGTTCCGGCGGGCGGGGGTACGGCCCGCCGAGATCGATGTGGCGCAGATCTACGACGCGTTCACCTACATGACGCTGGTGACGCTGGAGGATCTGGGGTTCTGCGCGAAGGGGGAGGGCGGAGCGTTCGTGCAGGCGCGGGAGCTGCCGGTGAACACGGACGGGGGCGGGCTGTCCGCCCAGCATCCCGGGATGCGAGGGCTGTTCCTGCTGGTGGAGGCGGTGCGGCAACTCCGCGGGGAGTGCGAGGCACGGCAAGTGCACGCCGCCGACGGGGGGTTGCCGCGCCTCGCTGTGGCGTCCGGGACGGGCGGGTGGTTCTGCTCGTCGGGAACGGTGGTGCTGGGGCGGGACTAGAACAGGGCGCGCGGGTCGGCGTGCAGGCGCTCGGCCAGGCGGACGGTGATGAACTCGTTGTCGTCCGCCTGGCCGGCCGTACGGCCGGAGGAGAAGGGGAAGTTGTTGTCGTTCAGCACGGCGAGGGTGCGGTCGTCGAGCAGGACGACGTCCTCGATCGTCTGGAACGGGTCGTGGTTCTTCTCATGGCGGGCACGGTAGGGACGCTCGGTGACGTACGGGTCAACGGCAGGCGACGCCGGCCGGTGGGGAACAGGTACCCGCCGGGCTTCGTTGTGCACCACAGCACAGGACGACTCGTCGATGCGCAGGAGGAGACCGAAGATGGCCCTGACCCGCGAAGAGCGCGAGCAATTCCTCGCCGAGCCCCATGTCGCCGCCCTCGCGGTGCACGCGGGAGAGGGGCGCGGCCCGCTGACCGTGCCGATCTGGTACCAGGTCGAGGACGACGGGCACGTCTGGATCATGACCGGGCTGGACTCGCGGAAGAACCAGCTGATCAGCGCGGCGGGCCGGTACTCGCTGATGGTGGACCGGCTGGAGCCGACGATCCGGTACGTGTCGGTGGAGGGCCCGGTCGTGGAGACGGTGCCCGCGACGATCGACGACCTGCGCGAGATCTCGGCGCGGTATCTGCCGCCGGACAAGGTCGACGGGTATGTCGACTTCGCCTGGAAGAACCACGGCGAGCAGGTGATCGTCCGGATGCGGCCCGAGCGTTGGGTCTCCTCGGACCTGGGAAACATCTGACAATCGGTGCATGGATCTTCATGAGCTGCTGAGGTCACTGCGGGTGTGGGACCCGGAGGTGACCGAGTTGCCGCCCTTCGACCCGGAGTCGGCGCCGGACGGGCCGCTGCCGCTGTTCGCGAGCTGGTTCGCGGACGCGGTGGCGGCGGGGCAGACCGAGCCGCACACCATGTCGCTGGCGACGTCGGACGAGGAGGGCAGGCCGGACGTACGGACCGTGATGCTGCACGGGGCGGACGCGGACGGCTGGTCCTTCGCGACGCACGCCGGCAGCCGGAAGGGACGGCAGCTCGCGGCACGGCCCTTCGCCGCGCTGGGCTTCTACTGGCCGGTGCTGGGGCGGCAGGTGCGCGTACGGGGGCCGGTGACGGCGGCCGCCTCGTCCGACAGCCAGGCCGATCTGCACGCCCGGTCGACGGGGGCGCTGGCGGCGGCCCTCACCGGTCGGCAGAGCGAAGTGCTGGGCTCGCTGGACGAGTTGGCGCGCGTCTCGGCCGAGTCCTGGGCGCGGGCCCAGCAGGAACCGGACGCCCCCGTCCCGACCTGGACCCTCTACCGCCTGCACCCGGAGGAAGTGGAGTTCTTCCAGGGCGAGCGGCAACGCCGGCACGTACGGCTGAACTACCGCCGTACGGAATCCGGTTGGGCCCGCGAACTGCTCTGGCCCTAGACCGAGAGGGCTAGGGCCAGGGGGCTAGGCCGAGGGGGCCTGGGTGCCCGCGCCGCCCGAGAAGTCGTGCACCTCGAAGTCGGCCACCGCGCGGTAGCCGAGCCGCTGGTAGAGGACGTTGGTGGTGGTGCTGGTGAGGTCGGTGAACAGGAGGACCTCTTCCGCTCCGGCGCGCACGGCGGCGCGGCTGACCTCGACCGTCACCGCACCGGCGTATCCGCGTCCGCGCAGGTGGGGCGGGGTGTAGACGGGAGCGATCCGGACCTGGCCCGCGACCATCGGGGTCACCCCGCACATGGAGACGGGGGTGCCGTCGGCGTCCTCCCAGAGGGTGACGCCGCCGTAGGCGATGCGGTGGTCGGCCCACGCCTCGACCTCCCCGGCCGCGTGCTCACCGACGCTCTCGGTGAACTCGCCGTACCAGCGGATGAGCAGGTCCCGGTCCTTCTCGCCCGCCACCCGCGCCGCGCCCGGCGGGACCGGCTGCGGCATCATCAGCATGCCCAGCCGGTACAGCCGCTGGCGCTGGCGCAGGGCCGAGGTCGCGCCGGTGTGCCGCTGCCAGGAGCGGATGAAACCGGCGGCCGTCTCGCGGGTGCCGATGATGCCCGGCACCGAGTGGCCGACGGCGACCAGATGGGCGGCGAGGGCGTCGGTCTCGTCGGCGGTGAGCGGGGTGACGTTGAGCCGGTAGGGCGGGGTGCGGAAGTAGGCTCCGCGCACCTGACCGTCCCGTTCCATCACCCCGAACACGGGCGGCTCGTCACCGCCGTACGCGCGCAGGCCGCGCGTGCGCAGTGACTCCGTCACCGTCAGGGCGACGGTGTGCAGATCGGGGCGCGACCGCAGGAAGCCACCCGCGTGGCCCAGAAAGCGGTCGAGGTCTTCGGTGACGTACCAGTCGTCCGAGCGCATGTCTCATGATCCCGCCTCTGTCCGGGACTTGGCCATGCTTTGTCAGGGTGAACACACGGCCGTCACATCGACGCTAGAGTCCCGTCTTCATGACGCGTCTTCATGACGCGTCCGGCTCCGGATCCTCCGCGAGCCGCGCGTGCAGGTGCGCGTCCCGGTAGGCGTCGTGCCGTCCCGCCTCCCACATGGCGCCGCGCAGGGTTCCCTCGTACCGGAACCCGCAGCGCTCGGCGATGTGGCAGGAGGAATCGTGGCCCACCGCGTGATCGAGTTCGATCCGGTGCAGGCCCAGATCGGTGAGCGCCCAGCGGGCCGCCAGGGCGAGGGCGCGGGTCGCGATTCCCCGGCCGCGCTCCTCGGGCAGGACCCAGTAGCCGACGCGCGCCGTGTTCATCACGCGGTTGATGACGTTGACGCCGATGTGCCCGAGCGGCCGTCCGGTCACCGGGTCGGCGATGCAGTACGGCGCCGCCCCGCCCTCCGCCGCGGTCCGCGCCGACGCCCGGAGCTGCTCGCGCGCGGTGTCCACGTCCGTGGTGAACCGCAGGGGGGTGTTCCAGCGCCGGAACTCGGGGTCGGTACGGCCCCGCAGCCACGCCTCGACATCGGCCCGCGACGCCGGGTTCCAGGGACGCAGCCACAGGTCCGGGGTGCGCAGATCGGGGAGACGCGGTCCCTTGTAGCGCTGCTCGTCGAGGGCCATGAGGCCATTGAAACGGGTTGCTCATTCGCGCGCATGGGGTGGGGGGGGGCGGGTGGTGCGGGTGGGGGGGGTTGTGTGTGGGCGTGGACGGGATAGGTGGGCGGTGCGGGTGGGTGTGGGCGGGACACGGGTCGGGCTGTGCGGGTGGGCGGGCGCGGGGCGGAACACGGGTCCGGACGGGGCGGGCGGGCGGGCGCGGGTGGGACACGGATCGGGCGGTGCGGGCGAGCGCGGGCGACACACGGGCCAGGGCGGTGCCGGTGAGCGCGGGACACGGATCGGGCGGTGCGGGCGAGCGCTGGCAACACACGGCCAGGGCGGTGCCGGCGGTGCGGGACACGGATCGGGCGGTGCGGGCGAGCGCGCGGGACACGAGTCGGGCGGTGCCGGTGAGCGCGGGCGACACACGGGTCAGGACGGTGCCGGCGGGCATGGGCGGAACACCGGCATCCCGTCCCGGAATCCCGCCTCCAGCTCCATCCCGGCCCGCAGCGGCGCCTGCCCCGCCGCCCCCGTCCACTCCACGATCTCCGTCATCATCCGGGGACCCTCGGCCAGGTCGACGACGGCGGCGACGTAGGGGGTGCGCTCCCCGAAGGGCGGGAGGTCGTTGCGGTGGACGACCGACCAGGTGTAGAGCGCGGCCCGGCCGCTCGCGGTCTCCCAGACCACGTCCTCGCTCCAGCAGTACGGGCAGAACTCGCGCGGGTAGTGGTGGGCCCTCCGGCAGGCCCGGCAGCGGCGCAGGAGCAGGCGTCCCCGCGCCGCCGCGTCCCAGTAGGGGCGGGTGAAGGCGTCGGGTTCGGGGAGGTCGTGGCGCACCCGGGCCGCCATCAGAAGAGCCCCAGCGCGCTGTCCAGGGACCAGGTCTGCCAGGACATGCCGAACAGGGCCACCAGGGAGATCAACGCCATCATCGAGTTCTGGCCCTGCTCGGCCCAGTCGTGGATCATCAGCGCGAAGTAGACGACGTTCAGCAGCAGCCCCGCGACCAGGGCGACGGGGGTCAGGAAGCCCACGATCAGGCCGAGGCCGAGAGCCAGTTCGGCGTAGGCGACGACGTACGCCATCGTCCGCGGCCGGGGCGCCACGACCACGTCGAAGCCGGAACGTACGGCGTTCCAGCGGTGCTTGGCGGCCACGTCCGCCGCCCAGGCGATACCGCCGCCCTCGAACCAGGTCTTCTTGTCCTTGTGCCGCCAGCTCTCCAGCCACCACAGGCCGAGGCCTATGCGGAGCACGGCCAGCCATTCCGCGCCGCTGAGCCAGATCGTGTCCATGGATCTGACGGTACGTCAGATAGCTCTTGGGTGGGAGACCCCCTGTGGGTCTCCTATGAGTAGCGCTGAATTGTTGGCAATTTTGTCGCCACTATGGCTACCTTCGCATACGCAAGCCCAATGACCCGAGGGAGCCGAACGTGAAGCACAGGGCAGTCAAGCGCAGGACCGTCGTGTTGGGCATAGGCGCGGCAGCCGGGGCGGCGGCAGCGGGCGGAATCACCTTGAGCGCACAAGCCTCGTCGGACTCGGACTCGGACTCGGGCTCCGGCTCCTCGTCCTCCTCCGGCGCGCTCGCCTTCGACCCGGCCGCCTACACCACGCTGACCACCACGGTCACGGACGCCGAGGGCACCGAGCACGAGGTGACGTACCGCTTCTGGAAGGCGATCACCTATGTCGCCAAGCCGGTGGACGAGACGTACCAGTCGCTGAACGTCAGCGTCCCCGTCAAGATCGACGGCAAGACGGTCGACGCCTCCGGCGCCCCCATCCTGCTCGCGAACTCGATCGGCGGATACATGCCGTCCTCCGTCGCGAACGCGACCGGTATCGGCGGCGGAGGGATGTCCGGTGGCGGTGGCGGCGGAGGCACCCCCAGCGGCACCCCCTCGGCGGCCGGCAGCGCCCTGCCCAACGCCAACGGGAACACCAACGCCAACGGCGGCGCCCTCGCCTCCAACCAGCTGCTCGCCCTCGCCGCCGGTTACGTCGTCGTCGAGCCCGGCGCCCGGGGCCGCACCCTGAAGAACTCCGCGGGCGAGTACTACGGCACCGCCCCCGCCGCGATCGTCGACCTCAAGGCGGCGGTCCGCTACCTGAAGGCCAACAAGGGCCGCGTACCGGGCGATGTCGACCGGATCGTCTCGGCCGGCACCAGCGCGGGCGGCGCGCTGTCCTCGCTGCTCGGCGCCTCCGGCGACAGCCCGCTCTACGCGAAGTACCTCGAGGAGATCGGCGCCGCCGACGCCTCCGACGCCGTCTTCGCGGTCGGCGCCTGGTGCCCGATCACCGACCTGGAGCACGCCGACGGCGCCTACGAGTGGAACTGGGGCGGCAACACCCTCAGTACCGGCAAGCAGGTCGACCAGACGGTGTCCAAGGCACTCCGGGCACAGTTCGCCGAGTACCAGGCGGGCCTGAAGCTGCGCGGGCTGAACCGCTTCGGCACCCTGAACGCCCGCAACTACGACGAGTACCTGGTCAAGCAGTACCTGGAGCCGTCGGCCACGAAGTACCTCGCCGCCCTGTCCGACTCCGCGCGCGAGACCTACCTCGCCGCGCACACCTTCATCACCTGGAAGAACGGCAAGGCGTCCTTCACCTGGGCGGACTTCCTGACGCATGTCGGCGCCCGCAAGAAGACCGTGCCGGCCTTCGACGGCTTCGACCTGTCCACGGGCGAGAACAACCTGTTCGGCGCGGGCACCACCCAGGCCCGTCACTTCACGGCGTACGGCGCGAAGAACGACTCCACGGGCCTGGACTCCCGGCGGGTCGCGAGCGACATCCCCGCCAAGCTGGACCTGATGAACCCGATGTACCACCTGGTGGAGAAGGTCAACTCCCGGCGCTCCAAGCACTGGTGGATACGGCTCGGCACCAAGGACTCGGACACCTCCCTGACGGTCTCCGCGAACCTGGCCGCCGCCGCGAACGCCCTCGGCGACGAGGTGAACCACTTCTACTACTGGGACGAGGGCCACGGCGCCAACACCGACGCCGGCGACTTCATCACCTGGATCGCCAAGGTGACGGGCCACAAGAGCAGGTAGCCGGCCGCCGTACGTCACCGGTCCCGCCCACTTCTCCCACAGGCGTGATCAATCCGCAACCAATTCCGGTCTTGACCGAGACCCATCAACGGGGTGCGTGATTACGCTCGCGCTCATGGCCGACTCCACAGCGCATTCACCAACCGACGCGGACCGCCCGGTGTACGTCATCGGCGGCGGTCCCGGCGGGCTCGCCGTCGCGTACTCCCTGCGCGCCCGGGGCATCCGCGCCGTCGTCCTGGAGAAGTCCGACCGCGTCGGCGCCTCCTGGCGCGGCCACTACGACCGGCTGAGCCTGCACACCACCCGCCGCCTCTCCGGCCTGCCCGGACTGCCGATACCCCGGCGGTTCGGGCGCTGGGTCTCCCGGGACGACGTGGTGCGGTACCTGGAGAAGTACGCCGAGCACCACGAGCTGGAGATCGTCACCGGCGTCGAGGTCTTCCGCGTCGACCGCGCGCCCGACGGCGACGGCTGGCTCCTGCACGCCACCGGCGGCCGCGAGCTGACCGGCGCCGCGGTGGTCGTCGCCACCGGCTACAACCACACCCCGCGGCTCCCCGACTGGCCCGGCCGCGACACCTGGACCGGCGAGATCCTGCACGCCTCCGCCTACCGCAACCCCCGGCCCTACGCCGGCCGTGACGTCCTCGTCGTCGGGGTCGGCAACACCGGCGCCGAGATCGCCGTCGACCTGGTCGAGGGCGGCGCCTCCCGGGTACGGCTGTCGGTGCGCACCGCCCCGCACATCGTGCGCCGCTCCATGGCCGGCTGGGCCGCCCAGTACTCCGGCGTCCTGTGCCGGCGCCTGCCGGTCGGCCTGGTGGACCGGCTCTCCCGCCCGCTGGCGAAGCTGAGCGTGCCGGACCTGTCGGCGCAGGGGCTGCCCCGCCCGGACACCGGCCTGTACAGCCGGGTGCTCGAAGGGGCCGTCCCGGTGCAGGACGTGGGCCTCATCGACGCCGTCCGCAAGGGCCGGGTGGAGGTGGTGGCCGCCGTCGACCGCTTCGACGACGGCAAGGTGACCCTCGCCGACGGCACCCTCCTCGTACCGGACGCCGTCATCGCCGCGACCGGCTACGTCCGCGCCCTGGAGGGTCTGGTCGGCCATCTCGACGTCCTCGACGACCGCGGCAGACCGCTCGTCCACGGCGCCCGCACCCCGTCCCACGCCCCCGGCCTGTACTTCACCGGCTTCACCAACCCCATCAGCGGGATGCTGCGGGAACTGGCCATGGACGCCGAGAAGATCGCGAAGGCCGTGGCGAAGAGGGCCGGAGACCGCCTGTCCCGGCTGCCCGTCACCTGAGAGGCTCGTTCCGCAGGTAGCTTCTCCGCTCAACTTTGCCTGCACAGCCATTCCTGACGGAGTGTCAGTTCAGTAATCTGACACTGCGTCAGTTAATCGCTGTCACACAGGAGCGGGCGGACCGATGCTTGGATCAACCCACGGCAGCCTCACCACCGACTCCCGACGGACCCGGGTCATCGCCTGCGGCGAGCAGCCCGGGCCCGCCGTCCACGGCCGGCCGGCCGAGGTCGACGATCTCGACGTCAGCGGCCGTCCCCTGTACGCGGACGTCCCCGATCTGGACCGCTTCTTCCACCCCGAGTCGGTCGCCGTGATCGGCGCCTCGGACGCCGAGGGCCGGCCCCACACCGGTGTCACCCGGCAACTGCTCGCCTGGTCCCAGCGGGTCGGCGCCCGGCTCCACCCGGTGCACCCGAACCGCCCCTCCGTCTTCGGCATCCCCTGCTCTCCTTCCGTCGCCGACCTGCCCGAGCAGGTCGATCTCGCCGTACTGCTGGTCGCCGACCCCCTTCCGGTGATCGAGGAACTGGCCGAGGCCAAGGTGAAGTTCGCGGTCGTCTTCGCCTCCGGGTTCGCCGAGACCGGTGCGGAGGGCGCCGCCGCGCAGGCCCGGCTCGCCGCCGCCGTCGCGCGGTCCGGAATGCGGCTGCTCGGCCCCAACACCAACCTCAACGCCTTCGAGGAGTTCCGCACCGACCTCGAAGGTCCCGCCATCGCCCTGATCACCCAGTCCGGGCACCAGGGGCGGCCCGTCTTCGCCCTGCAGCAGCTCGGCGTGCGCCTCTCCCACTGGGCGCCCACCGGCAACGAGGCCGACCTGGAGACCTCCGACTTCCTCTCCTACTTCGCCGAGCGCCCCGAGGTGGGAGCCATCGCCTGCTATGTGGAGGGCCTGAAGGACGGCCGCTCCTTCCTCCTGGCCGCCGACCGGGCGGCCCGGCGGGGGGTGCCGGTGGTCGCGGTCAAGGTGGGCCGCACCGAGACCGGCGCCCGCACGGCCGCCTCGCACACCGGCAAGCTGACCGGCGCGGACGCGGTGGTGGACGCGGCGATGCGGCAGTACGGGGTGATCCGCGTCGACGGTCTGGACGAGCTCCAGGACACCGCCACCCTGCTGGCCCGGGCGCGGCCTCCGCGCGCCGACGGCGTCGTCGTCTATTCGATCTCGGGCGGCACGGGCGCGCACTTCGCGGACCTGGCGACCGAGGCCGGGCTGCGGCTGCCGGTGCTGTCCGAGGCCAAGCAGGCCGAGCTGCACCAGTGGATACCCGAGTACCTGAGCGTGGCCAACCCCGTCGACAACGGCGGGCATCCGGTCGGCGACCAGCGCGGCCGGAAGATCATCGACGCCCTGCTCGACGACCCGGAGGTGGGGGTCCTGATCTGCCCGGTCACCGGGCCCTTCCCGCCGCTGAGCGACCGGCTGGTGAAGGACCTGGTCGACGCGGCCGAGCACACCGACAAGCTCGTGTGCGTGGTGTGGGGATCGCCCGTCGGTACCGAGCCCGCCTACCGCGAGGTCCTGCTCGGCTCCTCCCGGGTGGCCACCTTCCGCACGGTCGCCAACTGCATCACGGCCGTCCGCGCCTACCTCGACCACCACCGCTTCACCGCGGCCTACCGCTCCCCCTTCGACCGCGCCCCGCGCACCCCCTCCCCCTCCTTCCGCAAGGCCCAGGCGCTGATGCGCCCAGGACAGCAGCTGAGCGAGCACGCGGCGAAGCAGCTGCTGCGGGCGTACGGCATTCGCGTGCCGCGCGAGCAGCTGGTGACCAGCGCGGCGGCGGCCGTACGGGCGGCCGGCCTCGTCGGCTACCCGGTGGTGATGAAGGCGTCCGGCGCGCGGATCGCCCACAAGACCGAGCTCGGCCTGGTCAAGGTCGGCCTTACCTCGGCCAGTCAAGTCCGTGACGCCTACCGGGAGTTGACGGACATCGCCCGCTACGAGGACGTCTCCCTGGACGGCATCCTGGTCTGCCAGATGGTCGAGCGGGGCGTCGAGATGGTCGTCGGTCTGACGCATGACGAGCTCTTCGGGCCCACCGTGACCGTCGGGCTCGGCGGGGTGCTGGTCGAGGTGCTGCGCGACACCGCCGTACGCGTGCCGCCCTTCGGGGAGGAGCAGGCGCGGGACATGCTCCATGAACTGCGCGGGCGGGCCCTGCTCGACGGGGTCCGGGGGCGGCCCCCCGCGGACACGGACGGGCTCGTCGAAGTCGTCCTGCGGGTGCAGCGCATGGCGCTGGAGCTGGGGGACGAGCTGGCGGAGCTGGACATCAACCCGCTGATGGTGCTGGAGCGGGGGCAGGGCGCGGTGGCGCTGGACGCGCTGGCGGTGTGTCGCGAACATGTCTGATTCCCCCCGTGTGCCCGGAAATGCCGTTGAGTCATTGGTACCGCACGCCACTGACAACGGCGTCTGCCGCATCACCCTCAACCGCCCCGAGGTCCTCAACGCCCTTACTCCTGACCAGCGAGAACGCCTCATCGACCTGCTCGCCGAGGCGTCGGCGGACGCTGCGGTCGGAGCGGTCGTGCTCACCGGAACCGGTCGCGGATTCTGCGCGGGCGCGGACCTGCGCGGCGCGACCGCGACCGGCGACCGGATCCCCGGCGACGTGGCCCGCATGCTCCGCCTCGGCGCCCAGCGCCTCACCACCGCCGTCCTGGACTGCGAGAAGCCGGTCATCGCCGCGGTGAACGGCACGGCGGCGGGGCTCGGCGCGCATCTGGCGTTCGCCTGCGACCTCGTGCTCGCCGCGGAATCGGCCCGATTCATCGAGGTGTTCGTCCGCCGGGGCCTCGTCCCCGACGGCGGCGGCGCCTATCTCCTGCCCCGGCTGGTCGGACCCCAGCGGGCGAAGGAGCTGATGTTCTTCGGCGACGCGCTGACCGCGGCGGACGCGGAACGGCTCGGGCTGGTCAACCGGGTCGTCCCGGACGCGGAATTGGAGAACACGGCCCACACCTGGGCGGAACGCCTCGCGACCGGCCCCACCCGCACCCTCGCCCTGACGAAACAACTCGTCAACGCCTCCCTCGACACCGACCGCGCAGCCGCGTTCGCGGCGGAGGCGGCAGCGCAAGAGATCAACATGACGACCCAGGACGCCCAAGAGGGAGTGACAAGCTTCGCCGAGCGGAGAAGCCCAGTGTTCCGGGGCCGCTAACCCCGTGCACCCCGGAGGCGGATCCACAGATCCCCCACACCTTCCAATCTGACGCACCGTCAGGTTCAATGGCCGGTGTGATGGGACATGCAGGGATGGCCGCAGCCGCCGTCCGTTACCTCAGGTCGGCCGACGCCCCGCGCGTGGAGCCGCTGCCGCGGCCGGAGTTGCGGTGTGTCGGCGAGGACGAGCGGGCGCCGGTCGGGCAGGCCGAGTTCCGGCGGGTGCTCGGGAACTTCGCGACCGGGGTGACCGTTGTCACCTCACCAGCCGCCGACGTCGAAGCCTCCCCCGCCGGTTTCGCCTGCCAGTCCTTCTGCGCCCTCTCCCTCGACCCGCCCCTGGTCGCCTTCATGGTCGGCCGTACGTCGACGAGCTGGCCGCGCATCGCCCGCGCCGGCGTCTTCTGCGTCAACGTCCTGGGCGCGCACCAGGGCGAGCTGTGCCGTGGCTTCGCGGTCAGCGGCGGTGACAAGTTCGCCGGGGTCGCCCACGACGCGGCGCCGGTGTCCGGCTCACCGCGCCTGGCGGGAGCGCTCGCCTGGATCGACTGCACGATCCACGCCGTCCACCCGGGCGGCGACCACCTCATCGTGGTGGGCAGGGTGGACGCGCTGGGGGCGACCGAGGACGAGGTGGCGCCGCTGCTGTTCCACCGGGGCCGCTTCCTCTGACCAGGGGCCCGGTATGCGGCTCCGGGCCGCAAACCATCACGCGACCGCCGCCACCCCTCCCCCCGGCCGACGCCGGATCACCAACGCCATCAGCGCGGCCGCCGCGCACAGCGCCCCGGACGCGTACCAGACCACGTCGTACGACCCGAAGACGTCCCGCGCGACCCCGCCGAGGAAGGCCACCAGCGCCGCCCCCACCTGGTGGGAAGCGAGCACCCACCCGAAGACGATCGCGCTGTCCTCCCCGTAGTGCTCCCGGCACAGCGCCACGGTCGGCGGCACCGTGGCCACCCAGTCGAGCCCGTAGAACACGATGAAGAAGACCATCGGCGGCCGCACGCTCGGCGCCAGCAGCATCGGCAGGAACAGCAGCGAGATGCCCCGCAGCGCGTAGTACACGGCCAGCAGCCGCCGCGCCTCGTACCGATCGGTGAACCAGCCGGAGGCGATCGTGCCGATGACGTCGAACACCCCGATCACCGCGAGCAGCGAGGCCGCGGCCTGCACCGGCATGTGGTGGTCGTGGGCGGCGGGCACGAAGTGGGTCTGGATCAGACCGTTGGTGGAGGCGCCGCAGATCGCGAAGGTACCGGCGAGCAGCCAGAAGGGGCCGGTGCGGGCCGCGTCGAGGAGGACCCGCACGGCACGGCGGGCGGCACCCGTGGCGGGCGGCGGCTTCGGCACGAACTCCTTCGCGCCGTACGGCTTCAGGCCGACGTCCGCGGGGTGGTCGCGCAGCAGCAGCCAGACGAAGGGGACGACGGCGAGGGCCGCCAGCGCCACCGTCACGGCCGCCGGGCGCCAGTCGTGTTCGTCGACCATCCAGGCCAGCACCGGCAGGAAGATCAGCTGGCCGGAGGCCGAGGCGGCGGTGAGGATGCCGGTGACCAGCCCGCGCCGCTCGGTGAACCAGCGGTTGGTGACGGTCGCCGCGAACGCCAGCGCCATGGAACCGCTGCCGAGGCCCACCAGCAGGCCCCAGCACAGCAGGAGCTGCCAGGCCGCCGTCATCCAGTACGTCAGCCCGGAGCCGAGGGCGATCACGGTCAGCGCGACCGCCACGACCTTGCGTATGCCGAAGCGGTCCATCAGCGCCGCCGCGAAGGGCGCGGTCAGCCCGTAGAGCGCGAGGTTGACGGAGACCGCCGCACTGATCGTGCCGCGTGACCAGCCGAACTCCTCGTGCAGCGGGTCGATGAGCAGCCCGGGCAGGGAGCGGAAGGCGGCGGCGCCGATGATCGTCACGAAGGTGACGGCGGCGACGAACCAGGCGCGGTGGATACGGCGCCTGCGGCGGGTGGGCCTGTCCTCTGCGGTGGTCGCGGCCTCGGTTGTCCGGTTCACGCCCTCGATGATCGCGTCCGGGATCCGCCCCATCGAGTGGCCCGAAGGCCAGCGTTCGTTAGGATCGGGCCATGAGCAGCGGTCCGCAGGCACCCGAGTTCCGGCCCCACCGTGTCGTGGTGCTCGCCCTCGACGGTCTGCTCCCCTTCGAGCTGGGCATCCCGCACCGCATCTTCGGCCGCCCCAAGGACACCCGGGGACGGCATCTGTACGAGGTCCTGACCTGCTCGATCCGGCCACCCGGCCCGGTCGTCACGGACGCCGACTTCGCCGTCATGGTCGAGCACGGCCCCGAGCTCCTGGCCACCGCCGACACGGTGATCGTCCCGGCCTCCTACGAACTCGGCCCGGTCTTCGAGGAGGGCGTGCTCACCGAGGAGCTGGCCGCGGCGCTCGCCCACATCCGCCCCGGCACCCGGCTCGCCTCGATCTGCACCGGCGTCTTCGTCCTCGCCGCCGCCGGGTACCTCGACGGGCGCCGGGCGACCACGCACTGGGCGGAGACCGACCAGCTGCAGCGCCTCTTCCCGGCCGTCGACGTCGACCCGGACGTCCTCTTCATCGACGACGGCGACGTCCTGACCTCGGCGGGCGTCGCCGCCGGGATCGACCTGTGCCTGCACATGGTCCGCCGCGACCACGGCACGGCCGTCGCCAACGACATCGCCCGCCGTACGGTCGTCCCCCCGCACCGCGACGGCGGCCAGGCACAGTACATCCACCGCCCGGTCCCCGACCCCCAGCAGGCGACGACGACCGGGGCCCGCGCCTGGGCCCTGGGCCGGCTGCACGAGCCGATCCAGCTGCGGGACATGGCGGCGCAGGAGGCCATGTCGGTGCGGACCTTCACCCGCCGCTTCCGCGAGGAGGTCGGGGTCAGCCCCGGCCAGTGGCTCACCCAGCAGCGCGTGGAGCGGGCCCGGCAGCTGCTGGAGTCCACCGGTCTGTCCATGGACCAGGTGGCCCGGGACGCGGGTTTCGGTACGGCGCAGTCGATGCGGCAGCATGTGCAGGCGGCGCTCGGTGTGACCCCGACGGCGTACCGGCGGACGTTCCGTCAGGCCGAGAACGTCAGCACCGCCCGGGCCACCCGCCCCGCCTCCGCGTCGGCCGCCGCCTTCTCGAAGTCCTCGACCGGGTAGGTCCGCGTCACCAGTTCGTCGAGGAGCAGCCGGCCCGCCCGGTACAGCTCGGCGTAGAGCGCGATGTCGCGCTGCGGGCGTGCGGAGCCGTAGCGGCATCCCAGGATCGACTTGTCCAGGTAGAGGGTGGAGACGCGGAAGGACGCCTCGGCGGTGGCCGGGGGCACGCCGAGGAGGACGGCCTGGCCGTGCCGGTCGAGCAGATCGACGGCCGCGCGGATCAGCTCGACGCGTCCGACGCACTCGAAGGCGTGGTCGGCCCCGGTGGGCAGGAGGTCACGCACCCCTTCGACGGACGTCAGGAAGTCCGTCGCACCGAACCGGCGGGCCATCTCCTCCTTGGCCGGATTGGAGTCGACGGCGACGATCCGCAGGGCACCCGCGATCCGCGCGCCCTGGATGACATTGAGCCCGATTCCCCCTGTGCCGATCACCACCACCCTGTCACCGCGGTCCACCCGCGCCCGGTTGAGCACGGCCCCGACCCCCGTCAGCACCCCGCACCCGATCAACGCTGCCGACACCAGCGGGAGTTCCCGCGGGATCCGTACCGCCTGCACGGCCTTCACCACCGTCCGCTCGGCGAAGGCGGAGTTGGACGCGAACTGGTACACCGGGCGCCCGTCCCGCAGGAAGGGCTGCCCGGGCCGCCCGATGGCCTGCCGGCACATGGTCGGCCGCCCCCGGTCGCACTCCGCGCAGGCACCGCAGTTGGCGAGGGTGGACAGCGCCACGTGATCCCCGGGCGCGACATGCGAGACCCCCGCCCCGACGGCCTCGACCACCCCCGCGCCCTCATGGCCGAGCACCACGGGAACGGGGAACGGAATGGCCCCGTCCACCACGGACAGATCGCTGTGACACAGCCCCGCCGCCGCGACGGCGACCAGCACCTCGCCCGGCCCCGGCTCCCGCACCTCCAGGTCGTCCACGACCTCGGTCCGCGTCCCGTCGAACACCACTGCGCGCATCAGACGCCCCCCTTGGGCTCCCTGGGCAGACCGAGCACCCGCTCGGCGATGATCGTGCGCTGCACCTGGTCCGAGCCGCCGTAGATGGTGTCGGCCCGGGAGAAGAGGAACAGCTGCTGCAACGCGTCGAGGGTGTACGGCGCGGCAGGCGTCCAGTCGGCGGGCCCGGCCGCGGCCCCCGCCCCCCGCACCGCCACGGCCAGTTCCCCGAGCCGCTGGTGCCACCCGGCCCACAACAGCTTGGCCACGCTGGAGGCGCCCGCGTCCCCGGAGCCGCCCAGGGTGCGCAGGGCGTTCCAGCGCATCGTGCGCAGCTCGGCCCACAGCCGGACCAGCCGGTCCCGCAGCACCGGGTCCGCCGCCGCGCCCGTCTCCACCGCGACCCCGACGACCCGCTCCAGCTCCCGTGCGAAGCCGATCTGCTGGGCCAGCGTGGACACCCCGCGCTCGAACCCGAGCAGGCTCATCGCCACCCGCCAGCCCTGGCCCTCGCCGCCGACGACGTGCTCCACGCGCGCGTGGGCGCCGTCGAAGAAGACCTCGTTGAAGTCGCTGGTGCCGGTCAGCTGACGGATGGGCCGGACGTCGACGCGGCCGGGCTGGTCCATCGGCACGAGCAGGAAGCTCAGCCCCTGGTGGCGCCGGGAGCCGGGCTCGGTGCGGGCCAGCACGAAGCACCAGTCCGCCTCGTGCGCGAGTGACGTCCAGATCTTCTGGCCGGTGACGCGGTACCCGCCGCGCACGTCCCGCACGGCCGAGGTCCGCACGGCGGCCAGGTCCGATCCGGCGCCGGGCTCGCTGTACCCCTGGCACCACAGTTCGGCACCGGCGGCTATGGGCGGCAGGAAGCGGTCCTTCTGCTCCTCGGTGCCCCACGCGAGCAGGGTGGGCGCCAGCAGGTTCTCCCCGATGTGCCCCGACCGCGCGGGCGCCCCGCAGCGGGCGTACTCCTCGGCCCAGGCGACCTGCTGGGTGAGCGTGGCGGACCGGTTGCCGTACCCCGTCGCGGGCCAGGACAGGCCGATCCAGCCGGCCGCCCCGAGGGTGCGTTCCCAGGTACGGCGGTCCACGGCGGGGTCGGCATGGGCGCGGAGCCAGACCTTGGCTTCCGCACGGAACGCCTCGTCCTCGGCACTGAATCCAAAATCCACAGGTCGCCTCCTGATGCCGGGCAGCTACGGGGTGTTCGGCGGCCGGAGCAGCGGCATCGGGTCCACTCCCACCGTCCCGGGCAGGAAGTCCGCGAGCCGTTCCGGCGTCCACGGGCCCTCGGCGTACGCGGCCCGCAGTTCCCTGGGCTGCGCCCACACCGCCACCTTGGGCCCGGCGATCGTGTACACCTGCCCGGTGATGGCCTGCTCCTTGGCGCGGTCCGACAGCAGATAGACCACGAGGGCCGCCACGTCCTCCGGCTCCCCGATCTCCGTCAGCTCTGTGGGCACCTTCGCCGACATCCGCGTACGGGCGACGGGGGCCACCGCGTTGGCGGTCACGCCGTACTTGTTCAGCCCCAGCGCGGCGCTCCGCACCAGCGAGATGATCCCGCCCTTGGCCGCGCTGTAGTTGGCCTGCGAGAAGGACCCCTGATGGTTTCCGCTGGTGAATCCGATCAGGGTCCCGGAGCGCTGTCCGCGCATCACCGCGCAGGCCGCGCGGAACACCGTGAACGTCCCCTTGAGATGAGTGGCGATCACCGGATCCCACTCCTCCTCGGTCATGTTGAACAGCATCCGCTCCCGTAGGATCCCGGCGCCGCACACCACCCCGTCGATCCGCCCGTACGACGACACGGCCACGTCCACGACCCGCTGCCCGCCCGCCATGGTGGAGATGTCGTCGGCCACCGCGACCGCCTCGCCCCCGGCGGCCTCGATCTCCTTGACGACACCCTCGGCGACCTCGCTCGCCGGCGAGGCGCCGTCCACCGCCACCCCGTAGTCGTTGACGACGACCCGCGCCCCTTCGGCCGCCGCCGCCAGCGCCACCGCCCGCCCGATCCCCCGCCCCGCGCCGGTCACGGCGACGACCTTGGCTGCCAAGAAGTTCCCCATGCCCGGCCCCTTCCCGCGGTTTCTGACGGCCCGTTAGATTTTATGACCCGCCGGACAGCCGGAGACAAGCCCCGGGGAGGGACCGATGTCACTGCCGGACGCGTTCCACGAGATCGCCAAGCGTGTGAACAACTGGGGCCGTTGGGGAGCCGACGACGAGATCGGCACCCTGAACCTGATCACCGACGAGGTGGTGCGCGAGGCCGCCGCCTGCGTCCGCAGCGGCCGGCGGATCCCGCTCGCGCTGCCCTTGCGCCAGGACGGCGTACAGACCGGGATGATCCCCGGCCGGGTGAATCCGCTGCACGTCATGGTGCAGATCAACCAGGAGATCTTCGGTCCGGGCACGGTCGCGTGCAGCGACGACGCGGTGACCATGGGCCTCCAGGCGGGCACCCACTGGGACGCGCTGTCGCATGTCTCGCACACGGGGCGGCTCTACAACGGCCGTCCGGCGGGCACGGTCACCGCGCACGGCGGCGCCGCCTTCGCGGGGATGGCCACCGCGCGGCACCTCGTCTCGCGCGGGGTGCTGCTCGACGTGGCACGCGCGCGTGGTGTGCAACGGCTGGACGGCGCGCACGCCGTGACACCCGAGGACCTGGAGGCGGCCGAGGAACTCGCGGGCACGCGCGTACGGGCGGGGGACATCGTGCTCGTCCGCACGGGCCAGATGCGGCTGTGCCTCGCCGGGGACAGGCAGGGTTACGGGCATCCGTCGCCGGGGCTCTCGATCCGCACTCCGGAGTGGTTCCACGTGCGCGATGTGGCCGCCGTAGCCAACGACACCCTCACGTTCGAGATCTTCCCGCCGGAGATCGAGGACCTGTGGCTGCCCGTACACGCGCTCGACCTGGTGGAGATGGGGATGCCGCAGGGACAGAACTGGAATCTCGAAGAGTTGTCCACAGCCTGTGGACAAGAAGACCGGTACGCCTTCCTGTTGTCGGCGACGCCCGAGCCGTTCGTCGGCGCGACGGGGGCCCCGGTGGCACCGGTCGCCGTCCTCTGAGCCTGAAGTGCGGCTGGCGGCGCGCGACCTGCCCGCCCCGAGCACGGCAGCGCGCACCGCCATCCGACTCCGGCGCTCCCGCCCCGGCTGTCCCTCGGGCCCTGAGGGAGCCGACGCCGAATCACGACCCACACTCGTCGAGGGCTCCCGTCACCGGAACCCTCGTCGTCCCCTCGCGGCGAATCGCTGACCACAAGCGTGATCAAACGGACACGCCTCGTCAACACCTGCTCGGGGATTTATGGCGTACGCCCTATATGCCACGGGCGCACGTGGAAGCATGTCCCGGCGCACCGCACCGCGTCCGGCGCAAGGGGGGCCGACTCGGCCCGCATGACCAGTGCCCGCACTCCGCGAACACCCTCACACCGACCGCGGGCGCGCCTCACACCGCCTCGAAAGCCAGCCCTTCAAACGCTCCGCCGCCGTACGCCACCACGGGCTCGCGCCCCTGGGCGCACTGGTCCAGCTCGCACCAGATCCGCTTGCCGGGCCCCTCGGGCATCCAGCCCCAGCGGTCCGCGAGACCGTCGACCAGGGCGAGTCCACGCCCGCCCGTCTCGCCGCCGCCCGCACAACGCGGCACCGGGGCCCGGCCGCTGGCGTCCACCACTTCCAGCCGTACGGTGACCGGCTCGGCGCCGGCCGCCATCCCCGGCAGGAACAGCCGCAGCACGGCCGGACAGCCGGTGTGCACCACGGCGTTGGTGACCAGCTCGGACACGAGCAGGATCAGGGTCTCCGACAGCGTCTCGTCGACCCCTATCCCGGATCCGGCGAGCCGCGAGCGGGCCCACCTCCGGGCTCGCCCCACTTCAGCGGGGTCGGGTCGGATCTCCAGCTGCACTTGAAGCACCTGCACCGCTCACACCATCCGAACCGGCGGACACATAGCCCCGCGCTTCACGAGGGCCACGATCGTAGCCATTTTTTGCATGACCAGAACAATGGCCGGAGCCAGGGTCACGGAACGTGAATCCCTTACGGGAAAGCATGGTTGACGTACAGTCACCCCAACAAGCGCTTCGGGCATATTCCAGCGCGAAGGAGTACCCGTGCGGGATACTGTGCGACGCTCTTGACGGGGAGTCGAACAGGTGGGGGCAGAAACCGCTCCCGCCCTGCGAGAACCGGCGCGCACCGCCGGATCCGGAGCCGCCTCAAGGGCAACTCCGGCATGGCTCGTGCTCGGAACCACTCGCATCTCACACAAGGTACCGGAGCACGGCGCCGACTCCGGGCCGTGACGAGTCACACCTAGGACACAACCCGATCTCAACGCTCCGTAGTTCCGGTACGCCACGATCCGCGACACCTCCGGCCGCCCCCGTCAACGGTTCCGCAGGCGGGCGCCCTCTTCGCTTTTCATGCGAGCAGATCGACGGCGAGCAGTTCCTCACTCTCCGTGCCGCCACCGGCACGCTGGGCCCGCACCCACGCCCGCTTGAGATGCAGATGCACCTCGCACTCCCAGGTGAAGCCCATACCGCCGTGCACCTGGAGGCAGTCGCGGGCGCCGCGTACGGCGGCCTCGTCGGCCAGCAGCCGGGCCGCGGCGATGTCGGCGGGGTCCTCGGTCACGGCGGCCGCGTAGACGGCGGCACGGGCCGTCTCCGCCCGCACCAGCATGTCGGCGCACAGATGCTGCACCGCCTGGAAGGCGCCGACCGGCCGTCCGAACTGTTCCCGGGTCCGGGCGTGTTGCGCGGCGAGCTCGCACGCGCGCGTGGCGGTGCCCAGTTGCTCGGCGGCCGTGAGGAGGACGGCGAGGGGATCCGCCCCCCGCGGGCCGGGCACCCGGTGGAGCGGCGTCAGCGGGTCCACCGAGCGCAGCGGTACGGCCTTTGCCGCGTCGCCGAGGACCACGTCCGCCTGCGTCAGCCACTCCACGGTTCCGCCGTCCACGGCCGTCACGACCGTTTCCCCGCCGGCCGCCCCCGGCACCGAGCCCGCCGCGAGATGCGTGGCGATCAACGGCCCCGGCAGCAGCGCCCGCCCCGCCTGTTCGAACGCCAACACCGCCTCCGGCAGCCCGAGTCCGACCCCGCCGTCCGCCTCCGGCACCCGTAGCGCGAAGAACCCCGCCTCCCCCAGCTCCCGCCACAGCGCCCGGTCCAGTACAGGCTCGGCCACCGCCGCCCGCAGCGCGCCGGCACCGAACCGCCGGTCCAGCAGCTCCCGTGCCGCCGCCCGCAACGCCCGCTGGTCCTCGGTCAGTTGGAAGCGCATGCTCACCGCCCCTTCGGCAGCCCCAGGATCCGCTCGGCCACGATGTTCCGCTGGATCTGCGAGGTACCGGCCGCGATGGTGTACGACAGCGACGAGAGCCGGTCGAGGACCCAGGGCCGGTCGAGGTCGAGGGCGTCGGGACCGAGGACGTCGGCGGCGGCGTCGTAGAGCTCCTGGCGGGCGTGCGAGTACCTCAGTTTGAAAACCGAACCCCCGACCCCCGGGACCCCGCTCGCCGACGCCTCGCTCACGTTCCACTGCGTCAGCCGCCACAGCGCGCGGAACTCGGCGTTCAGGCGGCCGAGTCTGCGCCGCAGCACCGGGTCGTCCCAGCGGCCGTTCCCGCGGGCCCGGGCGGCCAGGTCGCGCAGGACGCGGCGGCAGGCCACCACCTCGCCCACGAAGGCCGTGCCGCGCTCGAAGGACAGGGTGACCATCGTGACGCGCCAGCCGTCGTTCTCCGCGCCGACCCGGTGCGCGACCGGCACCCGCACCTCGTCGAGGAAGACCTCGGCGAACTCGGTGGACCCGGCGAGGGTCCGCAGCGGCCGTACGGTCACGCCGGGCGTGTCCATCCGCAGGGCGAGCCAGGTGATGCCCCGGTGCTTGGGCGCCTTCGGGTCGGTCCGCACCAACAGCTCGCACCAGTCGGCGACTTCGGCGTGCGAGGTCCAGATCTTGGACCCGGTGACCACATAGGCGTCGCCGTCGCGGCACGCGCGCGTGCGCAGCGCCGCGAGGTCGGATCCGGCGCCGGGTTCGCTGAAGCCCTGACACCAGACCTCCTCCCCGCGCAGGATCGGCGGCAGCCAGCGCGCCCGCTGCCCGGGGGTGCCCTCGGCGGCGATGGTGGGGCCCGCGTGGAGCAGCCCGACGAAGTTGGCGCCGACATAGGGGGCGCCCGCGCGCTCGGTCTCCTCCAGGTAGATGAGCCGGGTGGTCGGGGAGGCGCCCCAGTGGACGTCGGCGTACCCGGCGTCGTGGAGCATGCGCTGCCAGCCGAGGTCGTAGGCGCGCCGTCCGGGCCAGTCGGAGGGGGCGGGCGCGGGGGGCAGCTTCGGCAGCACCTCGCCGAGCCACTGCCTCAGGCGCGCCCGGAACTCCTCCTCCTCGGGCGTGTAGGTGAGATCCATACCGGCGAGCCCCCGTCTGACAGTCCGTCAGTTCAGGCTAGCCCCGCCCCCCTGGACCGACAAGGCGGGCCGCCCTACGCTCTGTCCACCATCTGACGCACCGTCAGCCAAGGGGGTCGTCACCGTGACCGACACCGCACCCGGCCTGAGTTCCGCCCGGACCCTGTGGGACCTGCTCGCCCGCCGCGCCGCCCGCACCCCGGACCGGCCCGTCCTCCTCCAGGAGGACCGCTCCGTGAGCTTCGGCGAGCTGCGCGCGCGGGCCGAGCGGGTGGCGGCGGGCCTGCACGACCTGGGCGTGCGCCCCGGCACGGTCGTCGCCTGGCAACTGCCCACCCGGATCGAGACGGTCCTGCTCTCCCTCGCCCTGGCCCGCCTAGGCGCCGTGCAGTCTCCGGTCATCCCCTTCTACCGGGACCGCGAGGTCGGCTTCGCCCTGCGCGAGTCCAGGGCCGAGTACGTCGCCGTACCGGGCACCTGGCGCGGCTTCGACCACACGGCGATGGTGCGGCGGCTCGGCGCGAAGGGCGTCTTCGAGGCGTACGACCGGCTCCCGGACGGCGATCCCCGGGTACTGCCCGCCCCGCCCGCCGAGGGCACCTCCGTGCGCTGGATCTACTGGACCTCCGGCACCACCTCCGACCCCAAGGGCGTGCTGCACACCGACCGTTCGCTGATCGCCGGCGGCTCCTGCCTCGCCCACGCCCTGCGCCCGAGCGGCACCGACGTCGGCTCGATCGCCTTCCCTTACGCCCATATAGGCGGCCCGGACTACCTGGTGATGCTGCTGCTGTACGGCTTTCCGGCGGTGCTGTTCGAGCAGTTCGCGCTGCCGGACGCGCTGGCGGAGTACCGCCGGCACGGGGTGACGATGGCGGGCGGGTCGACGGCGTTCTACTCGATGTTCCTGACCGAGCAGCGCAAACGGCCCGGCGCCAAGGTGGTTCCGACGCTCCGGCTGCTGGCGGGCGGCGGGGCGCCGAAGCCGCCGGAGCTGTATCACGCCGTGGTCCGGGAGATGGGCGTGCAGCTGACCCACGGGTACGGCATGACCGAGGTGCCGATGATCACGATGGGTGACCCGGACGACGATCCGGAACTGCTCGCCGGCACGGAGGGGCGGCCGCCCGAGGGGATGGAGATCCGGATCGTGGACGGGGAGGTACGGCTGCGCGGGGAGGCGGTGTGCCGGGGCTATCTCGACCCGGACCAGACCGCGCGCGCCTTCGACGGGGACGGCTTCCTGCGCACCGGTGACCTGGGGCGGCTCACCGGCACCGGGCATCTGGTGCTCAACGGGCGGCTGAAGGACGTGATCATCCGCAAGGGCGAGAACATCTCCGCGCGGGAGATCGAGGAGCTGCTGCACCGGCATCCGGCCGTCGCGGACGCGGCCGTCATCGGACTGCCGGATCCCGAGCGCGGGGAACGCGTGTGTGCCGTGGTGGAACAGCCGCAGGGGGCCGGGGAGTTGAGCCTCGCGCAGGTGACGGCGTATCTGCGCGCGGAAGGGCTGGCCGTGCACAAGCTGCCGGAGCAGCTGGAGGTGGTGGACGCCCTTCCGCGCAACGACACCCTGCGCAAGGTGCTCAAGTACAAGCTCAGGGAGCGCTACTCGGGGACGGTGAAGTAGCGGGCGAAGGCGGTCAGGATCTCGGACTCCTCCACCCGGCCGTCGCTGTCCGCGTCGAGGGTGGCCGCCGCGGCCTTCGCGGTGTCCGCGTCCGCGCCGAGGGCGGTCAGCACGCGCGCGGTGTCCGCGACGGTGGCCGCTCCGTCGCCGTCCGCGTCGGCCACGGCGAGCGCCGCGTGCAGGAAGGGGCGGGCGATCTCGGCGAATCCGTCGGGGTTGTCGCGCAGCCGCTTGACCGCGCCGTCCACGAACTCGCCCCGTGTGATGCGCTGGTCGCCGTCCCGGTCCGCCATTCCGGCCATGCCCTGCCAGAACGCCTCGGCGCCGCTGTACAGCGCCTGGCCCTTGTCGGACCGGGCCGCCGTACCGAACTCGGCGAGCAGCGCCTTGGCCGCCCCCATGAAGTCCGCACGGTCGATGTAGCCGTTGCCGTCCTGGTCGAAGGTGGCGAAGCGGGCGGCGATCTTGCCCTCGTACTCGCTGCTGACCATGTCTTTTCGTGCCGCCTTTACGTCACGGGGGGCGTGGGGCCCCGGCCTTCCCAGGGAGCGTACGACGTCAGGGGCCGTCCGGGAGCGGAAAACTACGGTTGTGCCAAGACCGGGGGAATTTCGGGACAACGGTGTGGCTGAGCGGGGGGAACTACGCCGACAGGGGCCCCGACTCGTCGGCGGTGGCCGAGTCCACGTCGGGATGGACCTCGAAGAGGCGGCGGACGCCGAGGGCGCCGAGGACGCGGTTGACGTGGGAGCCCTCGACGGCGCCGTGCGCGGGCAGTATCAGGCGCAGCCGGCCCCGGCAGGAGCGGACGAGCCGACGGGAGGCGATGAGCACGCCGACACCGCTGGAGTCGCAGAAGAAGACCTCGGACAGGTCGAGCACCAGGCTGTGCCGGCCCTCGGCCACTTCGTCGTGCACGCGTTGGCGCAGCGCGGGCGACGTCACCAGATCCAGTTCGCCGGACACCCGCAGGACAGCCCAGCCGTCCTGCTCTCCGCAGGTCACCTTGAACGCCACCGCCATGCCCTTCGCTCGCCGGATCCCCCGCAAACGGAAGTCATCCCTACGCTTCCATGCAGCGCGGCTGCCCAGCGGCTGTGCCCTGAAACACCGGGCCAGAAACAGAAAGAGAGCGGAAAAGGCTTGTTTCCACCATCCGCGGTCTTGTTCGATCAGCAGGGGACCGGGTAGGCGACGGTTCACTATCACCCGGGGCCCGTCGGGGGCGCACATTGCGACAAAGGGGCGTGCGCTGTCAGAGGTGCCGACTACATTCGAGGAGACAGTGGGAGCAGGCTTGACCAGGGCACAGGCACGGTGAGGGGGCCGCATGGCGAAGAAGGACGCACCGCCCCGCTGGGACCGCAAGATGCAGCAGCGGCTCGCACGCGGTGAGGCGGCCGCCCTCGGCGAGCTCTACGACCGTTTCGCCTCCCTGGTGCACGGCCTGGCCCACACCGTCCTCGCCGACGAGCGCGGCGCCGACGCCGTCACCCGCGAGGTCTTCACCCACCTCTGGGAGCACCCCGACGCCTACGACCCCAGGCAGGGCCCGTTGCGCTCCTGGGTCGCCACCCTCACCCACCGTCTCGCCGTGCAGCGCCTGCGCGCCACCGAGACCGCGGCGCTGGCCCAGGGCGGCCACGGCACCACCGATGAGCTGGAGCGCAAGGTGCGGCACGCCTCCGTGGCCGCCCGCGCCGACTACATCGTCCAGGCCATGCCGGTGCCGCTGCGCGCCGCCCTGGAGCTGGCCTACTTCCAGCGCCGCGACTACCGCCAGACCGCCGCCGACCTCGGCGTCACCGAGGACGAGGCCCGCCGCCGGCTCCGCCTGGGACTGCAACTGCTCTCCACCGCCCACGACGCCGGCGCCCCGCCGGGATACGGGGGCTCGGTATGAACGACCCGGACCGGTTCGAGCCGTTCGACGAGGGCGAGCCCAAGGACGAGCCGGAGGCGGATGACAGCGGCAACGGCAACGGCCCTGAGCAGCCGCCCCGCATACCGTTGCCGCGCGCCTCCGTCGAGGACACCGGCCGGCCCCTGCCCGACCTCGCCGTGCACCCGGTGCCGCTCGTCCTGGAGCACCGGGTGCTGAAGTCGCTGCTCGGCGCGTGGGCGCTGGCCGCGTGCTCGGCGGAGGAGACGACCGCCGTCGAGGCGCACCTCGGTGACTGCGGCTCCTGCGCCGACGAGGCGCTGCGGCTGCGCGAGGCCGTGGGCCTGCTGCACCCCTCCGAGAGCCTCGACCTGGACCCCGCCCTGCGCACCCGCGTCCTGTCGACCTGCCTGGAGCGCCGCCCGCCGCGCATCCCGGTGCCGGGCTGGGCGGCGGCGTACGACGCGGAGACCGCGCGTCTGGACGCGCTGCTGCAGGACTTCGGCGACGCGGAGTGGCACGCGCCCGTGCGGCTGCGGTGGTTCCGGTCCGACGAGGCGACGACCCGCCGTACGACGGTGGCCGGGGTGATCGCCCATCTGCTGACCGTCGACGGCCTGGTCGCCGTCGCCCTCGGCCTCGACGACCCCCTGGGCGGCATCCCGGCCGACCGCCCCACCCCGTCCTCCCGCACCGAGGCGTACTGGCGCGCCTCCCACTTCCCGCCCACCCGCTCGGTGCGGGCGCCGTGGCGGGAGCAGAGCCACGACCTGGTCCGCACGGTCTCCTTCACCGGCGGCCAGGCGGGCGGAATGCCGGTCTCCTACGGCGACTTCGAGCTGACCCTGCACGACGCGATGCTGGACCGGGCCTTCGAGTGCTGGGTGCACGCGGAGGACATCGCGGAGGCGGTGGACTACCCGTACGCGGCGCCCTCGGCACGCCATCTGCACGACATGATCGACCTCGCCGCCCGCATGCTGCCCGCCGTGCTGGCCGAACGCCGGCGCGATGGGCTGGCGGCCCCGTCGCACGGCCGCCACCTGGGCGTGGCCGGCGGTCCCGGCCGGAGCCTCCGGCTGGAGATCGAGGGCTCGGGGGGCGGCGAGTGGCTGATCCCCCTGGACTCCCCGGCGGCCGTGGGCTCCAGGGAGTGGGAGGTGGCCCATGTGGCGCTGGACGGGGTGGAGTTCTGCCACCTGGCCGCCGGCCACGTGTCTCCGGCGGAGGCAGCGGCGGGGCAGGTGGGCGACCGCGAGGCCATCAGGGATGTGCTGTTCTCGGTGGCGGCGTTGAGCCGGATGTAGGGGGTGGCTGGGGGCCGTTCGCGCAGTTCCCCGCGCCCCTTGAGTCGGACCAGTGGACCCGCCTTCAGGGGCGCGGGGAACTGCGCGACCAGCCACGACGAGCCCGCAGCCGCCGACGACGCAGCCGCCCCCGCCCCTCAGGCGAAAACGACCGTCCTACGCCCGTTCAGAAGAATCCGCCGCTCCGCATGCCACTTCACGGCCCGCGCCAGCGCCTGGCACTCCACATCACGCCCCACCGCCACCAGCTGATCCGGCGTGACACCGTGCCCGACCCGCTCGACCTCCTGCTCGATGATCGGCCCCTCGTCGAGATCGGCCGTCACATAGTGCGCCGTCGCCCCGATCAGCTTCACACCCCGCGCATGAGCCTGGTGATACGGCTTCGCACCCTTGAAGCTCGGCAGGAAGGAGTGGTGGATGTTGATGATCCGCCCGCTCAGCTGCTTGCACAGGTCGTCCGAGAGAACCTGCATGTAGCGGGCGAGCACCACCAGCTCGACGTTCTCCTCGCGCACGATCTCCAGCAGCCGCGCCTCGGCCTGCGACTTCGTGTCCTTCGTCACCGGAATGTGGTGGAAAGGAATGGCGTACGAGCCCACCAGCTCGGCGAAGTCCGTGTGGTTGGAGACCACCGCGGCGATCTCCACCGGCAGCGCCCCGATCCGCGCGCGGAAAAGCAGGTCGTTCAGGCAGTGCCCGAACTTGGAGACCATCAGGACGATGCGCATCTTCTCGTCGGCCCGGTTGATCTGCCAGTCCATCTGGAAGGAGTCACCGATCGCCGCGAAGCTCGCCCGGAGCTTGTCCACGGTCACCGGCGGGTCCGCCGAGAAGTGGACGCGCAGGAAGAACAGACCCGTGTCGTGGTCGCCGAACTGCTGACTGTCCTCGATGTTGCAGCCGGTCATGAAGAGGTAGCTGGACACGGCGTGCACGATGCCCTGCTTGTCGGGGCAGGACAGGGTCAGGACGTACTGGTCGGTGGGGACCGCGGCTCGGCCGGACTGCTCGTTCATGCACCACAGGGTCCCACACCCCGAGCCCGCCGATCACGGTCGTCCCGCTAGGCGGACCTGGTCATGATCCGCAGGACTTCGAGGGTGCGCGGGGGCGCGTCCGGGTCGTCGCCGTCGCTCGCCGCCATCCGTACGTGCGCGTCCCGCGCGGCGCGCACCGCGTCCGGCCACCCCTGGTGCTCCAGGTACGCGGCGACCGGCGCGTCGGGTCCGACCTGGTGCATGATCCGCAGCACCCGCAGCACGGCGGTGTCGACGAGCGCCGCCTCCTGGGAGTCCCGGAAGATCGTGCCGACGTACTTCTCGGCGGACCAGTTGTCCAGCCAGGTGTCCTCGACCAGGCGGTACACGGCGTCGGTGACGTCTCCGTAACCGTCGACGCCGGCCAGCCAGGCGTCGCGCTGGAACACCGGGTCGGAGAGCATGTGCAGCGCGGAGCGCACATTGCTGCGCCAGCGCCACCACGGCATGTCGTTCAGTGGCATGCCGCCCATGGTGGAGGAGCGACGGCCGCGACGGGAAGAGTTCTCCGAACCTTGCACGGTCATCGATCGTACGTTCCCGCCCGGCCGCTGGTCACGGCCCCCCGTAATTCACCGCGACGTCACCTTCCGTTGACCGTGGATCACTTCCGGGTTAGCTGTGTGACGGAATCGTGCGTGTCCATGACCGGCAGGCGTCGTTTCCGCAATACGCACCTCCCCGCGCTCACCCGACCCGTCAGAGCCACCGCCGGCAGAGCGGCGGCCCTGGCCGTGTGCGCGTCCCTCGCCGTCGGTTGCGGGGTCATCCCCGGTGTCTCGGGGGGCGCCGGGGACGACCCCATCACCGTCATGACCTGGGCACCGCAGGACACCACCGCCACCAACAAGCCCGGCATGCCCGCGCTGGCGCTGGCGTACGCGCGCTGGATCAACTCCCAGGGCGGCATCAACGGCCGTAAGCTGCGCGTGCTGAACTGCAACGACCACAACGACAGCGTCTCGGCGGCGAAGTGCGCCGAGCGCGCCGTCGACGAGAAGGTGGTCGCCGTCGTCGGCTCCTACAGCCAGCACGGCGACTCCTTCTTCCCCACGCTGGAGAGCGCGGGAATCCCGTACATCGGCGGCTACGGCGTCACCGGCGCCGAGTTCACCAGCCCGCTGTCCTACCCCGTCAACGGCGGCCAGCCCAGCCTGCTGGCCGGTCTCGGCCGGGAGCTCGCCAAGGACTGCGGTCCCGTCGCGCTCGTACGGCCGGACAGCATCGCGGGCGACGAGCTGCCCGCCCTGCTGAACTCGGGCCTCTCCGCGGGCGGCCACGCGGACGCGGGCGACCAGCTGGCGGCGGAGGACGCCACCGAGTACTCGGAGCACTCGACGAGGGCGCTGGAGTACACCGGCACCGACCCGGCGCGGCCCGGCTGTGTGGTGCCCGCCCTCGGGGACCGCACCAGCACCTTCATGGACTCCTTCCGGCGCGACCGCGAGGAGTACCCCGGCGTGCGCACGGCGACCGTGCTGGGCAGCGTCGACCAGACCGTGATCGACGCCTCCGGCGGCAAGTCCGGGCCCTACGAGGGCGCGTACATCACCGGCTGGTATCCCGTCGCCAGCGACCAGCGCTGGGACGAGATGAAGAAGGTGATCAGCGCGCACGCCTTCGGCGACAACCGCATCGACCCCGCGGACGCCGGAGTGCAGACCACCTGGATCGCCTACACCGTGTTCAGGTCCGTCATCGACTCCCTCGGCGGCGGCGAGGTGACCGCCCGCTCGGTCCGCCGGGCCCTGGACAACGGTCTGGAGATCAGCACCGGCGGTCTCACCCCGCCGCTGAACTGGGAGTACACCGAGAGCCTCGCCTCGGTGGGCTTCCCGCAGCTGGTCAACGCCGACGTGACCCTTCAGGTCGTACGGGACGGCCGGCTGGTGTCGGCCCGGAAGGGCTTCGTCGATGTGACGAAGACCCTCCAGCAGGCCGACCTCGGCTGAACGCTCAGAGCTGGGTCGGCTGGCGCTCGGTCAGGCCGTACGACTTGGCGATCGAGTTCCACAGGCCCGCGGCCTTGGTCTTCTCGGCGCTGGCCGTGCCGCTGGCCGTGTTGCCGGCCTGGGTCTGCGGGGTGGACCGGGCCTGCCCCTTCTTGCAGAGGTTGCCCTTGCGCTGCGCGACCTGGTCGGCCCAGGCCGCGTAGTGGTTGTCGGCCGACGCGGACGCCTGCCAGGCCTTGTTGAGTGCGGCGGTCAGCTCGGTGTGCTGCGGCAGCTTGTCCACGGCCAGCGTGGACAGCTTGGTCACCAGGTCCGTGCGCTGCTTGGCCGCGTCCCGGAGGTCCTTGGCCGCCTGGGCGAGGTTGGTGCAGGCCTTCACGTCGGCCACCGCGTTGATGACCATGGTCCGGCTGTTGCCGCTGTCGGCCAGCAGCTTGTCCAGCTCCACGGCCTGCTGGCGGACGGGATCGACGGACGGGGAGGGCGAGGCGGCGGACTCGCTCGCCGTCGCCGCGGCGACGACGGGCTTGTCGTCGCCGGTGTCCTCCCCGCCGCCACTGGCCAGCAGCGCGCCCGCGCCGACGCCGACGACCGCGAGGGCGACGCCGACGGCGGCGAAGAGCGTCACCCGCGAGCCGGTACGGCCGCCCTGGCGGCGGTCCTCGTCGTCGTGGGTCGCACGCCGCGGGATGAACGTCGGCGGCGGGCCGCCGTGCGGCCCCGGCTGGGGCTGCTGGAACCGCGGCATCTGCTGGGTGGCGGCGGCCGGGGGCTCGCCGCCCGGCTCGCTGCGGAAGAGGCTGTCGAACTCGGCGGGCGGCTGCCGCTCGCCGCCCTCGCCCGCGGGCACGGGCGCGATGTACTGCGTGGCCTCGGCGTCCGGGCTCGGCACGGGGTTCGGCACCGGGTTCGGCACCGGGCCCGCGTTCCGCCGGACCCGGCCGAGCACCTGGGTGCTCTCGGCGGGGGCCTCGGGGGTGACCTCGGGCGGCAGGGCGCCGCCGCCGACCGGCGGTATGTACTGGGTGGCCGCGTCTCCGGCGACCGGCGGTATGTACTGCGTGGCGCCGTCCGCGACGGGCGGGAGGTACTGGGTGGCTCCGTCGTCACCGTAGGGCGCGGGCGCGGCGGGCGGCAGCGCTCCGGCGCCCTGGGAGTCGTAGCCCGGGGCGGGAGTGCCGTAGTCCTGCGCGCGGTAGTCCTGTGTGCCGTAGCCCCGCGGGTCGTAGTCCTGTGTGCCGTGGTCCTGTGTGCCGTACGCCGGTGCCGGGGCGTTCTCCGGCGGGAGCGGCTGGGAGGCGGCTGGCGGCCGGTCCGGGGTGCCCCAGGCCGCCGCGGGCTGCTCCGGTCCGGCCCACGGCTGGGTGGGCTCGGGCGCCCAGCCCTGGCCCGGGGCCGCCGGGGGCTGGTGCTGCTCGGGGCCCCAGGCGCCGTTCCAGGCCTGGCCGCCGGGCGGGGCCGCCGGGGCGGGCGGCGGGGCCGGCTGGGCGTACTGCCGGGGGCCGCCGGGGCCGCCCGTCATGCCCGGGAGCAACGGCTCGCCTCCGTCGGAGGGCAGCACGATGCCTTCGCGCGCGGGTCGCGCCGAGGGCTCCTCGCCCTGTCCACTCTGCGTCACCGGGACTCCTACTAATGGGGGACCTTCGGGATCGTCGGCTCACGCTACCGGGTCCCGAGAGCCGCGTGCCACGCAGCGCAGACCGTGACGCCCGTCCCTGTGACCGCCGTTACAGAGCGGTCCCCCCTTCCCTGTGCCCCTCCTCCTCTCCCTTTTCCCGCCGCCGTTTCCCCGGTGTTCACTGCCGGGTGTCCGGGCCGTTCACGCAGCCGCCTGAAGCTCCAGCCGGGCGCCGAACTCCCTTACCACGGGCTCCTCCCGGTACGGCTCCAGCCGCTGCTGGAAGTCCTCCAGATAGTCGGCGCCCCGGTTGGACCGCAGGGTCTCCAGCAGCTCCACGGCCTTCAGGCCGGTGTGGCAGGCCTGTTCGACCTCGCGCTGCTGGACCTGCGCCGTGGCGAGCAGCACATAACCGATCGCGCGCCGCCGCGCCTTGCTCTCCGGCAGCCCGGCCAGCGACTCCTGCGCCCGCCGCGCCGCCGCCTCGGCCTGCCCGAGGTCGCGGTGGCAGTGCGCCAACTCGTCGGCCAGATAGGCCTCGTCGAAGTGGGCGATCCACACGGGATCGTCCCCGGCGGCCGGATCCGCCGCCTCCAGCGCGCTCACCGCCCGCCCGGACGCCGTCTGCGCCGCCCGTACGTCACCCAGCAGCGCGTGGCCCCGGGCCTCGGCCGCGTAGAACATGGACTCCGCGCGCGGGGTGACGCGACCGCGTGCCCCCTCCTGCGCCGCCCGCGCCAACTGCGCGATCTCGCGCGGGTTCCCGAGCTGCGCGGCGAGATGGCTCATGGAGGCGGCGAGGACGTAACCGCCGTAGCCGCGGTCCCCGGCCGCCTGGGCGAGCCGCAGGGCCTGGATGTAGTACCGCTGCGCCAGGCCCGGCTGGCCGGTGTCGATCGCCATGTAGCCGGCCAGCTCGGTCAACCGGGCGACCGCGGCGAACAGTTCACGCCCCACGGCCTCCCGGTACGACCCGGCGAGCAGCCCCGAGACGACGCTGTTGAGGTAGTGCACGACGACCGGGCGCACATGCCCGCTGCCGTACTGGTGGTCCAGGTCGACCAGGGCCTGGGTCATCGCCTTCACGGCGGCGACGTCGGACTGCCCCACGCGCGGGCCCGCCGCGCGCGCCACCTGGGAGTCGGGCGCCGAGATCAGCCAGTCCCGGCTGGGTTCGACGAGCGCGGAGGCGGCGACGGACGAGCCGGACAGGAAGTCCCGGCGTCCCACGTCACTGCGCCACAGCTCACACACCTGCTCGATGGCGCCCAGGACGGTCGGCGAGAACTGCAGCCCGACCCCGGAGGCGAGGTTCTTGCCGTTGGCCATGCCGATCTCGTCGATCGTGACCGTACGGCCGAGCTTGCGGCCGAGGGCCTCCGCGATGATCGCCGGGGCACGTCCGCGCGGCTGCTGGCCGCGCAGCCAGCGGGCCACGGACGTCTTGTCGTAGCGCAGGTCGAGGCCGTGCTCGGCGCCGCACATGTTGACCCGGCGGGCCAGCCCGGCGTTCGAGCAGCCCGCTTCCTGGATGAGCGCCTGCAACCTTTCGTTCGGCTGCCGCGCGACGAGCGGCCTTGCGGCCATGGCGTACCCCCTGTGGCTGCGGTGCCTGCCACAGCACCGAGTTGACGTGTCTTCGCACCGAAAAGATCCGGCCGGGAAGATCAATGCCCCGCGGACATACCGAAAATGCGAGACATGCGAGGATTGCCGGGGTAAGACCTGTGTCCGACCCCACTCGTGGCTACCCACCTCCCGCCACGGATCCTCCTGCGCGCCCCCACACATGCATCCATGCGCCCCAGATGCCGAATCGATGCTCCTCCCCCGCGCGCGCTACGCCCGTAACCCGAGGTGGGTGCGGGAGTTGTGATGTGCGTGGAAGAGACGATCGCGGGCACTGAAGCCGCTCAGATTCCGAAGCAGCGCGGGGAATCGCTGCTGGAGACCGCCGTTCGCTACACCGAGGAGCGCCACTGGGACGTGTTTCCCGGCACCTGGCTGGAAGCCGTCGACGGGATGCAGCACTGCTCGTGCGGCGACGCCTCGTGCGATGCGCCGGGGGCGCATCCCGCGCGCGCGGACTGGGGGACGCAGGCCACGGGCAGCGCGACGGTCGCCCGCCGGATGTGGTCCAAGCAGCCGCTGGCGTCGATCCTGCTGCCCACCGGGCGCACCTTCGACGCGATCTCGGTGCCGGAGACGGCCGGGTTCCTCGCGCTGGCCCGCATGGAGCGCATGGAGCTCACGCTCGGCCCCGTGACGCTGACGCCGGACCGCCGGATGCACTTCTTCGTGCTGCCGGGGGCCGGGGCGAAGGTCCCCGACCTGGTGCGCAAGCTCGGCTGGTCACCCTCCTCGCTCGATCTCCTCGCGCTCGGCGAGGGCAGCTGGGTGGCCGCTCCGCCGACCCGGTTCGGTTCCCGCGGCGCCGTCCAGTGGGCCTGCCGCCCCACCCCCGCCAACCGCTGGCTCCCGGACGCCGAGGAGTTGATCTCCCCCCTCGCCTACGCGTGCGGACGGGACCGCTAGCCCCGGCCCGTAGGGTTCGGGCATGACGTCAGCTGTGGTGGTGCGGGGGCTCTGGAAGCGGTTCGGGCAGCAAGTCGCCGTCGCGGGGATCGATCTGGAGCTGCCCGCCGGGAAGTTCATCGGCCTGGTCGGGCCCAATGGGGCCGGTAAGACCACCACGCTCTCCATGGTCACCGGCCTGCTGCGGCCCGATCAGGGGTCCGTCGAGGTCGTCGGGCACGACGTGTGGCGGGACCCGGTCCAGGTGAAGGCACGGATCGGGGTACTGCCGGAGGGGCTGCGGCTGTTCGAAAGGCTGTCGGGGCGCGAACTGCTCGCCTACACCGGCCGGTTGCGCGGTCTGCCCGGCGCCGAGGTCGACAAGCGGGCCACGCAACTCCTCGACGTGCTGGACCTGGCCGGCGCCCAGCACAAACTCGTCGTCGACTACTCGACCGGCATGCGCAAGAAGATCGGGCTCGCCGCCGCTCTCCTCCACAACCCCGAAGTGCTCTTCCTGGACGAGCCGTTCGAGGGCGTCGACCCGGTCTCCGCGCAGACCATCCGGGGCGTCCTGGAGCGGTACACCGCTTCCGGCGCCACCGTCGTCTTCTCCTCCCACGTCATGGAGCTCGTCGAGTCGCTGTGCGACTGGGTGGCCGTCATGGCGGCCGGCCGCATCCGGGCGCACGGCACCCTCGCCGAGGTCCGCGGGGACGCGCCCTCCCTCCAGCGGGCGTTCCTGGAGCTGGTCGGCGCCCAGGGCCGCGATGCCGGGTCCGACCTCGACTGGCTGGGCGGCGGGGCCCGATGAGCGCGCCCACGACCACGCCGGCCGCCCCGACCGCTCCGGTCACCTCCGTCACCTCCGTCTTCGTGCGGCTGAAGCTGTCGCTGCTGCGCAACGGGCTGCGCCAGTCCAGCGGCCGGCGCGCCGCCTACGTCGCCTCGGTCGTCGTCACGCTGCTGTTCGCCGCGTTGCAGCTGATCGGCCTGATCGCGCTGCGCGGCCACGCGCACGCCGCGTCCCTGGCCATCCTGCTGGTGGCGGTGCTCGCGCTCGGCTGGGCGGTGATGCCGCTGTTCTTCCCCGGCGGCGACGAGACCCTCGATCCGACCCGCCTGGTCATGCTCCCGCTGCGCCCCCGCGCCCTGGTGCGCGCCCTCCTCGCGGCCTCTCTGGTCGGCATCGGCCCGCTGTTCACCCTCTGCCTGCTGACCGGCTCGGTGATCGCGGTCGCGCGCGGCCCCCTGGCGTACGGGGTGGGCGTCGTCGGAGTCGTCCTGGCGCTGCTGGTGTGCGTGGCCCTCGCGCGGGCCGTGGCCGCCGCCAACATCCGCCTGCTGACCAGCCGCAAGGGCCGGGATCTGGCGGTCCTGAGCGGTCTGGTCATCGCGGTCGGCGCCCAGGTCGTCAACTTCGGCGCGCAGCGGCTCGGTTCGTCGGGACTCGGGGAGCTGGACCCGGCGGCCGACGTGGTGCGCTGGCTCCCGCCGGCGTCGGCGATCGGCGCGGTGGACGCGGCGAGCGAGGGCGCCTGGGGTGTCGCGCTGCTGCAACTGGGCCTGGCGGCCGGGGCGCTGGCGGCCCTGATCGCCGTATGGTCCCGGCATCTGACCCGTCTGATGACCGAACCGGACGGCTCGACCCTGCAAGCGGCCACCGAGACGGCCGTACGGCAGTCCACGGGCCTGGCCCGGCTGCTGCCCGCCGGGCGCACCGGCACGGTCATGGGGCGCGGCCTGCGGTACATGTGGCGGGATCCGAAGACCAAGGCGGCCTGGGTGACCTCGCTGGCCATCGGCCTGATCGTGCCGGTGTTCAACGCCGTGCAGGGCACCGGTTCGATCTACTTCGCCTGCTTCGCGGCCGGGATGCTCGGGATCCTGATGTACAACCAGTTCGGCCAGGACACCTCGGCGTTCTGGATGGTCGCGTTGACGATCTCGTCGCCGCGGGACGCCTACGTCGAACTCCGCGCGCGTGCGTACGCGCTGCTGCTGATCACCCTGCCGTACGCCACGCTGGTGACCGTCCTGACGGCCGCCCTGCTGGGCGACTGGTCCCGGCTGCCCGAGGCGCTGGGCCTGTCCTTCGCCCTGCTCGGCGCGATGCTGGCGACCGGCGCCTGGACCTCGGCCCGCTTTCCGTACTCCATTCCGCAGGAGGGCTACAAGAACGTGGCCCCGGGGCAGGTGGGGCTGGCCTGGATCTCGATCTTCGGCGGCATGGTCGCGGCGGCGCTGCTCTGCGCGCCCTTCATCGCCCTCACGATCTGGCTGAACGTGTCGGAGAACGGCGAGCACTGGACCTGGCTGCTCCTGCCGGTCGGGGCGGCGTACGGAGCGGCCATCACGCTCCTGGGCCTACGCCTGGCGGCCCCGCAGACAGCGGCAAGACTCCCGGAAATCCTGACGGCGGTAAGCAAAGGCTGAGGGGAGAACAACTCCCTAAGGGGCGCGGGGAACTGCGCGACAAGCCCCCACCCACCCGCAACCGCGAGACGATCCGGGACCCCACCCCTCCGAGCGCGCCCCTCAAACCGCCCGCACCGCGTCAAGGAACGGCTCGATCGCCCCCCGCCAAGCCTCCGGCTGGTCATAGTGGACAAGATGACCGGCGTCAGCCACCTCCGCGTACTCCCCCCTGGGAAGGACCCGCACCATCTCCTGCGCCTCCGCCCGCCCCAGCTCCCCGTCCAGCCCGCGCACGACCAGCGTCGGGCACTGGACCTGCGCCAGTTCCTCCCAGTGCGCGTCGTACACCCACGTCTCCCGGGACTTCAGCATCTGCTCGGGCTCGAACACCGGCCGCCAGCCGTCCTCGCCCTCCTGCATGACCTCGGCGTAGAACTCCCCGCGCGCGGGATTGGGCCGCTCCACCCAGGGATCGTCCTCGCCGAACCACTTGCGTACGTCGGCCAGCGTCGCGAAGGGCAGCGGCCATGACCTGAACCAGTCGGCCCACTCCCGCTGCGAGGCCGCGCCCAGCACGGAGGCCCGCATATCGCAGATGATCACGCCCGACACCAGGTCGGGCCGCTTCGCGGCGAGCTGCCAGGCCGTCAGCGCCCCCATCGCGTGCCCGATCAGGACGGCCGACGCAAGGCCCAGCTGCTCAAGGGCGGCCTCGGCGTCCTCCACGTATGCCTCACGGGTGAACGCGGCCTGCGCCGGCTTGTCGCTGCGGCCGTGCCCCCGCTGGTCCAGGGCGATCGCGCGATGCCGCTCGGAGAGCCAACGGGCCGTGGCCGCCCAGTGCGAGGCCCGGCCCATCAGCCCGTGCAGTAACAGCACGCCGTGCCCCGGCTCGCCCTCCGCGGACGCCGGCCGGTCGTGCTTGGGTGGGTCGGCGAACTCCCAGGCCGCGAGGCGTACCCCGTCCGTCCCGGTCACGTCGATACGCCGCGCCATAGGTCTGGCACCCCCCTAGCTCCGCCTGCCGTGCCAATGCGTCGGTGTCACCCGGAGATTATCGAACCTCTATTCGAAAATGCTGTCTGGGCGGACAACACCCCTCGTTCGAGTGACCTCCCTCAAGGATTGACCGCCGCAGCCGAGGGGAGATCTTCAACGGGAGGCGGACCGCTCGGGGAAATCGGTCCGAGGGGAACGACCCTGGGAGCTCGGGGCTCCGGGTCGACACAGGGGAGGACAGGCCCCGGCGCCGCAAGGCGCCGGGGCCCTCCACACGTCTGCGGCGCATTCTCCGCCCCCTCAGGTCATATGCCCCTCGCGACAGCCTTGCACGCGAAGCGCCGGAGCGCTGCGATTCGGCGGACTGGATCTCGTAAACGACGAGATCGCGTCGTTCGCCTCAACTTCCCCCGTGGTCCCGGCAGTTACGGTCAGCGCTTGGCGACGAACACATGCGAGGCGACGTCCGCCGCCAGCTCGGCCGCCTCGCCGCCGCTGCCCACCAGCACACCACCCGGGGACTCGGTCACGCTCACCACCGAGCCGGGCTGCACGCCCGCCCGGCGCAGCGTGTACATCAGCTGCGCGTCCGTCTGGATCGGCTCGCCGATCCGGCGCACCACGACGGTCTTGCCCTCCAGGCCCGGGTCCAGCTCGGCCAGCGAGACCATGCCCTCGTCGAGGAAGGGGTCGGCGCCGTCCTTCTCGCCGAGCTCCTCCAGACCGGGGATCGGGTTGCCGTAGGGCGACTCGGTGGGGTGCCGGAGCAGCTCCAGCACGCGGCGCTCCACGGCCTCGCTCATCACGTGCTCCCAGCGGCAGGCCTCGGCGTGCACCTGCTCCCACTCCAGGCCGATCACGTCGACGAGCAGACACTCGGCGAGGCGGTGCTTGCGCATCACGCGGGTGGCGAGCCGGCGCCCCTCGTCCGTCAGCTCCAGGTGGCGGTCGGAGGCGACGGACACCAGTCCGTCCCGCTCCATCCGCGCCACCGTCTGGCTGACGGTCGGCCCGCTCTGGTCGAGCCGCTCGGCGATCCGGGCACGCATGGGGACCACACCTTCCTCTTCCAGCTCGAGGATGGTGCGGAGATACATCTCCGTGGTGTCGATCAGTCCGGACATACGTGCCCCTTGATGAGATCTGCCGGAAGCGCGACAGCTTCGCGGCGCGTGCGCTGGCCCTGGCCTCAATTCTGACGCATAGCGCTGACAACCGTGCCGCGCCGTTGAAACCAGGGGGTTTCGCGCTCCCGGCCGGGGGCGCGGGGCCACGCCCACCGGGGGCCTGGGACCGCCGTACCGCCGTATTGACACCGCAGTGGTCCAGACCGCACGGTGATCCGCGACACAGATCACCACCACCGCACTTCGCAGGCAAAGGGGCCCCGCGCATGAGCGACCGCAAGCTGGCCGGCCAGTTCTTCGACGCCGCGATCGGGCTGCTCCAGCGGGTCCGCGACGAGGAGGCCGGCACCATCGAGGCGGCCGGCACGCTGCTCGCCGACACGGTCGCCGACGGCGGGCGGCTGTTCGCGTTCGGCGCCGGACACTCCTCGCTCGCCGCGCAGGACGTCGTCTACCGCGCGGGCGGGCTCGCCCTGATGAACCTGCTGGCCGTGCCGGGGGTGGTGGGCGTCGACGTGATGCCCGCCACGCTGGGGTCCGCGCTGGAGCGGGTCGATGGGCTGGCCGCCGCCGTGCTGGACACCTCACCGCTGCGCGCGGGGGACGCCCTGGTGATCGTCTCGCTGTCCGGGCGCAACGCGCTGCCGGTGGAGATGGCCATGAACGCCCGCGCGCTGGGCGTGAAGGTCATCGGCGTGACGTCCGTGGCGTACGCCTCCGAGACCACGTCACGGCACGTGTCCGGGACGTATCTGAAGGACCACTGCGATCTCGTCCTCGACTCCAAGATCGCCGTCGGGGACGCCGAGCTGACCCTGGACACCGTGCCGGCGCCGTTCGCGCCCGCGTCCACGGTCGTCACCACGGCCCTGCTCCAGGCCGTCATGGCCACCGCGGCCGGCGTCCTGGCCGAGCGGGGCATCGAGCCGCCGCTGCTGCGCTCGGGCAACGTGGACGGCGGGCACGAGTGGAACGGACGGGTGTTCGCGGAGTACGGCGACCGGATCTTCTACCGGCGCTGAGCTCTGCTACCGGCGATGAGCCCTCAGAGGGCGTTCGCCAGGTCCAGGGCCGTCGCGATGCGGGCCGCCACGTCCTCCGCGTAGGCCGCGTCGGAGCGCTCGAAGGGGGTCCGGCCGCCGCCCCGCAGGAACGTCACCACGCCCAGCGTGCGGCCCCGGCTGCGCAGGACCGCGCACAGGGCGTGCACCGCGTCCGGCGGCCACTGGCGGGCCTCCGCCCAGGCGCGGGCCTGTTCCGGCGGTACGGTGCCGACGCTGGCCCGGACCGATCCGGCGCGCGCCACGCACTGCAGCGCCGGGTGGCCCTCCGTGTAGCGCACGGGCAGACCGGCGGCGCCGGTGGGCAGGCTCGGGCCCGGAGCGCCGGAGGGCGTGGCCGCGGATCTGACCAGGCGGACCGGACCGGCCGAGTCGGCGTCGCTCAGGGTGCCGCCCGCGATCCGGTCGACCAGGGCGTGGTCGGCGAACCCGGCCAGCGCGAAGTCGAGATGGACGGTGGCCGCCTCCGCGGGGTCCTCGCACTCCGCCGCGGCCCGCGCGGCCCGGTGCATCTGGTTGGAGCGGAACCGCAGCAGCGCCGCCTCCTGCTCGCCCTGCTTGGCCTCGGTGACGTCCTGGAAGAGCCAGCCCACACCGAGCGGCACCGGCTCCTCGGCCAGCGGTGAGGCCAGCCGTACGAAGCCGCAGCGCCAGCAGCGCCGCTGCTCGCCGTCGGGGGTGCGCACGCTCACCCAAATCTCCGCCGGGGCCGGAGGCGCGCCTTCCGCGAGGACGTGGGTGAGGGCGCTCTCCAGTTCCTCGACGCCCCGGGCGAGCAGCTCGCCGAGCGGGCGGCCCAGGACGGACGTACGCCCGATGCCCAGCGCGCGGGCGGCGTGCGCGTTGACGACGGCGGGGCGCAGGTCGGCGTCGACGAGGACGACGCCCCAGCTCGCGTCCTCGAACAGGGCCTCGCTGAGCGCGATGGACCGCTCCAGGTCGATCTGCGCGTGCACCTCGCTGAAGGCGCAGTAGACGCCCGCGGGCTTGCCGTCGGGGCCGCGGACGGCCGCGGACTGGGTGCGTACGAGGACCCGGCCGCCGTCCTTGGTGAGCAGCGCGAACTCGTTCACCTGCCGTCCGGGGGCGTCCATGGCGGACATCAGCCGCCCCTCGACCTCCTCGGCGTCCGCGCTGCGCACGGCCCAGCCGGCGAAGCCCTGCCGCCCGACCGCCTCGGCGGCGGTCCAGCCGAGGATCCGCTCGGCCTCACGGTTCCAGTGCGTGACGACACCGTCGGCGTCGAAGGCGCACAGCGCCGCGTCCATCCCGTCCAGCAGCGCGGCGAGCAGATCGGAGCCGCCGGAGCCCTCGGGACCGGTCCCCTCGGGTTCGTCCGGCCCCAGCTCGTCGGTGGTCCCACTACGCCGGGAAGCACTCACCTGGACCCCCTGCCAAGCCGCGTCCGCACGCGTACGGTGCGGCGGTTCGCCCACTAACAATCATTCAACTCGAACGTGACGCAGCACACACCGGGTTCCCACAAGATTGAGAGAATCGTTGTACGCCGGAAACGTCGTACCACTCACCCCTCGAGCCGCAGCGTGAGCCACACCTCGGTCTCGTCCTCGGGCGCCACGTACCGCTCCACCTCGACGAACCCCCGCGCCTCGGCGAACCGCAGCCCGTCGGTGTTGGCGGCGAGGACGACGGTCTCGATGCCCCGGGCACCCAGCCCGCGCGCGCAAGACAGTGCTCGTACAGCGCCATGCCGAATCCGCGCCGACGGTACGACATGAAGATCATTCACACGAACCGTCTCCCCGCACCACACGCCCCTCAATCTCGCCGCCCGGAAGATTCACCGCAATCTGCGGCTCCTTCAGCGGGGCGACGGATACGGCTACAGCGTCCGCCTTGAAGCAGCCCGGTCACCTTCCCGAAAAATCGGTTGAACGCTCCCCGGCCGCTTCCTAGGGTGAGGTCCATCGCTGAAAGGAGGTGATCCGGTACATGTATGAATCCCGGGCGCGCGAGGTGACTGCGGGCTAGTAGTCCGCCGTCGTACTCAGTTCGGCGCCGGACCAGCGGGGGCGAGACACCCGCAGCCGGCCAATCCAACGCAGTCACCCGACCCGCGAGCTCGCCGGTGCGTCCGGCCGGCTTCTCCGCCTCACGGCGGAGGAACCGAGCTCGCGGGTCGTCTGCGTTTGCCGCCCGGGCTCAGGGGGTGATGTCGGCGTAGCCCTCGACCTGTCGGGGGTCCCGCGAGCCGGGGCCGACGTACCGTGCGGACGGCCGGACCAGGCGGCCGGTGTGCTTCTGCTCCAGGATGTGCGCCGACCATCCGGCGGTGCGCGCGCAGGTGAACATCGACGTGAACATGTGGGCCGGCACCTCGGCGAAGTCGAGGACGATCGCCGCCCAGAACTCCACGTTGGTGGCCAGCACCCGGTCGGGACGCCGGGCGTGCAGCTCGGCCAGCGCCGCCTTCTCCAGCGCCTCGGCCACCTCGAAGCGTGGCGCGCCCAGCTCCCGCGCCGTACGCCGCAGCACGCGCGCGCGGGGGTCCTCGGCGCGGTACACCCGGTGCCCGAAGCCCATGAGCCGCTCGCCCCGGTCGAGCGCCTGCTTCACGTACGCCTCGGCGTCCCCGGTCCGCTCGATCTCCTCGATCATGTACAGCACGCGCGAGGGCGCACCGCCGTGCAGCGGCCCGGACATCGCCCCTACGGCGCCGGAGAGCGCGGCGGCGACATCCGCGCCGGTGGAGGCGATCACGCGGGCGGTGAAGGTGGAAGCGTTCATGCCGTGCTCGGCGGCGGAGGTCCAGTACGCGTCGACGGCGGCGACGTGCTTGGGGTCCGGCTCGCCCCGCCAGCGGATCATGAACCGCTCGACGACGGACTGCGCCTTGTCGATCTCCCGCTGCGGCACCATCGGCAGGCCCTGCCCGCGCGCGGACTGGGCGACGTAGGACAGGGCCATGACGGCGGCCCTGGCGAGGTCCTCACGGGCCTGGTCGGCATCGATGTCGAGCAGCGGCTTCAGGCCCCACACGGGCGCCAGCATGGCGAGCGCGGACTGGACGTCGACGCGGATGTCGCCGGAGTGCACCGGGATCGGGAACGGCTCGGCGGGCGGCAGGCCGGGGTTGAAGGCCCCGTCGACGAGCAGGCCCCAGACGTTGCCGAACGAGACCTGGCCGACGAGGTCCTCGATGTCGACGCCCCGGTACCTGAGTGCGCCGCCCTCCTTGTCGGGTTCGGCGATCTCCGTCTCGAACGCGACGACTCCTTCGAGTCCGGGTACGAAGTCGGACATCAGGCGGCTCCCTCGTGAGGTGTGGGACAGATGGTGTTGTGGGGGTGATGGTGCGGACCGAGTTCTGGTGCGGCAGGGACGGCTGCGCGCCCGGTGGATCCGCGGTCGTGGCTCGAAGGACTCGCGGTCCTGGGCGGTACCCCAGTGATGCCCCGTGCGACTGGCGGTCACCCAACCGAACGGCATCAGAACGATATCCCCGAGTGCCACCTTTGGGGAGGGCTTGCGGCACTGAGTGCCACGCAGTGATGAAGGACACCGTGCCGAACGGGCCGCGCGTATACGGCAAGATGACCGCGTGACCGACCGAGACGCCGTACCGCCGGACCCCGCCGTGATGCGCCAGCAGTACCGGGCCGCGGGCCTCGCCGAGCACGAGCTGGCCGCCACGCCGGTGGAACAGTTCGCGCGGTGGTTCAAGCAGGCCGCGAGCGAGGCTCATCTGTTCGAGCCGAACGCCATGGTCGTCTCCACCGCGGACGCCGAGGGCCGGCCCAGCTCCCGCACGGTGCTGCTGAAGCAGTTCGACGAGCAGGGCTTCGTCTTCTACACCAACTACGACTCCCGCAAGGCCCGTGACCTGGCGGAGAACCCGTACGTCTCGCTGCTGTTCCCCTGGCACCCGATGGCTCGTCAGGTCATCGTCCAGGGCATCGCGCGGCGCACCGGGCGGGACGAGACGGCCGCGTACTTCCGTACCCGCCCGCACGGCTCCCAGCTCGGTGCCTGGGCCAGCGAGCAGTCCACGGTCATCACCACGCGGGCCGATCTGGACGCCTCGTACGCGGAGCTGGCCGCCCGCTATCCGGAGGGCGAGCAGGTGCCCGTGCCGCCGAACTGGGGCGGTTTCCGGGTGGCCCCGCAGTCGGTGGAGTTCTGGCAGGGCCGCGAGAACCGGCTGCACGACCGGCTGCGGTACGTGATCCGGCCGGACGGGGGCTGGCGGGTGGAGCGGCTCAGTCCCTGAGGGTCCCGCCCAGTGTCCCGTCCAGCAGGGCGGCCCACTGTGCCACGACCCGCTCGCGCCGCCCCTGGTCGTCCGTCAGCAGGTTCGCGAGCCCCAGCCCCCGGGCCATGTCGAGCAGCCCCTGCACGGTCTCCCGCACCCCCGGCGCGGACTCGTCCGCCCCGAGCAGCTCCACGGCGATACGGTGCGTCTCCCGGCCGACCCGGGCCTCCAGCTCGGTGACGCGCGGGCGCAGCTGCTCCTCGTTCGACGCCGCGACCCACAGATGCAGGGCGGCGCGGAACAGGGGCCCGGTGTACAGGTCGACCAGCGCCGACACCACCGCCCGCCGGTCCTCCGCCGCGCCTGTCGGGAACAGTGCCCGCAGGGCCGTGGAGCGTTCCTCGGCGACGTACTCGACGGCGGCCGTGAACAGGTCCTCGCGGGTCGGGAAGTGGTGCTGGGCGGCGCCCCGGGAGACCCCGGCGCGCTCGGCGACGACGGACACCGTGGAGCCCGCCCAGCCGTGTTCGGCGAGACAGGCCACGGCGGCCTCCAGGAGGCGCTGCCTGGTCGCCCGGCTGCGGTCCTGCTTGGGAACGCGGTCGCGTTCGGCCGTACTCACACCACCCATGAGGGATCCCGTCGCTCCAGGAAGGCCGTCATCCCCTCGCGGGCCTGCGGGGCGGAGAACAGCCGGGCCGAGAGCGCGGTGAGGTCGGCCGCGTCCCGGTCGAATGACTCCAGCACCCTAGCCGTGAGCAGCCGCTTGGTCTCGGCCAGGGCCTCGGGGGCGGAGCGCCGCAGGCCGTCGAGGACGGGCTCCAGTACGGCGTCCACGTCGTCCCCGGCGGCCGTCAGCAGGCCGATCCGGGCCGCCTCGGGGGCGTCGAAGCGCTCGCCGGTGAGGTAGTAGCGGGCGAGGGCGCGGGGGTCGGTGCGTGGCAGCAGCGGGAGCGAGATGACCGCGGGGGCCACCCCGATCCGTACTTCCGTGAACGCGAAGGTCGCCGAGTGCGCGGCGACCGCGATGTCGCACGCGGCCATCAGGCCCAGGCCGCCCGCGCGTACGTGGCCGGTGACGCGGGCGACGACGGGCCGGGGCAGTTCGACGATCCGCCGCAGCAGGCCGACCAGCGCGTCCGGGTGGGGCGGGTCGCGCAGGTCGGCGCCCGCGCTGAAGGTGTTGCCGGTGTGGGTGAGGAGGACCGCGCGGACGCCCGGGTCCTCGGCGCAGTCGGTGAGGGCGTCGGTGAGTTCGCCGACCAGCTCGGCCGACAGGGCATTGCGGTTGTCCGGCGAGTCGAGGGTGAGCGTCTCGACGTCCCGCGCGCGTGCGCGGCCGATCAGTGTCACGTGCGCTCCCTGAGTTCGCGCCGCAGGATCTTCCCGGAGGCGGCCCGGGGCACGCCGTCGATGAAGGAGACCTGGCGGATCCGCTTGTAGGGGGCGACACGTTCGGCGACGTGCATCATGACCTCCCCCTCGGAGAGGTCCGCGGCCGACGGCTGGCGGACCACGTACGCGCGGGGGACCTCGTTGCCGTTGTCGTCGGGGACGCCGATGACGGCGGCGTCGGCGATGCCGGGGTGGGTGAGCAGCAGTGCCTCCAGTTCGGCGGGGGCCACCTGGAAGCCCTTGTACTTGATGAGCTCCTTGACCCGGTCGACGACGAACAGCCAGCCCTCGGCGTCGACCCGGCCGACGTCGCCGGTGTGCAGCCAGCCCTCCTCGTCGATCATCGCGGCGGTGTCCTCGGGACGCTTGAGATAGCCCTTCATCACCTGCGGGCCGCGGATCAGGATCTCGCCGGCCTCGCCGACGTCCAGGTCCTTGCCGGGATCGTCGAGGGAGACGATCCGCATCTCGGTGCCGGCGATGAGCTTGCCGACGGTGCCGGGGGGCGCCTCGCGCATGCTCTCCAGGGGCACGACATGGGTGCCGGGGGACAGTTCGGTCATGCCGTACGCCTGGCCGATCGGGGGCAGGTCCAGGCGCTGCGAGCAGGCCGCGGCGAGCTGGGCGTCCAGGGGGGCGGCGGCGCTGACGATGTGCCTCAGGGACGACAGGTCGTACTGGGCGACCAGGGGGTGCTTGGCGAGGGCGAGGACGATCGGCGGGGCCACGAACAGGTCGGTGATGCGGTGGTCCTGGATGGCCGCGAGGAAGGTCTCCAGCTCGAAGCGCGGCAGGACGACGACCGTGGCGCCTTTTCTGAGGGGGGCGTTCATGAGGGCGGTGAGGCCGTAGACGTGGAAGAAGGGCAGGACGGCGAGGATGCGGTCGCCGGGTTTCGCCGGTACCGACGGTTCGAGCTGGGCGAGGTTGGTGGCGATCTGCCGGTGGGTGAGCATCACGCCTTTGGGCACGCCGGTCGTGCCGGAGGAGTACGGCAGCACGGCGACGTCCTCGGCGGGGTCGATGTCGACCTGCGGTTCGGGGGCGGTGGAGGCGAGCATGTCGATCAGCGAGCGGTGGCCGGGGGCGCTGTCGCAGACGAGGATCTCCTCGATGCCGCCCGCGAGTCCGGCGGCCCGCCGGGCGACCTCCAGCAGCGGGGAGACGGTGACGATCCAGCGGGCCTCCGCGTCCTTCAGCTGCTTGGCGAACTCCTCGGGCGTGGCGAGCGGGTGCACGGTGGTGACGGAGGCACCCGCGCGCGTGGCGGCGTAGAAGGCGGTCGGGAAGGCCACCGTGTTCGGGCTGTGCAGGGCGAGGACGTCACCCTTGCGGACCCCCGCCTCGGCCAGCGCGGCGGCGATGCGCCGGTGGAAATGGTCCACCTGCGCGTAGGTGAGGGTCATGCCGTTCGTGCCGTCGATCAGCGCGGGTGTGTCGCCGAACTCGGCGGCCCTGCCGAGGACGGCGTCGTGGATGGGGAGTTCGACGGGCGGGACGTCTGCGTACTCGCTGCGGAACATCGTTCCTCCAAGACGGCCTAGTACGACTTGGGCAGGCCCAGGGTCTGGTGGGAGACGTAGTTGAGGATCATCTCCCGGCTCACCGGGGCGATACGGGCCACGCGCGCGGCGGTGATCAGGGACGCAAGTCCGAACTCGCGCGTGAGGCCGTTCCCGCCGAGCGTGTGCACGGCCTGGTCGACCGCCTTCACACAGGCTTCCCCGGCCGCGTACTTGGCCATGTTGGCGGCCTCCCCGGCCCCCATGTCGTCCCCGGTGTCGTACAGATGGGCCGCCTTCTGCATCATCAGGCGGGCCAGTTCCAGCTCGATGTGCGCCTGCGCGAGGGGGTGCGCGATGGCCTGGTGGGAGCCGATCGGGGCCTTCCATACGGTGCGGTCGCGGGCGTACGCAATCGCTTGCGCGAGGGCGTAGCGGCCCATGCCGATCGCGAACGCGGCGGTCATGACGCGCTCGGGGTTGAGACCGGCGAACAGCTGGAGGAGTCCCGCGTCCTCGTCGCCGACGAGCGCGTCGGCGGGCAGCCGTACGTCGTCCAGGGTCAGCTCGAACTGCTTCTCGGCGGCGTTGAGTTCCATGTCGATCTGCCGCCGCTGGAAGCCTTCGGCGTCGCGCGGGACGATGAACAGGCAGGGCTTGAGATGGCCGGTGCGGGCGTCCTCGGTGCGGCCGACGATGAGGGTCGCGTCCGCGATGTCGACGCCGGAGATGAAGACCTTGCGGCCGGTGAGCAGCCAGTCGGTGCCGTCCCGGCGGGCGGTGGTGGTGATGCGGTGGCTGTTGGAACCGGCGTCGGGTTCGGTGATGCCGAAGGCCATGGTGCGGGTGCCGTCGGCGAGGGCGGGGAGCCACTCCTGTTTTTGGGCGTCTGTTCCGAAACGGGCGATCACTGTGCCGCAGATGGCGGGGGAGACGACCATCATGAGGAGAGGGCAGCCTGCTGCGCCGAGTTCTTCGAGGACTATGGAGAGTTCGGCGATTCCGCCGCCGCCACCGCCGTATGCCTCCGGCAGGTTGACGCCGAGATAGCCGAGTTTGGCTGCCTCTTTCCAGAGAGCTTCCCGGTCGAAATTGCGGCCGTGGCGTTTGCCGAGGGAGGCTACGGCTGATCGGAGGGCCTTGTGTTCTTCGGATTCGAGAGTGGGGTGCATGGGGCTCCTTCCCGGGTGCGGGTCTTGTGTGGTTGCTCGCGCAGTTCCCCGCGCCCCTCAGGTCGGATCCACGACCGCCAGCAGAGCGCCCACCGTCACCTGTTGGCCGCGCACTGCCTGCAAGGCCGTCAGCGTTCCCGTGACCGGTGCTGTGATCTTGTGTTCCATCTTCATCGCCTCCAGCCACAACAGGGGCTCTCCGGCCTGTACGGCCGCTCCTACGGCCAGTCCCTCCGCGACGCGGACGACCGTGCCCGGCATGGGGGCGAGGAGGGAGCCCGGGGCGAGCTGGGCCGTGGGATCGGGGAAGCGGGGCAGGGGTTTCAGGGCCGTGTTGTTGACGTACAGGGCGTCGCCGTAGCGCGCCACCTCGAACCTGCGCTGTACGCCGTCCGCTTCGAGTACGACCAGGCCCGCGCTCGCCTGTACGACGCGTACGCCGTCCGCCTCCAGGCCCGCCCTGGTGTGGCGGTAGCGGACCTCGTGCTCCTCGCCCGCCATGGCGTAGCGCTTGATCTGCGGCTGGGAGGGCACGTTGCGCCAGCCGCCGAAGCGGGAGCCCGTGCGGTGGGCGTCGGCCAGGGCCGCGGCCAGGGGGGCGTGCGGGTCGGGGGCGGGGTCGGTGAGGGCGGGGAGGTGGCGGTCGTAGAAGCCGGTGTTCATCCGGGCCGTGGTGAACTCCTCGTGGCGCAGGGAGCGGACGAGGAGGTCGCGGTTGGTGACCGGGCCGTGGATCGTGGCCCTCTCCAGGGCGCCCGCGAGCTTGCGCAACGCGCCCGCGCGGGTGGGGGCGTGGGCGATCAGCTTGGCGAGCATCGGGTCGTAGTGGACGCCGATCTCGTCGCCGTCGCCGTAGCCGCTGTCCAGGCGCACGCCGTCGGGGACGGCGAGCCGGTGCAGGGTGCCGGTCTGCGGGGCCCAGTCGCGGGCCGGGTCCTCGGCGTAGAGGCGGGCCTCGATCGCGTGGCCACGCGCGCGTGGGGGCTCGCCGTCGAGGCGCTGCCCCTCGGCGACGCTCAGTTGCAGGGCGACCAGGTCGACGCCGAACACGGCTTCCGTCACGGGGTGTTCGACCTGGAGGCGGGTGTTCATCTCCAGGAAGTGCGCGGTGTCGTCGGCGACGAGGAACTCGACGGTGCCCGCGCCGACGTAGCGGACGGCACGCGCGGCGCGTACGGCCAGCGCGCGCAGCTCTTCTTCGAGCCGGTCCGGGAGGCCGGGTGCCGGTGCCTCCTCGACGACCTTTTGGTGGCGGCGCTGGAGGGAGCAGTCGCGGGTGCCCAGCGCCCACACCGTGCCGTGCGTGTCCGCGAGCACCTGCACCTCGACGTGCCGGCCGTGCTCCACATAGGGCTCGACGAAGACCTCGCCGTCGCCGAAGGCGCTGGTGGCCTCCGCGCGGGCGGCCTCCAGGGCGGCGTCGAGTTCGTCGAGGCGGCGCACGATGCGCATCCCGCGTCCCCCGCCGCCCGCGGCGGCCTTCACGAGGACCGGCAGGTCGCCCGACGTGACCTCGCCCAGCGGCGCGAGGCCCATCAGCTCCTTCGCGCGGGTCTTGGAGGCCATCGCCTCGATGGCCTCCGGCGGCGGCCCGATCCAGATCAGGCCCGCGTCCAGCACGGCACGCGCGAAGCCGGCGTTCTCGGAGAGGAAGCCGTAGCCGGGGTGCACGGCGTCCGCGCCGGCCGCGACGGCGGCCTTCACGATCAGATCGCCGCGCAGATACGTCTCGGCGGGCGTCGCCCCCGGCAGCCGTACCGCGGTGTCGGCCACGCGCGTGTGCAGGGCGTTGTCGTCGGCGCCCGAGTGCACGGCGACGGTCCGGATCCCCATCTCGTGGCAGGTGCGGAAGACCCGGCAGGCGATCTCGCCCCGGTTGGCGACGAGTACAGAAGTGATCACTGCTGATCCCTCACATCCGGAAGACGCCGAAGCCACCGCGGGCGCCCTCGTAGGGCGCCGTGTGGACGGCGGACAGGCACAGGCCGAGCACGGTGCGGGTGTCGCGCGGGTCGATGACGCCGTCGTCGTAGAGCCGCCCGGACAGGAACATGGGCAGCGACTCGGATTCGATCTGCTGCTCCACCATGGCCCGCAGGGCCGCGTCCCCCTCGTCGTCGTACGGCAGCCCCTTGGCGGCCGCCGACTGGCGGGCGACGATCGACAGGACGCCGGCGAGCTGCTGGGGCCCCATGACGGCCGACTTGGCGCTGGGCCAGGCGAACAGGAAGCGCGGATCGTAGGCCCGCCCGCACATGCCGTAGTGCCCGGCGCCGTAGGAGGCCCCCATGAGCACGGACAGGTGCGGGACGCGGGAGTTGGACACCGCGTTGATCATCATCGCGCCGTGCTTGATGATCCCGCCCTGCTCGTACTCCTTGCCGACCATGTAGCCGGTGGTGTTGTGCAGGAAGAGGAGCGGGATGTCCCGCTGGTTCGCCAGCTGGATGAACTGGGCGGCCTTCTGCGACTCCGCGCTGAACAGCACGCCCTGGGCGTTGGCGAGGATGCCGACCGGGTAACCGTGCAGCCGCGCCCACCCGGTGGCCAGGCTCGTCCCGTACAGCGGCTTGAACTCGTCGAAGTCGGAGCCGTCGACGATCCGGGCGATGACCTCACACGGGTCGAAGGGCGTGCGCAGGTCGCCCGGGACGATGCCGAGCAGTTCCTCGGCGTCGTACTTGGGCGGCTCGGCCGGCCCCGGATCCGGGTACGCCTTGCGGTGGTTGAGCCGGGCGACGACCCGGCGCGCCTGCCGCAGCGCGTCCCGCTCGTCCACGGCGAAGTAGTCGGCGAGCCCCGACACGCGCGCGTGCATCTCGGCGCCGCCCAGCGACTCGTCGTCGCTCTCCTCACCGGTGGCCATCTTGACCAGCGGGGGCCCGCCGAGGAACACCTTGGCGCGCTCCTTGACCATGATCACGTGGTCGGACATGCCGGGGACGTAGGCGCCGCCCGCGGTGGAGTTGCCGAAGACGACGGCGACGGTGGGGATCCCGGCGGCGGACAGCCGGGTCAGGTCCCGGAAGATGGCCCCGCCGGGGATGAAGATCTCCTTCTGGGACGGGAGGTCGGCCCCGCCGGACTCCACCAGGCTGATGCAGGGCAGCCGGTTGGCGAGCGCGATGTCGTTGGCGCGCAGGGCCTTCTTCAGCGACCAGGGGTTGCTGGCACCCCCGCGCACGGTCGGATCGTTGGCGGTGATCAGGCACTCCACGCCCTCGACGACCCCGATGCCGGTGACGAGGGAGGCGCCGACGGCGTAGTCGCTCCCCCAGGCGGCCAGCGGGGACAGCTCCAGGAAGGGCGTGTCGGGATCGAGCAGCAGCTCGATGCGCTCCCGCGCGAGGAGCTTGCCGCGCTTGCGGTGCCGTTCGACGTACTTCTCGCCGCCGCCCGCGAGGGCCTTGGCGTGCTCGGCGTCGAGGTCGGCGAGCTTGGCGAGCATGGCCTCGCGGTGGGCCCGGTAGTCGCCGCCCCGGGGATCGAGGGCTGTGCTGAGAACCGTCACAGAAAGGCCTCCGGTATGTCCACGTGGCGGGAGCGCAGCCACTCGCCGAGCGCCTTGGCCTGCGGGTCGAAACGGTGCTGGGCGGCGACTCCGGCGCCGAGGATGCCCTCGACGACGAAGTTCAGGGCGCGCAGTGCGGGGAGCGGGTGGCGGCGGACGGGCAGCTCCGCGCACTCGGGGAGCAGGTCCCGGAACCGGTCGACGGTCAGCTCGTGCGCGAGCCAGCGCCAGGCCTCGTCGGTGCGGACCCACACGCCCACGTTGGCGTTGCCGCCCTTGTCGCCGCTGCGGGCCCCGGCGACGAGGCCGAGCGGGGCGCGGGTACGGGGGCCGGGCGCCGGCGGTTCGGGAAGCGCGGGCTCCGGCAGGTCGTCCAGTACGCGGGTGTCCTGGGGCGGCGCCACAGGGATCCGCCGGCCGTCATGGAGGACGGCCACATGTGCGGCGGCGCCATGGGGGACGTACGCATCCTCGAAGACCCCATAGGGAGCGCCCTTTCCGGGTGGTGCGAGCACATGGAACCCGGGGTAGCTGGCGAGGGCGAGTTCGATGGCGGCCCCGCTGAGCGCCCGCCCGACGGCCGCCTGGTCCGGGTCCCGGACGACGAGCCGGAGCAGGGCGCTGGCCGTCTCCTCGGTCGGGGCGTCGGCCCGGTCGGTACGGACGAGTTCCCACCGGGTCTCGGCGGGCGGCGACTTGGCGAGCGCGTCGGTCAGCTGCGCCCGCACCAGCTCGGCCTTGGCTTCGATGTCGAGGCCGGTGAGCACGAAGACGACCTCGTTGCGGAACCCGCCGAGCCGGTTGACGCCGACCTTGAGGGTGGGCGGCGGGGCCTCGCCGCGCACCGGGCCGATACGGACGCGGTCGGGGCCGTCCTGGGCGAGCCGGACGGTGTCCAGCCGGGCGGTGACGTCGGGCCCGGCGTACCGGGCACCGGAGGTCTCGTAGAGGAGCTGGGCGGTGACGGTGCCGATGTCGACGAAGCCGCCCGTGCCCGGGTGCTTGGTGATGACGGCGGTGCCGTCCGCGTGGATCTCGGCGAGCGGGAAGCCGGGCCGGCGGAGGTCCCGGCCCTGGAAGAAGGCGTAGTTCCCGCCGGTGGCCTGCGCCCCGCACTCCAGCACGTGTCCGGCGACGACGGCGCCCGCGAGCCGGTCGTGGTCCGTGGGGGTCCAGCCGAAGTGGGCGGCAGCGGGCCCGGTGACCAGGGCCGCGTCGGTGACCCGTCCGGTGACGACGACGTCGGCGCCCTCCCGGAGGCAGGCGGCGATGCCGAAGCCGCCGAGGTAGGCGTGCGCGGCGAGGCTGCCGGGGTGGGCGGCGGTGAGGTCGTCGCCCTCGACGTGGGCGACCCGCACGGGGATGCCGAGCCGGTCGGCCAGTTCCCGTACGGCGGCGGCGAGTCCGGCGGGGTTGAGCCCACCGGCGTTGGTGACGATCCGCACGCCCCGCTCGTGGGCGAGCCCGAGGCACTCCTCCAGTTGCCGCAGGAAGGTGCGCGCGTATCCGGCGCCGGGGTCCTTGAGCCGGTCGCGTCCCAGGATGAGCATGGTCAGCTCGGCGAGGTAGTCGCCGGTGAGGACGTCGAGTTCACCGCCGGTGAGCATCTCGCGCATGGCGTCGAAACGGTCGCCGTAGAACCCGGAGGCGTTGCCGATACGGAGGGTCACGTGACGTCTCCCCCGGGCTCCCGATCGGCACCGGGCGGCCCGGCGAAGGCCTGGGCGATGTCCAGCCACCGCTCGGCGTCCTCCCCCTCGGCCCGCACCGCCAGGTCGGCCCGGTGGGCACGCCGGGTGACCAGCAGGCAGAAGTCGTGGGCGGGGCCGGTGACACGCTGGGGGGCGCCTTCGGGGCCGTAACCCCACACCTCACCGCTCGGCGCGGCGAGTTCGACGCGGAATTCTTCGACCGGCGGGGTGAGTCCGCGGATCGCGAAGGCGTAGTCGCGGGCGCGCACACCGATGCGGGCCACATGCCGGAGGCGGTCGGTGGGTGTGCGCACCACACCCAACGCGTCCGCCACGTCCTGGCCGTGGGCCCAGGTCTCCATCAGACGGGCGCTCGCCATGGAGGCGGCGGCCATGGGCGGGCCGTACCAGGGGAAACGGGCACCGGCGGGGGCGGCGTGCAGGGCGTCGTCCAGGGCCTTACGTCCGGTGCGCCACGCGGCGAGAATCTCGGCGGGCGGCTTCTTCGCCCCCTCCTCGGCGCCCTCGTCGACGAAGGTCTCGGGCGCGGCGAGCGCCTTCTCGACCTCCTTGGCGAAGGCGTCGGCGTCGGTGACGGCGAGCAGGGCGGCGTGATCGGTCCAGGCGAGGTGAGCGATCTGGTGGGCGACGGTCCAACGCGGGGCGGGCGTGGCGAGGGACCACTGGTCCGGGCTCAACTCGGCTACCAGCCGGTCGAGTTCATCGGTCTCTGCACGCAGGTCGTCGAACACGGGGGTCGGGTCGGCCATGGGGCTGAGCATGGCAGCGGGCCCGGAATCAATCAAGCGTGCTTGCATGATTTCTTTTCCCGCAAGTCCCGTACCTGTGCGCACCCTTGTGGCTACTCTCAGTGATTGGAGGTGGTCGCTGTGTCCAACATCCGGCAACTTGATCCGAGCGCGTCGCCCCTGGACTACTACGGCTACGAGCTGCGGCGGTCACGGGAGGCGGCGGGGCTGACGCTGGCGCAGCTGGGGTCGATCGTGTTCTGTACGGGGTCGTTGATCGGGCAGATCGAGACGGCGCTGAAGGTTCCGCAGCGGGAGTTCTCCGAGCGGGTGGATGCGGCGCTGGGGACGGGCGGGACGTTTTCGCGGCTCGTGGGGTTGGTTCTGCGGAGCCAGTTGCCTAGTTGGTTTCAGCCGTATGCGGAGATGGAGGCGAAGGCGACCTTCATCTCTTCGTTCCAGGCACAGTTGGTGGACGGCCTTCTTCAAACGAAGGCGTACGCCCGCGCAGTGCTGGGTGCGCGGGACGAGGGCGATCTCGACGGCAAGGTGGCAGCCCGACTGGACCGGCAACGGGTCCTGGAGCGGGAGCATCCGCCCGTGCTGTGGGTCGTGTTGAGCGAGGCGGTACTGCACCAGGAGATCGGCAGCCGGGAAGTCATGCGCGAGCAACTGGCGCACCTGCTGGCCATGCAGAAGCGCCGATGGCTGGAGATCCAGGTGCTGCCGTTCGAAGCCGGGGCACACACGGGGCTGATGGGTTCGTTCAACCTTCTTCGCTTCGACAAGGACCCCGACATCGTCTACACCGAGGACTTCGTCCAGGGGCACATGACGGCCAATCCTGAAGCGCTCAAGGAGGGTTCGGTCCGTTACGATCATCTGCAGGCGGCCGCCCTCTCCGTGGACGACTCGGCGGCCCTGATCGCCCGCGTGATGGAGGAACGGTATGGAACTGAACCTGAACCTGACGGGCGCGACCTGGCGTAAGTCTTCTTACAGCGGGGATACAGGGGGCCAGTGCATCGAGTGCGCCCCCCTCGGCACCGCCACCTGGCGCAAGTCGTCGTCCAGCGGCAGCACCGGAGGCGATTGCCTCGAAGTCGCCGACCTCGTCCCCCACATAGCGATCCGCGACTCCAAGAACCCCGCCCACGGAACTCTCACCGTCACCCCGAAGACCTTCACCACCTTCGTGACGGCAACCGCCGACGGCGCCTTCGGCTGATCCGAACGGGTTCAGGCCTCGGGCGCCACCGCTGGCGTCTTCGCCCTCCCCCGCCCCACCTGTGTCCGTACCGCGCCCATGCTTGCCGCGATGACCAGGGCGATGGCGATCGCCTCCGTCGTGGCGAGGGCCTGGTCGAGGATGAAGAAGCCGGCCGTCGCCGCGATGGCCGGTTCCAGGCTCATCAGGATGGCGAAGGTGGAGGCGGGAAGGCGTCGTAGCGCCAGGAGTTCGAGGGTGTAGGGGAGCACCGAGGACAGGATCGCCACCGCCGCTCCCAGTGCGATCGTCATCGGCTCCAGGAGCTTCCCGCCCGACTCCACCACTCCCAGCGGCAGGAACAGCACCGCCGCCACCACCATCGCCAGCGCGAGTCCATCCGCCTGCGGGAACCGTCGGCCCGTACGGGCGCTGAAGACGATGTACGCCGCCCACATGGCCCCGGCGCCCAGGGCGTAGGCCACGCCCACGGGGTCCAGGCTGCTGAAGCCTCCCCCGCCGAGAAGGAAGACGCCCGCGAGCGCCAGACCGGCCCAGATGAGGTTCACCGCCCGGCGGGAGGCCAGCACCGACAGCGCCAGCGGGCCCAGCACCTCCAGCGTCACCGCGGGGCCCAACGGGATCCGGGCCACCGCCTGGTAGAAGAGGCCGTTCATCGCGGCCATGGTGATGCCGAAGACGACGACCGTCCCCCAGTCGGTGCGGGAGTGGCCGCGCACGCGCGGGCGGCAGATCAGCAGCAGGACCACCGCCGCCACCGCCAGCCGCAGCGTCACCACGCCCAGCGCGCCCGCCCTCGGCATCAGGGTCACCGCGAGGGCGCCGCCGAACTGGACCGAGATCCCCCCGGCGAAGACCAGCCCGACCGGACCGAGGGAACCCCCGCGGCGCGGCGCACCGGCCGGGGCGGGGGCGGCAGAGGCGGCGGTGGTCGGCGCTGGCGAGGTCACGGGCAGTCCTGGAGGCTCGGGTATCGTTCATCGTGCTGTACTGCTGAGTCCAGGGTAGTGGACCATGTCAGGTGTGTGAAGCTAATTAGATACTGACCCCTGGTCCAGCCCTTCCGCCAGCAGCTCCGCCAGATGCCGGCCCCGCACCCCCGCCAGCTGTTCCAGCTGGGTCCGGCAGGAGAACCCGTCCGCCAGGACCACCGCCCCCTCCGGGGCCTGCCGCACGGCCGGCAGCAGCTGGTCCTCCGCGCAGGCCGCCGACACCTCGGCGTGGCCCTTCTCGAAGCCGAAGTTGCCCGCGAGGCCGCAGCAGCCGCCGCTCAGTTCGCCGGCGAGCAGCGCGGCTTCCCGCAGGCGGCGGTCGGCCGCGTCCCCGAGGACCGCGTGCTGGTGGCAGTGGGTCTGGCCGGTGACCGGGCGGTCCAGCCGCGGCGGGGTCCACTCCGGGGCCAGGCGTTCCAGCGCCTCCGCGAAGGTCAGGACCTGGCCCGCCAGAGCGGCCGCCCGTGGGTCGTCGTGCAGCAGCTCCGGCAGATCCGCGCGCAGGGCCGCCGCGCAGCTCGGCTCCAGGACCACCAGCGGGACCCCGGCCGCGAGTACCGGTTCCAGCAGGTCCAGCGTGGTGCGCAGCACCGTACGGGCGCGGTCCAGCTGGCCCGTGGAGAGGTATGTCAGCCCGCAGCACACCCTCCCCCGGCGCCCCGCGCCGAGCAGCGGCACCGCCCACCGCGTACGGCCGTCCCCCACCGGCCGCCCTCGCATCCGCAGGGTCGGCGGCAGCGCCACCCGCAGCCCCGCCGCCTCCAGCACCCTCACCGCCGCCCGTCCGACGGCAGGCGAGAGATGCTCGGTGAAGGTGTCCGGCCACAGGACCACCAGCGGCCTGTCAGCACCCGCGGACGGTCTGCGCCGCCACCACGCGCTGAGCGTCTGCGGGGCGACCCGGGGGATCTCCCGCTCCGCCGCCACCCCGCCGAGCCGCTTGCCCACCGACGCCAACACCCCCACGCCCGCCAGCGCGTTGACCACCCGCGCCGCCCGCAGCCGCGCCACCCAGCGCAGCCACACCGGCAGCCGGCCCATCGTGTAGTGGGCCATCGGGCGCCGCCGCCCGGCGTAGTGGTGGTGCAGGAACTCCGCCTTGTACGTGGCCATGTCCACCCCGACCGGGCAGTCGGAGCGGCAGCCCTTGCAGGACAGGCACAGATCGAGCGCGTCGCGGACCTCCGTCGAGCGCCAGCCGTCGGTGACGACCTCGCCCGCGAGCATCTCGTGCAGCAGCCGGGCCCGCCCGCGCGTGGAGTGCTCCTCCTCGCCCGTCGCGCGGAAGGAGGGACACATGACGGCGGGGCCGGTCGCCGCGGCCGTACGGCATTTGGCGACGCCGACGCAGCGGCGTACGGCGGCGGCGAAGTCACCTGCGTCCGCGGGGTAGCCGAAGGCCACGTCGACGGGTTCGCGGGGCAGCACGGAGAAGCGCAGGCCCGAGTCCAGGGGGGCCGGGCGGACCAGCATGCCGGGGTTCAGCAGCCCGTCCGGGTCCCACACCTCCTTCGCGCGCTCGAACAGGCCGACCATCCGCTCGCCGTACATCCGCGGCAGCAGCTCGGCCCGCGCCTGTCCGTCCCCGTGCTCGCCGGACAGCGACCCGCCGTGCGCCACGACCAGGTCGGCGAGTTCCTCCGAGAAGCGCCGGAAGCGCCCGATGCCCGCCTCGGTGAGCAGGTCGAAGTCGATCCGGACGTGGATGCAGCCGTCCCCGAAGTGGCCGTACGGCGTGCCGCGCAGTCCGTGCTCGGTCAGCAGGGCGCGGAAGTCGCGCAGATACGGTCCCAGTCGCGCCGGTGGCACCGCGCAGTCCTCCCAGCCGGGCCATGCCTCGCTGCCGTCGGGCATCCGGGTCGCCGTACCGCTCGCGTCCTCGCGGATGCGCCACAGGGCCCGCTGCCCGGCCGGGTCCGTGACGACCACGCCGTCCACGGCGTCGGCGGCGCGCACGATTCTCTCCGCACGCGCGCGTGCCTCCTCGGGCGACTCCCCGCCCGTCTCCACGAACAGCCAGGCGCCGCCCCGGGGCAGCGTGACCGCCGAGGGCACCAGGTCCGCGGCCATGCCCTCCACCGTCAGCGGGCCGTACGGCAGCAGCCCCGCCGCCGCCTCGGCCGCCGCCGTCTCGTGCGCGTATCCCAGGACCGCGAGGGCACGCGCGGGTGGCGCCGCCACGAGGTCCACGACCGCCTCGGTCAGCACCCCGAGCGTGCCCTCGGAGCCGCAGAAGGAACGGGCCACGTCGGCGCCGTTCTCCGGCAGCAGCGCGTCCAGGGCGTAGCCGGAGATGCGGCGGGGCAGCTCCGGGAACCCGGTGCGCAGCAGGGCGAGTTCACCGTCCACCAGGCCGCGCAGCCCGTCCGGCGCCCCGGACCAGTCCCGGCCGAGCCGCAGCCGCCGCCCGCGCGCGGTGACGACGTCCAGCTCGCGCACGCTGTCCGCGGTCGTCCCCCAGGCCACCGAGTGCGCGCCGCAGGAGTTGTTCCCGATCATGCCGCCGAGCGTGCAGCGGCTGTGGGTGGAGGGGTCGGGGCCGAAGCGCAGGCCGTGCGGCGCGGCGGCCTCCTGGAGCCGGTCGAGGACAAGACCCGGCTGGACGACGGCAGTACGGCTCTCGGGGTCGAGGGAGACCAGACGGTTCAGGTGCCGCGTGAAGTCCAGCACGACGCCGGTCCCGGTGGCCTGTCCGGCGATGGAGGTGCCGCCGCCGCGGGGGACGACGGGGACGGCGTGGGCGCGGCAGACCTCCAGCACGGCGGCCACGTCGTCGGCGTCGCGGGGTGCGACCACGCCGAGCGGGACGCGCCGGTAGTTGGACGCGTCCATGGTGACGAGCGCGCGAGCGGTGGCGCCGAAACCGACGTCACCCCGGACGACCTTGCGCAGTTCGGCCTCTAGATCCGTCATGCGTCCACTCAACCAGCGAAACGTCTCAGCCGACGGACTGCATTTCGCCCCGGTTTCCCCCAGCCGCTAACCTCACCCCGTGGCTGAGATCCAGATTCCCTCTGACATCAAGCCCGCGGACGGACGTTTCGGCGCGGGCCCCTCCAAGGTGCGGACGGAGGCGCTGGACGCCCTCGCCGCGACCGGCACCTCCCTGCTGGGCACCTCTCACCGCCAGGCCCCGGTCAAGAACCTGGTCGGCCAGGTCCGTGCGGGCATCGGCGAGCTGTTCCAGCTCCCGGACGGCTACGAGGTCGTCCTCGGCAACGGCGGCTCGACCGCGTTCTGGGACATCGCCACCCACGGCCTGATCGAGAACAAGTCGCAGCACCTCACCTTCGGTGAGTTCAGCTCGAAGTTCGCCAAGGCCGCGAAGCTCGCCCCCTGGCTGGCCGAGCCGACCGTCATCGCGAGCGACCCCGGCACGCACCCGGAGCCGCGGGCCGAGGCGGGCGTCGACGTCTACGCGTACACCCACAACGAGACCTCCACCGGTGTCGCCGCCCCCATCAAGCGGGTGGCCGGTGCCGACGAGGGCGCGCTCGTCCTGGTCGACGCCACCTCGGGCGCCGGCGGTCTGCCCGTCGACATCGCCGAGACGGACGTCTACTACTTCGCCCCGCAGAAGTCCTTCGCCTCCGACGGCGGCCTGTGGATCGGCGTCTTCTCCCCGGCCGCGATCGAGCGCGCCGAGCGCGTCCACGCGTCCGGCCGGCACGTCCCGGAGTTCTTCAGCCTGCCGACGGCGATCGACAACTCCCGCAAGAACCAGACGTACAACACCCCGGCCCTCGCCACCCTCTTCCTGCTGAACCAGCAGCTGGAGTGGATCAACGGCCAGGGTGGTCTCGCCTGGTCCACGGCGCGTACGAAGGACTCCTCGACCCGGCTGTACGGCTGGGCGGAGGAGAGCAAGCACGCGACCCCGTTCGTCACGGACCCGGCCAAGCGCTCGCAGGTCATCGGCACGATCGACTTCTCCGACGAGATCGACGCCGCCGCCGTCGCCAAGGTGCTGCGCGCCAACGGCATCGTGGACACCGAGCCCTACCGCAAGCTCGGCCGCAACCAGCTCCGCATCGCCATGTTCCCGGCGATCGACCCGGCGGACGTCGAGGCGCTGACGAAGTGCGTCGACTACGTGATCGAGAAGCTGTAAGCAGTTTCCGTACGGCAGTGCAGGGCGCCCGGCGAACACCGCCGGGCGCCCTTGCTTTTCACCGCCGGAGCCTCTGGAAGATCCTTCAGCGGCCGAGCTTCTGGAACCGCCGCACCGCCAGCGGCAGGAAGACCGCCGTCAGGACGAGGGGCCAGACGCCCGCCATCAGCAGGGCGTGCTGCTCGATCCAGGAGTCGCCGCCGCCGACCGGGGTCCCGAAGAGGTCGCGGGTGGCCGCGGCCGTGGAGGAGATCGGGTTCCAGGCCGCGACCCAGCCCAGCCAGTCCGGCATCAGCTGCGGCGCGACGAAGATGCTGGAGATCATCGTCAGCGGGAAGGCGACCGCGAACAGCCCGCCCGCCGCCTCCGGGTTGGGGACGAGCAGACCGAGCCATACCCCGACCCAGATCAGCGAGAACCGCAGCCACAGCAGCAGCCCGAACGCGGCCAGGAAGTTGAGCCCGCCGTCCGGCCGCCAGCCCATCGCGACCGCGGTCAGCATCATGATCGCCAACTCGGCGCAGGCGCCCAGCAGATCGGTGACCCCGCGTCCGGCGACCACCGCCGAGGAGGCCATGGGCATCGAGCGGAACCGGTCGAGGACGCCCTTGGTGGAGTCGTAGACCACCACGGTCGCGGTGTTGATGAAGCCGAAGGCCATGGTCATCACGAACATGCCGGGCATCAGGAAGTCCTTGTAGTCCCCGCCGCCGGGCACCTGCATGGCGCTGCCGAAGACATAGCCGTAGAGCAGGACGGAGAGGATCGGGAAGCCCAGCTGCCAGGCGATGTTGACCGGCTGGCGCTGATAGTGGGTCAGCCCGCGGCGGACGATGTTCCAGACGTCGGAGAGCAGCCAGTACGTACGGCCGCCCGGGGCCTGCGTGTTCAGGTCCACGGCGTTCATGCCGCCGCCTCCTTCTCGGTGCGGTGTCCGGTCAGGCGCAGGAACACATCGTCGAGGCTCGGCCTGCGCAGCCCGATGTCCTCGACCCGCACGCCCTCGTCCTGGAGGGTGCGGGCGACCTCGGTGAGCGCGCTCACCCGGTCGGTCACCGGGGCATGGACCCGCAACTCGGCCTCGTCCGCCTCGGGTTCACCGTCGGAGACCCGGGAGACGACCTTCACCACCCGCGGGATATCCGACCGCTCGGCGACCACGACCTCGACCCGGTCCCCGCCGACGAGGTTCTTCAGTCCGTCGGGGGTGTCGTCGGCGATGGCCCGCCCCTGGTCGATGACGGTGATCCGGGAGGCCAGCTTGTCGGCCTCCTCCAGATACTGCGTGGTCAGCAGCACGGTCGTGCCACTCGCCACCAACGCCCGCACCGACTCCCAGACTTCGCCCCGGCTGCGGGGGTCGAGCCCGGTCGTCGGCTCGTCCAGGAACAGCACCGCGGGGGCGAGGATCATCGAGGCGGCGAGGTCGAGGCGGCGCCGCATGCCGCCGCTGTACTTGGCGACGCCCTTCTCGGCGGCGTCGGTCAGGTCGAACTGCTCCAGCAGCTCGGTGGCGCGCGCCTTGGCCCGCTTGCCGCCGAGGTGGAACAGGCGGCCGAACATCTCCAGGTTCTGCCGCCCGGTGAGCACCTCGTCCACGGCGGCGTACTGCCCGGTGAGCCCGATCCTGGCGCGCACCTGGCGCGACTGACGGACGACGTCCAGGCCGGCCACCGTCGCCCGGCCGCCGTCCAGCTTCAACAGCGTGGACAGGATGCGCACGGCCGTGGTCTTGCCCGCGCCGTTCGGGCCGAGCAGTCCGTGCACGGTGCCCTCACGGACGGCCAGGTCGAAGCCGTCGAGGGCGCGCTTGTCGCCGTAGCGCTTCTCCAGCGCCTCGGCCCGTACGGCGTATCCGTCGCTCATGGGGTCTCCTTCCGTGTAACTGAGTACACCGTACCCGATTGCGCGTACGCCGTACCCAGTTTTTTTCGGAGGACTTAAGCTGAAGGGCATGACCAGCGGCAAGGGCGGTACGGAGACCAGTGGCAGCGGTGACATCGCCCGCACCATGGAGCTGCTCTGGGACACCGGCAGGCGCCCCAGCCGCGGTCCCAAACCGGCCCTCACCCTCGACCAGATCGTGGAAGCCGCCGTCCGGGTGGCGGACGCCGAGGGCCTGGAGGCGGTCTCCATGCGCCGGGTCGCCGCCGAACTCGGCACCGGCACCATGTCGCTGTACCGGTACGTCCCCGGCAAGGGCGAACTGCTCGACCTGATGCTGGACCGCGTCCAGCGCCCCTCCGAGAACCCCGCCGACCTCGGCGACGGCAGCTGGCGCTCGGCGCTGGAGGCGCTGGGCCGCGCCACGCTCGACCTCTACCGCCGCCATCCATGGCTGCTCCAGGTCAACCAGTCCCGTCCTCTCCTCGGCCCGAGCGCCCTGGACGGCATGGAGAAGATCCTCGCCCGGCTCAAGCCGATGGGCCTGAGCGACCCCGAGACGGTCTCGGCGATCATCATGGTCGACGGGTATGTGGTGGGCGCCGCGCGTACCCAGCTGTACCAGCAGGAGGCGGAGCGGCGGACCGGCCTGACCGACGCGGAGTTCTGGCAGGCGCAGACGCCGATGCTGGAGAAGGTCCTGACGTCCGGCCGTTACCCGCTGCTCTCCTCGCTGGCCGAGGACACCTGGGGCTCCGACTTCGACCACTTCGAGTTCGGACTCCAGCGGATCCTGGACGGTCTCGAAGTCTTCGTGGCCCGGCGCCGGGAGGAGTGACAGCGGGGGTCAGCGCCGCCGCAGCCGCCGGAAGCCGAGCGCGACGGCGAGGACGGCGGCCACGGCCAGGGCGCCGACCTTGTAGTCCCCGCCGCCCTCGCCGGTCGCCGAACTCCCCTCCCCCGAAGGCGACTTGTCGGCGCCCTCCGCGTCCCCCGGGGCGTCCTCCGGCTCCACGGAACTCTCGGCACCCTCGGCGCCGTACATGAGCGTCGAGCCGTCGGCGGTGTAGGTGACCGACTCGCCCTGCCCGAGGAACGGCACGCTCAGCCGGCCGGTCTTCTTCAGGTCGCCGCCGTTCCAGTCGTAGGCGGCGGCGCCGAAGTAGCTGCGGACGACGAGCGTGCTGCCGTCGGGCGCGAGGGTGGCGTCGGTGGCCTGGAGGTTCTCGACGGTGGCGCCGGGCTTGAAGACGTTGGTGCCGGAGGCGGAGAGCTCGGCCGGGCCCTCGTAGAGGCGGCTGTCCCCGTCCTGCTTGTCCACGATGTAGACGCGCCCCGTCTTCGGGTGCACGACGAGCGACTCGGCGTCCCGCGCCCCGTCCTGGTACTTCACGACGTACTGCGTGGCCCTGACCGTCAGGTCCCGCAACTCCTCGGGCTCGGGCAGCCGGTAGATCCACACGTGCGGCCAGGTACCGCCGAGGTTGTCGCCGATGTCCCCGACCCAGAGCTGGTTGCCGGGGCCGACGGAGATCGCCTCGACGTCACGGGGGGTGCCGACGCCGGTCATGGTGATCGTGGCGACAGTGTCGCCGGTGGCGCTGTCCACGGCGTAGAGGTGGGCGCCGTCGTCGCTGTCGTTGTGGGTCCAGTAGATGCCCGGGTGCTGCCGCGAGGCGGCGAGACCGCTGGACTCGGTGATGCGCGGGTCCTTGATGGTGAAGCCGTCTTCGCCGTCGGCTGCGGCGGCGGGCACGGCGCACGCGCCCGCGAGGAGGGCGGCGGCGAGGACGGCGAAGGGTCGGCGCATGCCGTCAAGCCTGCCATCCCGCCCCGCCGTTCGGGCGGGCGGGCGTGTCCGGCCTCACACCCCACCCGCCGCGCGGATCGTCCATCATGAGCGGATGCTCAGGTTCATGCCCGTCGGTGACTCCCAGACGATCGGAAGCGCGGGCGAACACACCTGGCGCCACCGGCTGTGGCGGCACCTGCGCGACACCTGCGGCGGCCCCTTCACGCTCGTCGGCCCGCGCGAGACGCTGTACGACAAGGCGACGGACGCGCCCACGTCGTACGCGTACGCCGACCCCGACTTCCCCCGGGCCCACCTCGCCGGCTGGGGCGAGGGCTGGCTGCACATGGCCCCGCTGATCGGCGAGGCGGTGCGCACCCACCGGGCGGACGTGCTCCTGGTCTCCCTCGGCCTGATCGACCTGGGCTTCTACACGAACCCGGAGCAGACGGCGGAGAACGTGCGCGTCTTCGTGGCCGAGGCGCGGGCGGCCCGGCCGACGGTGCGGATGGCGATCCTGCCGGTCGTCCCCAACATCCGGGCCGAGTCCGAGCCGGATTTCGGCGCCCAGGTCACCCGCTTCAACGAACTCCTGGCGAAGACCGTCGCCGACCTGGACGAACCCCGCTCACCGCTGCTGCTGACCTCGCCCCCGCCGTCGTACGACATCACCCTCGACACCTACGACGGCACCCATCCGAACGCGAGCGGCGAGCACAAGATCGCGCAGGCGTTCACGACGGCGATGTGGCAGGGGTGGGGGATCGGCGGGGAATACGTCCCTGAGTGCGGTTCGTGACCTCGTGACCGCTCGTATCGTTGTACTGCGCGGCTGACCGTGTTCGAGCGGCAGCCGGGGAGGAGCGCCACGATGACCGTCCTTGACGACAGGATCGAGATGGCCGAAGCCAACGACGAGCTCACTCTGGACCTCATGTTCGAGTGGCTTGAGAAGATGCCCGTCCCCGAGGGATACAAGACCGAGATCGTCGGGGGGCACATCTTCATGTCGCCGCAGCGGGACCATCACTGGGACATCATCCTGGACATCGTCGAGCAGCTTCGCACCAAGTACCCGCGCAAGCGCATCAAATCCGACGTCCGCATCGACTACCCAGGCCACCTCAACGGCTTCGCGACCGACGTGACACTGCTGGCCGAGGGAGCCGAGAAGACGGAAGAGGGCCGCTGGCGTTGCGAGGACGTCGTTTTCGTCGCCGAGGTGATCTCCAAGGGAACCGCCGCCAACGACTACGGCCCCAAGAAGTCCGCCTACGCCGTCGCCGACGTCCCCCTCTACCTGATCGTCGACCCCTACCAGGGCCGGTGCCACCTCTACACGAACCCCAAGGGCGACGACTACGCCACCGAGACCAAGGTCCCCTTCGGGGACGAGGTGGACCTCACCGGCACCGTCGTCGATCTCACCCTCAGGACCGACGAGTTCCCCCGCGACTGACACAATCGGCCGACATGGCGATCATTCATCACACCACCCTGCAGCCCACCAAGCTCGACCTGCTCACCACCTGGCTGCCCACCCGCCCCTGGTACGCAGGCACCGGCACCCCGGAGCTGACCAAGGCCGGTGGCTTCCGGCTGGACGATCCGGCGGGCGAGGTCGGGATCGAGTTCATGGTGGCGGCCGATGCCGACGGGACCGCCTACCTCGTCCCCCTCACCTACCGCGGCGCCCCGCTGGACGGCGCCGAGCACGCCCTCGTCGGGACCATGGACCACGGGGTGCTGGGCAAGCGCTGGGCCTACGACGGCTGCCAGGACCCGGTGCTGGTCGCCGAGTTGTTCGCCCTGGTCGAGGGGAGCGCCCAGGCGCAGATGCAGAGCGTCGACAACACCCCGGACCCTGACATCGCCTGCTCCTTCACCGGCACCGGCGGCCTGAGGGCGCACGGCCCCGCCGTGGACGACGAGTCCGGCACCGAGCTGCCCGCCGAGGACGGCACCACCCTCCGCCTCCACCGGCGCCTCGGCCTGCCCGACGCCCCTCCCCCGGGCGCCGCCGGCCATGTCGCCGGGCCCTGGACGGCCCAGGACGGCAGCCGCGTACGGGGCCTGTTCGCCGAACTGCGGTAAGGGACGCTTGCTTCGAGTCCGCTCTACGGCGTTGGCTGGACCGTCATGAAGTACACGCAGCTCGGACGCACGGGTCTCAAGGTCAGCCGACTCGTCCTCGGCACCATGAACTTCGGACCGCAGACCGACGAAACCGACAGCCACGCGATCATGGACGCGGCGCTGGACGCGGGCATCAACTTCTTCGACACCGCCAATGTGTACGGCTGGGGCGAGGACAAGGGCCGCACCGAGTCGATCATCGGCAGCTGGTTCGGCCAGGGCGGCGGCCGCCGCGACAAGGTCGTCCTCGCCACCAAGGTGTACGGCAACATGGGCGCCGACGGCCCGGCCTGGCCGAACCACGACAAACTCTCGGCGCTCAACATCCGCCGGGCCGTCGACGCCTCGCTGAAGCGGCTCGGCACCGACTACATCGACCTCTACCAGTTCCACCACATCGACCGGGACACCCCGTTCGAGGAGATCTGGCAGGCCATCGACGTCCTCGTCCAGCAGGGCAAGATCCTCTACGCCGGGTCCAGCAACTTCCCCGGCTACAAGATCGCCCAGGCCAACGAGACCGCCGCCCGCCGCGGCTCGTACGGCCTGGTCAGCGAGCAGTGCCTGTACAACCTCTACGAGCGGCGCGCCGAGATGGAGGTCATTCCGGCCGCGCAGGACTACGGGCTCGGCGTCATCCCCTGGTCACCGCTGCACGGCGGTCTGCTCGGCGGCGTGATCAAGAAGGAGACGGAGGGCGGGCGACGCGCTTCCGGGCGCGCGGCCGACACCCTCGCCGACCCGGCCGCCCGCGCCCGGCTGCAGTCCTACGAGGACCTGCTGGACAAGCACGGCTTGGAGCCCGGTGAGGCGGCCCTGGCGTGGCTCCTCACCCGTCCCGGCGTGACCGGCCCGATCGTCGGTCCGCGCACGGCTCAGCAGCTCGACTCCGCGGTGAAGGCGGCCGAGCTGGAGCTGAGCGAGGAGCTGCTGACCGGGCTGGAGGAGATCTTCCCCGGTCCGGGGCCCTCTCCGGAGGCGTTCGCCTGGTAGCGCGGGAGCCGGCGGCACGGGGAGGGGAGCGCGTCCGGCCGGGTGCCGGGGCGCTCCCCTCACCTGCCGACGGCGGCGGCCAGGGCCACCACGACGAACATCAGCACAAGCGCACCGGCCATGATCCGGTTCCGGGTTTTCGGGTCCACGGCATCGAGCCTAACCGGCCCCGCCGAGCGGCCGGCGGCCGACCGCCTCGTACCGGGGCTGCTCACCCGGCATCCCGGACACCGGCAGCTCGCTGCGCATGAGCACCAGCTCCCCCACCGTCCAGGGGCGGCTCGTGAAGGCGTCCAGCGCCGTGAGGCAGGGGCGGGTGTCCACGGCCGCCCGGCTGCGGGCCACGGTCAGATGTGCCGTGTACCGCCGGTGCTCCCCCATCGCCACGCCCGCCTTCCGCCCCGCCGCCTCCGCCCGGCCGGCGAGCAGGCGCAGAGTCGGCAGATCCCCGTCCGCGCCCACCCACAGCACCCGCCCGTGCCCGAACTGCCCGCCCCCGCGCAGGGCCAGCGGGAAGGGCCGCGTCCGGTGCGCCACCCGCGTGAGCCGCTCCGACAGCTCCGGTACGACGTCGTCGTCCACCTCGCCGTAGAAGGCGAGGGTGAAGTGCCACCCGGGGCGGCCGGTCCAGCGCAGGGCGTCCGAGCCGGGCAGCCGCCGCAACCGGGCGACCTCGGCGGCCAGTTCACGGGAAACGTCGTCCGGCGGGAGCAGCGCGGCGAAGAGTCTCATGGGCCCACCCTGCCACTCAGGCCACCGGTACCGGCTGCTCCCGCTCCCTCGGTACGAACCGGACCACCGGGTGGCCGTGGCGCCAGCTCAGCGCCAGCCGGAGGTTGCCGACGCGGGCCAGGACCAGCCCGATCACGACCGCCGCGGCCGCCGCGATCACCCCGCCGGCGGCCAGGCCCGCCCGGACGCCGTACGCGTCGGTGATCCAGCCGGCGATCGGCGCGCCCAGTGGAGCGCCGCCCATGAACACCATCATGTACAGGGCCATCACCCGGCCGCGCATGGCCGGGTCGGTGCTGAGCTGGACGCTGCTGTTGGCGGTGACGTTGACCGTCATGCCGAACATCCCGATCGGGATCATGAGCAGGGCGAACGTCCACAGCGAGGGGGCGAGGGCGGCCACGATCTCCAGCGCGCCGAAGGCCACCGCGCCCGCGACCAGCACCCTCAGCCGGGCGGTGCCGCGGCGGGCGGCGAGCAGGGCGCCCGCCAGGGAGCCGACCGCCATCAGGGTGTTGAACAGGCTGTAGGAGCCGGCGCCCGCGTGGAAGACGTCGTCGGCGAAGGCGGAGAGGTAGACGGGGAAGTTGAAGCCGAAGGTGCTGACGAACCCGACCAGGACGATCGTCCAGATCAGCTCCGGGCGTCCGGCGACGTACCGCAGGCCCTCTCTCATCTGGCCCTTGCCGCGCGGGGCGCGCTCGACGGCGTGCAGGTCCCGGGTGCGCATCAGCAGCAGCCCGGCGATGGGCGCGACGAAGGACAGGCCGTTGACGAGGAAGGCCCAGCCCGTGCCCACGCCGGTGATCATCAGGCCGGCCACCGCCGGGCCGACGAGCCGCGCGGACTGGAAGTTCGCGGAGTTCAGGCTGACCGCGTTCTGGAGCTGGTCGGGGCCGACCATCTCGGTGACGAAGGTCTGCCGGGCCGGGTTGTCGACGACGGTCGCGAGGCCCACGGCGAGGGCGGCGAGGTAGACGTGCCAGACCTCGACGTGTCCGTTCAGGGTGAGGAAGGCGAGCGCGAGGCCGGTCAGGGCCATGGACGCCTGGGTGACCAGCAGCGTGGGCCGCTTGGGCAGCCGGTCGACCAGGACACCGCCGTAGAGGCCGAGGAGCAGCATCGGCAGGAACTGCAGAGCCGTCGTAATGCCGACGGCGGTCGCGGAGCCGGTGAGGCTGAGGACCAGCCAGTCCTGGGCGATGCGCTGCATCCAGGTGCCGGTGTTGGAGACGACCTGCCCGATGAAGAACAGGCGGTAGTTGCGGATGCGCAGCGAACCGAACATCGAGGACTTGCGGGGGGTGGTAGGGGTGGCCGGTGCGGGGGCGGAGGGTGCTCCGGATCCCGTACTCAACAGGGTTCGCCTCCTTCTGCCTGCTGCTTACAGATGTGCGAGCTTCTCCAGTACGGGGGCGGCGGCGCGGAGTTTCGCCCACTCGTCCTCGTCGAGAGCGTCGACCAGGGTGGCCAGGAAGGCGTTGCGCTTGGCGCGGCTCTCGGCGAGCATCGCCTCGGCCTGCTCGGTCTTCGTGACGACCTTCTGGCGCCGGTCGTCGGGGTGCGGCTCCAGCCGGACCAGCCCCTTGGCCTCCAGCAGCGCGACGATGCGGGTCATCGACGGCGGCTGGACATGCTCCTTGCGGGCGAGTTCGCCCGGGGTGGCCCGGCCGCAGGTGGAGAGGGTGCCGAGCACCGACATCTCGGTGGGGCTCAGCGACTCGTCGACCCGCTGGTGCTTGAGCCGGCGGGACAGCCGCATGACCGCGGAGCGCAGGGAGTTCACGGCGGCAGCGTCGTCGCCATGGGTAAGGTCCGACATGTTCTTTAGGTTAACTCATTACCCTGACTAAGGACCACCCTGACACGCATACGTGCCCGTGACCCTGGCCACTGAACCCCGCCGTCACTCGTACGAGTGAGCCGAATCCGGAAAGCGACCCACGGTCCGGGCGCCTGAGGTGACCCTCGTGCCATGGGGACCAGCGTGCTCAGCCTGCGGATGGACGGGGAGCTGCTCGAACGGCTCCGGCGCCATGCGGCGAAAAGAGGAATGAGCGTCCAGGACTACGTGGTCCGGACGCTCATTCGCGACGACTTCGACGAGCGGTTCCAGACCGCCGTGGAAGAGACAGAGAAGTTCTACGGCCTTACGTGAGGCCCAGCGCCGGCATCAGGTAGTAGAAGCCGAAGACCGCCGCCACGACATACATCGCCGCGGGGACCTCCTTGCCCCGCCCGGCCGCGAGCCGCAGCACCACGAAGGTGATGAAGCCCATGCCGATGCCGTTGGTGATGGAGTAGGTGAACGGCATCATCAGCATCGTCACGAACGCCGGGATCGCGATCGTGTAGTCGGCCCAGTCGATCTCCTTGACGGAGTTCGCGAGGATCAGGAAGCCGACCGCGAGCAGCGCCGGGGTGGCCGCCTGGGAGGGGACCATGGTGGCGATGGGCGTCAGGAAGAGCGCGACGGTGAACAGGCCGCCGGTGACGACGTTCGCGAAGCCGGTGCGGGCGCCCTCGCCGACGCCGGCCGTGGACTCCACGAAGGCCGTGGTGGCCGAGGAGGAGCTGGCACCGCCCGCGGCGACCGCGACGCCGTCCACGAACAGGACCTTGTTGATGCCGGGCATCTGGCCCTGGGCGTCGGTCAGCTTGGCCTCGTCGGAGACGCCCATGATCGTGCCCATCGCGTCGAAGAAGCACGACAGCAGGACCGTGAAGACGAACAGCACGCCGGTCAGCACACCGACCTTCTCGAACCCGCCGAAGAGGCTGAACTCACCGATCAGGCCGAAGTCCGGGGAGGCGACCGGGTTGCCGGGCCACTTCGGGGTGGTCAGGCCCCAGGAGGGGATGTCCGCGATCGCCTCGATGATCACCGCGAGGACCGTCATCGCGACGATCGAGATCAGGATGGCGCCGGAGACCTTGCGCACGATCAGGGCCAGCGTCAGCAGCGCGCCCAGGATGAAGACGAGCACCGGCCAGCCGTTGAGGTGACCGTCGCCGCCGAGCTGGAGCGGGACGGTGGTCTGGGCGGCGTCCGGGATGCGGGAGACGGACCCGGCGTCGACGAGCCCGATCAGCATGATGAACAGGCCGATACCGATCGAGATCGCCTTGCGCAGCCCGAACGGCACCGCGTTCATCACGCGCTCGCGCAGGCCGGTGGCGACCAGCAGCATCACCACGAAACCGGCGAGGACGACCATGCCCATGGCGTCCGGCCAGGACATCCGGGGCGCGAGCTGGAGCGCGACGACCGAGTTCACCCCGAGCCCCGCGGCCAGCGCGATCGGCACATTGCCGATGACGCCCATCAGGAGGGTGGTGAAGGCGGCGGTCAGGGCGGTGGCGGTGACCAGCTGGCCGTTGTCGAGCTGGTTGCCGTACATGTCCTTCGCGCTGCCCAGGATGATCGGGTTCAGCACGATGATGTAGGCCATCGCGAAGAAGGTGGCGAAGCCACCGCGGACCTCACGCGCGAGCGTGCTGCCCCGCTCCGAGATCTTGAAGTAGCGGTCGAGCGCACCATGGGCGGGCGCGCCGCCCGGCTGCTCGGGGGCGGGGACCTTGGCGGAGGCCGAGGTGGTCATTGGCGTTTCCTACGAACAGAAGTGGTCAAAGACAAACGGTTTCAGTATGAACATATGAGGGTGGGAGCGCTATCTCCGCGCGTAGACCGGCGTGGCCCGTAAGCTGTGCGCATGGCGAAGTGGACACCCCAGCACGAGGCGCCGGAGCCCCTGGAGGGCCCCGTCGTCGCCACCATCACGGGCGGCACGATCCTGTGGTTCGTCCTCTTCCTGGTCCAGCTCCCCTTCTACGGCTGGCTCGACGACCACGGGCACCTGTGGTGGCTGTGGACCTGCCTGGCCGGCGCCGGACTCGGCCTGATCGGCGTCTGGTACGTCCGCAAGCGGGACGCGGCGCTCAAGCGCGAGGCCGCCGCCGAGTAACCGCCCGGCGTACAACCACGGCACCACTTCGCCCCGTTGTGCGTCCTCCCCAGGTCGGATCTTCCGCGCACTCGGCGGGTGAAGCCGTAAATCCGCACGTACCGTCGAATGCATGACGCACATCGACGCGGGCACCGAAGTCGATCCCGGCCACCCCCTGCCCGCCCCGGTGGGCAAGGGCGGGCTGACCGCCGCCGAGGTGGCCGAGCGGGTCGCGCGGGGGCAGGTCAACGACATCCCGGTGCGCAGCAGCCGGTCCACCGTCGAGATCGTCCGCGCCAACGTCTTCACCCGGTTCAACGCGATCATCGGCGTGCTCTGGCTGATCATGCTGGTCGTCGCGCCGATCCAGGACAGCCTGTTCGGCTTCGTCATCCTCGCCAACACCGGCATCGGCATCGTCCAGGAGTGGCGGGCGAAGAAGACCCTGGACTCGCTCGCCGTCATCGGGGAGGCCCGGCCCACCGTCCGGCGCGACGGGGCCCCGGCCGAGGTCAGCACCTCGGAGATCGTGCTCGACGACCTGATGGAGATCGGCCCCGGCGACAAGGCCGTCGTCGACGGCGTCTGCGTGGAGGCCGACGGCCTGGAGATCGACGAGTCCCTGCTCACCGGCGAGGCCGACCCGGTCGTCAAGCGGCCCGGGGACCAGATCCTGTCCGGCAGCTTCGTGGTCGCGGGCGGCGGCGCCTTCCAGGCCACCAAGGTGGGCCGCGAGGCCTACGCCGCCCAGCTCGCCGAGGAGGCCTCCCGCTTCACCCTGGTCCACTCCGAGCTGCGCTCCGGCATCTCCACCATCCTCAAGTACGTGACGTGGATGATGATCCCGGCCGCGCTCGGCCTGGTCGCCACCCAGCTCTTCGTGAAGAACACGGACCTCGACGACTCGATCGCCCGGACCGTCGGCGGCATCGTCCCCATGGTCCCCGAGGGCCTGGTCCTGCTCACCTCCGTGGCCTTCGCCATCGGCGTCATCCGACTTGGCCGAAAACAGTGCCTCGTCCAGGAACTTCCGGCCATCGAGGGCCTCGCCCGCGTCGACACCGTCTGCCTCGACAAGACCGGCACCCTCACCGAGGGCGGCATGGACGTCACCGAGCTCAGACCCCTCAACGGCAGCGACGAGGCCTACGTCCGCACGGTCCTCGGCGCCCTCGGCGAGTCCGACCCCCGCCCCAACGCCTCCCTCCAGGCCATCATCGACGCCTGCCCCGAGGCCGTGGGCTGGCGCTGCACCGAGTCCCTGCCCTTCTCCTCCGCCCGCAAGTACAGCGGCGCCACCCTCAGCGAGAGCGACGGCGAGTCCGGTACGTGGCTGCTGGGGGCGCCCGACGTCCTGCTCGCCCCGGACGACCCCGCCCTCGCCGAGACCGAGCGGCTCAACGAACAGGGCCTGCGCGTCCTCCTGCTCGCCCGCGCCGCGCACGAGCTGGACGCCCCCGACGTGGCCGCGGGCGCCCGGCCGACCGCGCTGGTGGTGCTGGAGCAGCGGCTGCGGCCCGACGCCGCCGACACCCTGCGCTACTTCGCCGAGCAGAACGTCAGCGCCAAGGTCATCTCCGGCGACAACGCGGTCTCGGTGGGCGCGGTCGCGGCGAAGCTCGGCCTGGCGGGCAGCACCGTCGACGCCCGGCAGCTGCCCCACGACCAGGACGGCATGGCGGACGCGCTCGACGCGGGCACGGTGTTCGGACGGGTCACCCCGCAGCAGAAGCGGGACATGGTGGGCGCGCTCCAGTCGCACGGGCACACCGTCGCGATGACCGGGGACGGCGTGAACGACGTCCTCGCGCTGAAGGACGCCGACATCGGCGTCTCCATGGGCTCCGGGTCCGAGGCGACCCGGGCGGTCGCCCAGATCGTGCTGCTGAACAACAGTTTCGCGACGCTTCCCTCGGTGGTCGCCGAGGGGCGGCGGGTCATCGGGAACATCACCCGGGTCGCCACGCTGTTCCTGGTGAAGACGGTGTACTCGGTGCTGCTGGCGGTGCTGGTGGTGTGCTGGCAGGTGGAGTACCCGTTCCTGCCGCGGCACTTGACGCTGCTGTCCACCCTCACCATCGGCGTCCCCGCCTTCTTCCTCGCCCTCGCGCCCAACAAGGAGCGGGCCAGGCCCCAGTTCGTGCGGCGGGTGATGCGGTACTCGATCCCGGGCGGGGTGGTGGCCGCGGCCGCGACCTTCCTGACGTATCTGATCGCCCGTCACCACTACACGGGCGAGGGCGCGCTGGACGCGGAGACCAGTGCGGCGACGCTCACCCTGTTCCTGATCTCGATGTGGGTGCTGGCCATCATCGCCCGGCCGTACACCTGGTGGCGGATCGCCCTGGTCGCGTCCATGGGGCTCGGCTTCGTCCTGGTCCTGGCCGTGCCCTGGCTGCAGGAGTTCTTCGCGCTGAAGCTGGTCGGGCAGACCATGCCGTGGATCGCGGTGGGCATCTCGGTGGGAGCGGCGGCCGCCCTGGAAGTGACCTGGAAGTGGGTCGACCGCCGGTTCCCGGCGTAGGCAGTCCTACTGCACGTCGATGGCGTCGCCCTTGGCGCTCACCGGGGCGGTGCTCGTGATGCCCGCGTAGGTGAAGCGGTAGTAGCCGTCCTCGGACGCCGTGACCGTCGTCTTCAGGGCGCCGCCCGTGGTGGTCTGGATGCCCTTGACGTTGGTGTACGCCGAGGTGCCCGCCTTGCGGAACTGGAGCACCACCTTCTGGCCGGCCGGGAGGCCCACGTACTTCTCGGTCTGCCAGTCGGCGCGGGTCAGCTTGCCGGTGACCGTGAGGGTCTTGCCCTTCTGCACCGGCTCCGGGGAGGCGTTGACCGTCAGCTTCGACGCCCGCTGCACCAGCGTGCCGCCGAGGTCGCCCTGGTCGGCGTACCCGACCTTGGTGATGTCGTAGTTCTCGCCGAGCGGGTCCTGGCCGTTCTGGGCGAGCGCGAGGGCCGCGCCCTTCCAGCTGCCCGCGTCGGAGTTCACCAGCTCGCCCTCGGCCGGGAGGATGTCGATCTTGCCGGTGCAGGAGGCGGTGGTGGCCGAGGTCGAGGCGCAGGTGGCCGGCTTGGTGCCGAACAGCATGGTGTCCGGGGTGGTGTAGGCGCCCTTGTAGAGGTACGGGCCGGTCTGGAAGTCCTCCGCCTCGATGTCGATGTCGGCGGCGTGGGTCATCGTGTAGGTGACCGTCGTCGAGACGGGGGCGGTCGTCCCGACCTTGACCGACTTGGCGATCTTGAAGTCGGAGAAGGTGACGTCCATGTCGTACGGGGCGTCCGCGCGTGCGTCCTTGCCGAACTGGGCGCGGATCTTCGCGAGGTCGGCGCGGTGGGCGGAGGCGGAGTCGTCGGCCTGCGCGGCCGGCGCGGCGAAGGCGGACAGGGCCAGGGCGCCGGAGACGGCGGCCACGGTGGCGCGAATACGCATGCGTTCCCCAAATGGTCGTGAAGAGAGCCTGGATGCTCCGCATGATCAGAGGGGCAAGCGTGCCGTTCGGTTGCCCGACGGCCCCCAAAACACCGACACCCGGCCCCGGATGGCTTCCGGGGGCCGGGCGTCGGCGGAGGTGAGGGGTGCTTACTGCACGTCGACGAAGTCGCCCGTGGCCGTGGCCGGAGCGGTGCTGGTGATGCCCTTGTACACGTAACGGTAGTAACCGTCGGTGGACGCCGTGACCGTGGTCTTCAGCGCACCGCCGGTGGTGGTCTTGATGCCCTTGACGTTGGAGTACGTCGTGGCGTCCTTCTTGCGGAACTGGAGCACGACGCTCTGGCCGCTGGGGATGCCCGAGTAGGAGAGCGTCTCCCAGTTGGCGCGGGTCAGCTTGCCGCTGACCGTGATGGTCTTGCCCTTCGCCACCGGCTCCGGCGAGGCGTTGACCGTCAGCTTCGACGCGCGCTGGACCTTGTGGGTCTTGTAGTAGTCGTTCCAGTAGATCTCGCCGTCGTTGGCGAGGACACCCGCGGTGACGTGCCAGTTGCCGGCCAGCGTGTTGGCGTACAGGTCGTCATAGGTGTCACCGGTGATGGTGAGCTTGCAGGTCGACGTGGTGTCGCTGACCGCGGTGCAGGTGGCGGCCTCCTCGTTGGGGGCGAGGTAGCCGTCGACGTCGGTCTCGACGTCGGTGCCGTGCCACAGGTCGATGTAGGCGTCCGCGATGCCGCTCTCGTGGGTGGCGGTGAGCGACACGTCGAAGGTCTTGACCGTGGTGGTGCCGAAGACGAGGTTCTTGCCCGCGTTCACCGTCACGTTGGAGACGGTCGGAACGGCGGCGGCCGTGCTGAACGCCGACTTGGCGGAAGAGGCGCCGAATCGCTCGGCGACGCTCGGCCGGTCCAGGCTCGCGGCATCCCGCGAGTCGGCCTGCGCGAACGGCACAGCAAGGGCGGACAGGGCCAGGGCGCCGGTGACGGCGGCCACGGTGGCACGTATGCGCATGTGTTCCCCACGTTGGAGGGGCCCCGACGGTGGTCGTTCCCTACGGCTCGTCGTCGGCCGGGGCCCAAAGTGATCTGTGGAGCCTGTTGGCTCGCATGATCAGATCCATGACGCAGGTGAATGGTTGTACGGCGTACGAAAATTGTGTGCGGAAATTTCCCGGACCGCGTGAAGACCTCAGTCGAACCAGCGGTCCCGCGCCAGCTCCTGCGTCCGCGACGGATCCTCCAGCAGCGCCGCCACCTCGAACCGCCGCGGCCACTGCCGGGCCGCCCAGGCCAGCCCCGCCGCGACCCCCTCCAGGGTGGCCGCGTGCAGCACGCCGTCGTCGGTGAGCCGCCAGTCGATCTCCACCCCGTCCACGACGAGTTCCTCGTGCTCGACGTAGGAGACCGGCGTCCGCGCCCCCAGCAGCACCCGCACCGGCTCCGGTACGTCGTGCTCGGTGCCCTCGGAGTCGACGGACCCGGTGACGGACTCGCTCAGCCGCCGCACCTGGAACAGCTCGGCCAGTTCGGCGGCGCGCGACGGCCGTACCGGCAGCAGCGGGACGCCCCCGGTGAAGGGGAGCAGGTCGGGGGAGTCGACGACCACGGCGTCGGCCGCGTCCACCACCTTCATGCGGCCGTCGACCACGGCCCGCAGCTCGTCCGGCAGGGTCACCCGCTCGGGGTCGAGGTCGGCCAGCGCGCCGTACAGGGCGTGCAGTTGGGACCCGGTCACCGTCCGCGCGGGATCGGCGAGCCGGTCCAGCAGCTCGGCGGCGCCGCCGGGCTCGTCGAGCAGCGCGGCCACGGAGGTCCGCACTCCCAGGGCGCGCAGCACCTGTTCGTCGTCGAACCCGGTCGCGTCGGCCTCGTCGTACAGGCCGCGCAGCAGCGGGTCGCCGCCGGAGGCGAGCAGTCCGGCCGGGCGGCGGCCGTCGAGCACCGGGTGCCCGCGCAACCACCAGGCGGTGTAGGGCCGTACGACCTCATGGGTGCCGTCGGGCAGCAGGATCCGCACCTGCTGGGTGAGGGCGTCCCTGAGCGGCGGCCGGGCCAGCAGGGCCAGCGCCTGCGGCCACTTGTCGTCGTCGACGAGGTCCAGGTCGCGCACGGCGACCAGTTCCGTGGCGACGGGCGGCACCGGTGTGTCCGGGAAGCGGTCGAGGATGTCCTCGCTCCACACGTCCACGGCGTCCAGCAGTCCGGCGTCGTCGGGCTGGGCGAAGTCGCCCTCGCGGGGCTCCAGTTCGTCCGGGTCGAGGACCACGTCACTGGCGCGGACCAGCGCGAAGGCCGCGAGCACTCCGCAGGCCGCGAGCGGCTGTTCGCCCCACCGCTCGGCCAGTTCGGCGTCCACGGCGGCGAGTTCGCCCTCGCGCATGACCTGGTGGAAGGGGCTGCCGGGCAGCACCAGCTCGCCCGCGGGCGCCAGTTCGCCCTCCTCGTCGGGCAGCGCGAGGGCGCCGAGCCAGGGCTCGTCACCCGGTTCGAGGTCGGCGTCGCGCACCAGGGCCAGCACGGTGTCGGCCAGCTCCTCCGCGTCGAGCGTGTCGCGCTCCCAGTCGAGACCGCCCTCGTCGTCCAGGGAGGCGGCCACCGCGGCCCGCACCTGCGGGGTGGTGAGCACGGCCCGCGGCGTGGCGGCCAGCGCGCCGAGCTTCTCCAGCAGCGGGTGGACGGCGTCCGGGTGGGCGACCTTCAGGCCGAGCCGGGCGAGCAGTTCCGGGTCGATCCCGGCGTCCGCGGTGGGCAGCAGCACCTGACGCGGGCCGATGGTGGTCCGCCCGTCGGCCAGCGGCACCGGCAGCCCGGAGAGCCGGTCGGGGTCCACCCCGGCGAGGCTGTCGTAGAGCCGCCGCCACCACTCGGGTTCCTTCTCCAGGCCGGCCAGCCGGTCGACGGCGTCGGTCAGCGGCACCCGTCCGACACCCAACGTCCGCAGCTCCACCCGCCGTTCGAGCCCGGCGGGCAGCAGGGTGGGCAGCACCTCGGCGAGGACCCGCACGGTGTCGGCGCCCGCGCCCTCCACGACCTCCGCGTCCCGGGGCCGCAGGGCCTCGGGGAGAGCGTCGATGGTCTCGGAGGCCGGTGGCGGGACGGCCGGTGGGGCGGGCGGGAGGAACGCCGGGAGGGCGGGCGGGAGAAACGCCGTGCGCGGCAGCCGCTCCAGGATCGCCGCGCGCAGCGCCCCGTCCAGCTCGCCCTTGCCCAGCGGGCCGGGCACCAGGTCGATGATCCCCGCGGTCACCGGCCGCCAGCCGGCGAGCAGCTCGGCGTAGGCGTCGGCCGCGCGCTGCACCAGGAAGTCGGTCAGCGGGCCGGGGGCCGCGTGCCGCCGGGTGGTGTCCAGCGGGAAGGAGGCGATGAGCAGCGCGGGCACCCCGAGGGCCTCGTCGCTCGGCGTCGGCGCGTGCACGACGGGGCTGGTCCGCGGCCGGGCGGGGGCGCCGTCCTCGTCGGCGGGCACGGCCCAGGTGACCGACCAGTGCGGCCGCAGCCGCTCCTCGACGGGCCGGTCGGCCAGCAGCTCGGCCGCGGCCGGCCCGCTCGCCGTCATGGTCCGCCAGCGGGTGGTGCCGTCCCGGGAGTCCTCCACGACGGTGAAGTCGCCGTCCGTGCGGCGGCTGATCGTGCGCACGGTGTCCGTCTCGACGACGACCTCGGTGAGCCCCGGCAGGGCGAGCAGCAGGGCGTCGTCGACGGCGTCCAGGAGCCGCTCGGCGAGGTCGGCGGCGGCCGCGTCGCGCAGCGGCAGGATGACGGCCGTGTCGTAGGGGCCGGGGGCGGTGCCCTCGGCGGCGAACGGGAGCCGCAGCAGGGGCACGTGCCCGTCGCGGCGCCGGATCTCGTCCCCGAGGCCGGGGCTGTGCCGGGCGGTGTCGGCGGCGAGTTCCCGGGCCTCGGCGAGCGACCAGCGCACCCCGCCGTGCCGGCCGACCACGGCGGGCTCGTCGGTGACGGACAGGACGGCGGCGAAACCGACGCCGAAGCGGCCGATGGAGGGCGTGTCCCGCTTGGCGGACGCGCGAAGCGTGGCGAGCGACTCGACGCCGGCCGCGTCCAGCGGCGCGCCGGTGTTGGCGGCGACGAGGACACCCTCGCGCAGGGTGAGCCGGAGCCGTCCGGGCACGCCCGCGCGGGCGGCGGCGTCGGCGGCGTTCTGAGCGAGCTCGACGACGAGGCGGTCCCGGTATCCGCCGAGGACGAGGTCCTCCTCGGCGTTGGCGTCCTCCCGGAACCGGGCCGGGCTGGTGGCCCAGGCGTCCAGTACACCGCGTCGCAGCCGGGCGGTCCCGAACGGATCCGCTCCCTCGACGGCCGGCCGCACGAACTTGCTCACGTTCACTCCACTCATCGGCGTGACGATGAAGGTACCGCGAGGTGGGGCGCCGCTAACCCCGGGCCGAGGGGCCCGGGGGGTGCGTCATGGTTACGAGTGCCCCAAGTCCGCCGCGTCCTCGTCCGACACCGCCGGCACCGACCCCGAGTCCGAGGACGGGCGCAGCGGGAAGGGATCCACCGTCGTCTCGTCGATCACCGGCGGGGCCGGCTGCGGGGGCTTGGGCATGACGGCCGCCTCGGAGTGGCCGCCGCAGCCGTAGGTCAGGGAGACGACCCGGCCGTCGGCCGGGGAGAACTCGTTGGCGCAGACCCCGAAGGCCTGCCCCAGGGAGCCGCCCAGGCGCATCAGGAAGCCGCAGCTGACGCAGGAGGCGGGGGCGGCCTGCGCCATCGGGGTCTTCGCGCCGAACGCCTCCTCCCACCGGTCGGCGGCGACATGCAGGCCGTAGCGCGACAGGACCCGGGCCCGGCGCATGCCCAGTTCCTCGGCGACGGCGGCGATCGAGCCACGGGCCGGGACGACCGGCAGGTGGGCGGGGGTGCCGCCGGTGACCTCGGCGTCCTCGGCCTCGACCAGCTCGGCCATCTCGTGCGAGACGGCGGAGCTCGGCACCGGCTCGTCCTCGCCGGTGTAGCCGGGCTCCAGACGCAGGTCCTCGGCGTCGGTGGGGAGCAGATCGCCGGGGCCCATGTCGCCTGGGCGCAGCCGCTCGCTCCACGGCACCCACTCGGGGGCGAGGAGGGCGTCCGGGCCGGGCAGGAGGACCACCTCGTCGAGCGTGACGAGCTTCGCGCGGGAGGCCCGGGCCACCGTCACGGCCCAGCGCCAGCCGCGGTAGCCGAGCTCCTTGCACTCGAAGAAGTGCGTCACGACGCGGTCGCCCTCGGAGACCAGACCCACGTGCTCCCCGACGACGCCGGGCGCGGCTGCCTCCTCGGCGGCGGTGCGGGCGAGGTCGGTCGCCTCGGCGCACAGGCGGTCGGGGGTGCGGCTTCGCGTGGTCGCTGCGCTCACAGGTATCGCTTCTCTCCTACGCCGTCTCTCGGGTGCGGCTGCCTGAAGGCGGCGGGACGGGCGGACGGAGCGGACCGGGGGACCGCGTCGACGTCCGCGCCCCCTCGCACTCGGGCGCACCTGTCACCATCCATTCTGCGGGATGGCCGAGATACGCACGCTACCTGTTCACCGGCGCTCGGCCTACACCGACGGTCGCAAACCACTGACAAAGCCGCGCCCATACGCGCGGTAACCGCACTACGTTCGACCATCTCGGGGCACTATGACGTCGTGGCAGCCGCGCGGACGCCTCAGGGAGCCACCGGAGTCGGTGGGGACCGGGGCCGCACACGAAGCGGCGGTTCGGGCCGACTTCGCGGCGCCGTCCGCCGCGTCGGGCGTGCCCTGCACTTTCCGGTCACCGGCACCGCCCGCGGCATCCGCAAGGCGACCCACGCACAGGGGGCGGGCGAGTCCGGGCTCGGCAAGCTGATCGAACTGCACGGGGTGAACGGCGCCGGCGACATGATGATCACGGTCGCCCTCGCCTCCACCGTCTTCTTCTCCGTCCCGACCGACGAGGCCCGCGGCCGGGTCGCGCTCTACCTCGGCATCACCATGGCGCCGTTCACGCTCCTCGCGCCCGTGATCGGCCCCCTCCTGGACCGCGTCCCGCACGGCCGCCGGGCCGCGATGGCCGGCGCGATGCTCGCCCGGGCCCTGCTCGCGCTGGTCCTGTCCGCCGCGGTGATCACCGGCGGCATCGAGCTGTACCCGGCGGCACTCGGCGTACTGGTGTCGTCGAAGGCGTACGGCGTGGTCAGAAGCGCGGTCGTGCCCCGGCTGCTGCCACCGGGCTTCTCCCTGGTCAAGGCGAACTCACGGGTCACGCTCGGCGGGCTGCTGGCCACCGGGGTGGCGGCACCGGTCGGCGCCGGGCTCCAGGCGATCGGCCCCCGCTGGCCGCTGTACGGCGCCTTCGTGCTCTTCATGGTGGGGGCGTTCCTGTCGTTCACGCTGCCGCCGAAGGTCGACTCGGCCAAGGGCGAGGACACCGCGCTGCTGGCGGCGGACGAGGAGCATCTGCACGGACCGCACCTGAAGCCGGTCAAGCGCCCCGGGCTGCGCACGGTCGGCATCGCCGTCACCCACGCCCTCGGCGCCAACGCCGCCCTGCGCTGTCTGTCCGGCTTCCTGATCTTCTACCTCGCGTTCCTGCTGCGCGAGCATCCGCTGGCCGGGCAGAGCGCCGCGGTGTCGCTGGGGATAGTGGCCGTCTCGGCCGGGGTGGGCAACGCCTGCGGCACGGCGGTCGGGGCGTGGCTGAGATCACGCGCCCCGGAGATCATCATCGTGACCGTGGTGGCCTGTGTGATGACCGCGGCGATCATCGCGGCGGCCTTCTTCAGCGCCGCCCTGGTGGCCTGCCTCGCGGCGGTCGCCGGGTTCTCGCAGGCGCTGGCCAAGCTGTCCCTGGACGCGCTGATCCAGCGGGACGTGCCGGAGCTGGTGCGCACCTCCGCCTTCGCCCGCTCCGAGACGCTGCTGCAGATGTCCTGGGTGCTGGGCGGCGCCATCGGCATCGTGCTGCCGCTGAGCGGCAGCCTGGGCATGACGGTGGGCGCGGTGATCGTCGCCACGGGCTGGCTGACCACGGTCCGCGGCCTGATCATCTCGTCCCGCCACAGCGGCCCCCCGCGCACGCGGGTTGCCTAACCGCAACCGGCACGCCGCACCCCAGGTAAGGAACCGGTAGGGCGCTCCCGATAGCCTTCGCCCCATGACCATGCAATCCGCTGTGCGACGCCGCCGCGCCGTCGCCGCCGCCGGCGCCGTATCCGCCGGACTGCTCGTCCTGTCGGCCTGCGAGAAGCCCACGCCGATGGCCACGATCACCGTCGGTTCGTCCTCGGTGAGCGAGGAGGCCACCTGCGGTGGCGAGGGTGAGGCCCTGAAGACCGCGGCCCTGACGGAGTGCCTGAAGGAGACCGACATCAAGTCGCTCACCGTGGACCCGGACGAGACCGTGCGCTTCGGTGTCGACCCGGACATCGCGGACAACGGCTGGACGATCATGATGAACGGCCAGCCGCTGCTCCAGGAGCCCCTCAAGAAGACGTACACCACGATCCCGGGCAGCGTGTTCTTCAACGCCCAGTACGGCGCCCAGGGCAACTCGACGCTGGTGTCCATCCGGGAGGGTGAGAAGGAGACGACCGGTCTGTGGTCCTTCAAGCTGAAGAAGGACGACTGACCACGTCTTCCGTACGCGTCCTCGTGGCCACCGCGGTCCCCGCCGAACGGGACGCGGTGGCACAGGCGTTCCCGGGCGAGGTCCTCGCCGTCGGAGTGGGCCCGGCCCGCGCCGCCGCCGGCACCGCCACGGCCCTCGCACGGGCCCCGTACGACCTGGTCGTCTCGGCCGGGATCGGCGGCGGCTTCGCGCCCCACGCCCCCCTCGGCTCCCTCATCGTCGCCGACGAGATCACCGCCGCCGACCTGGGCGCCGAGACACCCGACGGGTTCCTGCCGGTCACCGAACTCGGCTTCGGCACCGTCACCCACCGTCCGCCCGAAGCACTCGTACGGGAGACCGCGGCCGCGACCGGCGCCCTGACCGGTGCCGTGCTCACCGTCTCCACCGTCACCGGCACCGCCGCCCGCGCCGCCGCGCTGCGCGCCCGCCACCCCACCGCCCTCGCCGAGGCCATGGAGGGCTTCGGCGTCGCCGAGGCGGCCGCCCTGCACGGCGTTCCCGTGCTGGAGATCCGCGCCGTCTCCAACCCCGTCGGCCCCCGCGACCGCGCCGCCTGGCGCATCGGGGCGGCGCTGGCCGCGCTGACCGAGGGCTTCGGGAAGCTCACACCCGTACTGGAGAGTTGGAAGTCGGTATGAGGCTCCGGATCGCGTACTCCCCCTGTCCGAACGACACCTTCGTCTTCGACGCGCTCGCGCACGGCCGAATCCCCGGCGCGCCCGGGCTCGACGTGACGTTCGCGGACATCGACCGCACCAACGGCATGGCCGAGCGCGGTGAGTTCGACGTGCTGAAGGTGTCGTACGCGGTGCTGCCGTACGTCCTCGACGAGTACGCGCTGCTGCCCTGCGGGGGCGCGCTGGGCCGGGGCTGCGGGCCGCTGGTGCTGACCCGGGAGGCCGGGGCGGATCTCACCGGCCGTACCGTCGCGGTGCCGAGCGAGCGGTCGACGGCGTATCTGCTGTTCCGGCTCTGGGCGGCGGACACCCTGCCGGGCGGGGTCGGCGAGATCGTGGTGATGCCGTTCCACGAGATCATGCCGGCCGTGCGGGACGGGAAGGTCGACGCCGGACTCGTCATCCACGAGGCGCGCTTCACCTACCGCACCTACGGGCTGCACAAGCTCGCGGACATGGGCGAGCACTGGGAGCACACCACCGGTCTGCCCATCCCGCTCGGCGCGATCATCGCCAAGCGGGCGCTGGGCGCGGAAACCCTGACCCTCCTCGCCGCATCGATCCGCGCCTCGGTGCAGGCCGCCTGGGACGACCCGGAGGTCTCCCGCCCCTATGTGATGGAACACGCCCAGGAGATGGACCCGGCCGTCGCCGACCAGCACATCGGGCTGTACGTCAACGAGTTCACCGCGGGCCTCGGCGAGGACGGCTACGCGGCCGTGCGCGGCCTGCTGACCCGCGCCGCGGCCGAGGGGCTGTTGCCGCCCCTCGGCCCGGACACGCTGGAATTCCCGTAAAAGCGGCGGCTATACGTCGAGCTGGTCGGCGACCGCCCGCAGCAGACCGGCGATCTTCCCGCCGGCGGCCTTGTCGGGATAGCGGCCCCGCTCCAGCATCGGCGTGATGTTCTCGAGCAGGGTCGTCAAATCCTGGACGATGGAGGCCAGCTCGTCCGGCTTCTTTCGGGTGGCCGCCGCGACCGAAGGGGTCGGGTCGAGAACGGTGACGGACAGGGCCTGGTCACCGCGCTGTCCGGCGACGACCCCGAACTCCACTCGCTGGCCCGGCTTGAGCGTCTCGACTCCGGCGGGGAGGACCGAGGAATGGACGAAGACGTCACCGCCGTCGTCGCGGGAGAGAAAGCCGAAGCCCTTCTCGCTGTTGAACCACTTGACCTTGCCGGTAGGCACGTCTGTCCTCGTCCTCGTACTCGTCGGAAAACTGCATGGGAAAACGGCTCTTGATAGCACTCGGGCGGGTCGACCATGACCCGCCGGTACCAAGGCTAATGGTCTTCGGGCGGGTGACAAGACGTCCCCCGGTTGTTCCTTCGGGCAGGGAACTACCCTGGTCCGGTGCGTGACAAAACCCAAACGAATTCCGCCGCGCCCGGTGACCGACTGATCCGAGTCGGAGCGGTCGTGTTCTTCCTCGGCGCCCTGGCCACTGTGGTCACAGTGGCCCCGCTGCTGCTCGGCACGACGCCTTTCCCGACGTACATGTTCGGACTGAGCATGCTCATGGGCGTCGGTTTCCTGATCGCGGGCGCGGGGGTGTTCCAGTCGATCGCCGCGGGGCGCCGTCAGGCGCGGGCGGGCCGGTAGCCCGCCAGCCAGCCCGGGAAGTGCGTGAGGTCGGCGAGGACGACGTCGGCACCGGCCGCGCGCAGGGCGTCGGCGCCGTAGGGACCGGTCGCGACGGCGACCGAGAGCGCCTCGGCGATCCGGGCACCGCGGATGTCGCCCAGGTGGTCGCCGACATAGACGCCCGCGGCGTACTCCCGCAGCGCCTCACCCTTCCGCTCGGCCCACAGGTCACCGATCACCGCGTCGGCCTCGATGCCGAGGTGGGCGAGGTGCAGCTTGGCGTTGGGCTCGTACTTGGCCGTGACCACGATCGCGCGGCCACCCGCGGCACGCACGGCGGCGATCGCCTCGGCCGCGCCGGGCAGCGCGGGCGTGGCGGTGATGGCGTACTCCGGGTACATCGACCGGTACAGGTCGGCGATCTCCCGCACCCGCCGCGCCGGGAACCAGTGGGCCAGCTCCTCCTCCAGCGGCGGCCCGAGCCGGGTGACCGCGAGGTCGGCGTCGACGAAGGTCCCGGTGCGCTCGGCGAGCGCGGTGTAGCAGGCGTGGATGCCGGGGCGTGAGTCGATGAGGGTCATGTCGAGGTCGAAGCCGACGGTGAGGGCGGGTGCGGGGTGCGCGGTGGAGGCCATGGGGGCCATTGTGCCCATCGCCTCCGGCGGACCTACCGCCGCCGTTGCGACCGCCACATCAGGTACAGCGCCGACGCGACCGCGGCGCCCCGCACGACCCACGGCCAGGTCTCGGCCACGGCGTCGTTCATGTGCCCCTCGGCGATCGGATCGCCCCAGCGGCCCTCGGTACGCCCCCACAGCCACACCACGCCCGCGGTGACCGCGAGAGCGGGGAGCACGACGACGGCGCCCTTCTTCTCGGCATCGGTCAGCCGGCGGGAACCGTAGGCGAGGAGCCAGCCGAGGATCAGGACGACCAGGTTGCCGATGACGGCGCCGGTGAGCAGGAGGGCGGCGGCGAACAGCAGGAGGGGGTTGTGCCAGGTCTTCCAGGCGGCAGCGGCGGGCAGGGGGACACCGAACCGGCGCCTGCGCGGGGCGGCCTCCTCCTCGACCAGGTCGTCCTCGACCAGGCCCTTCCCCACCAGGCCCTTCCCGACGACGGCCGGAGCCTCCGCCGGCTGCTTCTCCTCCCTCGGCGGCGGCGGCCTGAGCAGTTCGGGAATCTCCACGCCGCCGACGAACCCGGGGACCTCGTCCCCGACCCCGAAGGGGCTGGAGTCCACCCGCCACCAGTCGGGCTGGGCGGCACTGTCCCCCAGCTCGTGCGTACTGGCGAGATGGGGCGAGGAAGGGACGTCCAGGACCGCGTCGTCGGCTTCGGCTTCGGCGGGCCGGGGCCGCGGCACGAACCGCCGCGGCCGCTTCTCCGCCCGGTCCGGCTGCACGGGCACGGAGGCGGGCGGCGCCTGGGGCGCCCCGGCGCCACCGGCCGCGGTGACCACCTCGTCGGGGGTGCCGAGCCGGGCGATGATCCGGCGGACGGCGGCGGGACTGTCGACGGGAACGCGGGCCCGGCGCCGGTCGATCTCGTTGCGCAGCTCCGAGACGAGCCGCATCCGGGTACCCGACGGCAACTGCCGCTGCTGGGCCACGTCCCCGACGCGGCTCAGATACTCGTAGACGACCTGGTCGCTCTCAATCCCCACCGAAGTCCCTCCGGGGGTCGGCACGTTGAAACCCCGTCGCACGACGGTACCGCGCCGAAGCAGACATCTTGGACCCGCCCGCCCGCGTCCCGCCACAGCTCCCGCGGGACGCGGGCGGGACCCCTCGTCGTACCCACCCGCTAACGTGGGTCGGATGAGCGACCCGGCATCCTCGCCCCGTTCCCTCGCGGAAGCGCTCCGCGCGCGGGACGACGCCTCCCTGGCCGTACTCCTGCGCGCCCGCCCCGACCTCATCACCCCCGTCCCGACGGACCTCACCCAGCTCGCGACCCGGGCCGGCACCCGCGCCTCGGTGGTCCGCGCCCTGGAGCGCCTGGACCGCTTCGCCCTCCAGACCGCGGAAGCCCTGGCCGTGGCCGCCGACCCGGCCCCCTACGCCGAACTCCTCGCCCTGATGGCGGGTGACGAGGGCGACCCGGCCGTCGAGGGCGCCCTCCCGCGCGCCGTCGCCCTGCTGCGCGAGCAGGCCCTGGTCTGGGGCGACGACGACCGCCTCCGGCTCGTGCGCACGGCCCGCGAGCTGCTCACGCCCAGCCCGCAGCACCCCTCCCCGACCGGCCTCGGCCCGACCGTGCGGGAGGCCACCGCGGGCATGTCCCCGGGCCGTATCCAGGAGATCGTCACCGCCGCCGGACTGCCCTCCACCCACGACGCCGTCTCCGCCGTGACCTCGCTCACCGACCTGTTCACCGACCGGCGCCGGATGGCCGCCCTGCTCGCCGGCGCCCCCGCCGACTCCCTCGACGTGCTGACCCGGCTGGTGTGGGGCCCGCCGTACGGCCAGGTCACCGCCGACCCCACGCCCCGCCTGCGCTGGCTCCTGGACCGCGGTCTGCTGCTGCCCACGGCGCCGGGCACGGTCGTCCTCCCCCGCGAAGTGGCCCTGCACCTGCGCGGCGGCCACGCGCACCGCGCCACCGAACCGCTGCCGCCCGCCGTGGAGGCCGCCGCCACGCACCGTCCACAGGTGGTGGACGCCACGGCGGCCGGGCAGGCGTACACCTCCCTGGCCACCATCGAGGAGCTGCTGAAGGACTGGCACGAGGGCGGCCCGGCGGTCCTGCGGGCCGGCGGCCTCAGCGTCCGCGACCTCAAGCGCACGGCCGTGGCACTGGACGTCGCCGAACCGGTCGCCGCGTTCTGGGTCGAGCTCGCCTACGCGGCGGGCCTCATCGCCTCCGACGGCGAGGCCGACGAGCGGTACGCGGCGACCCCGGCCTACGACGAGTGGCTGGAGCACTCCCCCGACCTGCGCTGGGCCCGGCTCGCGGCGGCCTGGCTGGCGGCCACCCGCACCTCGGGGCTGATCGGCGGGCGCGACGCCAAGGACCGGACACTCTCCGCCCTCGGCCCCGGCCTCGACCGCTCGGCCGCCCCCGAGGTACGGCACCGGGTCCTCACCCTGCTCGCCGCCCTCCCCGAGGGCGCCGCCCCGAGCGCCGAGTCGGTGCTCGCCCGGCTGCGCTGGGAACGCCCGCTGCGCGGCCCCCAGAAGGACGACGACCTGCGCGGACAGCTGGCCCGGTGGACGCTGGCGGAGGCCGAGATGCTGGGCGTGACCGGCCGGGGCGCCCTGTCCGCACACGGCCGCGCCCTGCTGGGCGCACCGGAGGCGAGGCCGCACCGGCCCGAGGAGCACCCCGAGGGGCCCGGCGACAAACTCCCCGTCCACCACCGCCCCACCCCCGCCCCCGCCCCCCTCTCCCCACCGGAGCAAGCGGCGGCCGCCGCGACCGCCGCCCGCCTCCTGGCCCCGCTGCTGCCCGCGCCCCTGGACCACGTGCTGCTCCAGGCGGACCTGACCGCGGTGGCCCCCGGCCCGCTGGAGCGCCCGCTCGCGGACATGCTCGGGGTGCTGGCGGACGTGGAGTCCAAGGGCGGCGCGACGGTGTACCGCTTCACCCCCGGCTCGGTACGCCGGGCCCTGGACGCCGGGCAGTCCGCCTCCGACCTGCACGCCTTCCTCAGCGCCCACTCCCGCACGCCGGTGCCGCAGCCACTGACGTACCTGATCGACGACGTGGCCCGCCGGCACGGCCATCTCCGGGTCGGCGCAGCCTCCGCCTACGTCCGCTGCGACGACGACGCCATGCTCAACGAGATCCTCGCCGACAAGCGCGCCGCGGGCCTGCGCCTGCGCCGCCTCGCCCCGACCGTCCTGGCCGCCCAGGCCGACCCGGCCGCCCTGCTGGACGGACTGCGCGCGATGGGCTTCGCCCCGGCCGCCGAGTCCGCCGAGGGCGACGTCCTGATCACCCGCGCCCTCGCCCACCGCACCCCGCCGCGCACCGCACCCGAACCGGTCCCGGACGGCCCCCCGGTCCCCGACCCGACCCTCCTCTCGGCGGCGATCCGCGCCATCAGAGCGGGCGACATGGCCGCCACCACCCCCCACCGGCAGCCCCCGCCGGCCGGCGGCGAACTCCCCCGCACCAGCTCCGCCGAGACCCTCGCCACCATGCAGGCGGCCGTCCTCACCGGCGACGCCCTGTGGATCGGCTACGTCAACGCCGAGGGCGCCGCCAGCCAGCGCGTCATCGCCCCCGTCCGCGTCGAGGGCGGCTTCGTCACCGCATACGACCACACCGCGGACGAGGTCCGGACCTATCCGCTGCACCGGATCACCGGGGTGGCCGAGCTCGCGGACGACTGAGCGTGATCGTCGGCGGGTGCGGCACACTGGAGGTTTGGACCAGTCCGGAGGGATGCGTACGTGAACGGACCGCTGATCGTCCAGTCCGACAAAACCCTGCTCCTGGAAGTCGACCACGAGCAGGCCGATGAGTGCCGTCGGGCCATCGCGCCCTTCGCGGAGCTGGAGCGGGCGCCGGAGCACATCCACACCTACCGGGTGACCCCGCTCGGGCTGTGGAACGCGCGGGCCGCCGGGCACGACGCCGAGCAGGTCGTGGACGCGCTCGTGCAGTACAGCCGGTACCCGGTGCCGCACGCGCTGCTCGTCGACATCGCCGAGACCATGGACCGGTACGGCAGGCTGACGCTCAGCAAGCACCCCACGCACGGTCTCGTCCTGACCACCACCGACCGTCCGGTGCTGGAGGAGATCCTGCGGTCCAAGCGGATCATTCCGCTGGTCGGGGCGCGGATCGACCCGGACACCGTGGCCGTGCACCCCTCCGAGCGCGGCCAGATCAAGCAGACGCTGCTGAAGCTGGGCTGGCCGGCCGAGGACCTCGCCGGGTACGTCGACGGCGAGGCGCATCCGATCGAGCTGGCCGAGGACGGCTGGGCGCTGCGGCCGTACCAGAAGCAGGCTGTGGAGAACTTCTGGCACGGCGGGAGCGGGGTCGTCGTGCTGCCCTGCGGTGCCGGCAAGACGCTGGTCGGCGCCGGGTCGATGGCGCAGGCCAAGTCGACCACCCTCATCCTGGTCACCAACACCGTCTCCGCCCGGCAGTGGAAGCACGAGCTGGTGAAGCGGACCTCGCTCACCGAGGACGAGATCGGCGAGTACAGCGGGACGCGCAAGGAGATCCGGCCCGTCACCATCGCCACCTACCAGGTGCTGACGACGCGGCGGAAGGGTGTGTATCCGCATCTGGAGCTGTTCGACTCCCGGGACTGGGGGCTGATCGTCTACGACGAGGTGCACCTGCTGCCCGCGCCGGTCTTCAAGTTCACCGCCGACCTCCAGGCGCGGCGGCGGCTCGGGCTGACCGCGACCCTCGTCCGCGAGGACGGGCGCGAGTCGGACGTCTTCTCGCTCATCGGCCCCAAGCGGTTCGACGCTCCGTGGAAGGAGATCGAGGCGCAGGGCTACATCGCGCCCGCCGACTGTGTCGAGGTGCGGGTGAACCTCACCGACTCCGAGCGGCTCGCCTACGCCACCGCCGAGCAGGAGGAGAAGTACCGCTTCTGCGCCACGACCGCGACCAAGCGCAAGGTCACGGAGGCGCTGGTACGGCGGTTCGCCGGGCAGCAGATCCTCGTCATCGGGCAGTACATCGACCAGCTCGACGAACTGGGCGAGCATCTGAACGCCCCCGTCATCAAGGGCGAGACCTCCAACGCCCAGCGCGAGAAGCTCTTCGAGGCCTTCCGGCAGGGCGAGATCAGCGTGCTGGTGGTCTCGAAGGTCGCGAACTTCTCCATCGACCTGCCGGAGGCCACGGTCGCCATCCAGGTCTCGGGCACCTTCGGCTCCCGCCAGGAGGAGGCCCAGCGCCTGGGCCGGGTGCTGCGTCCGAAGGCCGACGGCCACCAGGCGCACTTCTACTCCGTGGTCGCCCGCGACACCCTCGACCAGGACTTCGCCGCGCACCGGCAGCGGTTCCTGGCGGAGCAGGGGTACGCCTACCGGATCGTCGACGCGGACGAGCTCCTCGGGGAGAGCTGAGCCGCTGGCAGGGCGACGGCGAGAGCCACGGCCAGCAGGGCGTACGGCGAGGCCAGCGGCTGCTGCCAGCCGGGCAGCCGCAGGTCCAGGTCGCCCTCGTGGGGCAGCAGCCACATCGTGCGGGCGGTGAAGACGGCCGCCACCGGTGCCGCGAGCCACGGGCCGCGGTCCGCGAGGAGTACGGCGAGCAGCGGGACGCACCACACCCAGTGGTGGGTCCAGCTGATCGGGGAGACGAGCAGGGCGGTACCGGCGGTCAGCAGGACGGCGTGGTGGTCCGCGGCGGCGGTGCGTACCAGCAGGAGGCCCGCCGCCGCGACGGGCAGCGCCACCAGCAGCCAGGCGGGACCCGGCGCCGGGTCGCCGAGGGCGCGGGCGACCAGGCCCTGGAGGGACTGGTTGTCGACGATCCATGCCTTGCCGACGCGGGCGGTGTCGTGGAGGTGGCGGGTGAAGTAGTCGAGGGTCGCGGCCGGCAGCGCCAGGGCCCCCAGCAGGACGGTCCCGGCGCAGGCGGCCGTCGCGGTGAGCGCATCCCGGCGGTGCCCGCGCAGCAGCAGGTACGCGATGAAGACGGCCGGGGTCAGCTTGATGCCGGCCGCGATGCCCACGGCCACACCCCGGGCGCGGGCGCCGGGCGGGCGGGTGAGGTCCCACAGGACCAGGCAGACGAGCGCGAGGTTGATCTGGCCGAACAGCATGGTCTGGAAGACCGGTTCGAGCCAGAGGGCGAGGGCCGCGACGCCGGCCCGGACGGCCACCGGGAGGGCGGGCAGGCCCGCGAGCCGGGCGGAGAGCTGGACGAGCCAGGCGAGCAGGAGCGCGTTGCCCGCGAGGAAGGCCGCCTTCAGGGCGGTGACGGGGACCAGCGCGGCCGGGACGAACAGCAGGGCCGCGAAGGGCGGGTAGGTGGCGGGGAGGTGCCACTCGGTGACGGTGAAGCCGTACAGGTCCGTGCCGTGCAGGACCGCCTGTCCCTCGGCCCGGTAGACCAGCGCGTCGGCCATGGGGAGGCCCTGGTGGACGCAGAGGGCGGCGAAGGCGGTGCCGGAAAGTGCCGCGAGGAGAAGGGGTGTTACGGAGGGTGAGCTGCGGGTCACGGGGTGACCCTAGGGGGTCACCTGCGGCGGACGCCCGCTTCCTCGCCGTACTCCCCGAGGATGACGACGTCGAAGGCGGCGCCCGCGAACACCTTCACGGCGCGCAGGGTGTCGCCGAGGCGGTGGCGGTGGCTGCCGAGGAGGGGGCTGGCTCCGGTGGCCGGGTGGCGGCCGGGGGCTGGGGTGATGGTTGCTGCGCTCATGTCTCCATGGTGGATTCCGGGACATAAGGAGGGCATCGGTCTCGGGGCCGAATCGGTGCGCGGTCCTCGTCCACCTGTGGACCGAGCCGTACCCCTCGGGGGGAGGGCCCGGTCCCCTAGGGGACGGACGCCCGCCGGGGGCCGGGGGGCGGGAAAACCGTTGGCCCCCTCCTCCCCCGCTCACCTAGAATCTCCGCTCTTGCCCGCCTCCCTTCACGGAGTGCCGCCATCCGGCCGGTAACCGGACGGCTTCTCGCAGCGCCCGATCCCGTAGGCCCACCGGAGGCACTCCCTTGTCCACGCCAGCCGACGACCCCCTGGCCCGTGAGCGTTCCCATCTCGCCTCTTCCCGCGCCGCCCTGCGTGCGATGCGCGAGGACGTCGAGGCGCTCGACATCGCGGACGTGACCGCGAACTGGGTCAACGCCGCGGTCCTCGCCCACCAGATCGACGAGCGGATCAAGGCGCTGGCCGACCTGAGCGACACCCCGCTGTTCTTCGGCCGCCTCGACTATCTGCACGCGCCCGGCGCGGACCGCTCGGAGGGCGCGCAGGGGGAGCAGTTCTACATCGGGCGGCGGCATGTGCACGACGCGGCCGGCGATCCGATGGTGATCGACTGGCGGGCGCCGGTGTCGCAGCCGTTCTACCGGGCCTCGAAGAAGGACCCGCAGGACGTGGCGCTGCGCCGCCGGTTCGGCTACACGGGCGGCGACCTCACCGCGTACGAGGACGAGCACCTCTCGGACCCGGCCGAGGCGGCGCGGACCAGCAAGCTGCTCCAGCAGGAGATCGAGCGCCCGCGTGTGGGCCCGATGCGGGACATCGTCGCCACGATCCAGCCCGAGCAGGACGAGATCGTCCGGTCCGGTCTGGGCGGCACGGTGTGTGTGCAGGGAGGCCCCGGTACCGGGAAGACGGCGGTGGGCCTGCACCGGGTGGCGTACCTGCTGTACGCGCACCGCGAGCGGCTGGCCAGGACGGGGACGCTGGTCATCGGACCGAACCGGTCCTTCCTGCACTACATCGAGCAAGTGCTCCCCGCCCTCGGTGAGCTGACGGTCCGGCAGGCGACCGTGGACGACCTGGTCGGGCAGGTGGAGGTGCGCGGCACGGACGACGCGGCGGCGGCAGTCGTCAAGGGGGACGCGCGGATGGCGGAGGTGCTGCGGCGGGCGCTGTACTCGCAGGTGACGATGCCGACGGAGCCGGTCGTGGTGGTGCGCGGGTCGCGTCGCTGGCGGGTGCCGCCGTACGAACTCGAAGGCCTCGTGCGGGAGTTGCTGGACCGGGAGATCCGTTACGGCGCGGCCCGGGAGGCGCTGCCGCAGCGGATCGCGCATGCGGTGCTGGTGCAGATGGAGCGCTCGGGGGAGGCGCCGGACGACCGGGTGCAGGACGCGGTGGCGCGCAATACGGCGGTGAAGGCGGCGGTGAAGGCGATCTGGCCGGTGGTGGAGCCGGCGAAGCTGGTGCTGCGGCTGCTGACGGACGTGGGGTTCCTCGCGGAGCACGCGGAGGGGGTGCTGAGCGAGGAGGAGCGCAAGCTGATCCTGTGGGAGCGGCCGGTGCGGTCGGTGAAGTCGGCGAAGTGGTCGGCGGCGGACGCGGTGCTGATCGACGAGGCGACGGATCTGATCCGGCGGACGCACTCGCTGGGGCATGTGGTGCTGGACGAGGCGCAGGATCTGTCCCCGATGCAGTACCGGGCGGTGGGGCGGCGCTGTTCGACGGGTTCGGCGACGGTGCTGGGGGACCTGGCGCAGGGGACGACTCCGTGGGCGACGGAGAGCTGGGCGGAGGCGCTGTCCCACCTGGGCAAGCCGGAGGGCGTGGTGGAGGAGCTGACGGCGGGCTTCCGGGTGCCGACGGACGTGATCACGTACGCCTCCCGGCTGCTGCCGCACATCGCGCCGGGGCTGGCGCCGGTGGCGTCGGTCCGGGAGAACCCGGGCTTCTTCGAGGTGCGGGCGGTAGGGGGGACAGCGGAGGTGGTCGGCGCCTGCGAGGAGTTGCTGCGCAACGAGGGGTCGACGGGTCTGATCGCGGCGGATGCGCGGGTGCCGGAGCTGGCGGCGGCGCTGGACGCGGCGGGGATCGGTTACCTGTCCCCGGGTAAGGAGACGACGACGCGGACCCGGCTGACGCTGGTCCCGGCGTCGCTGGCGAAGGGGCTGGAGTACGACTACGTGGTCCTGGACGAACCCCGGGCGGTGGTGGACGGCGAGCCGGACGAACGGACGGGGCTGCGGCGGCTGTACGTCACGCTGACGCGAGCGGTGTCGGGCCTGATCGTGACCCATACGGCACCGCTGCCGCGTGAACTGACGGCCTGATCTCAGGCGCCGGACGGGCTGAGAACAGCCCCTCCGGCGTTTGAGGAGCGGGGGTCCAGGGGGCGGAGCCCCCTGGGGCCGGGGCGAAGAACGCCTGGCGCGCTCACACCCCGTCCAGCACTCGCCGCCACTCCCCCACCGCCGCCTCCGACACCGGCCCGGACCAGCCGGTGGGCCGGGCCGCCCCGCCGATGTGGAACGCGTCGATCCCGGCGGACAGCAGGTACGGCACGTGTTCCAGCCGCAATCCCCCGCCCACCAGCACCCGCTGCTCGTACCCCGGCTCCCCGCTTCGCGCCGCCTCCGCCAGCAACGTGGGCAACCCCTCGTCGACCCCCGCCGCGGCCCCCGCCGTCAGATAGGTGTCCAGCCCCGTCATCCCGTCCAGCGCCTTGCGCAGCGCGTCCCGGTCCGCCGCCCGGTCGATCGCCCGGTGGAACGTCCACCGGCACCCGTCCAGCGCCCCCACGACCCGCTCCACCGCATCGAGGTCGACTGCCCCGCCGGAGTCGAGGAACCCGAGCACGAACTCCTCGGCCCCTGCCCCCCGCATCTCCTCGGCGGCCCCCACCAGTCGATGGGTGTCCCCCGCCGCGAACCCGTCCGCCAACCGCACCATCACCCGCACCGGAAGGTCCACGGCGGCCCGGATCCCGGTCACGGTCGCGGCCGGCGGGGTCAGCCCGTCGGCCGCGATGTCGGTGACCAGTTCGAGGCGGTCCGCGCCTCCGGCCTGCGCGGCGACCGCGTCCTCGACGTCGAGGGCGATCACCTCCAGGAGTGCACGCTTGCTCATGGGGCCCCATTCGTCGGCGACCAAGGGTCGACACCAGGTGTACAGGTCTAGTCCAATCCTGCTCCAAGACTACGCCCGCCGCCCGACCCGCCACACCCCGGTTCCGGGGAGAATGAGCCCATGGCAGATCTCGACGACCTCCGCTCCCGCTGGCTGAGCACCCTGCTCGCGGCGCGGGAGGACGACTCCTGCGCCACCGACCCGTCCCGGTACGGCGACGCGCTATTGAAGCGCTGGTCGGAGCCGCAGCGGCGCTATCACACCATGGAGCACCTCGCGGCGGTCCTCGACCACGTCGACACACTGGAGGAGTACGCCGCCGATCCGGCCGCCGTACGGCTGGCCGCGTGGTTCCACGACGCCGTCTACCTGCCGGAACGCTCGACGAACGAGGAGCGGTCCGCCCGGCTCGCCGAGCGCGCCCTGCCCGAGGCCGGAGTGTCCGCCGAGCGCACCGCCGAGGTCGCCCGGCTCGTCCGGCTCACCGTGACCCACGACCCCGCCGACGACGACCGCGACGGCCAGGTCCTGTGCGACGCCGACCTCGCGATCCTCGCCGCGCCGCCCTCCGCGTACGCCGCCTACACCGCCGCCGTCCGCGAGGAGTACCACTTCGTGCCGAACGACGCCTTCCGGGCGGGCCGGTCCGCGGTGCTGCACCAACTGCTGGACCTGCCGCGGCTGTTCAGAACGCCGTACGGGCAGGAGAAGTGGGAGGCCACCGCCCGGTACAACCTCGCCGCGGAACTCGACATGCTCTCGCTCCCGTCCGGCCCGTCCGCATAGCCTGCCCGCATGCGACACATGGGCGGGGAACGCGTACAGCAGGCCGTGGCGGGCTCGGTGGCCCTGTTGCGGACGGCGGCCGGGGAGGACTGGGACACGGTCAAGGCCGCGCGTTCGGAGTGGAGTTGCCGGGAGGCGGCGGTCCACATCGCCCACGACCTCATCGTCTACGCCGGCCGGCTCGCGGCGCGGGGCCGCACCGCTCACGTGCCCCTGACGGTCACTCCCGACGCCACCGCCGGAAACGAAGGGCTCCTGGAGGCCATCGAGACCACCGGCACCCTGTTCACCGCCACCCTGCGCACCACACCGCGCCACATCCGCGCACACCACCCCTGCCCCTTCCTCAGCGCGAACGCCGAGGGCTTCGCCGCCCTCGGCGTCGGCGAGGTGCTGCTGCACACGTACGACATCGCCTCGGCGCTCGGTCTGGTCTACGAACCGCCCGCCGAGCTGCCCGAGTTCGCCCTCACCCGGCTCCTCCCGCACGTCCAGCCGGGCCCCACCCCCTGGGCCACCCTGCTCTGGGCCACCGGCCGCGGCACTCTTCCGGGCCGTGCGCCCGTCACCGACTGGCACTGGATCAACCCCCTGGTCGTGCCCGCCGAGCGGCTCACCCTGGAGAGCCTGACCCCCGCCGCCGCGGCCGACCTCGCGGCCGGGGGCGACGGCGGCTACGCGTGGGCGCAGGGCGGCCCCTACGACGGCACCCGGGAGGCCTCCGGAATGCTGCTCAAAGCGTACGAAGCGGGCGTGCACCGGCCGGAGTTCGGCGTCTTCGTCCTCGTGCGCACGGAGGACGACCGGGCCGTGGGCGCCCTCGGCTTCCACGGCGCGCCCGACGAGGAGGGCCGCGTGGAGATCGGCTACGACCTGGCGGAGTCGGCCCGCGGCCACGGCTACGCGACCGAGGCGCTGCGCGCGCTGTCGCGGTGGGCGCTGGCCAGGGACGACGTACACACCCTGCTGGCGACCATAGACCGCGCCAACCTGCCGTCCCAGGCCGTGGTCACCCGGTCGGGCTTCGTCCGGGCCACGCCCGAGGAGGAGCGGGCGATGGGCGAGAGCAGGGAGGCGGACGGCCCCCTGCACGTCTACCTCCGCAGCGTCCGCAGCGCCTAGGACCGCTCGGTTTCTCGCTCGGACCGGGGCTGGCGGCCCTTCGGCCGGCGCAGTCCCGCTCCGTTCAGCAGCCGCACCACGTCCCGGCTGCTGACCTCCACCGCGCCCGCGGCGACCGCGTCGGCGTAGCGGTGCGAGGGGATGTCGTAGTGGTCGCGCTCGAAGGCCCGCCGCGGGACGCCGAGGCGGTCGGCGAAGTCGTGGAGTTCGGCGAAGGAGACGTCGCTGACCAGGTGGGACCACATCCGGCCGTGCCCCGGCCAGGTCGGCGGGTCTATGTAGACGGTCACGGCGCCCCCCTCACGAGGCAGCCCCGCCCGTCGCCGTCCCCAGCAGGCCCACCGACGCCACCTTCACGCCCGCCTTGTGGCAGACCCAGTGCGGATCGGGGCCCAGTTCGGGCTCGACCTCCAGCGCGTGCGGGTCGCCGTGACCGCAGACCGGGCAGAGCGGCCAGCGGCCGTGCCGGTCGAGGAGGGCGTCCTGGACGTCCTGCGCCACCAGCCCGGCGATGTACTCCGCGCCCTCGGGCCACTGCTCCACCCACCAGCGCCGCTGCGCGACGGACTCCTCGACGAGCGACACGACGTCCGCCTCGGCGACCTGGCCCGCGACCAGATCGGCGAGCACCAGGGCGCGTGCCGCGTGCAACGCCTGCTCCAGGGGGCTTACGGGGTGGCCGGAGGGATCCATGCCCCCATTGTGCGCACTCTTGACCACAACACCGAAGCGAAAATATCTTTCATTCGTGACCCAGCAGGTGAAGGAAACTTTCGGAGCCGGACCGGGACAGGCCGGTCCGTCCGGCGGCCCGCCGCCCGCTCCCGCCGCCCTCGCGGCCAAGGTGCGCACGCTCGCGCCGTCCATGACCCGCTCCATGCAGCGGGTCGCCGAGGCCGTCGCCGGCGATCCGGCCGGCTGCGCCGCGCTCACCGTCACCGGTCTCGCGGAGCTCACCGGCACCAGCGAGGCGACCGTCGTCCGCACCGCCCGCCTGCTCGGTTACCCCGGCTACCGCGATCTGCGCCTCGCGCTCGCCGGTCTCGCCGCCCAGCAGCAGTCCGGGCGGGCCCCCGCCATCACCACCGACATCGCGGTGGACGACCCCATCGCCGACGTCGTCGCCAAACTCGCCTACGACGAGCAGCAGACCCTCGCCGACACCGCCGCCGGACTCGACACCGCCCAGCTCGGCGCGGCCGTGACCGCCCTGGCCGCCGCCCGCCGGATCGACGTGTACGGCGTCGGGGCGTCCGGGCTGGTCGCGCAGGACCTGACGCAGAAGCTGCTGCGCATAGGGCTGATAGCCCACGCGCACAGCGATCCGCATCTCGCCGTGACGAACGCGGTGCAGCTGCGCGGCGGCGACGTGGCGCTCGCGATCACGCACTCCGGGTCGACCGGCGATGTGATCGAGCCCTTGCGGGTCGCCTTCGAGCACGGGGCGACGACCGTCGCGATCACCGGACGGCCGGACGGGCCGGTCGCCCAGTACGCCGACCACGTCCTGACCACGTCCACCGCGCGCGAGAGTGAGCTGCGCCCGGCCGCCATGTCGTCCAGGACCGGTCAACTGCTGGTCGTGGACTGCCTGTTCGTAGGAGTCGCGCAGCGGACGTACGAGTCCGCCGCGCCCGCCCTGTCGGCGTCCTACGAGGCGCTGGCCCACCGGCACCGGCGGTAGCCCTCATCAGTTCCGTCCGTGGAAAGAGCCCATGACCTCACCGTCCAACCCCCGTGAGCTGCGCGCCGAGTTGGAGTCCCTCACCACCGAGGCGTTCCGCCCCGACCTCGCCGACATCGACCGGCTGCCCACCCTCGACATCGCCCGCCTGATGAACGGCGAGGACGCCTCCGTACCCGCCGCCGTCGCCGCTCGGCTCCCCGAGATCGCCGCCGCCGTCGACGCCGTGGCGGAGCGGATGGCGCGCGGCGGACGGCTCGTCTACGCGGGCGCCGGCACCGCCGGGCGGCTCGGCGTGCTCGACGCCTCCGAGTGCCCGCCCACCTTCAACACCGGCCCCGGCCAGGTCGTCGGCCTGATCGCGGGCGGACCCGAGGCCATCGTGAGCTCCGTGGAGGGCGCCGAGGACGCCGGGGAGCTGGCGCGCGCCGACCTCGACGCGCTCACGCTGACGCCCCTGGACACGGTGGTCGGCGTCTCCGCCTCCGGCCGTACGCCGTACGCGATCGGCGCGGTGGAACACGCCCGCGCCCTGGGCGCGCTGACGATCGGCCTGGCCTGCAACGCGCACAGCGCGCTCGCGGCCGCCGCCGAACACGGCATCGAGATCGTGGTGGGCCCCGAGCTGCTCACCGGCTCCACCCGCCTGAAGTCCGGCACGGCGCAGAAGCTCGTCCTCAACATGATCTCGACGATCACGATGATCCGGCTGGGCAAGACGTACGGGAACCTGATGGTCGACGTCCGCGCCTCCAACGACAAGCTGCGGGCCCGCTCCCGCCGGATCGTCGCGCTGGCCACCGGCGCGGGCGACGAGGAGATCGAGCGGGCGCTCGCCGCCACCGACGGCGAGGTGAAGAACGCCGTCCTGGCGATCCTCGCCGGGGTCGACGGCCCGACGGCCGCCCGCCTTCTGGAGGAGTCCGGCGGCCATCTGCGTGCCGCGCTGGCGGCGGCGGTCCGCTGACCCCAGGCTCGGGGGGTGAGCACCTCGTACGACACCGCCGCCGCGATCCTCCCCCTGGTCGGCGGCCCCGCGAACGTCACCTCCGTCGCCCACTGCATGACCCGGCTCCGGCTGGGCCTGGCCGACCGCTCCCTGGTGGACGAGGAGGCGCTGCGGGCGGTGCCCGGCGTCCTCGGGGTGGTCGACGACGACACCTACCAGATCGTGCTCGGGCCGGGGGTGGTGGCGCGGGTGACGCCGGAGTTCCAGGCGCTGGTGCTGAAGCGGGCGCGGCAGCAGCGCAACGCGACCCCGGTGAAGCTGGCCCTGCGCCGGGTCGCGAACATCTTCGTGCCGCTGATCCCGGCGCTGATCGGCTGCGGGGTGCTGGCCGGGCTCAACGGCCTGCTGCTCAACCTCCGTTGGCTGCCCGGGGTGACCCCGGCCCTGTCGGTGATCGCCACCGCCTTCATGTCCCTGATCGCGGTCTTCGTCGGGCACAACACGGCGAAGGAGTTCGGCGGCACCCCGGTGCTCGGCGGCGCGGTGGCGGCGATCGTCGTCTACCCGGGGGTGGCGAAGGTGACGGCGTTCGGGGTGACCCTGGCACCGGGGCAGGGCGGAGTGCTCGGGGCGCTGGCGGCGGCCCTGCTGGGCGTGTACGTCGAGAAGTGGTGCCGCCGCTGGGTCCCGCCCACGCTGGACGTCCTGCTCACCCCCACCCTCACGGTCCTCGTCGCGGGCCTGGCCACGCTCTACGGCCTCATGTACACCGCCGGCGCGGTCTCGACCGCCATCGGCACGGCGGCGACCTGGCTGCTGACGACGACGGGAGCCTTCGCGGGCCTGGTCCTCGGCGGCCTCTTCCTCCCCCTGGTCATGCTGGGCCTCCACCAGGCCCTGATCCCGATCCACGCCACCCTCATCGAGCAGCAGGGCCACACCGTCCTCCTCCCGCTGCTCGCCATGGCGGGCGCCGGCCAGGTGGGCGCGGCGGCAGCGGTGTACGTCCGGCTGCGCCACGACACGACCATGCGTACGACGATCAGGTCGGCGCTCCCGGCCGGGCTGCTGGGCGTGGGCGAGCCGCTGATCTACGGAGTCTCCCTGCCGCTCGGCCGCCCCTTCCTCACCGCCTGTGTGGGCGGAGCCGCCGGGGGCGCCTTCGTCGGGCTGTTCGCGATGCTCGGCGAGCGGGTGGGCGCGACGGCGATCGGGCCGTCGGGGTGGGCGCTGTTCCCGCTGCTGGCGGGCAACAGGGGCCTGGCCCCGACGGCCGCGATCTACGCGGGCGGGCTGCTGACGGGGTACGCGGTGGGCTTCCTGACGACGTACACCTTCGGTCTGCGGGCCGTGGCTGGCCCAGCAGCAGATCCGACTTCAGCTCCCGCAGCTCCCGGGCCCCCGGGGTGAGCGTCAGCTCAGGGACTTCAGGGCGGCCGGGTCGTACGCGGCCAGTTCCGACACGCGTCCCGCCAGGACCTTCCGCGCCCAGTGCGGGTCCTGGAGCAGGGCGCGGCCGACGGCCACCAGGTCGAACTCGTCGCGCTCCAGGCGGTCCAGGAGGTTGTCGAGGGAGCCCGTCTCGGCCCCCTCGCCCTGGAACGCCTTGAGGAAGTCGCCGTTCAGGCCGACCGAGCCGACGGTGATGGCGGGCCTGCCGGTCAGCTTCTTGGTCCAGCCCGCCAGATTCAGGTCCGATCCCTCGAACTCGGGGAGCCAGTAGCGGCGCGTGGAGGCGTGGAAGGCGTCGACACCGGCCGCGGCGAGCGGGGCGAGGATGGCCTCCAGCTCCTCCGGGGTCCCGGCGAGGCGGGCGTCGTAGGCGTCCTGCTTCCACTGCGAGTAGCGGAAGATGACGGGGAAGCCGGGCGAGACGGCGGCGCGGACGGCGGCCACGATCTCCGCGGCGAACCGGGTCCGGGACACCGGGTCACCGCCGTAGGCATCCGTGCGGCGGTTGGTGCCCGCCCACAGGAACTGGTCGATCAGATAGCCGTGCGCGCCGTGCAGCTCGACGCCGTCGAAGCCGATCCGCTCCGCCGCGGCGGCGGCCTCGGCGAACGCGCCGATGACGTCGTCGAGGTCCTGCTGGGTCATGGCCTTGCCGGTGACCTCGTCGGCGCCGATGCGCAGACCCGAGGGGCCGACCGCGGGGGCGTCCGCGAACGGCGGCTCGCCCTGGCGGCGGACCATGCCGATGTGCCACAGCTGCGGAACGATCGTGCCGCCCGCCGCGTGCACCGCGTCGGCGACCTTCGCCCAGCCCGCGAGCTGCTCGGCCCCGTGGAAGCGCGGCACCCGGTCGCTCTGCCCGGCCGAGTCATGGCCGACGTACGTCCCCTCGGTGACGATCAGACCGACACCGGCGGCGGCCCGGCGGGCGTAGTACGACACCACGTCCTCGCCCGGGACACCGCCCGGCGAGAACATCCGGGTCATCGGCGCCATGACGATGCGGTTGGGCACGGTCAGGCCGTTGATCGAGGTCGGGCGGGAGAGGATCTCGGCGGCGCGCGAGGCGGCCTCGGAGGGGGCGACGGTCACGTGGGGGCTCCTTGAGGGGGTACCGACGGGTATGTGCGCGTGCATTTACCACACCTCGGCGTCAACCTCCGGGACCCCCGCCCCCATTCCCCCGCTGGGGAAACGACCGTATGACCCAGCCCACGAACACGCCCGAGGGCGGCACCCCCTGACGAACAGGGAGTGCCGCCCTCGGCAGAACGACGACCGACCGGAGTCGATCAGAAGTCCATGTCACCGCCCGGCATGCCGCCCGGAGCGGCCGCGGCGGCCTTCTCCGGCTTGTCGGCGATGACGGCCTCGGTGGTGAGGAACAGCGCCGCGATGGAGGCGGCGTTCTGCAGCGCGGAACGCGTCACCTTCGCCGGGTCGATGATGCCCTCGGCGATCATGTCGACGTACTCACCGGTCGCGGCGTTCAGGCCGTGGCCGACGGGCAGGTTGCGCACCTTCTCGACGATGACGCCGCCCTCGAGACCGCCGTTGACGGCGATCTGCTTGAGCGGGGCCTCCAGCGCGAGCTTCACGGCGTTGGCGCCGGTCGCCTCGTCGCCCGAGAGGTCGAGCTTCTCGAAGACCGAGGAGGCCTGCAGCAGGGCCACGCCACCACCGGCGACGATGCCCTCCTCGACGGCCGCCTTGGCGTTGCGCACGGCGTCCTCGATGCGGTGCTTGCGCTCCTTGAGCTCCACCTCGGTGGCGGCACCGGCCTTGATGACGGCCACGCCGCCGGCCAGCTTCGCCAGACGCTCCTGCAGCTTCTCGCGGTCGTAGTCCGAGTCGCTGTTCTCGATCTCGGCGCGGATCTGGTTGACCCGGCCCTGGACCTGCTCCGAGGAGCCGGAACCGTCGACGATCGTGGTCTCGTCCTTGGTGATGACGACCTTGCGGGCCTTGCCCAGGAGGTCCAGGGAGGTGTTCTCGAGCTTGAGACCGACCTCCTCGGAGATGACCTCGCCGCCGGTGAGGATGGCGATGTCGTTCAGCATCGCCTTGCGGCGGTCGCCGAAGCCCGGGGCCTTGACGGCGACGGACTTGAAGGTGCCGCGGATCTTGTTGACGACCAGGGTCGACAGGGCCTCGCCCTCGACGTCCTCGGCGATGATCAGCAGCGGCTTGCCCGACTGCATGACCTTCTCCAGCAGCGGGAGCAGGTCCTTGACCGAGGAGATCTTGGAGTTGGCGATCAGGATGTACGGGTCGTCGAGGACGGCCTCCATACGCTCCATGTCGGTGGCGAAGTACGCCGAGATGTAGCCCTTGTCGAAGCGCATACCCTCGGTGAGCTCCAGCTCCAGACCGAAGGTCTGGGACTCCTCGACGGTGATGACGCCTTCCTTGCCGACCTTGTCCATGGCCTCGGCGATGAGCTCGCCGATCTGGGTGTCGGCGGCGGAGATGGAGGCCGTGGAGGCGATCTGCTCCTTGGTCTCGACGTCCTTCGCCTGCTCCAGCAGGGCGGCGGAGACGGCCTCGACGGCCTTCTCGATACCGCGCTTCAGGGCCATCGGGTTGGCACCGGCGGCGACGTTGCGCAGGCCCTCGCGGACCAGCGCCTGGGCGAGAACGGTCGCCGTGGTCGTACCGTCACCGGCGACGTCGTCCGTCTTCTTGGCGACTTCCTTGACCAGCTCGGCGCCGATCTTCTCGTACGGGTCCTCGAGCTCGATCTCCTTGGCGATGGAGACACCGTCGTTGGTGATCGTGGGGGCGCCCCACTTCTTCTCGAGGACGACGTTGCGGCCCTTGGGGCCGAGCGTCACCTTCACGGCGTCCGCGAGCTGGTTCATGCCGCGCTCGAGGCCGCGCCGCGCCTCCTCGTCGAACGCGATGATCTTGGCCATGTGAAGTGGTCCCTCCAGGACTGGGGGTGATTCCTTCGGACCGCGCCCGCGCCCGCGACGGACGGCTCGCCGGCCTGTGGTTCCTTGCCCCACCTGGCCTGCGGGCCTCACCGACCCGGTCCTTCGTTGTCACTCTCACCTTCAGAGTGCTAACGCCAATGATTAGCACTCGGGGTAGGCGAGTGCAAGCGGCTCTCGGGTTTCGGGCCCCCTGTGTGCGGTTCTCATGCGGTTGCCGTCGGGTCCGCCGGGCACACGGAAGGGCTCGCACCCGGGGGGTTGGGTCCCCTTGGTGCGAGCCCTTCAGCGGAAGACGTAGCTTGCGGTTCGTTGGTCGCGCGTTCAGGCAGATACGCGAACCATGTCGGCCTGCGGGCCCTTCTGGCCCTGCGAGATCTCGAACTCGACCCGCTGGCCCTCTTCCAGGGTGCGGTACCCGTCCATCTGGATCGCGCTGTAGTGGACGAAAACATCCGCACCACCGTCGACCGCGATGAAGCCGTACCCCTTCTCCGCGTTGAACCACTTGACGGTGCCCTGAGCCATGCCTAACTCCCCTATTACTGGCCCTTGCACAGATCCGCACTTCGCGGATCCGGGTCAGACCTCACCCCCCACGGTTTGGGGGCGTGCGCCGGAACGCGTCGACCGCGGCTGAATGTATCTGTCCAACTGCCGTCTGCAACAGGTCAATCGGACGAGAATTCTGGACGCGCACAGTCCGGAATGTAGTGAGAATTCGCCCGAACTCAGGGCAAGTCGGGCCCCATAAAAGGAGCAGATGACGCAAAAGGCGCGCACACTTTGGCTACTTCTCGTCGCATAGGGCTTCAGGACTCATATGCGCCCGGCATGCGAAGTGGGGCGGGTTCCCCAACTGTACCGCGCTCAACCAAGCAGAATTGCCCCCTCCGTTTGTCTTACGGAGAGGGCAATTCGATGAACTCAGAGTGATACGCCTTACCGACGGTAACGATCAGCCGCCGGCCACCGCCGGAATGATGGAAACTCCGGCGCCGTCGGGGATCGCCGTCTGCAGGCCCTGCTCGAAGCGGACGTCGTCGTCATTGACGTACACATTCACGAACCGGCGCAGCTTGCCCTGGTCGTCCAGGACCCGGGCGGCGATTCCGGTGTGGTTCTTCTCCAGGTCGGCGATGACCTCGGCGAGGGTGCCACCCTCGGCCGTCACCTCGGCGGCACCACCGGTGTAGGTGCGCAGGATGGTGGGGATGCGGACTTTGACGCTCATGAGTCGAGGCCAGCCTCTCGGAAGGAGTCGAGGTTCGGGCGGATCGTCGCGGTGAGGCCGGTGCCGGCCACCGCGTCGAGGGTCTTGAGGCCATCGCCGGTGTTGAGGACGACCGTCGTCTTGGCGGGGTCGAGCAGGCCGTTCTCGATCAGCTTGCGCGTCACGCCCAACGTCACGCCGCCCGCCGTCTCCGCGAAGATCCCCTCGGTCCGGGCCAGCAGCTTGATCGCGTCGACCACCTGCTCGTCCGTCACGTCCTCCACCGCGCCGCCGGTGCGCCGGGCGATGTCCAGGACGTAGGGCCCGTCGGCCGGGTTGCCGATGGCCAGCGACTTGGCGATGGTGTTCGGCTTCTGCGGCCGGACCACGTCGTGGCCCGCCTTGTAGGCCACCGACACCGGCGAGCACCCCTCGGCCTGCGCGCCGAAGATCTTGTACGGCCTGTCCTCGACGAGCCCGAGCTTGATCAGCTCCTGCAGCCCCTTGTCGATCTTCGTCAGCTGCGAGCCGGACGCGATCGGCACGACGATCTGGTCCGGGAGCCGCCAGCCGAGCTGCTCGCAGATCTCGTACGCCAGGGTCTTGGAACCCTCCGCGTAGTACGGCCGCAGGTTGACGTTGACGAAGCCCCAGCCCTCACCGGCCGGGTCGCCGATCAGCTCGGAGCAGAAGCGGTTCACGTCGTCGTAGTTGCCCTCGATGCCGACCAGCTCGCCGCCGTACACCGCGGCCATCACGACCTTGCCCTGCTCCAGGTCGTGCGGGATGAACACGCAGGAACGGAGGCCGGCGCGGGCCGCGGCGGCGCCGACGGCACCGGCCAGGTTGCCCGTCGACGAGCAGGAGAGCGTGGTGAAGCCGAAGGCCCGGGCGGCCTCCAGGGCCTGGGCGACGACCCGGTCCTTGAAGGAGTGCGTCGGGTTGCCGGAGTCGTCCTTCACATACAGGCCGCCGGTCACGCCGAGCTCGCGGGCCAGGTTGTCGGCCTTGACGAGCGCGGTCCAGCCGGGGTTGAGGTTGGGCTTGCCGGCCACGTCCGAGGGGACGGGCAGCAGGGGCGCGTAACGCCAGATGTTCGCGGGTCCCGCTTCGATGCGCTTGCGGAGTTCCTCGGTGTCGTACGCCGAGAAGTCGTAGGCGATCTCCAGCGGGCCGAAACACTCCTCGCACGCGAAGACCGGGCCGAGCGGGACGCGGTGTCCGCACTCCCGGCAGCTCAGGGCGGCGGCGGGACCGAGATCGACAGTGGTGTTCCCGGTGCTTGCGACAGTCTGCACAGCCATGTGAGGCGAGGCCCTTTCTCCTCATCTTCCTCACGACGCATCTCGCCGTGAGACGGATTTGGCACCTTCCCTAGCCGGGAGCCTCGCGTGAACGAGACCGGCTGGAGGGTTGCCGGGGCTTCATCGGGCCGTATCCCTCTGCCCCTCTGGATGAGCGGTATGAAGTTGTGAACGCCGGGCCGGCCAGGACATGCGATGGTCACCCGCGTTGTTCAAGACTGTAACCGACGACCGGGACAGTTGAGATAGTCGTCCGAACGGCGAGATGGATCACAAACAGCGGATCACAAGCGAAGGAGCCGCCTACGTGCTGGAAGAAGTCGAGCGCTGGCTGAGCACCCGCTCCTGGTCGGTGACCGATCGCCCGCTCCACCAGATCATGGCCGCGAAGCGCAGCTCGGGCCAGTCCGTCTCCGTCGTGCTGCCCGCGCTCGACGAGGAGGAGACGGTCGGTGACATCGTCGCCGTCATCCGGCACGACCTGATGCACCAGGTCCCGCTGGTCGACGAGATCGTCGTCGTCGACTCCGGGTCCACCGACCGCACCGCCGAGGTCGCCGCGGCGGCCGGGGCGACGGTCGTGCACCGGGACGCGATCCTGCCGCGGCTGCCCGCCGTGCCCGGCAAGGGCGAGGTGCTCTGGCGCTCGCTGCTGGTCACCCGCGGCGACATCGTCTGCTTCATCGACGCGGACCTGAAGGAGTTCTCCTCGGACTTCGTCTCCGGCATCGTCGGCCCGCTGCTCACCGACCCCGGGGTGGACCTCGTCAAGGCGATGTACGACCGCCCGCTCGGGCAGGCGGCGGGCCAGGGCGGCCGGGTCACCGAGCTGATGGCCCGCCCGCTGCTGAACATGCACTGGCCGCAGCTCGCCGGCTTCGTGCAGCCGCTCGGCGGGGAGTACGCCGCCCGCCGCGCCCTGCTGGAACAGCTCCCCTTCCCCGTCGGCTACGGCGTGGAGCTCGGCATGCTGGTCGACGCGCTGCACCTGGCCGGCCTCGACGCGCTGGCCCAGGTCGACGTCGGGGTGCGCAAGCACCGGCACCAGGACGGCCGGGCGCTCGGCCGGATGTCCGCCGCGATCTACCGCACGGCCCAGCTCCGGCTGGCCCGCGGACACCTCATCCGCCCCGCGCTCACCCAGTTCGAGCGCGGCGAGGACGGTTTCGAGCCGCGGACGTACTCGGTGGACACCGAGGAGCGGCCGCCGATGGCGGAGATAGCGGAGTACGCGTCCCGCAAGGTGGCGTAACCCACGCCGCACGCGGCGCATCGCACGTTTGAGCGTTTACGGCACGGGCTAGGTTGGAGCACATGGCTTCCATGTACGGCGCCGCTCAGGTGCTGGTCGCGTCGAACCGCGGCCCGGTCTCCTATGAAGTGCAGGAAGACGGCTCGTTGCGCACCAAGCGCGGGGGCGGCGGACTGGTGTCGGGCCTCTCGGCCATCGGCCCGGACGCCGGTGCCCTGTGGGTGTGCTCCGCGCTGTCCGACGGCGACCGCGAGGCGGTGCGGCGCGGGGTGGGCGAGGACGGCGTGCGGATGCTCGCCGTACCGGCCGAGGTGCACGCGGACGCGTACAACGGCGTCGCCAACTCCGTGCTCTGGTTCGTCCACCACATGCTCTACCAGACCCCGCTGGAGCCCACCTTCGACTCCGCGTTCTGGCGGCAGTGGGAGAACTACGTCCGCTTCAACCGGGCCTTCGCCGAGGCGCTGGCCGACGAGGCGGCCGAGGGTGCGGCGGTCCTGGTGCAGGACTACCACCTGACGCTGGTGCCGGGGCTGCTGCGCAAGCTCCGCCCCGACCTGCGCATCAGCCACTTCTCGCACACCCCGTGGGCCCCGGTGGACTACTTCCGCATGCTGCCCGACCGGGTGGCGCGCGAGGTGCTGGAGGGCATGCTCGGCGCCGACCGGCTCGGCTTCCTCACCCAGCGCTGGGCGGACGCGTTCACCGCGTGCTGCACGCAGCTGGCGGGCGGGCTCGGGGACACCGAGGTCGGGGTGCACGGGCTGGGGGCGGACGCGGACTTCCTGCGCCGCCGGTCGCACGAGGCGGACGTCGAGGAGCGGATGACGGCGCTGCGCGCGGAGATCGGGGAGGGCCGCCGGACGATCGTCCGGGTGGACCGGACCGAGCTGTCGAAGAACATCGTGCGCGGGCTGCTGGCCTACCGGCAGCTCCTCGACGACCACCCCGAGTGGCGCGAGCGGGTCGTGCACGTGGCCTTCGCCTACCCCTCCCGGCAGGACCTCGCCGTCTACCGGGAGTACACGGCCGAGGTGCAGCGGGTCGCCGACGAGATCAACGCCCGGTACGGCACCCCGGGCTGGACTCCGGTCGTGCTGCACGTCAAGGACGACTTCGCGCGCTCCCTCGCCGCGTACCGGCTCGCCGACGTGGCCCTGGTCAACCCCATCCGGGACGGCATGAACCTGGTCGCGAAGGAGGTGCCGGTCGTCTCCGACGAGGGATGCGCGCTGGTGCTGTCGCGGGAGGCGGGTGCGTACGAGGAGCTCGGCGAGCACGCGATCGTGGTGAACCCGTACGACGTCCTGGACACCGCGCGCGCCCTGCACGAGGCCCTGACGATGCCGCCGCACGAGCGGGCCGACCGCTCCAAGCGGCTGGCCGCGGCGGCCACGGCCCTGCCCCCCGCGCAGTGGTTCATGTCCCAGCTGCGGGCGCTGACCGGCTGATCCCGCCGGCTCACCGCAGGTGCGCCGCCAGCTCGCTCAGTAGCGCCACCACTCCCGCGGGGCCCGGGACCACCAGGTCGGCCTTCTCCTGGAGCTCCGGGACCTGCTCGCTGCCCCTGCTGCACACCAGCAGGCCGGGGGTGCCGTCGGCGCGGAGTTTGTCGACGGCCGCGTAGGCGGGCAGGTCGCCCAGGTCGTCGCCGGCGAAGAGGACCGAGGTGGCGTCGGTCTCGCCGACGTAGCCGAGGAGGGCGACGCCCTTGTCCATGCCGGGCGGACGCAGTTCCAGGACGAGCCGGCCCGGTTCGACGATCAGGCCGTGCCGGGCGGCCAGCTCGGCGAGGGGCTCGCGCAGGGCCTCGAAGGCGGCCTGCGGATCACCGGCCCGGCGGGTGTGCACGGCGACCGCGCTGCCCTTCTCCTCGATCCAGGTGCCGCGCCAGGCGCCGACCCCGTCGAGGAATCCGGGCAGCTCCGCGCGGACGGCGGCGACCCCGGGGTGGGGGGCGGGGGCGTTGACGGTGCCGGTGACGGCGTCCCAGCGCTCGGCGCCGTAGTGGCCGAGGACGACGAGACGCTCCAGGCCCGGCACCCCGGCGAAGCCGCCGTGGCGGACCGCGACTCCGGCGGGCCGGCCGGTGACCACGGCGACGGCGGCCACCTTCGGCGCGAGCGCGGCGAGCGCGCCCACCGCGTCCGGATGCGCCCGTGCCTGTTCGGGGTCCGGCACGATCGGCGCGAGGGTCCCGTCGAAGTCGATGGCGATCACCGCCCGCGCGGGTTCGGCGAGGATCGCGTCGAGGCCGGCCCGGCCGGCGGGGGTGACCGGGGTCGGCAGGGAGGTCGATTCGGTGTGGCTGCCCATACGGCGACCCTATCCAGCTCCGCCCTCGCCGGTCAGCAGGGCCTCACCGCTCCGCTCGCCGTGACTCGCGCACCCTGCGCAGCCGGTTCACCGTCACCGGGTCGTGCGCGAGGGCCCGCTCGTCGTCCAGGAGGGCGTTGAGGAGCTGGTAGTAGCGGACGGGGGCCAGGCCCAGTTCCTCGCGTATCGCGCGCTCCTTGGCGCCCGGGCCGGGGAAGCCGCGGCGTTCCAGGGCGAGGATGGACTGTTCCCTGGGGTTCAGCGGGTCCGGTGCCATACCTGGCACCGTAACCCCCGCCACCGACAGTCCGGCTACTCCGCGCTCTCCTCCGCCACCGCCGTCACCTGCAGCCGGCGCAGCACCGTGGCGGGGCTGCCGCCGGGGGCGACCGCGGTGCCGATCTTCTCCTTCACCGCCGCGCTGACCGCGGCCCAGGAGGTACGGCCCACCGGGTAGAGCTCGGAGGTGGGCAGGGCCTTGAGGAAGGGCCGGAGACCGGCGTCCTGCTCCGCGGCGCTCATGGTGTCCCAGACCGAGTTCGTCACGGGCAGCAGGTCGTACTCGCGGGAGAAGGCGAGCACGTTCTTCTCGTCGTAGACGAAGTCGAGGAAGTCGCCGGTCTCCTTGGCGTGGCCGTTCTGCTTGAACGCCATCATCCAGTCGGCCACGCCCATGGAGACCTTGCTCGGCCCGTCCTCGCCGGGCATCGGCACCATGCCGAACTCCACGCCCTTCGCGGCGGCCGCCTTCATCAGCGAGGGATGCCCGTTGAGCATGCCGACGTCGCCGTCCGTGAACGCCTCGAAGGCGTCGGCGCGGTTGAGCGAGGCGGGCGCGACCGGTCCCGTCAGCTCCTTGTCGACCAGTTCGTCCTTCAGCCAGCCGAAGGTCTGGATGTTCTCCGCGGAGTCGATGCCGTAGGTACCGGCGTCGGTGTCGGTGTAACCGCCGCCCCCGCTGAGCAGCCACTGCATGGTCTCCGCCTGCGCCTCCTCGGGTCCGAGCGGCAGGGCGTACGGGTACTTCACCCCGTCCGCCTTCAGCGCCTCGGCGTCGGCGGCGAGTTCCTGCCAGGTCTCGGGGGGAGTGATGCCGGCCCGCTCGAAGAGGGACTTGTTGTAGAAGAGCAGACGCGTGGAGGAGGCGAACGGCATGCCGTACTGGGTGCCGTTGACCGCGCCCGCGGCGGCCAGCTGCGTGAGGAAGTCGGCCTGGGTGGTGATGGAGAGCAGCTCGCTGGCGGTGTACAGCTTTCCGGCCCTGGCGTAGTCCGCGTAGGCCCCGATCTGCGCCAGGTCAGGTGCCTTCCCGGCGTCCACGAGCTCCCTGACCTTGCGGTCGACCTCGGTCCAGGAGTAGACGCTGACCTCGATGTTCACGTCCGGGTGGGTCTTCTCGTACTCCTCGACCAGCGAGGCCCAGTACTTCCGGGAGCTGTTCGCCGCGCTGTCGCCGTAGTCGGCGGCGACCAGCCGCAGCGTGACCTCGTCCGACCCTCCGGTCAGGCCGCAGCCGCCCAGCACCGCCGTCATGCCCAGTGCGGACACCACCGCGATCATTCCTGCCCCACGCCGCTGCACTGCTCTTCCAGCCCCAACCCTGCGAAAACTTTCGACCCGACGCCATAAGGTCTACACCACGTGAGTGGACTAGACCTCTCCCGGGTCGACGGGCCACACTGTCCCCGTGAGACATGTCATCGCCCTCGACGTGGGCGGCACCGGGATGAAGGCCGCCCTGGTCGGGGCGGACGGCGCTCTGCTGCACCAGGCCCGTCGGCCGACCGGACGCGAGCGCGGCCCCGACTCGGTCGTGGCGGGCATCCTCGACTTCGCCGCCGAGCTGCGCGCGCACGGCGCCGAGACATTCGGCGAGCCCGCCGCCGCGGCCGGTGTCGCCGTCCCCGGCATCGTCGACGAGGCGGCCGGCATCGCCGCCTACTCGGCCAACCTCGGCTGGCGCGACGTACCCCTGCGCGAGCTGATCACCACCCGGCTCGGCGTCCCGGCCGCCCTCGGCCACGACGTACGCACCGGCGGCCTCGCCGAGGGCCGGGTCGGCGCGGGCCGAGGCACCGACCGGTTCCTGTTCGTGGCGCTCGGCACCGGCATCGCGGGCGCGATCGGGGTGGACGGGCGGGTCGAGGCCGGGGCGCACGGGTTCGCGGGCGAGATCGGCCATGTCGTCGTACGCCCCGGAGGCGCTCCCTGCCCCTGCGGACAGCGCGGCTGCCTGGAACGGTTCGCCTCCGCGGCCGCGGTGAGCGAGGCCTGGGCGAGGGCGGACGGGAACCCGGACGCGGACGCGGCCGACTGCGCCAAGGCCGTCGCGTCCGGTGACCCGAACGCCGTGCGTGTCTGGCAGGAGGCCGTGGACGCCCTGGCCGACGGCCTGGTCACCGCCCTCACCCTGCTGGACCCGCGCACGCTGATCATCGGTGGCGGCCTCGCCGAGGCGGGGGAAACCTTGTTCACACCCCTGCGGGACGCCGTCCGGCGCAGGGTCACCTTCCAGAAGGTGCCGGAGATCGTCCCGGCGGCTCTGGGGGACACGGCGGGCTGTCTGGGCGCGGGCCTCCTGGCCTGGGACCTGCTGACTACTACAACTCGGATCCAGGAGGAACCCACCTGATGGCAACCCCCTCAGGGGCGCGGGACAGTGCTCAATTGCGGCTCCGCCGCGGGGCGCGCTCAGCCCCCACCGGCCCGCAGATGGTCCTCAAGGGAGCCCACGTAGCACTCCCCACAGGAGTGATCGACAACGGCCAAGTGATCATCGAGGGCGACCGAATCGCCGCGACCGCGCAAGAGAACGCCCAGGTCATCGACGTAACCGGCCATTACCTGGTCCCCGGCTTCGTAGACCTCCACAACCACGGCGGAGGCGGAGCCTCCTTCACCTCGGGCACCGTCGACGAAGTCCTCCGCGGCATCGACACCCACCGCCGCCACGGCACCACCACCCTCGTCGCCTCCACGGTCACCGGTGACATGGACTTCCTCGCCCAGCGCGCGGGATTCCTCTCCGAGCTGGCCGAGCAGGGCGACATCGCCGGGATCCACTTCGAGGGCCCGTTCATCTCCCCGTGCCGCAAGGGCGCGCACTCCGAGGAGCTGCTGCGCGACCCGGACCCGGCCGAGGTGCGCAAGCTGATCGACGCCGCGCGCGGCAAGGCCAGGATGGTCACCCTCGCCACCGAACTGCCCGGCGGCATCGACTCCGTACGCCTGCTCGCCGAGCACGGCGTCATCGCGGCGATCGGCCACACGGACGCGACGTACGAGCAGACGGTCGAGGCGATCGACGCGGGCGCCACCGTGGCGACGCACCTCTTCAACGCGATGCCCGCCCTCGGCCACCGCGCCCCGGGACCGATCGCGGCCCTCCTGGAGGACGACCGGATCACCGTCGAGCTGATCAACGACGGTACGCATCTGCACCCCGCCTCCCTGCAGCTGGCGTTCCGTCACGCGGGCGCGGACCGGGTGGCGTTCATCACCGACGCGATGGACGCGGCCGGCTTCGGCGACGGCCGGTACATGCTCGGCCCGCTGGAGGTGGAGGTCGCCGACGGCGTCGCCCGGCTGGTGGAGGGCGGCTCGATCGCCGGCTCGACCCTCACCCTGGACCGTGCCTTCAAGCGCGCGGTGACGGTCGACAAGCTGCCCGTGGAGGACGTGGTGAAGGCCCTGTCCACCAACCCGGCCCGGCTGCTGGGGATGTCCGACACGATCGGCTCGCTGGAGCCGGGCAAGTACGCCGACCTGGTGCTTCTGGACGACGCCTACGAGGTGAAGGGCGTGCTGCGCCGGGGCGCATGGGTAATCGATCCCCAACTGGGCTGATCCGTCCGGCACCCGTGCGACGGCGGCCGTTCCGAGGGCTGGGACGGCCGCTCTGTCTTTGGCATGATCAGGACCGGAACAGACGGCACCACTGACCCGGGGAGGTCGGCCCGGGTGATCCTCACGGTCACGCTGAACACCGCTCTCGACATCACGTACCGCGTAGCGGCGTTGCGCCCGCACGCCTCCCACCGCGTCTCCGAGGTCCTCGAACGCCCCGGCGGCAAGGGCCTGAACGTGGCGCGGGTGCTGGCGGCCCTCGGCCACGAGGTGACCGCCACCGGCTTCACGGGCGGCGCGACGGGCGGGGTCGTACGCGACCTGCTCACCGACGGTACCGGGGTGCGCGACGCCCTCGTCCCGCTCGCCGGTACGACCCGCCGCACGATCGCGGTCGTCGACGGCCGCACCGGCGACACCACCCAGCTCAACGAGCCGGGCCCGGTCGTCACCCCGGCCGAGTGGTCCGCCTTCCAGGAGTTTTACGACACTCTGCTCGCGTCGGCGGACGCGGTGGCCCTCTGCGGCAGCCTCCCGCCGGGCCTCCCGGTCGGCGCCTACGCGAGCCTGGTCCGCGCGGCACGCGCCGCGGGCGTCCCGGTGCTGCTGGACACCAGCGGCGAACCCCTGCGCCGGGCCGTCGCCGCCCGCCCGGATGTCATCAAGCCCAACGCCGACGAGCTGGCCGAGCTGACCGGCTCCCACGAGCCGTTGCGCGCCACGCGGGACGCCCGCCGCCGCGGCGCCCGCACGGTGGTCGCCTCGCTGGGCGCCGGCGGTCTGCTCGCCCACACCCCGGAGGGCCGCTGGCGGGCCGTCCCGCCCGCACCGCTGCGCGGCAACCCGACCGGCGCGGGCGACGCGGCGGTCGCGGGCCTGCTGTCGGGCCTGGTCGAAGGTGTCCCCTGGCCGGACCGGCTGGCCCGCGCGGCGGCCCTGTCCGCGGCGAGCGTGCTGTCACCGGTGGCCGGGGAGTTCGACCGGCGGACCTACGAGGAACTGCTGGGCCGGGTGGCCGTGACGGGTGAGGCCTAGCCCTTGACCTGCCCGGACTTCAGCCACAGCTGGTCCAGCAGGACGTTGCACTTGTCGCCCTCGGCGCAGGACACCGAGATGGTGTTGGTGCCCTTGTTGAGGGTCGGGTAGGCGTACGTGGTGGTCCAGCCCTTGGCGAAGTCGCCGTCGGCGGCGTTCGCGAAGTTGTCCATGCGCAGCTTGGAGCCGAACGGCTTGCCGTTGACCGTCAGCGTCATCGACTGGTTCTCGCCGGCCGCGCTGTAGCGCGCGAACAGCGTGTAGTCGCCGTCCGTGGGGATGCCGTCCACGGTCCAGGTGACCGAGTTGCCGACCTGGTTGAGGTTGCCGACGTAGAAGCCGCCGGAGGACTGGGCGCCCTGGACGTCCGAGGCGATCGCGGCCGTGCCGCCGAGGCGCAGCGACTTGCCGTCGACCGGCTTGATCTCTTCCTTCTCCTCGGCGCTGCTGCTGGCCGACGGGCTCGGGTCCGTGCTCTGGGACTGGGTCGGCGTGGAGTCGGCCTGGTTGCCGCCGTCGTCGTCGCCTTCGCCGCCCGCCATCGCCACCGCGATACCGATGACGACCGCGGCGACCACCGCGATCGCGCCGATCAGCAGCCCTCTGGTGTTCGGCCCCCGGCCGCGGCCGCCGCCGCCGATGCCGTCGCTGTAGGAGGCCATCTGCTGCTGGGTGGTCGGGGCGCCGCCCGGGAAGGTCTCGGGGGCCGAGTAGTGCGCGTTCGGCTGGGCGTACCCGCCCTGCTGCTGCGGCACGTGTGCGTAGGGTGCCGCCGTCTGCTGGCCGTACTGCCGCTGGCCCACCGAGCGCACCCGGTTCACCGAGTTCGGGTAGCCGTAGCCACCGGACGGTGGCTGGGCGCCGTTGGCCTGCCCGTCGGCGTAGAGGTAGCCGAACGGGTCGTCGTCCTCGGGCGTAGTGGCGCCGTTGTTGCCGGACGTCATCCCTTGGTCTCCTCACCAGGTGCGGGGCGGATGCGGTACGTGTAGCGAAGGGCGAGCCTACCCGCTCTGGCTGACCCGAACGGGTGACTCGGACCGCATCAGCTCGCTGACCTGGGCTTCATCCCGCACGTCTGTGCTGTTTGGGACGAGATCGTTTCTCTACGTACATCCGCTCGTCCGCGGACTTCAGCACCTCGTCGGCGGTCATGCCGCAGTGGGCCCACCCGATGCCGAAGCTGGCGCCCACCCGCACGGCGCGGCCGTCGACCCGGATCGGCTGGATGATCTCGTTGCGCAGCCGTACGGCCAGGTCCTGGGCGTCGGCCCGGCCGAGCCCGTCGGCGAGCACCACGAACTCGTCGCCGCCGAGCCGGGCCACGGTGTCGCCGTCCCGGACGGCCCCGGAGAGCCGGCGCGAGACCTCGATGAGGACGGCGTCGCCCGCGTTGTGCCCGAACCGGTCGTTGATCGACTTGAAGCCGTCGAGGTCGCAGAAGAGCACCGCGAGGCCCTTGGTGCCGTCGTCCTTGTCACCCTCGGGGGCGACGGTGTGGACGTGGTGGTCGTAGCCGTCGAAGGCCTCGGCGCCGGGGCGGAAGTCGAAGCCGTGGCCGTTGACGTCGTAGGCCGGGTGACCGTAGGCCGCGTCCAGGGACTCCAGGGCACCGGCGTGGGCGGGGCGCTGGCACAGCCGCGAGGAGAGCCGGGCGCGCAGTTCGGCGGAGTTCGGCAGCCCGGTCAGGGAGTCGTGGGAGGCGCGGTGGGCGAGCTGGAGCTCGCGCCGCTTGCGCTCCTCTATGTCCTCGACGTGCGTCAGCAGGAAGCGCGGTCCGTCGGCGGCGTCGGCGACCACGCTGTTGCGCAGGGACACCCAGACGTAGGTGCCGTCGCGGCGGCCGAGGCGGAGCTCGGCGCGACCGCCCTCGGCGGAGGTCCTGAGCAGGGTGCCGATGTCCTCGGGGTGGACGAGGTCGGAGAAGGCGTAGCGGCGCATCGCGGAGGCGGGGCGGCCGAGCAGCCGGCACAGGGCGTCGTTGGTGCGCAGGATCCGGCCGTGCTGGTCGCCGCCCATCTCGGCGATGGCCATGCCGGAGGGGGCGTACTCGAAGGCCTGCCTGAAGCTTTCCTCGCTGGCCCGCAGCGCCTGCTGCTCGCGCTCCAGCCTGACCAGCGCGCGCTGCATGTTCGCCCGCAGGCGGGCGTTGCTGATCGCGATGGCGGCCTGGAACGCGTACATCTGGAGCGCCTCGCGCCCCCACGCGCCCGGCAGCCGGCCGTTGCGCGGCCGGTCCACGGACAGGACGCCGATCAGCTCGCCGCTGCCGCTGCCGTGCACGCCGGGCGTGTGCATGGGGGCGAAGAGCCGGTCCGAGGGGTGCCACTCGTCCTCGAAGCGGGGCGCGGGCCCGTCGGTGTACCACTGCGGGACGTCGTCGTCGTCGAGGACCCAGCCCTCGGTGTGCGGTATGAACACCAGGTCGCCCCAGTGCTCGCCCATGCTCAGCCGGCGCTCCCAGGACTCGCGGGAGCCGGTCCTGCCGGTGATCAGCGCATCGGCGGCGGGGTTCCCGGCGAGGGCGGCGACGACGAGGTCGCCGTCGGGGCGGACCAGATTGACGGCCGCGAGCTCGTAGCCGAGTCCGGTGACGACGCCGTCGGCGACGGTCTGAAGCGTGTCCGCCAGGCTGCGCGCGGTGTTCATGTCCGCCATGACCTGGTGCAGTTGTCGCAGGGTCGCAAGACGGACGTACGGCTCCGACTCGGTCTCCATGCTCGCCCTCCCCCCGAGACCTCGCAGCGAATCAAGGGTTGTCTTCGGCGTGTTTTCTGTACGGTGCCCTTGCTGTTCTTGATGAAGGTCCCCCGCCACTGAATCACAGCGCGCTGCCCACCCGGTACACAGGGTCAACAATTACCGGCCCTTGTGACTCAAGTCACAGCTAAAGATGAACAATTGCGCAGTGTTTCTGCGTTTTTCCGGGTGCGTTTACCGACCGCAAACTGTGGGTGCTGTCGGTCGGGGGTCCTAGGTCCGTTCTCGGCCCCGGGCCCGATGCGGCGGCCTCGCCCCGGAGACTAGCGTTTCCGGCGTGCCGAACACTCCCCCTGCCGCGCAGGTCCCGATCACCGCACCCGCCCTCGCCGGGCATGCTGAGGGGGTGAGCAACGACGAGTTCCGCGCCGCCATGTCCCGGCTGGCCGCCGGCGTGGTCCTGGTGACCGCCTTCGAACCCCCGCTCGCCGCCGACGGGCCGAAGGGGGAGGACGTGGGCATGACGGCGACGGCGTTCATGTCGGTCTCGCTGGACCCGCCGTTGGTCCTGGTCAGCCTGCGCACGGGCGGCCGGATGGACGACCTGCTCGACGAGCAGCCCCTGTGGGCGGTCTCCGTGCTGTCCGAGAGCCAGCGGCACATCGCCGGGCGGTTCGCCATGAAGGGCCGCATCAGCGACCGTCTCCTCTTCGAGGACATCCCCTACGTCCGCGGCGCGGCGACCGGCGCCGCGCTGGTGGGCGGCGCGCTGGCCACCCTGGAGTGCCGCACCGAGCAGCGGGTGGAGGCGGGCGACCACACCCTGGTGATCGGCCGGGTCCTGACGGCGGGCGTGCCGAGCGCGGAGGGCGGGCCGCTGACGTATTTCCGCGGTCGCTATCGCCAATTGGGCTGAGCTCGAATTCATGTGACGGGGCGTGAACTTCCTGCCTAGTGTGCGCGCATGACGACGACCGGACCCCGCCTGGAAACCCTCACGCCGAAGAATGTCGAGGACGCCCTCGCCATCCGGATCCGCCCGGACCAGGAGGACGCGGTCGAGCCGGTGGCGCACTCGCTGGCCGAGGCCTATGTCTGGCCCGAAGTCGCGTGGCCCCGCCTGATCGTCGACGACGGCCGGGCGGTGGGCTTCCTGATGGCGTTCTTCGACATCGACTGGAAGGGCGACGGCACCCTCATCCGCTCCGGCCTGTGGCGCCTGAACATCGCGGCGCAGGAACAGGGCCGGGGCTACGGCCGCTTCGCGGTCGAGTCGGTGGCGGCGGAACTGCGCCGCCGGGGCGGCACCGAAATGTACGTCACCTGGCACCCCGGCCCGACCGGCCCGTAGAACTTCTACCTCGGCCTCGGCTTCGCACCGAACGGGGAGACGAGCGGAGGCCAGACGGTAGGCGTCCTGAAGGTCGCCTGACCGAGCCACGCCTACAGCCCGGCCGGCCACTCACCTCCCAACCGCCTCGGCCACGGCTTCGACCGAACGGCGTGACGAGCGAGGCCAGACGCGAAGGGGCCGGAAGCTCCCCTGACTCAGCCGCACCTCCAACCCGCCCAAGCCGCCTCGACCACGGCTTCGACCGAACGGCGTGACCAGCGGAGCCAGACGGTAGGCGTCCTGTAGGTCGCTTGACCGGGCAACCGAGCCACCGGCCCTTCCTGGCCCGTCAAGCGAGCCGCACTTCCAGCTCCGCCAGGCGCTCCGGGGACGTGACGATGTCGATCGCGGCGATCCGGTCCCGTACGACCGTGAAGGCCAGCACCCGGTCCACGCGGCCGTCGACCAGCGCCGCGAGGCCCGCCCGGCCGTCGACCAGCGCGGGCCGGGTCAGGCCCGCGAGGGCGGCGTAGCCGGAGGCGCCCCTGGCCACGGCGAGGGCACCGGTCGCCACCCCTGCCTCGCTCCGCGCCACCACATCCGGGTCGAGCACCCCGACCAGTGCGTCGAAGTCCCCGTCCCGGACGGCGGCGAGGAAGGCGTCGACGACCGCCCGCTGCCGGGCCGGATCCCCCGGCGCCGGTTCCGCGCCCCGCACCCGGCGCCGGGCCCGGCTCGCGAGCTGCCGGGTGGATGCGGGCGTACGGCCGAGCACGGTCGCGATCTCCTCGAAGGGCACCGCGAACAGGTCGTGCAGCACGAACGCGAGCCGTTCGGCGGGGGTGAGGGTGTCCAGGACGACGAGCAGCGCGACCCCGACCGAGTCGGCGAGCAGCACGTCCTGCTCCGGGTCCGCCCCGGCCGCGGGCCGCGGTCCTACGGCGTCCAGGGGCCGCTCGCCCCGGGAGCCGCGGGAGCGGAGCATGTCGAGGCAGACCCGGCCGACGACGGTGGTCAGCCAGCCGCCGAGGTTGTCGATCCGCGCGGCCTCGGACCGGCTGAGCCGGAACCAGGCCTCCTGCACGGCGTCCTCGGCCTCCGCGGCGGAGCCCAGCACGCGATGGGCGACAGCGTGCAGACGCCCTCGGTGCGCCTCGAAGCGCTGGGCGAGTACGTCGTGGTCGGTGGTCATCGGTCCGTCACATCCTCTCGTCGTGGCCCGTGCGGTCACTGACATGACGGACGGGACGAGGGCGATGTGACGGGGTGGGGCGACGGGGTACTGAGGCAGACGGTTGCCGCCGGTCACTATCCCCAGTCACGGCCCGAACGGCCCCGCTTGGTGTCCGAGCGCTGCTTCTTCTCCCGCAGCCGCCGTTCGTTGATGCCCCGGGGGATGCGGGTGGCCCGGCGCGGCTTCGGCGGCGGCGCCGTGGCCTCCGCCAGCAGCGCCGCGAGGCGCACCGCCGCGGTCTCGCGGTTGCGCCACTGGGAGCGGTGCTCGGAGGAGCGGACCGTGACGACGCCGTCGACCAGGCGCCCGGCCAGCCGCTCCAGCGCGCGCTGCTTCCACACCTCGGGCAGCGCCTCGGTGCGCGCGATGTCGAAGCGGAGCTCCACCTGGGAGTCGCTGGTGTTGACGTGCTGTCCGCCGGGCCCCGAGGAGCGCGAGAAACGCCACAGGAGCTCGGCCTCGGGGAGCGAGACGGAGCCGCGAACGACGTAAGGACCGGACATGCCGTCCATCGTCGCGCGTCTGTCCGGTCCACGTCACGCGAATATCCCGGGGACCTCCGAAAGGGCGAGTAAAGAAAGTAAAGCGACGGGGAACCTCGCGTACCCCTCTCGACGTTCATAGAGGTAGCTGTAGCTTCGTGCTCGTACGCAAAACGAGGGAAGGGACTCCCAAACAATGGCTGTAAGCCTGTCCAAGGGTGGCAACGTCTCGCTCACCAAGGAGGCTCCGGGCCTGACCGCCGTCACCGTGGGCCTCGGCTGGGACGTCCGCACCACCACCGGCACGGACTTCGACCTCGACGCCTCCGCGATCGCGGTCAACCCGCAGGGCAAGGTCTACTCCGACGCCCACTTCGTCTTCTTCAACAACAAGCAGACCCCGGACCAGACGATCGTCCACACCGGCGACAACCGCACGGGTGAGGGCGAGGGCGACGACGAGGCGATCAACGTCAACCTGGCGGGCCTCCCGGCCGACGTCGAAAAGATCGTCTTCCCGGTCTCGATCTACGACGCCGAGAACCGCTCGCAGAACTTCGGCCAGGTCCGCAACGCCTACATCCGCATCCTCAACCAGGCCGGCGGCGCCGAGATCGCGCGCTACGACCTGTCCGAGGACGCGGCGACGGAGACCGCCATGGTCTTCGGCGAGCTGTACCGCAACGGCGCGGAGTGGAAGTTCCGCGCGGTCGGCCAGGGCTACGCCTCGGGCCTGGTCGGCATCGCCCAGGACTTCGGCGTCAGCGTCTGACCGTTCGCACCGACGCACCCGAACCCCCGGCTCCGGCCGGGGGTTCGGTCGTGAAGCAGTAGCGTCCTCGGCATGCTTCTCGAACGCCTGCCCGTCTCCCCCGGCCATGACATCCCGGGCCCGCTGCTCACCGAACTCGCCGCGCTCTACGCCTCCAACCGCGACTTCCACGCCCTCAGCGGCGACTTCCCGGACCCGGACGACATCCGGCCCGAGCAGGTGGCGGCGGCGCTGGCCGAGGAGTTGGCGCACCCCGGTGCCGAGGTGCTGCTCGCCCGCAGCGAGGGGCGGCTCGTCGGAATCGTGATCACCCTGGCCCGGCATCCCGATCCGGCCGACCCGGACCCCTGGATCGGTCTGCTGATGGTGGACGCGAGCGCGCACGGTCAAGGGCACGGGCGGCGCATCGCGCAGAGCGTCGAGGACCGCTTCCGCACGGCCGGCCGCACCGCCGTACGCCTCGCCGTCCTCGCCGGCAACCCCGCGGCCCTGGCCTTCTGGACCGCCCTCGGATACGAGACCGTCGACCACCGTGCGGACCGCCGGCTGGACCGCCCGTGCGCGGTCCTGCGCAAGCCGCTGCGCACCCTCCGCCGCGCCGCCCGCGTCGCCGTGCTGGACCCGGAGGGGGCGGTGTTCCTCTTCCGGTACGACAACATCGAGGTCGGCGTGCACTGGGCGCTGCCCGGCGGCGGGCTGGAACCCGGCGAGGGCCCGCGCGAGGGCGCCCTGCGGGAACTGGGCGAGGAGACGGGCTGGACGGATCTGGAGCCGGGGCCGCTGCTGTGCACCTGGGAGCACGACTTCACCCACGCCGTGGGCCCGGTCCACCAGCACGAGCACATCTACGTCACCCGGGGCCCGCGCCGCGAACCTTCCGGCCCCCATCTCGCCGCCGCGCACGCCGAGGACGGCATCCTCGCCTGGCGCTGGTGGACGCGCGCGGAACTGGCCGCGGCACCCGATCCCCTCTGGCCGCCCGACCTGGCCCGGCTGCTGACGGAGTGGGAGACGCCGGTGTGACGGGCAGGGCGGCGAGGGGAAGTTCAGGCCGTCAGGGGCGGTCCGGTTTTCCCTCCCCGTACAGCCAGTCCGTCCAGATCCCGCTGAAGTCCTCGTCCGGCGCCCGCCGTTCGACGTACCGGGTGAAATCACCGGTGCTCGCGTTCCCGTGGCGCCGGGCCGCCGCCCACCCCCGGACGAGACCGTGGAAGGCGTCGTCGCCCACCCGCTGCCGGATCTTGTGCAGGACCATCGCGCCCCGGTCGTAGACCGGCCGGTCCGAGATGTGCCCGGCGCCGGCCGGCTCGGCGGGCGGGAAGGCCCAGAGGTCGGTGTCGTCACTGGCGTACAGCGCCTCGAAGGTTCGCTGCGCGCTGTCACCGCCGTGGTCCTCCTGCCATAGCCACTCGGCGTAGGTCGCGAACCCCTCGTTGAGCCACATGTCCTTCCAGGACTCGGGCGTGACGGAATTGCCGAACCACTGGTGGGCGATCTCATGAACCAGCAGCCCGGTGTCGGGGGTGCCGGGGAAGACGGGCCGGTTCTGGGTCTCCAGGGCGTACTCGGAGTCCCCGGCGCGGGCGATGATCACGCCGGTGGAGGAGAAGGGGTACGGCCCGAAGGTGTCCCGTGCCCACGCCATGACCTCGGGAAGCTCGTCGGCGTTCTCCTCCCGCGGGTGCACGGCCGTGTACACGGGGACACCCCCGGCTGTGGACCGGCGGATCTCGTACCCGCCGATGGCGACCGTGGCGACATAGCCGGCCATCGGCTCGGTGACGCGCCAGCTGAAGGTCGTACCGCTCCGAGAGGTCCGCTCGCCGGTCAACTCCCCGTTGGAGACGGCTCGCAGGCCCCGGGGCACGGTGACCTCGATGGTGTAGGTCGCCTTGTCCGAGGGGTGGTGGTTGCCGGGGAACCACGCCATGGAGCCCGTCGGCTCACCGAGCGCGAGGGCGCCGTCGTCGGTGCGCAGCCAGCCCTCTTGGGAGCCGTCCGGGTCGGTGATGGTCCGGGGGGTGCCGGAGTAGCGGACCCGCACCTCGAAGGTGTCGCCCCCGTCGAGGGCGCGGGGCGGGCGGACGGTGAGCTCCTGGCCGCTGCGGCTCCAGCGGGTGGTCTCGCCCTGGACGGTGACGGCGTCGACCGTCAGGCCCAGCAGGTCCAGGTCGAAGGCGGAGAGGTCCTGGGTGGCGCGGGCGGTGATCGTGGCCGTGCCGGTGAGCCGGCGGGCGGCGGGGTCGTAGGCGAGATCGAGGGCGTAGTGGCCGACGTCGTAGCCGCCGTTGCCCGCCTTCGGGAAGTACGGGTCGCCGACACCGGGGGCGCCGGAGGTGCCGGGGCCGCCGCCGCACGCTGTCAGCGCCAGCACGACCAGGGCAGGGGCAAGGCGCACGGACCGGGACACGATCGCGATCCTACGAGGCCATGACACCATCACCTGGTGCTCGACATCGGCTACGCCCTCTCCAACCGCTTCCCGGACCCCCCGCAGACGGACTACCGCCGCGCGGACGTCCACGCGCTGCGGCACGACCTGTTCTGCGGTGACGTCTACCTCGCGGACACCAAGGCGGACCGGGAGTTGTCCACAGCCTGGGGATGGGTGCCGGTGCTGGACTTCGCGTGGGCGCTGTGCGACATCGTGGAGCGGATCGACCGGGACCCGGCGGGCTCCCGGGCCTCCCGCCCGCAGCGGGCGGAGCTGGACTTCACCGAGTCCACCGACCGGATGCTCTTCGAGCGCCGCTTCGGCTGGGTGGACGTGGAGGCGGACTGGATGCCGGCGGAGGAGGCCCCGCTGACCTTCTCCCACAGCGAGCTGCGCCGTGAGGCCCGCGACTTCCTGCACGACCTCATCGCCGACCTGTGCGACCTGCACGAGGACCTGGCGGAGAACCCGGCGATCTGGACCCTCCAGGCCCGCTTCCCCCGCATGGCTTGACCCTCAGCCCCGGCACTCCCCCCGCAAGCGGTGCCACTCAGCCCCGGCGCGTCCCCACGAGCCCTGCTCTCGCACCGCCCGCGTCCGCCACCTGCCCCGCCCCTCAGCCCCGGCACTTGCCCCGCAAACCGTGCCCCTCAGCCCCAGCGCCCCCGCAAGCCGTGCCCCTCAGCCCCAGCGCCCCCGCGAGCCCTGACGCGTGTGCCGCCCGCATCCGCCCACACCGCCCGGACCCATGCGCAGCCCGCGCCCGCGGTCTGCGGCCTGCCCTGACCCTCAACCCCGGCGCTTCCCCCGCAACCCGTGCCCCTCAACCCCAGCGCCCCCACGAGCCCTGACGCGTGTGCCGCCCGGACCCATGTGCAGCCCGCGCCCGAGGCCTGCGGCCTGCCCTGCCCCTCAACCCCGGCGCTTCCCCGCACGCCGTGCCCCCCGGCCCCAGCGCCTCCCCACGCGCCCTGGCTCTCGCGCCGCCCGCGCCCGCCCAGCCCTGACCCGTGTGCAGCCCGCGCCCGCCGCCTGCGGCCTGCCCTGACCCTCAGCCCCAGCGCCTCCCCCCGCAAACCGTGCCCCTCAGCCCAGCACCAGCGCCTCCCCCACATGTCCCGCCCCTCAGCCCTGGCGCTCCCCCGCCCCGCGAGCCCAGCCCCCACCCCCGCTCAGTCCTCCACCCGGATCCCCAGTGCCCCCGCCAACACCGGCGCCAGGTCCAGCAGTTGCCCCGTGCTGATCACCGCCCCCGACAGCCGCTCCACCCCGCGCGCGACCTCCAGCGCGGCCGCGTCCCTGAGGTCCACGTCCGTCAGGGTCGCCCCGGCGAGGTCCGCGCCCTTCAGCACGCAGCCGGGGAACGCGACCCGCTCCAGCCTGGCGCCGCCGAAGTCCGGCTCCACCAGGACGCAGTTCTCGAAGACGACGTCTCTGAGGCGACTCCCGCGCAGGTTCAGATAGTCGATCTTCCCCCCGCGGATCACGACGCGCTCCAGGACCGCGCCGTGCAACTGGACACCGCCGAGGCGGGCATCGCGCACCTCCACGTCCCGCAACGTCGCCTCGGAGAGATCCGTGCCGACCCCGCGCGGAGCGGTGAGCACCGAGTCCAGGAAGCGGGCCCGGACCAGTCTCGTGCCGTCCAGCACGCACGCCCCGAGCGCGCAGTCCATGAAGCGGGCGCCGCCCCCGTCCTGCCCCGCGAGATCCGCCTCCCGGAACTCGAGCCCGTCATAGTCCCCGTCCGGCTCCAGCCCGCCCCCGGTGTGCGGCTCCAGCGCCGGCAGCCGCACCTCGGGGCGCCGGGCCGCCTTCACCCTCGTACCGCCACCACCCGTAGTCGCCATGCGCCCCATCCTGCACCCCACCACTGACAACGGCCCTGACCTGCACAAACCCCGCCGATGTCACACTTCGGGGCGCTCGCTGCGTCGTACTGGCAGAAAGGCCGGCCAGCACCAGGCCCCGAAGCAGCAGGCCACCCGAGCAGAGGGAGACCCCCATGCACCGCATCACCGTCATCGGCGGCGGCTTCGCCGGACTCGCCGCGGCCATCACCGCCGCCGAAGCGGGCGCCCAGGTCACCGTGTACGAGGCCCACCACACGCTGGGCGGACGGGCGCGGACCGCCGAGGGCCCGTACCGGACCAACGAGGGACCGCACGCCCTCTACAACGGCGGCCCGCACTGGGCCTGGCTCAAGCAGCGCGATCTGATCGGGGCGCTCGCCCCGATCCCGCCCCTGGAGGCCGCCCGGCTGCGGCTGCTCCACAAGGGCGCGCTGCGCCGCACCCCGCCCTTCGGCATGCTCAAGCTGCTGCGCCGCGGGCTGCCCCAGGCACCCGTCGACGTGGACTTCCTGACCTGGGCGACCGAGATCGCCGGCGAGGAGGGCGCCCGCGCCGCCGCCCACTACTCGGCCGTGGCCCTCTTCCACCACGATCCCGGCGCGCTGTCCGCCGCCTTCGTGCAGGAGCGGCTGCGCCGCGCCACCAAGCTCCCCCCGGAGGCGCACTACCCGCGCGGCGGCTGGGGCAGTGTCGTCGGGCGGATGGCCGACCACGCCTGGAACCTCGGAGTCCGGATCGAGACCCTGTCCCGCGTCGACGCCCTCCCGACCGACACCCCGGTCATCGTCGCCACCTCCCTGGACTCCGCCCGGCGGCTGCTGAAGGACGACAGCCTGACCTGGCCGAGCGGCCGGACCGCACTGATCGACCTGGCGCTGCGCACCCGGCGTGGGGACGCCTTCGTCGTGTCCGACCTGGACCGCCCGGGGTGGATCGAGCGGTTCACCGCGCAGGACCGCACCCTCGCCCCGGCCGGCGAGCAGCTGATCCAGGGGCAGATCCCGCTCGGTCCGAAGGAGTCGAAGGCCGCCGGGATCGCCCGTGCCGAGCACCTGCTGGACCTCGCCTTCGACGGCTGGCGGGACCGGGTCACCTGGCGCCGGGAGGCGCTCGCGCACGGCCGTACCGGAGCCGTGGACCTGCCCGGCACCAGCTGGCGGGACCGCCCCGCCATCGACCGGGGCGACGGCGTCTACCTCGCGGGCGACCAGGTCGCCGCGCCCGGGGTGCTCTCCGAGGTGTCCTTCACCAGCGCCCTCACCGCGGTGTCGCTGGCCCTCGGACAGAACTCCCTTGACCTCAAGCATGCTTGAGGTTGAAGAGTGGTCACTCGAACGAGCCACCGAGTGACCGAGTGATGAGGAACCCCTGATGCACGCCATCCGTCTGCACGCCTTCGGCCCGGCCGAGAACCTCACCTACGAGCAGGTCGAGGACCCCCGGCCGGGCCCCGGCCAGGTCCGTATCGCCGTCGCCGCGGCCGGGGTCCACCTCCTGGACACCGCGCTGCGCGAGGGTGCGCAGGGACCGGCCCCCACCCCGACGCCGCTGCCCACCATTCCGGGCCGGGAGGTCGCGGGCGTGGTCGAGTCCCTCGGGGACGGCGTGGCCGAACCGTGGCTCGGCAGGCGGGTGGTGGCCCACCTCGGCTTCGCGCCCGGCGGGTACGCCGAACTCGCCGTCACCGATGCCGAGCGGCTGCACGAGATCCCGGAGAACCTGGACTTCGCGGAGGCGGTCGCGATGATCGGCACGGGGCGTACGGCGATGGGGATCCTCCAGTTCGCCGAGCCGGGACCGGACTCCGTGGCCGTCGTCCCGGCGGCGGCCGGCGGCATCGGCACCCTGCTCGTGCAGTACGCCAAGAACGCCGGGGCCACCGTCGTCGGCCTCGCCGGCGGCCCGGAGAAGGTGGCCCGCGTCCAGGCGAACGGCGCCGACCTCGCCGTCGACTACACGGACCCCGACTGGCCGCAGAAGGTCCGCGCCTGGCTGGGCGGGCGCACGGCCACGGTGGTCTTCGACGGGGTGGGCGGCGACGCGGCCCGGGAAGCGGTGGCGCTGCTCGGACCCGGCGGCAAGCACATCGTCTTCGGCTGGTCCGGCGAGGGCATCCAGGGCGGCGAGCCCTACCTCGTCGAGGGCGTCTCCGAACAGGTCCTGGGCCCGGTGATGCTGGCCAGGGCGGGCGGCCCCAACCCGGTCCGCACCCTGGAACTACGGGCCCTGACCGAGGCAGCCGAGGGCCGCCTCACCCCGGCAGTCCACCGCTTCCCCCTACCCGAGGCAGCCACCGCCCACCGAGCCCTGGAAACAAGGGCAACGACAGGAAAGGTCGTACTGGAGCCATAGAAGAAAACGCGGGCCAACTCAAACCCCCCAGGGGCGCGGGGAACTGCGCGACCAGCCACCCCCCACCCGCACCCGACACCCAACCCCCCGCGGCACCCCCGTAGTCGCCCCCGCCCCAGCCAAGCGCTCAGCGCTCAGCGCCCCGCCACCCGATCCGCAACCCGCGCCAGCCTCGACGACTCCGCCCGACGCGTAACCGTCTCCCGCCGATCCGCCGCCCGGTACACCGCGTACATGCCCTGAACCCCGAGCCACCGCAACGGCTCCGGCTCCCACTTGCGCACCTTGTGCCCCACCCACGGCAGATCCGTCAGCTCGGTACGCCCCCCTTGCCCCGAGTCCTGCTGCACCAGATCCCGCAGGGTCCGCGCCGCCAGATTCGCCGTAGCCACCCCCGACCCGACGTACCCGCCCGCCCAGCCCAGCCCCGTGGACCGGTCCAGCGTCACCGTGGCGCACCAGTCCCGGGGCACCCCCAGCACCCCCGACCAGGCATGCTCCACCCGCACCCCGGCCAGCGAAGGGAAGAAACCGACCAGGATCTCCCGCAGCGCCTCGATCGTCGCGCCCTGCGTCCGCCCGTCGTTGTCGGTGGCCGAGCCGAAGCGGTACGGCACTCCGCGCCCCCCGAGCGCGATCCGCCCGTCGGCCGTGCGCTGGGCGTACATGTAGGCGTGGGCCATGTCACCGAGCGTCTCGCGCCCCTCCCAGCCCACCGACGCCCACTGCTCGTCGGTCAGCGGCTCGGTGGCGATCATCGAGGAGTTCATCGGCAGCCAGGTCCGCCGCTCACCCTTGAGCGCGGCGGTGAAACCCTCGGTGCAGCGCAGGACGTAGGGCGCGCGGACGGTGCCGTACGGCGTCACCGCGTGCTTGGAGCGGATCTCCGTCACCGGTGTCTGCTCATGGATGACCACCCCGAGCGCCTCGACGGCCGCCGCGAGCCCCTTCACCAGCTTCACCGGATGCACCCGGGCGCCGTGCGGGGTCCAGGACGCCCCCACCGCGTCCGCGACCCGGATCCGCTCGGCGCTCTCCCGGGCGCCGTACAGCTGCCGGTCCTTCTCCCCGAACGCCAGCTCGGCCTCGTGGAAGGCCTTCAGCCGCGCCAACTGGGCGGGCGTACGCGCCACTTCGAGCACTCCGCCCTGGTGCACATCGGCGTCGATGCCCTCCGCGGCGGCGACGGCGACGACCTCGTCGACGGTGTCGTTCATGGCCCGCTGCAGCCGTACGGCGGCGTCCCGCCCGTGCAGCGCGGCGTACCGGTCGCGGCCCGCGACGCCGTTGTACAGCCAGCCGCCGTTGCGCCCGGAGGCGCCGTAGCCGCAGAACTTCTGCTCCAGGACGGTGATCCGGAGGAAGGGTGCCGCCTTCTTCAGGTAGTACGCGGTCCACAGTCCCGTGTACCCGCCGCCGACGATCACCACGTCGGCCGAGGCGTCCCCGGGCAGCGGCTCCCGCACCGCAGGAAGGCCGTCGTCCGCGTACCAGAAGGAGATGCCGCCGTTGACGAGATCGCTGACCGAGCTGCTCATGACCTGGACGTTAACCCGGGGCAACGGCCACTGTCTCCTTCGGATTCCGTCGAAAACGCCTGGAGGGCGACGCGGGTACGGCACTACCGTCACCCCGTGACCGCCGACCTCGCCGACCTCGCCGAACGATTCCTCCAGCAGTGGGACCTGCGCCCCGACGGCCCGCCGATGAGCGGCCGTTGCGCCCTGGTCCTCCCCGTGCTGCAGGCGGACGGCACCCCCGCCGTGCTCAAACTCCAGGACGTCGACGACGAGACCGTGGGCGAGCCGGTCGCGCTGCGGGCCTGGAACGGCGACGGCGCGGCCAGGCTCCTGAACGCCGACAACGGCACCCTCCTGATCGAACGGCTCGACGAGGGCCGGGACCTGGACGGCCTCCCCGACACCCGCGAGGCCACCCTGGTCGTCGCCGGGCTGCTCGCCCACCTGACCGCCACCCCCGCCCCGCCGGAACTGCGCCGCCTCGCCGACATCGCGCCGAGGCTGCTGGACCGCGCGACGGCCCTGCTCCCTTCGCTGCCGGACCCGGCCCTGCTCAGGGACTGCGCGGCCGCGGTGCGGGAGGTCGCGGACGAACCCGGCGACCGGCTCCTGCACTGGGACCTGCACTTCGAGAACGTCCTGGCCGCCGAGCGCGCCCCCTGGCTCGCCATCGACCCCAAACCCCTCGCGGGCGACCCCGGTTTCGAGCTCCTGCCCGCCCTGTGGAACCGATTCGACGCCGGCGAAGTCCGCTGGCGCTTCGACGCGATGACGGACGTCATGGGCCTGGACCGCAGCCGGGCCCGCGCCTGGACGCTGGGCCGGGTGCTGCAGAACGCGGTGTGGCAGCTCGAGGAGGGCGAGCCACTGCTGCCCGAGCAGCTGGAAATTGCCGAACGCCTGCGCGGCCTCAGCGGTTAACCTCCGGGCATGATCCGCACCGCGACCCCCGCCGACGTCCCCGTCATCCACGCCCTCGTCCGCGAGCTGGCCGAGTACGAGAAGGCCCCGGACGAGGCCAACGCGACCGAGGAGCAGCTCCACGAGGCCCTCTTCGGCGAACGCCCCGCCGCCTACGCCCATATCGCCGTCGACGACACGACCGGCGAACCGGTCGGCTTCGCCCTGTGGTTCCTGAACTTCTCCACCTGGCGCGGCGTCCACGGCATCTACCTGGAGGACCTCTACGTCCGCCCCACCGCCCGCGGCGCGGGCCACGGCAAGGCCCTGCTCACCGAGCTGGCCCGGATCTGCGTGGAGCGCGGCTACCAGCGCCTGGAGTGGGCCGTCCTGGACTGGAACACCCCGTCCATCGCCTTCTACGAGTCCCTGGGCGCCCGTCCGCAGGACGAGTGGACGGTGTACCGGCTGACGGACGAGGCGCTGCTCACGCTGGGCGGCTGAGCAGGCCTCGGGCCACCGCCAGCGGGTCCCCGCCGAGTTCGGCGTGGACCGCCATGACCAGCTCGGGCCGCTCCAGCAGCGCCTCGCCCGCCGGGTCCCCGGCCGCCCGGGCCGCGAGCCCGAGTCCGACCCAGGTCTCGGGGTCGCCCCGGCCGCGCAGGATGCGCTCCCGGCAGACCCGCAGCGCGCCCGCCGTGTCCCCGGTGACCAGGGCGGCGTCCTCGGGGCGGGCGCCCTCCACGGTGGCGCCGGGGTCCTCGCGCAGGGCCTCGAAGCCGTCCGGGTCGGCCAGCAGCCAGCGCAGCAGCACCGCGCGGGTGTCGAGCCCGCGCGCCGGAGCGCCGGGGACCAGCTCCGGTTCTCCCGCCACCGGCGGGCGGCCCTCCGCGTGTGCGCGTACCACCCGCGGGTCGGGACGCAGGTGATACGCACGCCAGGTGGCCCGGTGATCGGCCGCCGCGAGCTCGGCGGCGACCCGGGCCCGCGTCTCCACCGGCTCGGCCAGCCAGGGCGCGAGCCGCCCCGCCAGCTCGGCCACCAGCCGCCGTCCCAGCTCGGTCAGCCCGTCCGCCGCGGCGATCCCCCGCAGGGCGTGCGCGGTCTGGGCCCGCCACAGGGCGAACTCGAAGCACCCGAGCGGGTGTTCGCGGCGCCGCCAGAACCCGGTGACCCCGAAGAAGGCGTACACCCCCTGCAGCAGCCCGCCGAGCGGCCGCGGATCGTCCCGCCACGGCGCGTAGTACAGCCCACGGCCGCCGCCCTGGTCGTCGTAGAGCGTGAACAGGTGCATGAAGGCGCTGAGTTTGTTGTGCTGGAACTCGTGCACCAGCGTCGAGGCGAGCTGCTCGCCGTCGTCCGGGACGGAGGCCAGGGCCGCGCCGAAGGCGTCCCCGGAGGAGGCACTGTGCGGGCGGAAGCGTTCGGCGCGGGGGCGGGGCACGAGGGTCACCAGGCCGTCCCCCAACGCCCGGGCCTCCTCGGCGTCCAGGGCGTTCAGGATCTCCCAGGCCGCCGTGAACAGCTCCTGCCACACCTCGGCGGCGACGGGCTCGGTGGGGGCGGGGGTGCGCAGGGTGCGGTACGGGTCGGCGTCGTCCAGGAGCAGCGCGCATCCGTCGGCGCTCAGCCGGGTCAGGCGGTGCCAGTCGGGCCCGTCGAGCGGGCGTCCGGCGACGAGCACGCGCCCCTCGGCGGCGGTCACTTCCACCGCGTCGGCACCGGCCACCCGCAGCGCTCCGAGGGCGGGCAGTACGGCCCACCCGTCCCGGACGGGGATGACGGTACGGAAGTCCAGCCCGGCCCGGATCGCCGCGCTCGCCGCGACGGCGTGCAGATAACCGGTGTCCGGGGGGCTGTCCCCGGCCGCCGTACCGCGCAACCGCCGCAGGGTGTGCGCCGCCCACACGCCGACGGACGGATAGGCGAGCAGTTCCTCGAAGGCGGTCTCGTCCGCGGCCCGGGCCCGCATCAGCAGGTGCCAGGCATCCGTCGGCGGCTGTGCGGCGGAGGCGTCCAGCAGCGCGCGTACGACCAGCAGCCGCCAGCTGCGTTCGCTCGCCCGGAGCGCGGCCACGGTCGCGGGCCCGCCCCCGCCGCCGAGGAGTTCGTCGAAGGAGTCGGCGGCGAGGACGTGCGGGGCGGTCACGCTTCGTCGCGCTGCGGGTTGTAACCGCCGAGGCTGCCGGCCGGGTCGTCGATACGGCTGAGCAGTCGCCGCAAGGAGCCGTCGGCGGCCGGGAGAAGGGGCAGGGAGGGCCAGGCGTCCAGCGGAACACCGCTCAGGTCGACCAGCTCGGACTCGACTCCGGACTTGTCCATGACCCCGTCCATTTCACTGTTTCAGGTGTTTTACGTGGTTTCCAGCGCGACCCTAGTGCATCACGCGCACCGCCCGGGTTCACGTCCGCCGAATCCACCCGGATCGAGTGACGCGGCGGTGATGGGGGTAGGGACGGGGCGGGACGGAAGTCGCCTGACAGATCGAGGAGTTACGCAGGGGTGGGGCCTGATCCGGAGCGGGTGGCGGAGGTGCGGACCGGCGACGGCCTCGGCCGCCGGCGCGGTTCGGGGTACCTGGTGGGCGACCGCTGGGTCCTCACCTGCGCCCATGCCGTCGGCGACGCGCGGGAGACGGCCGTACGGCTCAACGGCACGGAGGCCGCACCGGCCCGCGTGGCGCTCGCCTCCGAGAAGGCCGACGTGGCGCTGCTGGAGATCACGCGCCGGGTAGCGGACTGCGAGCCGCCTCCCTACGGCGCCGTACCGCAGACGGCCACCGCCCTGCCGTTCACCGCCAGCGGGTACGCCGGTCCCCACGGCGCCTGCCGTACGGGCGGAACCATCTCGGCCCTCCCCCACCACCACCACAGAGGCGTCCTCGAACTCACCGTCGAACCGCCGGGAGGGGACCCCGGCTCCGGTCGTCCGCCCTGGGAGGGCATGTCCGGCGCCGCGGTGTGGCACGACGGCACCCTGATCGGCCTGGTCAGCACCCTCCTCCGGGGCGACGACCCGAGCCGTCTTGCCGCTGTCCGCGTGGACCACTGGTACGAGCTGCTGACCGGCGCCGAACTGGCCCTGCTGCACCAGCACGCGGGACTGCCCGCGACCCCCGCCGAGCTGAGCCACATTGCCGCCCCGGTCACCCTGGCGCACCTGCCCGAGAATCTTCCCCTGCGCGAACTCGACGGCCTGGTCACGGCGTTGACCGCGCTGCCCTCGGTGAGCGACCGCAACGGCCTCGCGCTGATCCTCGACGGCATCGACCCGGTGATCTCGGCCATGAGCCCGCGCTCACCCGCCCTGCGCCCGGACGTGTTCGCGATCCTGCGCACCTGTCTTCGCTATCGCGGGACCTTGGACCAACTCCTGGAAGCGATACGGTTGGTGGAGGGCGATTCCGTAGGGGTGGCCCGAATGGACCAGGAGGCGGTGGAGTTGTCCCGGCGCCATCGCTGACCTGATATCGCGGCGCCGCACAGGCGCGGTGTTTCATCGCCTGTACGGCGGGCCATTATCAGGAGGATGTGAGCAAGCCCGCACCACAAGTGCAGCCGGGGGGAAGGGGTTTGGCCGTCATGGAGCCGTCTGTGGCCGCCGTCGAGTCCAACCTAGTCGATCTCGCGGGGGTGTCTCTTGAAACGCTGCGCTCCATGGATTGTCAGATTCTCGCCGGATCCCTGGAGGAGCTGCGGCAGCGCATCGACCTCGCGCAGGCGAGCGTCAGCGATTTCAACCCCAGCGCGGAGCGGTACGACTGAGCCCAGGGCCGCCGATGCGCGCTGATCCCACGCTTCCCCACCACCGTCTGCCGTCGACCGCCCTGGACGAACTGAGCTGCGGCGAGGGCGGTCCGGCCACGGTCGGCCTGCTCCTCGCCGCCGAACGCAGCCGCCGGCTGCTGCTGTTACGGATGCTCGACGACGCGACCGGCATCGGCCCCGCCTGGGAACTGCTCAGCGCGGCACAGCGCCGGGCGCCGGAGGTCGTCGACGAGCTGCTGATGTACCCGCAGACCGGCATGTGGCTGGCCACCGCGCTGCGCCGGCTGCGCGGCAGCGCGCCCGAGGCCGGCCCCCCGCTGCGGGTGGTGCTGGGTCATGCGGCGGCGCTGGCCGCAGTGGCGGCGCTACGCGCGGAGCTGGACTTCTCGATCGAGGTCCCGATGCGGCACGGCCGGGTCCCGCTGCCCACCCTGGGCTGCGCGGAACTGCCCGCGGCCGAGCCGTGGACGACGGCGACGGTACGGGCCCGGGCGGGCCGGGCGGTCGTCGCGGCACCGGGTGCCGAGGTCGCCGTACCGTCGCCGCCGGACACCCAGGCGCCGGGCTGGCATCCGCTGCGGCGCCTGACCGTCGGCCCCGCCCACCACCGGCTGGTCCTGGCGCTGGACGACATCGACCCGTACCGCACCTATCCCCGGCCGACGGAGCCGCGTCCGCTGCCCGAGGAGACCGCGGAGCAGTGGCGGCGGGTACTGGAGCGGGCCTGGGCGGTTCTGCTGGAGGAACAGCCGAGGGCCGCTGAGGCCATGCGGAGGGGGCTGTTGTCCCTGACTCCGGGCCCCGCGAGGGAAAGGTTTCGGCCACGCAGTGTGACGGCTGGGGATGCCTTCGGCGGCATCGAATCCTCGGAGCCGGATGACGCGGTGCAACTGGCGGTGACCCTGATCCACGAGTTCCAGCACACGAAGCTCGGCGGCCTGCTGCACCTGACCCCGCTGCTGACCGAGGAGACCGCCGAGGCCCCCGAACTCTGGTACGCCCCCTGGCGGGACGACCCCCGCCCCCTGGACGGCCTGTTGCAGGGCATCTACGCCTTCGTGGGCATCGCCCGCTTCTGGCGCACCCACCGCCTGGCCTCCGGCGCGGCGACCCCCATGGCGCACTTCGAGTTCGCCCTGTGGCGGGCGCATGTCACCACGGCCCTGCGCCAAGTCCACCGCAACCCCCGCCTCACCCCCCTGGGCGCCCAGCTCCTGGACCGCCTGTACGCCCTGTGCACCCGCTGGCTGGACGAACCGGTCCCCGACTCCCCCCTGGCCCTGGCCCGCGTCTGCGCCGCCGACCACGCCACCCGCTGGCGCGCCCACCATCTGCGGCCACCGCGGCGGGCGGTGGAGGAGGCGACCCGGGCGTGGCTGTCCGGCGCCCCGGCTCCGCCGCGCTCCCTGGCGGCCACCCCCGAGGTGGCGACGGACGCATCGGCCCGCTGGCTGGACACCCTGGCGGTCCTGACCCGCCACCGGCTGTCGGGAGAGGACCCGGAGAAGGCGGCGGCCACGGTGACCGGAGCGCTGCGGGCGGACGCCCTGCTGGCCGCGGGGGAGGCACCGGCGGCCCGGGAGGCCTACACGGCCCACCTGCTGGCCGACCCGGACCATCCCACGGCCTGGTCGGGCCTGTCCCAGGCGCTGACCCTCATGGGGGCGGCGCCCACGGCGGCCCACTTCCTGCGCCACCACCCGGAACGGGCCCGAGCGGTGCACCGGGCCGTGACCGCGGCCACCGGAACACCGCCGGACCCGGTCGCCCTGGCGGCCTGGCTGGCGTCGTAGCGCCGGTTACAGCGGCATCGGGTCGATGTCGCAGTTGGCCCGCTCCCGGGCCCGGGCCTGCACCGTCGCCGGGTGCGGTGCCGGCTCCGCCGCCCGCAGCCGGGGGGCGTCCAGGACCTGTTCCATACGGGCCAGCGTGTCCGCCCGCAGCAGCTCCGCCTCGTCCTCCAGGCCCAGCGCCGCGAGGTCCAGGGAGAGGTTCGCCGCGCACACCAGCGCCGTCGGGTGGTTGTCGCCCAGCCGGCCGCGGCTCAATTCCAGGGTGCGCTCGCCCAGTTCGCGCGCCTCGGCGATCCGCCCCAGCGCGCTGAGATCGCTGGCCAGGTTGATGGCACAGGCCAGGGCGATCGGATGGCTCTCGCCCAGCCGGCCCGTCAGCGACGCCAGCGCCTCCTCGTCCAGGACCCGCGCCTCCTCGGCCCGGCCCAGCAGCCGCAGCGTCACCGCGAGGTCCACATCGGCGGCCAGCACATGGGGGTGATCGGCCCGGAACACGCGGCGGAAACGCTCGCTCGTCTTCGTGCCCCGGTCCCGGGCCGCCTCCAGCTCGCCGTTGTGCCGCAGGGCCACGGACAGCGCCAGCGCCGCCGTCAGCGATTCGGGGTGGGTGTCGCCGTAGCGGCGGGTGAACTGGTTGAAGGACTCCCGGGCCAGGTCCAGCGCCGTCGCGTGGTCGCCCTCCTTGCGGCAGGCCTCGCCCAGCTGGCGCAGGGTCTGCAGCGTGGAGGGGTTCCCGGCGCCGAAGACGGGACGGAAACCGTCCACCACCGCCTCCTGCAGGGAGCGCGCGCCGACGTAGTCGCCGGTCTCCCGGACGTCGATGGCGATACTGCCCTCGGTGATCAGCGACTGGTGGTGATCCCGGCCGTACAGCCGGGTCTTCAGCGCGTGCGTGTGCTGGTCCAGCTCCAGCGCCCGCTGGAACTCCCCCACCAGCCGCAGGCTCACGCCGAGGTTGTGCGCGGTGCCCAGCGTCGTCGGGTCGTCGTCACCGAAGGCGCGGCGGGCCCGGTCGTAGGCCATCTCGTCCAGTTCCGCACCGGCGGCGAAGTCCCCCTGGACCCGGCGTACCGCCGCCTCCAGCATCATCGCCTCCAGCGCGTCCTCGCGGGTGTCCTCCCGCTCCTCGGGCGCGGTCCGGGCGTAGATGTCCTTCAACTGCGCGACCAGCTGGGAGGCGTCGTCGTACCGTCCGACCTTCAGGTACAGGAAGCACAGCCACCAGCCCATCAGCCGGGTCTGCTGGTCCTCCTCGCCGAACAGCTCCTGCCAGGTCTGCCACGCCTGCTCGGTGAACTCCCGGGCCACCTTGTGGTCGCCCCAGTACCAGAGGTACCGGGCGACGTTCATCACGAGTTCGCGGACCCACGGCTGGTCGGACTCGATCGCGTCGGAGGCGATCACATGGCCGTACAGCTCGGCGTAACGCGGCCAGTTGGCGGCCTGGTTGGGGCCCTTGGGGTCGGCGGCGGCCAGGAGCGTGTGGGCGCCGTTGCGCATGCGGTTCTGTTCCTCGGGAGTCATACGGTGGATCAGCACGGCCTGGACCAGGCGGTGCATCTCGATCGAGTTGGTGCGGTGGTCGATACGGGCGAGGGAGTACCGGTTGATCTCCCGGATGGCGCGGGCGAGCCGCATGGGGTCGTTCAGGGCCCGGTCGAGCGCCGGGTCGATGGTGGAGCCGCCCAGGCCGGAGAAGATCGAGCGCGAGATGGGGTCGGGCGCGAAGTACGAGCACAGCTGGAGCAGCCGGAGCGCGGTGAGGCTGCGGATCTCCAGGTGGTCCAGGGAGACGTTCCAGGCGGCGGCGACCGGCAGCTGGTAGTCCGGCGGCGGGGAGACCTCCAGCAGTTCGGCACGCTTGTGCTCGAACAGCCGCAGGTACTCCGAGGCGGGCATCCCGGTCTCCGCCCGCCAGGCCGCGGCCTGCTCCAGCGCCAGCGGCAGGTCCCCGAGGGCGTCGGCGAGCCGGTCCGCCTCGGCGTCGTCGAGGTCGCCGGGCCCGGAGCGGCGCAGCAGCTCCTTGCTCTCCTCGCGGGTGAAGACATCGACCTCCAGGGAGGGTCCGACCACGCTCCACCGGCGGTTGCGGGAGGTGACGAGGATCGTGCCGCTGCCCCCGGTCGGGAAGTAGTCGCGGACCACGTCCGGGCTGTCGGCGTTGTCGAAGATCAGCAGCCAGCGGGAGTACGGCCGTCCCTCGCGCAGCGCCTCCCGTACCGCGGGCCCGGCGACATTGGCCTCGGCGCTGGTGACCAGACCGAGCCGCTGGGCCAGCTCCACCAGGGCCTGCCCGATCTGGCCGGGCCGCTCGGCGGGGATCCACCACACCACGTCGTACTCCGACTGGTGGCGGTAGGCGTACTCGATGGCCAGCTGGGTCTTGCCGACACCGCCCATGCCGTGGATCGCCTCGGGCAGCACGGTGGTGGTGCCCTCGCGCAGCCGCTCGCTCAGTCGCTCCAGAAGGTCCACGCGGCCGGTGAAGTTCGGGTTGCGCGGCGGGATGTTGCCCCAGATGCGCGGCGTCGAACGCCCGCTCTCCACCGCGGGCTGCGTATGCGTGGCGGTCATGGCCGTGTCTCCTTCTGAAGTTGTCCCGGCCCCCGTCGGGACCTGTTCGACGGCGGGGCGTCCGCTCTGCGGAGAGGTGCGGGAGCCCACGCCCTTGCGCAGGCTCACGGAGTTCTGCCGGTCGTACTCGCGCAGGGCGCGGGCCAGGCGTTCGGCTCGGGGCAGGAACCGCCCGGACAGGGCGCGCAGCGCGGCCAGTTCGACGCGCAGGAAGGCGACATTGCGGCGGGTGACCGAGGGCACGTCGACCGTTTCGAGGAGTTCCTCGGGGGCGGGCAGGACGGGTTCGGCGTCCTGGGGCGCGGCGGCGAGCAGTCCGCGTACGTCGTGCAGCACCCGGGCGGTGTCCCTGCGCCGGGACAGCGCCAATAACTCCTGGCGGATGTCGGGCCCGAACACGAAGGCCACGTCGGCCGCGCGCTCGGCGTCCGCGCCGGCGGGCCGTACCAGACCGCTCATCAGCAGCTCGGCCAGATGGGCGGGTCCGGCGCCGGGCACCGAGGCGGTGACCGCGTTCATGACCGGCAGCGTCAGCGGCGCGGCCGCCAGCCGGGTGGCGAGGCTGAAGGCTTTCGGGGAGGCGGCGGCCCGGAAGTCCGAGACCCGTTCCCAAGGCGGTACGCCGCTCGCCGGGTCGGGCACGTCCTCCACCCAGGGCACGGCCCGCGCCGCGTCCGCCCGGCGTTTCCAGTCCCGGGCCCGGACTCCGGACATCTCCACCCAGTCGCCGGTCCCCCTGGTCACCAGGTCCACCCAGCCGGACAGGGAGTGCTCGGTCGGCTCCAGGACGGGCACCGGGACCACACCGGAGCGGGCGTCCGGGTCGTCGACGGGTTCGAGGGGGGAGGCGCGCAGTTCCCAGCGCAGCGCGTCGTTCGCGGCCCAGGGGCGGGCGCTGCTGAACCGCATCCGGTTCACATCGAGGCCGGCCCGCGACCACAGGTTCTGGGGCAGCAGATGCAGCACCGCGAGGGGTTCGGCCCGCCCGAGCTCGCGCAGCAGCGGAAGCACCGCGTCCGACCGCCAGCCCGCGGCGAGCCCGTCGGTCAGCACCAGCACCACCCGGCGCTCGGAAGGAGCGGGCGGCAGCTGTTCGAGCCGGATCCGAGCCGGCTCGGTGTCATCCGAACTGAGCAGTCGTACGGTGTTGATCTCGCCCAGCCGCTCCTCGCGGGCGAGATCGCCGGCCAGCTTCTCGACCGTCTCCCGCCACACCCGCATGGTCGCGTGGTCGTCCACGACCAGCAGCACGGACGGAGGGTGCGCGGGAAGTGAGCGCGCCAGTTCGCTCAGGACGTGCGGCACGACGTCGAGTGACGCCTCGTCAGACGCCGTTTCCGCCGCTGATCGTGGGACATCGTCACACTGCATAAGCGCTCTCAGAGCGTCCGGTAAGGCCCGAGGACGAAAGGGGTACCGAAGAGGAATCCCGTACTCCGCGGGCATGCGTGACATCCACGTGCCAAGCCTGGCAGTGGTCTGCATACAGTGCAAGACGGCAGGCCACAGGGGGAGGGAGCACAAATGGGACAGTCGATCGGCGGATGAATCGGCGGATAAAACGCGCCCCCCTGCGGTGTCTGGCTCGCCGGTCTTTCTCGCGTCCAGCGTGGCACCGCGCACAGTCGGGTGCAAGGCCGTCTGCCACTTGGCTGCGCGGATCGGCAACAGGCCGCCGCCGGGCGGCAGAAGACGCCCGATCCCGCTCTGCGACGTCATCGCCGCTACACCGGCCCCGTGGGACCCGGCTTGCGCTCGGGATCGTCCAGCAGGATGGCCAGATGCCGGCCCACGTGCCCGTCCCAGCGCTCCGGCCCGAGAGCGAGCGCGTCGTTGCGCCACTTGCACACGCTCTCCGCCAGTGAGCCGAGCCCCCGGTCCTGGAGGATCTCGCCGATCGCGTCCTGGAAGCCGGCGTCGGAGCAGTCCGTACGGTGCCAGATCATCGCGGGCACCCCCGCCCGCAGCCCGGCGAGCACCTCCCGGCGCCCGGTGCCCGAGTCGTCGCCCGGCGGCTCGCTGAGCACCAGGCAGACCGCCTGCCGGTCCTCCTTCAGCTCCCGCTCCAGATGGAAGAAGTACGCCCCGTCCTGCGGCGGCCGGCCCCAGTGCGGGTGGCTGTCCGCCGGGCGCTCCTTCAGCTGCCGCCACTTGTGGTGCCAGGCGCGGTGCCAGGCGGCGCGCTGCAGCCTTTCGAGCGAGCGCACGAACACCGGGTAGTCCATGGCCAGCGGTGTCGGCTCGGGGTGGCCGGAGTCCTTCGCCCACCACTCCACCGGCTCGTTGAGCAGCTCCCACGGGAGCACGAACTCCAGGATCACCGGCTGACGCAGGTCCGCCCAGCGCTCCTCGGACTCCTCGATCAGCAGCTCCACCGCCCCCGGCAGCTCCGCGCGGCCCAGATGGACCGTCTCGCCGCGCACCGGGTGCCAGCCCTCGGAGTCGGACTGGCGCCAGTGCGAGAGGTAGTAGCGGTCGGCCTCGTTCCGGTCCGGCTCGAACTGGATCATCAGATAGGCGGGCACCAGCGAGGGCGGGGGCTGCGGGAACTCCGAGTGCTGCCACTCCGCCAGCCGGTCCTCCACGCACAGCTCCTGGGCCCGGCCGCGGTTGAACCGGCGCAGCTCCTCGGCGGCCTCCGCGCGGCCCTCCTCCATCAGCCGGTCGGCGGACAGCGCCAGGAAGGCCATGCTCGGCGGCAGCTCGCCGGGCGGGGAGTTCTCACCGGCCAGCCGGAGGAAGACCTGCCAGCCCGTCTGGCACCAGGACGGCAGCTCCTGCACCCGGGAGCGGCTCGCGCGCCGGGCCATGGCGGCCAGCTCGGCGGAGCGCACCGACTCCAGGACCGGCCGCAGATGGCCGAGGTCGGCGCTGTTGAAGAAGTCGACGGCCTCCCACTCGTCCACGAGCGGCCATAACGCGGCGACCGAGGCCGACTGCTGTTCCACGTACTCCAGCGACCGCACCAGACACGCCGTACCGTCAACGACGGTCATGCACGCCTTGACGACCTGGAGGAGCCAGGGCCGCAGCCGGTCACCGCTGAACGGCTCCACCGGCGAGCCCAGTTCGCCGGCGAGCATCTCCCGCCATAACTCGCGGCTGCTGGCCTGCTTCACCGTCGCCGACTCCTGAAGCGTGTCCACGATGGCCACTGCCAACTCGTTGCGGACCCGTTCCGGACCTCTCACCCCGTGACCTCCCCAAGCCGGCGCGGTTCCGTCGTGCCGACCAGGGTACGGCCGCGGAGGGTGCCACGGCAGGGGAAAGGAGAGCCCCCTGTCGGATTCGAACCGACGACCTTCGCTTTACAAGAGCGGCGCTCTGACCAGCTGAGCTAAGGAGGCGCGCACGTACGTGCCCGAGCAGTGTACCCAGGACCGGGAGTGACCCAGTCGAAAATTTCCGCGAAGTTCACAGGGGTCCGGGTACTGACAGACCAGGTGAACGGCAGGTACCGTCCGAGGGCAGTCCACTCGTCTGGACTACACCACCACCTTCCTACAACGGATCGTCCGGCACGTTCCTGCCGGTAGAAGGGGGCCCTTCACCATGGCCACTGTTTCGTTCGACAAGGCGACCCGGATCTACCCGGGTTCCGAGAAGCCCGCCGTAGACGCGCTCGAGATCGAGATCGAGGACGGGGAGTTCCTCGTCCTGGTCGGCCCGTCCGGCTGCGGCAAGTCCACCTCGCTCCGCATGCTGGCGGGGCTCGAGGACGTCAACTCCGGCGTGATCCGCATCGGCGACCGTGACGTCACCCACCTGCCGCCGAAGGACCGGGACATCGCCATGGTGTTCCAGAACTACGCGCTCTACCCGCACATGACGGTCGCCGACAACATGGGCTTCGCGCTCAAGATCGCGGGCGTCAACAAGGCGGAGATCCGCCAGAAGGTCGAGGACGCGGCGAAGATCCTCGACCTCACCGAGTACCTCGGCCGCAAGCCGAAGGCGCTCTCCGGCGGTCAGCGCCAGCGTGTGGCGATGGGCCGCGCGATCGTGCGTGAGCCGCAGGTCTTCCTCATGGACGAGCCGCTGTCGAACCTCGACGCCAAGCTCCGTGTCTCGACCCGTACGCAGATCGCCTCGCTCCAGCGCCGTCTCGGCATCACCACGGTCTACGTCACCCACGACCAGGTCGAGGCCATGACGATGGGCGACCGCGTGGCGGTCCTCAAGGACGGTCTGCTCCAGCAGATCGACTCCCCGCGCAACATGTACGACCGTCCGGCCAACCTCTTCGTCGCCGGCTTCATCGGCTCCCCCGCCATGAACCTGGTCGAGGTCCCGATCACCGACGGCGGTGTGAAGTTCGGCAACAGCGTCGTCCCGGTCAACCGTGAGGCCCTCAAGGCCGCCGCCGACAAGGGCGACCGCACGGTCACCGTGGGCGTGCGCCCCGAGCACTTCGACATCGTCGAGCAGGGTGGCGGCGCGGCCACCGCCCTGGCCAAGAGCACCGAGGACGCGCCGGCCGGTCTCGCGGTCACCGTCAACGTCGTCGAGGAGCTCGGCGCCGACGGTTACGTCTACGGCAGCGCGAAGGTCGGCGACGAGCTCAAGGACCTGGTCGTCCGCGTCAGCGGCCGCGCGGTTCCGGAGAAGGGCGCCACGCTGCACGTCGTGCCGCGGCCGGGCGAGACCCACGTGTTCTCGACCTCCACGGGTGAGCGTCTCTCCGACTGACTCGCCCAGGTTTGACGAGAAGGGCCCCGCGGACCGCCGCGGGGCCCGTTTTCGTTGTCGACAAATACCCCGGCATACCGCCCGTTTCGAGCAGTGAGCGTCAACCCCTTACCCAAAGGAGGCACCTCTTCATCCCCCGAACCGGTGACTAAATGTCGCCAAATCATTACCGGGCGCTACCCTCACTCGCGTGAAGCACTCCACTAACCAACAGACGCGACGCGGCCGGGGCCCCGCCCATCGGATCGGCCGCTCCCTCGCCCTCGTCCTGCCCGTCGTCCTGGTGCTCTCCGGGACCCTCGCGGTCACTCGGGTCAACTGGTCGGGGACCCCCTCGAACTCGGTGCTCACGGCGTCGGACGCGTCGGTGTCGGACGCCAAGCCCGGCTCCCGCTCCCGCACCCCCCAGGACGTCCTGCGCGACCAGCTCATCGCCGAGCTCACCCGGGAGAACCCGGGCGTCGCGCTCACCCACCTCCAGCAGGCCGTCGACGGCCGCCCGGCGCTCGCCAAGCACTGCGCCTCCATCGCCCGCGCCCTGGGCCGCGCCGCGGTCCGCGTCTACGGCCCGGTACGCGCCCAGTCCTACGCCCGCCCGGTCTGCGACACCGCCTTCGCCACCGGCGTGGCAGCGGCCCACCGCTGACGAGCAAAGGGGGGCCGGGGCCGCGGGCCCGGCCCCCCTCGGCGCCGTACCCGCGCACAACACGCACCCCCCACCCCGGTGGGCCACAGGGCCACATACAGTTCGGCACATGACCGACCCGAACGCCGCCACCCGCCCCACGCAAGCCGTGATTCTCGCCGGAGGCCAGGGCTCCCGCCTGCGTCCGTACACCGACGACCGGCCCAAGCCGATGGTCGAGATCCCCGGCACGGGGACGCCGATCATCGGCCATCAGCTCGCCTGGCTCGCGGAGGAGGGCGTGACCGACGTGGTGGTCAGCTGCGGCCACCTCGCGGACGTCCTCAAGGAGTGGCTGGCGGGTGCCGAGCTGCCCTGCTCGGTGACCACGGTCGTGGAGACCGAGCCCCTCGGCCGCGGCGGTGGCCTCAAGTACGCCGCCGCGCATCTGCCCCACCCCGACCGGCCCTGGTACGCCACGAACGGCGACATCTGGACCCGGTTCTCGCTGCGGGACATGGCCGACTTCCACGCCGAGCGCGACGCCGTCGCCACCCTGGCGCTGGCCCGGCCCCGGATCCCCTGGGGCGCCGTGCAGACGGACGGCTTCGGGCACGTCACCGACTTCATCGAGGCGCCGCCCACGACGTACGAGATCAATGCGGGGGTGTACGTCTTCTCCGCCGAGTTCGCCGGGATGCTCCCGGAGCGGGGGGATCACGAGCGGACCACGTTCCCGCGCCTGGCCCGGGAGCTCAGGCTCGCGGGCTTCCCGCTGCCTCAGGGCGCGTACTGGCGAGCCATCGACACGGCGAAGGATCTCACCGAGGCCGCCAAGGAGCTGTCGGCTCTCCGCTCCTAGCGCGGGCCGCGAAGGGCCGGTCGCGCAGTTCCCCGCGCCCCCTCAGGGGCGCGGGGAACGGTGGGTTCTGATGTGCTGCCGGTGGGCTAACCCAGGATCCCGCCCACCGGCCCGTCTACCCCAACAGGCCGCCTACGAGACCCGGTTCACCGGAGTTGCCTCCGCCTCCCGTGCCGCCCGGCGTGCCGGTGCCTCCGGTGGTGCCGCCCGAGGTGGGACCCGAGGTGGTGCTGGGGGCCTCGTCCACCGGGGAGGACTGCTGGGGCGGCGCCTGGCCGCCGCCGGTGCCCTGGGTCTGGCTGGGCGTGCCCGCCGTGCTGGTCTCCCGCGTGGCCTCCGGGGTGGTGGCCGCCCCGGTCGCGGGCGCCGACGTGGCAGCCTGGCTCGGGGCGGTGGAGGCCGACGGAGTGCGCTGCCGGCGCTCGCCGGGCTCCGAGGGGAGCGGGGAGCCGGGGAGCTCGTTGCGCGGGGCCTCGCCGGGGCCGGGGACGACCACGCGGTCGGCGTCGCGGACGGCACCGCCGAGCAGCGAGCCGATCAGCAGGGTCAGGCCGATGACGATGGCGGAGACCAGGGCGCCGCGGCGCAGGACGTAGGCGCGCAGGTCCCAGATGTCGGCGCGGGGGCCGAGGCGGCGCCAGGCGCTGCCCGCGAGGCGGCCGTCCACGGAGTAGACGGGGGCGCCCGCGATGATCAGCGGCGACCAGGCGGCCAGATAGATGATGTCGGGGGCGTCGTAGGCGGGGACGCTCTTCCAGCTGACGGTGACCAGCAGCGCGGCCGACAGCAGCGCGCCGACCACGGCGGCGACCCGCTGCCAGCAGCCCAGCACCGTGAGGACGCCCACGATCACCTGGAAGAAGGCGATCACCAGGCCGGAGCCGACGGGGTGCTCGAGCGCGAACTGGCGCAGCGGCTCGGCGACGTCCCAGGGGTGCAGGGTGTTCAGCCACTTCACCATCGAGCCGCGCTTGCCGCCGTCGAAGTAGACGGGGTCGCAGAGCTTGCCCATGCCGGCGTAGATGGAGATGAAGCCGAGGAAGATGCGCAGCGGGAGGAGGACGACGCCCAGGTTCATGCGGCGGCCCGGGTAGTAGGCGTGCCGCGCGGGGTCGTCGCCGTACCGCCGGGGCCGGGAGCCGTCCTCCGGCTCCGCGAACTCCTGCTCGTCGTAAGCGCGTTCCTCGTCGTACGCGCTGCCGACCTGGCGCATGTCGGGCAGCAGCCGGGTGCTGTCGCCGTCGGGCGAGGTGCGCTGGGCGCCGACCACGGGGGACTCGACGGTCTGCGCGAGATCGTCGTAACCGTCGTCGTGGTAGCCGTCGTTGGCGTCGACGCGCGGGATGACCTGGGTGGCGCCCGCGTCGGCCGATTCGTCCGGGTGGCCGACGCCGGCGCCCCGCACCGCCTGCAGGAGCCGGTGGGCGCCGGTGTCGTCGGGCGCCGACTTGCCGCTCCAGACGACGGCCCGACGACGGGCGGGGGTCCCGGTGCCGACCACGGGGACGCGGGCGGTGTCCTCGGTGGCGCTCAAGTGCCGTGCGATCCGCGGCGACTGGCTGCGCCTCGCCGACGCGCCCAACTGCACGCGGAAACTCGCATGATTGACGATGATCTGCGCCGGATCGCTCGGCACCTTCACCATGCTCAGCGCGGGAGCGTCGTCGAAACCCGACGAGGGATCCCCCGTGGGTGTGCGGGGTGTTCTGGTGTCCACACTCATCTAACCGAGTGACGTGTGTTTTGGACACTGCTTTGACCTGCTGGATCTGTCCGGACCGCGTCAAGCGGGGCCTGGACGACCGGAACGCCCCGCACGGGCGACGGTACGGACGGATGTTCAGCCGCGCCGGCGCGCCGCCTCGTACAGCACGATCCCCGCCGCCACACCGGCGTTGAGCGACTCGGCGCCGCCGGGCATCGGGATCCGCACCCGGAAGTCGCACGTCTCGCCGACCAGTCGGGACAGGCCCTTGCCCTCGCTGCCGACCACGATGACGACGGGACCGTGCAGGGCCGCCAGCTCGCCGACCTCGTGCTCTCCGTCGGCGGCGAGGCCGACGACGGCGATGCCCGCCTTCTTGTACGCCTCCAGGGCGCGGGTGAGGTTGGTGGCGCGGGCGACGGGGGTGCGGGCCGCGGTGCCGGCCGACGTCTTCCAGGCGCCGGCGGTCATGCCCGCCGCGCGGCGCTCCGGCACGACGACGCCGTGACCGCCGAAGGCGGACACCGAGCGGACGACGGCACCCAGGTTGCGCGGGTCCGTCACCCCGTCGAGGGCGACGATGAGCGGGTCCACGCCCTCGTCGTAGGCGGCGCTGGCCAGGTCCTCGGGGTGGGCGTACTCGTACGGCGGGACCTGGAGGACCAGGCCCTGGTGGTTGAGGCCGTTGGTCATACGGTCCAGCTCGGGGCGGGGGGCCTCCATCAGGTGGATGCCGCCGCGCTCGCCGACGAGCTGGAGGGCCTCGCGGACCCGCTCGTCGTTGTCGATGAACTGCTGGACGTACAGCGTCACCGCGGGCACGCCCTCGCGCAGCGCCTCGACGACGGGGTTGCGCCCGACGACCATCTCGGAGGTGCCCTTGCCGCCGCGGCCGCGCGGCGCGGGACGGCGTGCCGTCTGCTTGGCCTTGGAGGTGGCGAGGCGGTTCTTCTTGTGACCCTTGCGCATCTCGGCGGGCGGCGTCGGACCCTTGCCTTCCAGGCCCCGGCGTCGCTGGCCGCCACTGCCGACCTGCGCGCCCTTCTTGCCGGACATGCGGCGGTTGTTCGCGGCCATGACCTACCTGTCTCTGTGTGGCGGTGAAGTACGTACGTCTATGCAGTGTGCCGCCCGGAGGGCCGGGCGGCACAATCGATCACTGCGCTCAGCGCGCGGTCAGGCTCCAGCGCGGCCCGTGCGGACCGTCCTCGATGGCCAGTCCCGACTGCTTGAGCTGGTCCCGGATGGCGTCCGCGGTGGCCCAGTCCTTACGGGCCCGGGCGGCCTCGCGCTGGTCGAGGACCAGGCGTACGAGGCTGTCGACCACGCTGCTGAGGTCCTCGCCGCGGTCACTGTCGCCCGCCCAGTGCGGGTCCAGCGGGTCCAGGCCCAGGACGCCGAGCATGGCGCGCACCTCGGCGAGGCGGGCCACTGCGGCTTCCTTGTCGTCGGCGGCGAGGGCGGAGTTGCCCTGCCGGACGGTGGTGTGCACGACGGCGAGCGCCTGCGGGACGCCCAGGTCGTCGTCCATCGCCTCGGCGAAGGCGGTGGGCACCTCGGCGGCCGGTTCCACGGCGTGTCCGGCCAGCTCCACCACGCGCTGAACGAAGCCCTCGATGCGGGTGAACGCCGACTCGGCCTCGCGCAGGGCCTCCTCGCTGTACTCGATCATCGAGCGGTAGTGCGGGGTGCCGAGGTAGTAGCGCAGCACGATGGGGCGCCAGGCCTTGACCATCTCGCTGACGAGGACGGAGTTGCCGAGCGACTTGGACATCTTCTCGCCGCTCATGGTGACCCAGGCGTTGTGCACCCAGTACCGGGCGAACTCGTCGCCGTAGGCCTTGGCCTGGGCGATCTCGTTCTCATGGTGCGGGAAGATCAGGTCGAGGCCGCCGCCGTGGATGTCGAAGGCGGAGCCCAGGTACTTGTGCGCCATCGCCGAGCACTCCAGGTGCCAGCCCGGGCGCCCGCGGCCCCACGGCGTCTCCCAGCTCGGCTCGCCCGGCTTGGCGGCCTTCCACATCGCGAAGTCCCGGGAGTCCCGCTTGCCGGTCTCGCCCTCGCCGGAGGGCTGGAGGAGGTTGTCCAGCTCCTGGTTGGACAGGCGCAGGTACTCGGGGAAGGACTTCACGTCGAAGTAGACGTTGCCGTCGGCCTCGTAGGCGTGGCCGCGCTCGATCAGGCCGCGCATCATCTCGACCATCTCGGTGACATGGCCGGTGGCGCGCGGCTCGTACGTCGGCGGGAGGCAGCCGAGCGCGGTGTAACCGTCGTCGAACGCGCGCTCGTTCTCGTAGCCGATGGACCACCACGGGCGGCCCTGGTCCGCCGACTTGGTGATGATCTTGTCGTCGATGTCCGTGACGTTGCGGATGAACGTGACGTCGTAGCCGCGGTACTCGAACCAGCGGCGCATGATGTCGAAGTTCAGCCCGGACCGGATGTGGCCGATGTGCGGGGCCGCCTGCACGGTGGCACCGCACAGGTAGATCGAGACACAACCCGGCGTGAGCGGGGTGAAGTCACGGATCTGCCGGGCGCTGGTGTCGTACAGGCGAATAGTCACGTGTCCAGGGTAGTAGGCGCGGGCGGGTGCCTCCGACGGTTGTGGACAACTGTCAGCCCGGTGTTCTGGCCACCAGCGCCGTCGCCACCGCCATCAGACCTTCACCCCTACCGGGGAACCCCAGTCCGTCCGTCGTCGCCCCCGAGACGGAGACCGGCGCGCCCGCCGCCTCCGAGAGGACCTTCTGGGCCTCGTCGCGGCGCCTGCCGATCTTCGGGCGGGGCCCGACGACCTGGACGGCGATGTTGCCGATGGTGAAGCCGGCCGCGCGGACGATGCGCGCGGCCTCGGTGAGCAGGACGACGCCGGAGGCGCCCGACCACTCGGGCCGTCCCGTGCCGAAGTGCTGCCCCAGGTCGCCGAGGCCCGCCGCGGAGAAGAGCGCGTTGCACGCGGCGTGCGCGACGACGTCCGCGTCGGAGTGACCGGCGAGCCCGGTCCCCTCGCCCTCCCACTTCAGGCCCGCGCACCACAGCTCGCGGCCCTCCTCGAAGGCGTGGATGTCGGTGCCGATGCCGACCTGGGGCAGCAGGGGCGCCTCAGAAGCCATCGTTGAGCCTCCGGCGCGCCAGGACCGCCTCGGCGAGGACCAGGTCCAGCGGGCGGGTGACCTTGAAGGCCTCCTCGTGGCCGGGGACCACCACGACCTGGAGGCCGAGCTGCTCGACCATGCCGGCGTCGTCGGTGACGCGGTCGGTGACCGTCTCGTGGGCGCGGACCAGGGTCGTCCGGTCGAAGCCCTGCGGGGTCTGCACCGCGCGCAGCCGGGCCCGGTCCGGGGTGGCGACGACCCGCTCGGGCTCGCCCTCGCCGGCCGACTCGACCTCCTTGACGGTGTCCGCGAGCGGCAGCGCGGGGACCACCGCGCCGGCGCCGTCCCGTACGGCCTCGATGACGCCGTCGACGGTGTCCACCGGGACGAGCGGGCGGGCCGCGTCGTGCACGAGGACGATGCCGTACTCGGGCGGCAGCGCGTCCAGGCCCCGCTTCACCGACTCCTGGCGGGAGTCACCGCCGGGGACCACCAGGAAGTCGGTGCGCTCCGGCAGGGCATGTGCGTCGAGCAGCGACTTCACCTCGGCGGCGCCCTCGGGCGGGGCCACGACGACGACCAGGGAGACGGCTCGGGAGGCGGCCATGGCGCGCACCGCGTGGATCAGCATGGGGGTGCCGCCCAGCGAGCGGAGTGCCTTGGGGGCGCCGGGACCGAGGCGTACCCCGCGGCCGGCGGCCGGGATCACGGCAGCCGTGGGGGTGGTCGCACGGGCCTGCGCGGGCGAAGGGCGCGATTCGTCAGACATCGGTTCCTGTCAGGTTTGTGTGCTGGCCTGGCGTGGGTATGGCCTGGGCAGTGCCGGGCGCGACGCCTTGACCGGACCCTTCCGTGACCCTGGTCGAGCCAGCTGCCCGGGCCCGGCACGCCAAGTATCGGGGGAAGCTCCCCCCGAGGAGTGCACGAGGAATGCACGGCGTGAGACGGCACGCACCAACGAACATGCCGCAGCGCCCGGCGACGTGGGTATGTCATCGGGCACCGCGGCATTTCAATGTGCTGAGTGGCTGAGCCTGCTGGCTGCGGGCGTCAGGACGCGAGGACCTCGTCGAGGAGCGCCTCGGCCTTGTCCTCGTTGGTGTTCTCCGCGAGGGCGAGCTCGCTCACCAGGATCTGGCGGGCCTTGGCGAGCATGCGCTTCTCACCGGCGGACAGTCCGCGCTCACGCTCACGACGCCACAGGTCACGCACGACTTCCGCGACCTTGATGACATCGCCGGAGGCGAGCTTCTCCAGATTTGCCTTGTAACGACGAGACCAGTTCGTGGGCTCCTCGGCGTACGGCGCGCGCAGCACCTCGAAGACCCGGTCCAGCCCGTCCTGGCCGACCACATCACGCACGCCGACGAACTCCGCATTGTCCGCTGGCACACGTACCGTCAGGTCACCCTGGGCGACCTTCAGCACCAAGTAGGTCTTGTCCACGCCTTTGATCTGGCGAGTTTCGATGGCCTCGATCAGCGCGGCCCCGTGATGGGGATAGACCACGGTGTCGCCAACCTTGAACGTCATGTGACAGGTACCCCTTCCGTGGCTATCCAGAGTAACACGGAAACCGCAGCTTCTGAATGGTGTTTTCGCAGGTCAGGGCATATCTCGGGGCTTGACAACAGCGACAGGAACGTGCTGCGCGGGCTGACCGGAACAAGGAATTCGCAGGTCGGAGCGGCTCTCCGGGCGAGGTGAAACGCGGCCGTCACACACATCAGGAGGCGCCGTCAAGCGGCCGAACATCCTGATATGTCCGGTTCCATGTGTGCGACTTCCGCTACTCCGTTCGGGGGCCGGAGGCGGGTACCGGACGATTCCGGAATTGATCACGAGGGGTCGGCGAGCACGGTCGGTGATCAATTTCCGGAGGGTCGCGCATTCCTTCACGGAAATTTCGCGAGCCTGTGTCGTGGGTATGCCCACGGGACTTATGTGAATGACAGACAGCTGCGGAGCCAAAGTGACTCGTGGGTCACTTGTGAGCGACGGGACCGGTGAAGCGGGACGCTTCCGCGGGGCCGGCCGAAGACTCTTGTGGGGTCCAGGGGAGGGTCGGGTGCGGCGGGGCGGGAACGGCTCGGTAACCTAAGCGCGCTGACAGACACTTAGGGCGGCTTTATGCGCCCGCCCCGTTCGAGTCAAGGAGTTGCCGCCGCCGTGAGCAGCAGCCTTCGACGCGGCGTCATCGCCGCCGCCGCCATCACGTTCTCGATTCTTCCGCTCGCCGCGTGCGGAGCCGGCAACAACGCACAGACCCTGGAAGTCAAGCCGGACAACGCCGCCACCACGGTCGGCGACATCAAGGTCCAGAACGCCGTGATCATCACGCAGCCGGACCCCGAGGCGAGCGACCCGGCCGTGGTCGCCGCGACCCTCTTCAACGAGGGCACCCGCGCCCAGACCCTGGAGTCGATCACCATCGAGGGGGCGGACGAGCCCCTGGAGCTCAAGCCCGCCAAGGGCAAGAGCCTGTCCATCCCGGCCGGCGGCTCGCTCACCCTCGGTGGCTCGGGCAACGCCTCCGCCCTGCTCTCCGGCACGCCGGAGAACGTCAAGGACGGCAACGCCCAGCCGATGACCTTCACCTTCAGCGAGACCGGCGACGTGTCCCTGCGCGCCTTCGTCGTCCCGGCCGAGAGCTACTTCACCGGCTGGGGCCCGACCGCGGTCCCGTCCGCGCCGGGTGAGGACAGCGCGTCCCCGACGACGGAGCCGACGGGCGAGGCGACCGGCGAGGCCACGGGCGAGCCGGCCGAGGGCGCCACCGGCACCCCGACCGACGCCGCCTCGGCCTCGGCCACGGAGTCGCACGCCGCGGCCGGCCACTGAGCGACCGTACGACGGAGAAGGGCGGGACCCCCTGAGGGTCCCGCCCTTCGTCGTACCGCCCGTCAGACGGCCTACGGCTCGAACTTGTAGCCCAGCCCCCGCACCGTCACCAGGTACCGCGGTGCGCCCGGGTCGGGTTCGATCTTTGCGCGCAGGCGCTTGACGTGGACGTCGAGGGTCTTGGTGTCGCCGACGTAGTCGGCGCCCCAGACCCGGTCGATGAGCTGCATCCGGGTCAGGACGCGGCCCGCGTTGCGCAGGAGCATCTCCAGGAGGTCGAACTCCTTGAGCGGGAGGTCGACCTTCGAGCCGGAGACCGTGACCACGTGGCGGTCGACGTCCATACGGACCGGACCCGCCTCCAGGGCGGCCGGGGTGACCTCCTCGGGCTCGCCGCGGCGGCGCAGGACGGCCCGGATCCGGGCGACCAGCTCGCGGGACGAGAACGGCTTGGTGACATAGTCGTCGGCTCCTATCTCCAGGCCGACGACCTTGTCGATCTCGCTGTCCTTGGCGGTCACCATGATGACGGGGACATTGGAGCGGCCGCGCAGCTGGCGGCAGACTTCGGTGCCCGGCAGGCCGGGCAGCATCAGGTCGAGCAGGACGAGGTCGGCGCCGTTGCGCTCGAACTCGTCGAGACCGTCGGGCCCGGTGGACGCGACGGCGACCTCGAAGCCCTCCTTGCGGAGCATGTACGACAGGGCGTCTGAGAAGGATTCCTCGTCCTCGACGACGAGCACTCGGGTCACGGATGGACCTCCGGGGCGGAAAGCGTCTGGTACGCGGCTGACTCGGGGGGTGTGTCGTGGGACGGATCGGCGGGGCGCCCGGCCTCGTCGTCGAGGGCGGGATGCTGCTGAGCTCGGTCGCGGGCCGCGCCCGCCTCCGGCAGTCTCAGGGTGAACGTGGAGCCCTGTCCCTCGGAACTCCACACCGTGACCTCCCCGCCGTGCGAGGCGGCCACGTGCTTGACGATCGCCAGCCCGAGCCCCGTGCCACCGGTGGCACGGGAACGGGCCGGGTCGACGCGGTAGAAGCGCTCGAAGATGCGCTCCTTGTCCTTGTCGGAGATGCCGATGCCCTGATCGGTCACGGCGATCTCGATATGGTCGCCGCCCGGTGCGGTCAGCCGGCGGGCGGCGATACCGACCCGGGTCCGGGCGGGCGAGTAGTTGACGGCGTTCTCGACGAGGTTGCCGAGGGCCGCGGCGAGCTGGCCGCGGTGGCCCCAGATGCTCAGGTCGGCGGTGCCGCCGGCCGCCATGGTGATCTGCTTGGTGCCGGCGGCGTGCCGGCAGCGGTCGACGGCCTCGGCCACCAGTTCGTCCACGCGCACAGGCTCGGCGTCCTCCAGCGGGTCGTCGTTCTGCACCCGGGAGAGGTCGATCAGCTCCTGGACGAGGTTGGTGAGCCGGGTCGCCTCGATCTGCATGCGCCCCGCGAAGCGCTCCACGGCCTCCGGGTCGTCGGAGGCGTCCATGACGGCCTCGGACAGCAGGGAGAGAGCGCCCACGGGGGTCTTGAGCTCGTGGCTGACATTGGCGACGAAGTCGCGCCGTACCGCCTCTATCCGCCGGGCCTCGGTGAGGTCCTCGACGAGCAGCAGCACCAGGCGGGAGCCGAGCGGCGCCACCCGGGCGGAGACCGCGAGGGCCTCGCCGCGGCCGGTGCCGCGCCGGGGCAGGTCCAGTTCGACCTGGCGTATCTCGCCGTCGCGCCGGGTGTCCCGGGCCATCTGGAGCATCGGTTCCACGGAGAGCCGTCCGCCGCGCACCAGCCCGAGGGCGTACGCGGCGGAGCTCGCCTTGACGACGGCGTCGGCCTCGTCCAGTACGACCGCGGAGGAGCGGAGTACGGACAGGACCGTGTCGACGCCGGGGGGCAGTACCGGATCGGTGTGCAGGGAGGTTCTGGTGGGTCGCGCCTGGTCGCGTTCGCTCCAGCGGAACGCCAGCATGGCGACCACGCCGGTGAGTACCCCGGCAATCGCTGCCGCTGCGGCGACCGCCGCGTTCACGTCCATGCTTCCAGGTTAGGCACGGGTTCGGTCCAGGCCACAGCCATCCGAGTGCGAGCTCGAACACTCGTCGCCCAGAGTTCACCTTGGTGCCAGCGATGGTTCATTTGGGGTGGCAGAAACGGACGCGTGCGGGTCGGACGGTGAGAGCGTGGGGTGCGATAGCGCCGGTTCAGCAGGACGTGCACACTGGCCCCGGCCCCCGGAACCCCAAGAAACACGTACGAGAGGGAACCCTCATGCGGGACGCGTACCACGAGGAACTTGACTCGATCAGCGACAGCCTGGTGGAGATGGCCCGCCTGGTCGGGTCGGCGATCGGACGCGCCACGACGTCGATCCTCGACTCCGACCTGAAGCTGGCCGAGAGCGTGATCGAGGCCGACCAGAAGGTCGACGACCTCCAGCACGACCTGGAGGCGCGGGCGATAGCCCTGCTCGCCCGTCAGCAGCCGGTGGCGACCGACCTGCGGATCGTGGTCACCTCGCTGCGGATGTCCGCCGACCTGGAGCGCTCCGGCGACCTGGCCCAGCACGTGGCCAAGCTCACCCGGCTGCGTTACCCGGAGCGGGCCATTCCGCACGATCTGCACGCCACGATCCTGGAGATGGGCCAGCTCGCGCAGCGGCTGATGGCGAAGGCCGCCGAGGTCATCGTGACCAAGGACGTCGACCTGGCGCTCCAGATGGAGACCGACGACGACGCGATGGACCTGCTGCACCGCACGCTCTTCCAGCACCTGATGGACGAGCGCTGGAAGCACGGCATCGAGACCGCCGTGGACGTCACCCTGCTCGGCCGCTACTACGAGCGGTTCGCCGACCACGCGGTGGCGGTCGCCAAGCGGGTGGTGTTCCTGGTGACGGGCGAGCACGCCGACAATCTCCAGCAGGACATCGCGGCCGTGAAGGGCGTGGAAGGGGCCTGACACCGCTCGGGGGCGTGCGTGAGAGCCCCCGTGCGCCGTTGATGCGCCCAGTGGAGCGGGCATGCAATGGGGAACAGGCACCAGCCTCGACGAGGAGGGACCATGGCCGACTCCCCCGGCACGCCCGGCACCACACCCGACCCCACGCAGGAACGCCCGACCGAGCAGCCCGCCGAGATCCAGAACCTGATGCTGATCGGCGCGTGCGGCTGCGGGTCGGGATGCCAGTGCGGCTGCCAGTCCGGCAACCCGTGCCAGTGCGGTTGAGTGCTTCTGCTCTTACGACGGTGAAGGGCGTACGACGGTGAGGGGCCCCGGCGCGGCTGCCGGGGCCCTTCGTCGTGCTCGCGGGCTTCGTCGTGCTCGCGGGCCGGTGGAGGCGCAGCATGGAAGGAGGACCGGAAGGAGGCGTGCCATGGCCCGGTTCATGGACGTACACCACGGGATGCAGGGCATCACGTCGGACCAGCTGCACGAGGCCCACAAGGCGGACCTCGCCATCGAGAAGGACGAGGGGGTCCACTTCGAGCGGGCCTGGGCGGATCCGGAGTCCGGCACCGTCTACTGCCTCTCCGAGGCGCCCTCGGCGGAGGCGGTGCAGCGCATCCACGAACGCGCGGGGCACAAGGCGGACGAGATCCACGCCGTGCCGCTGACCGTCTAGCGCGGGAAAAAGCCCCCTACCAGGGGTGGAAACCGCTGGTAGGAGGCTTGCTCCGAGAGATTGGAGCGAGTTGCTCCGAGCGGGCGACTACTTCTTCTTGCCCTGGGTCTGGCGGGCCCGTTTGCCGGGCCTGGTCAGCAGGGTGCATGCCCCAACTGACCTGCGGTTGGGCTGTCATGATTGGTCGTTGTTGGCCGTTGCTTGTCGCCCTCGGAGGGCCCAGGGAGGGCCCAGCGGTGTCGCCCTGGATCCTCGCGAAGAGGAGCACCCCCCGCCGGGCTCGCGGGCAGCCTCTTTTTCGCCTGCTGAGATACGCGAGCGACCCCGGATCTCTCCGGGGCCACTCGTCTGTGTGCACTCGGCAGGCTGTTGATGTCAACTGCTGATGTCAGGCACCAGTCCGGTCGGCCGCTGGAACAGGGCACCCGACCTGCGGTGTGGGAGATCCACGGTGCGGAGAAGTGTGAAGCCTGCGTCCTTGTAGAACCGGTGCAAGCCCTGGTTGTCCTTCCACGCGTCCAGCCGCAACCATCGCTTGCCCTGCGACGCGGCACGTTCCGACGCCCAATCCAGCAGCATGCCGCCGACGCCTACGCCGGCGGTCTCGCGTGTCACAGCCATACGGTGAACGTAGAGGGCCGCATCCGGCTGATCGTCCGGGGTCCAGAATTCAGGGTCCGCGAAGTCGTCCACCTGCATGGTCGCGATCGGCTCACCGTCCTCGAACGCGAGGAAGCACACTCCTCGCTCCAGGGCCGCCGTGATGCGGTCACGGTGCGGCGGGTACTGCCATTGGTCGATGCCGCGCGAGGCAAGCCAGGCTGATGCTTCGCGCAGCAGCGCTTCCACGGCGCCCAGTTCGTCGGGGCGCCCAGCGCGGATGAACAGGTCATTCATGCGTCCTCGTTCGGCGCTTCGCGCTGTCGTTCGTACGAGATCACGTGTCGGTCGCCCGGGAGCACCGTCACCGCGACCCTCACCGGCTTCCCCTCGGCTGTGTGGCCGGTGACGACATGAACCCCGACCGGCGTCCCGGGACCCAGGTCAAGCCGATGCACCTGCTCAGGAGTGGGCATCCGGACGTACAACTCATCCAGCGCTCGCTCCTGCCGATACCCGAGTTCGGCTAGAACCTGGTTGGCGCCGCGAGCGATGTCCTCCGGACGCATGATCTCCGAGTCACGCACGAGGGCGAGCGGGAAGTAGCTGTCATTGATGTTGAACGGCTCGCCATCGAGGTAGCGCACGCGCTTCCGCACCGCGACCAGTTCGCCCGGCTCCAAGCGAAGTCGCTTGGCTACGTCCTCCGGTGGCTCCACGATGGCCACCTCGATTTCCTGCCGTGGCTCGCGCCCCTCTGCCGAGTACTCGGTCATGAAGGCGTCCATCTCCGGCGAATACGGCCGCTTCCGGAACTCCGCTTGAGGGCGGAACACCATCGGCCTGCGACGTCGGACGAAGTGACCCTGCGGACGCGCCGAGATGACGAGCCCCTCGTTCACGAGCTGAGCGAGCGACTTGCGCACGGTCTCCCGTGACACGCCGTACTGATCGCGCAACTCCGCTTCCGTCGGAAGCTTCGCATCTGGTTCGAGCTTCCCGGACGTGATCTGCTCTCGCAGCGCGTCCGCGATCTGCTGATACATCGGGTTTCGCCCGAGACGAGTCACTGCCATGCCTCCCATGGAAGCCGCTCACCGACTCCATTGTCTAGTCAATGTGGCCAATGCCCTTGCGATCCGCTTACCGCTCTGCCAGCATCTCGTATGTAGCCATTGTACGGACAATGGCTACAGCGCCTCGGGCATTCCTGTGCTTTCTCAGGGTTGGCCGAGGTGAAGGGGCCCGGGACAGAGCGGGCCGAGGGACCCGGACCCCTGGTCAACCGGAGGGCTTAGACCGAAAGGTCACGTCTCCATATGCCTGAACCGGGAGCCCGCGTTCCCGAAGGAGACACCCGCACGACCACGACCACCGCAGCGCTTCGCTGCGGCCGGTTGCCTCCGCTGCTCGTCTCGCACGAGCAGCGCAGAGGGGAGCCGGATGTTCCGACTTCAACGGCGCGCGGCCCCGGTGCTGCAACACCGGAGCCGCTGTTCGGGCCGTTCACCTGTGGAAGGACACACGACCCAATGAGCCACATCGTTACTGTTCAGGACGCTGTTACCGCGTTCGCCGACTACATGGAGCCGACGAACGCGGAACTGGACGCCATCGAGCAGGAGATGCCCGTCATCCTGGCCGGCGTCGAGCTGCTGGACGCGCAGATCGTCACCATGGACCGGACCCCGACGGAGCTGGACGTCCGCCGGATCCGCCGGGCCCGTCGTCGGCTGCTCGCCGCGCTGGCACACCAGGCGACGGAGGCGCACCGGGGTGGTGCGGCGTGAGCGGGCAGGAGAGCGCGCGGGAGTTCACCGCGCAGATGTCCGTCCGTGAGGGCCGCTGGCGCCTGTACGTCGCTCTGATGAACACCACCGAGCCGTGGCCCGAGTGCGCGTTCAGCGGCGACACGGTACCGACGTTCACGGACCGCGCGGACGCGCTCAGCGTGCTCGGGTTCGAGCCGGTACCGGGCGCTGAGTGGACGTGGACCGAGGACAGCAAGATCCCCGACGACCCCGCTTCCCCGGTCGTGCTGATCGCCGCGACCCGGGTCCGTTCACGGGCGGGGGTGGGGGCGTGAACGCCGTTCAGATCCGTTCAGCCGAGCGCGCCCTGTCGGCCGGGACGTGGCTGATCGTGGCGGGCGCGATGCTCTACTCGATCCTCACCGTCACACCGCTCGCCGCCGCCCACACCCCCGACCGGTGGGACTGGACCGCACCCATCCTGCCCCTCGTGGTCGATGCCGCCGTGGTCATCGTGGTCCGGCTGGACGCGGTGCTCGCCCGGCTCGGGGGCGATGGCGGACGGTGGCCCATCGCCCTGCGGTGGATGACCGGCTGCATGACCCTCGCCCTCAACATCGCGGACTCCGCCCTTAAGAAAGACCTGGTGGGCGTGGCTGTGCATGCGGTCGCGCCGCTGCTGCTGATCGTCACGGCAGAGACCGGCCTGGCCTACCGGCGCGCGATCACCGCCGCCGCACTGGCGCTGGAGGCCAAGAAGCAAGCCGAGCGGGAAGCCCGCGAACGCGCCGCCATCGAGCGGCAGGAAGAGGCCGCCCGCCGGGCCCGCGAGGAACGCGAGCACGCCGCGATGCTGGCGCGTGAACAGCGTGAACACGAAGCCGCCCTGGCCCGCGAGCAAGCGGAGCGGAAAGAGCGGCAGTGGCGCGAGGAGCGGGACGCCCGCGAGCGGGCGGAGGCTGCCGAGCGGGAGAGTCGTGAACGCCGTGAACGCGAGCGTGAACAGCGTGAACAAGAGCGGCTGAGGCGTGAACAGCAGGCCCGACAGCAGGCCGAGGCCGAGCAGCGCGAGCGCGCCGAACAGGCCGCGCGTGAACGCGCCGCGCTGCTTCAGCGCGGCCCGGCGGAGAGCAAGCTGCTGGAGGAGGAGGCGCGCCCGATCGTTGCCGCCGCGTTCGCCGCGGGGCTGTCGGTGCGCCAGGCAGCGGAGCTGTGCGGCTGGTCGGTCGGCTGGGTCTCCCACCGCTACGCCGAACACCGCGACCCCGCTGCGGGCGGTCGCGCTGACCTCGCCATCGCGGGTCAGTGATGGCCGCGCTGCCCGCCTACCGGTGGCGGCTCGCCCCCGACGGCTACGCCACTTACCGCCAGCTCCGCGCTCTCGGGCTTCGTCCCGGTGGGCAGGGGGTGGCGGCTCAGGTGGAGCGGCCCCGGCGTCGGCGGGGCCCGTTGGTCGCCTACCTCTACCGCATCGACCAAGCGAAGCCGGTCCGGCCGATGACCCCGGCCCGGTGGGCGGCTCTGGCCAAGGCCAACGCCGCCCGCCGCACCTGCCCCGCCTGCCGCCGCGATGCCGGATACGTCATCCCGCCCTCGCTCGGCACGTGCTCGCCCTGCGCGTTCCCGGACAGCCCGAAGGAGTCCTGATGGCACACCGTGACCCGCCGGGGATCCACGCCCCGCACATCCCCGCAGACGACTACCGCCGCGCCCAAGCCACCGGGCAGCCCGTCGTCATCGTCGTCCACACCACCGGCCCGGCCGGTCGCCCGCTGCGCCGCTACCTGTTCCCCCTCGTCGTCGCAGCAGCAGCCGCCATGGGCGGGTGGGGGCTGGTCATCGCCCTGTGCGCGCTGCTCGATGCCGCCGCCCACACGGCCACCGTCATCGCCCAGACCGCCGGACCGATCGGCATCGGCGGCATCACCCTCCGCCTCGCACGACCCAAGCACTGAACGGGAAGTCGTAGACGGCTCGCAGAGCGTCCGACCCCCCTCGCGTGTGGGGCAAGACCCCCCGGCCCTTGAACGGCCGTTGAGGGCCCCGCGAGGGGGTTGCACGGCCCGATTTTCCGCCGCCCTACGCGCGCGTGCACGTAGGGCCCCACCCCTCCCCGCCGCTCAACTCTGCAACTTCGCAGGTCAAAGGCGGTTGCAGGGGTTCAACCGGTGCTGTCGGCGCAACCGACGGCATCGCTCCCTGCAACTCGGGCGGGCCGGTGACGCCATGCGACGGCGCACCGGCCCTCATCCACGGTCTTGGAGGACCCTTTCGTGGACTGGAAACAAGCATGGTCGACCACCACCAACGCCACCAACAGCGCGTTGGATTCGCTCGCGCCCGTCTGTGTTCCGTTCGCGGTCCGCTGGGATCTTGAGGCGGACCGGCGGAACAAGCTGCGCACCCCGGAGCACCTCAAGGCGTTGATGGCGGCGCAGAAGGAGCACAACGCCGCGCGGTCTACAAGCGCCACCGCCAAGTCGCAGCAACTCACCGCGCGCGCCGCGTCGAACACCCATTCGCCGCCGGCCGCCGTGCGGCGCGAGTGGCGAGCAAAGCAGCCGCGCGGCACGAGCGCGACACACGCGCCAAGCTCAAAGCCGCACGGGTGAACTACCCCAGCACCCTAAAAGCCCGTGCGATCCAGGCGCACACGCTGCATGCCGTGCCCACGGTCATCACGTCCGTGGTCATGTCCGCCTCGAACCTGACCCTGTGGCCGGCCGCCACGTCCGCCGCGCTCATCGGCGCGAACGTGGCTGGTCTCGCGCTCGGCCGCCGCAAACTGCGGGTGCCGGTCGATGAGTCCGTCACGGTGGAAGAGCGTCAGCTCATGGAGCGGCTCGACCCGTCGTACTGGGTCGAGCACGCCCCCGACCGTGGCCTGTCCGGCACCGTCACCACACCCCCGGCCATGGAGCCGGGTGGCATCCGGTGTGAGATCCGGCTGGATGGCACGTGGACGGTCAAGACGCTCGCGGACAAGACCGACTCGGTCCGTGCGCTGCTCGGTGCCCGGACCGCGCTGCGCATACGGATCACGTCCGCCTCACGCGGCGGGTGGGCCGTCATCACGCTGGCCACCCGCTCGGCAGCCGCGGGCGTCTCCTCGCTGTGGACTCCGGACCGCATCCCGGCCGATGCCACCGTGATGAGCCTCGGTCTGGACACGGAGACCGGTGACGAGGTGCTGATCCCGTTCGATGAGCGGCTGTTGGTGTCCGGGGCGTCCGGCACCGGTAAGTCCTGGTCGTTCCGCCCGCTCATGGCGACCGCCCATCTGCGCGGTGACCTGCTGCTCATCGACGGCAAGGGCGAAGAGGCCAACATCTGGGAGTCCGCGTGCCGCGTCGCCGTGGAACGCGACGAGATCACCACCACGGTGGACGACGCGCACGCGGAGATGACCCGCCGCAAGGTCGACATGAAGAAGCGCGGGATCAGCGTGTGGGACGGCCGTCAGCTCACCGTCGTCGTGGACGAGGGGCAGGTGATCCTTGCCCTGATCAGCAAGGACAAGGATCGGCTGCAACGCCTGATCGAACTGTCCTCGCTCGGCCGCTCGCGCGGGGTTGTCCTGTGGTGGGCGACGCAGTACCCGCTCACCGACGGTGGGGCGCCGGGCGTGCACAAGCTGATCGCACCGAACCTGCTCACCAGGTTTTCGCTGCGGGTGGCCGGCACGACGCAAGCACAGGTGGCGCTGGATGACTGCGCGCACTACGCCCCGCACCAGATTCCCGAGGGCCGCGAGTACCGAGGCCATGGCTACCTCAAGGGCTACGGGCCGCGCATGCTCCGCACCTGGACCCTGGACGACGCAGGAGTGCGCGCACTGCCCAAATCGATCTGGACCCCGGACCAGTCGACCGGCGGGCAGTCGCCGCGACCGCTGCACCTGGTCAAAGAAGCCGCCGCACCGTCCGGCGCGGCAACCAACCGGGACAAGGTGCTGGCCGCCGTGCAGGCCGGTGCCCGAACGGCCAAGGACGTGGCCGACCGGACCGGCCTGAACAAGGGCACCGTCTCCCGCGAAATCCGAGCCCTTACCGCCGACGGAGCCGTGCACAGGACCGCCGACGGCCGGCTCCTGCCCGGCCAGCAAGCCGCCTGACCACCCCCGACGAACAACAACGGCGGCCCCCATCCGACCAAGAACCGGGGCCGCCGCCAATCCAGCACGTCTAGGAACTGGAGACCTCCAGCATGACCCAACCCACCGACATCCGGCGAGTACGCGGCCACCGGCCGACGCTGCTGGATCTGTTCTGCTGCCAGGGCGGCGCAGGCAAGGGCTACGCCGACGCCGGATTCGTCGTGACCGGCGTCGACAAGGACCCCCAGCCGCGCTACCCGTACCGGTTCATCCAGGCCGACGCGATCGCGTTCGTCATGGAGCACGGGGCCGCCTTCGACTTCATCCACGCATCCCCGCCGTGCCAGCACGACACCGAATGCCAGCGCATCCAGGGCAACGACCACCCGGACCTGATCGCTCCTACCCGCACCGCGCTGGAGACGACAGGACGGCCGTGGGTGATCGAGAACGTGCGCGGCGCAGTCCCCAAGCTGCACGCCCCGGTGATGCTGTGCGCGACGATGTTCGGGCTGGACAACTACCGGCACCGGTTCTTCGAGGCCGGCGGTGGCTTCACCCTCGAACAGCCCGCGCACACCATGCACACGGTGCCTCAAGCGAAGATGGGCCGACCCGTACCGCCGGGCCATTACGGCCAGTTCGTCGGCAACTTCTCCGGCGTCCCCCTCGCCCGCCGGGTGCTCCAAGTGCCGTGGATGAACCGCGACGGCATCCGCGAGTGCATCCCGCCCGCCTACGCCCGCCACATCGGCACCGCTGCCCTGGCCTCCCTCATCCCGGCGCTGGGGGTGGCCGCATGAGCGCCCACCTGGCAACGGCCCTCAGCCTCGCGGCCCACGGCATGCCCGTACTGCCGTTACGAGCGGGAAAGGTGCCCTTCGGGAACTGCCCGGCCTGCGCCAAGAACACCTGCGGTGGCCGGCCGAACATGAAGACCCCCGGCCCCTGCACCTGCCCCGCGCCGTGCCACGGATGGGCCGCCGCCACCACCGACTCGAACGTCATCAACGCGCCGAAGTGGGCGCGGGCGTGGCGGGACGCGACGGGCGTGGCTTACCACCCCGGTGGCGCCGGCCTCACTGTCGTGGACTTGGACAACACGGAAGCCATCGCGTGGGCCCGTGTAAGCCTGCCCGCCACGCGGACCGTGCCGACAACCCGAGGCGAGCACTGGATCTACCAGGGCACCATGCAGGGCGCCAACGCCGTACGGCCCGGCGTCGACATCAAGTCGACCATGGCCTACGCCCGGTGGCTCGGACCCGGCACCGGCACCATGACGGCCCTGCCGTACGCCGTGCGCGCTTTGACCGTGAAGGAGCCAGCCCCGACCCGACCGGTGGCCGTCACGGTGCCCGCGTCGAGCGCGAGCGGCGTCTGCCCGCACCGCACGCCCACCTACCTGGACCGTGGGATTGCCATGGCGGAGCAGCGCATCACCCAGGCCCGGGAGGCCGTGCACGCCACCGTCTACCGCACGTTCCTCGCCGTGCTCTCCACACACGGCCGGTGCGGCTGCCTCACCGATGCCCACATCGCCCGACTGTTCACCGCCGCGCAGACCAAGGGAGAGAGCCCTCGGCACTGCACGGACGCCTGGACCAACGCCCGCACCACGCTGGGAGTGTGACCGTGGCTGACGACGACAAGACCCCGGCCCGCGAGATCATCACCGACTACGCACAGGCGCACTTCCGGTACTTCCGCACCCCCGACGGCACCGTGTACGCCCAGCGCAAGGGCCACCCCGTGGCCCGTCCGATCCGCTCGCAGGGCACCACGGGAAGTCACCGGCAGGAACTCATGGTGGGACTGTTCCGTGACGGAAAAGGCGTCTTCAACGGCAGCGCGCTGAAAGAGGCGCTGGACCTGATCGAGGCGCTCGCGCTGAGCGAGGACGTGCAGCCCGTCTACATCCGCGTTGCTCCGGGCTTTGACGGGGCGACGTGGCTGGACCTCGGGCGCGATGACGGGCGGTCCGTCCGTATCCACCCCTCGGGCTGGGACATCCTTACCCCCGACCCGCGCGAAGTCTGCTGGCGGCGCACACAGCTCACCGGGGAACTGCCGCTGCCGGTCAAGGACACCGACGGCAAGGGCATCGACGCGCTGATGCGGCTGTGCAACTTCGCCACCGCCGAGACCGAGTGCCTGGCCATCGCCTGGCTCATCGGCTGCCTCGGTCCATCGGTGCCCGTCCCGGCCCCGTTCCTGACCGGGCCGCAGGGAGCGGGCAAGTCCACCGGTGGGCGGATGCTGATCCGGATCGTGGAGGGCATGAGCGGAGACCTCCGCCGGGCTCCCAAGGATGAAGAGAACCTGATCGCAGCGGTGTCGGCGGGATGGGTCACGGCCCTGGACAACCTGTCCCACATGACCCCGGACCTGTCCGATGCGATGTGCTGCATCGTGACCGGCGCCGAGAACGTCAAGCGGGCCCTGTTCACCGACGGAGACGTCTTCCGCGTCGGCTACCGGCGCCCCCTGCTCCTGACCGGCATCGATGTCGGCGTCATCCGACCCGACCTGGCCGAACGGCTCCTGCCGCTGCGCCTGGAACGCCCCAAGGTGCGGCGCACCGAAGCCGAGCTGTGGGCGGAGTACGCGGAAGCGCTGCCCATCGTCCTCGGCTCGCTCCTGGACCTCACGGTCAAGGTCCGCGCGGCAAAAGCCGAGACGCCGACGGATCTGCGGATGGCCGACTTCGCGCACCTGTGCGCGCAGCTCGATGCCGCGACCGGGCTCGGGGTCCTCGCCGCCTACCGGGCCAGCCTGGACGACCTGAACGACGACGTTATCGAAGGTGACCTGCTCGCGCAGACCGTCCTGCGTCACGCCGACACCATTTCCCCGGGCGCGGCACAGCGGATGACGTCCACGGAGTGGCTGCACCTCCTGAGCGGCCTCTACAACGGTGAAGGGCTGCGTCCCCTGCCGAAGGGGTGGCCGACCACCGGGAAGGTGCTCTCCGACCGTCTCAAGCGCCTACAGCCCACCCTCGCCGCCCGGGGCGTACTCATCGACTCCGGGCGCACCAGCGCGGGCCGCTACCTCGAAATGACCCGCCCCGCTCCGCCCACCCCGCAGGAACCGAGGCGCATGTTCTGACCGGCACCCGTACCTACCTGAACAAGCAAGAGGAGCACCACCGGCCAGGCGTGCTCCTCTTGCTGTTCGGCGGAACGCCGCCCAAAGGACGTGCCGCGAAGCGGCTCCTTCTTCGCGCTTGAGGCGCCACCGCACTACGACAGACACCCCCTCTTTTGTCCTAAGAGGGAAGACGCTGCGTCATCTGCGTCACGCCGACAGAAAAACGGCCGCTGACCTGCGACGAAATTCATGACGCAGACACCGGGCCCTGCGTCACCCTGCGTCATCTGCGTCACCCGATGACGAAGCCCCTGCCGCACGGATGACGCAGCACCTATCCACCGCGTCAAGCAAAAGTGCAGGTCAGAGGGCGGAATGTCGCTGATGACGCAATGACGCAGGAATCCACGCCTCGGACACAGACGGAGTCCGAGAGACGTCCTAAAGCCAGCGCCGACTCAACCTTTGAGGACTCCATGAGCCGAACCCGTTCCGCTCAGCCCGACCCCCGCGCCACCCTCCGCAGCGGTCTCCCCGATCGTTACCTCACTCCCGAAGACATCGCTGAGATCTTCGGCGTCCCCCTCGAAACCGTCTACCAGTGGCGCAGGAAGCGCACCGGTCCTCCCGGTTTCCGTGTCGGCAAGTACGTGCGCTATGACCCCGCCGAAGTGGGGGCGTACGTCGCTCAGCTCAAGAACGTCGACCGCGTCGCGGCCTGACGCAACCTCGCATACCGCCAGGGGTGGCCGTTGAACGGCCACCCCTGATCCATGCTGAGAAGGGACTCCACCACCGATGGCAGGCAGCATCCAAGACCGCTGGTACAAGACCGAGATCGACGCCAACGGCAAGACCATCCGCGTCAAGACCGAGCGCTACGGGACGGGTCTCCGCTACCGCGCCCGCTACTTCGCACCCGACGGCAAGCGCAAGGGCAAGTCCTTCCCCGACGGACAGAAGCGGCTCGCTGAGCAGTGGCTGAGCAAGGTCACAGCGGACGTGGCGCGCGGCGACTACATCGACCCGAACGCATCGCGGACGTCGTTTCAGGAGTTCGCGGAAGGCTGGCTCGCGAGCCAGAGTGGTGACCCGAACACCCGCGCGTCCATGCAGTCCCAACTCAGGCTGCACGCCTTCCCACGCATCGGGTCGCGCGCCCTCGGCTCCTTCCAACCCAGCCACATCCGCGCGTTCGTGACGCAGCTCGAAGCGTCTGGCATGTCCGGCGCGTACGCCCGCGTGATCTTCTCCAACGTCCGGGCGGTGCTCTCTGCGGCCGTAGAGGACGGCTACCTTCGCCGGAACCCGTGCAACTCACGCACGGTGACGCTCCCCGAGATGGGGATGCGCCGTGTCGTTCCCTGGCAGCCGGACCGCGTCTTCGCCATGCGGGCCGCCATGGTCGAACGCTTCCGACCCATGGTGGACATGGGCGCCGGCTGTGGCTTACGGCAAGGCGAGATCCTCGGGCTGTCCGTGGATGAGCTGGACTTCGACAGCGGCACCCTGCACGTGGTGCAGCAGCTCAAGCTCAGCCTGAGTAAGGCCGTGTTCGCACCCCCGAAGGGGGGCAAGCTCCGTGACGTCCCGCTGCCCGATCCCGTGGCGGAAGCGCTCAAGGAGCACATCAAGCGGTTCCCGCCCGTCGAGATCACGCTGCCTTGGATGCGGGCGAACGGCCGGCCCGTAACCAAGCGTCTGATCTTCACCGGGCCCAACGGTGGCCACGTCTGGCGCACCTCGCTGAATGAGGACCACTGGAAGCCCGCTCTGGCGTCCGTGGGCGTCATCCCGAAGGCCAAGAGCCGGGAGCACTCCGCCGCGCGCGAGCACGGCATGCACGCCCTGAGGCACTTCTACGCGTCGGTGCTGTTGGACGCGGGAGAGAGCATCAAGGCTGTCAGCGAGTATCTCGGGCACTCTGACCCAGGACTCACCTTGAAGGTGTACGCGCACCTCATGCCGAGCAGCGGTGACCGGGCCCGGAAGGCACTCGGGGAGGCACTCCGACCGCCGCAAGACTCGCCGCGTTGAGGTCCCACAGAGGGCCCAGGTCGTAAAAATGCCCCCGCCCCGCGCCGTATGCGCAGGTCGGGGGCATGATCACAAACCTTACTTCTTCTTGCCCTGGTTCTTCACGGCCTCGATCGCTGCGGCCGCCGCGTCGGGGTCGAGGTAGGTGCCGCCCGGGTTCAGGGGCTTGAAGTCGGCGTCGAGGCTGTAGGACAGGGGGATGCCCGTCGGGATGTTCAGGCCCGCGATGTCGGCGTCCGAGACGCCGTCCAGGTGCTTGACCAGGGCGCGCAGGCTGTTGCCGTGGGCCGCCACCAGGACCGTGCGGCCGGCCAGGAGGTCGGGGACGATGCCGTCGTACCAGTAGGGGAGCATGCGGACGACGACGTCCTTCAGGCACTCCGTGCGGGGGCGCAGCTCCGGGGGGATGGTGGCGTAGCGCGCGTCGCCGGACTGGGAGAACTCCGCGCCGTCCTCGAGTGGCGGCGGCGGGGTGTCGTAGGAGCGGCGCCAGAGCATGAACTGCTCCTCGCCGAACTCGGCCAGCGTCTGGGCCTTGTCCTTGCCCTGGAGGGCGCCGTAGTGGCGTTCGTTCAGGCGCCAGGAGCGGTGGACCGGGATCCAGTGGCGGTCGGCGGCCTCGAGGGCCAGCTGCGCCGTACGGATCGCCCGCTTCTGGAGGGACGTGTGGACCACGTCGGGCAGGAGGTCGGCGTCCTTCAGGAGTTCGCCACCGCGGACTGCCTCCTTCTCGCCCTTCTCGTTGAGGTTGACGTCCACCCAGCCGGTGAACAGGTTCTTCGCGTTCCACTCGCTCTCGCCGTGGCGGAGGAGGATCAGCTTGTACGGTGCGTCGGCCATGAGAAGGAGCGTAATCGAACCTTCTGATCACTTGCGCCCCCGACCAGAAGGCGGACGGTTGACGGGATCTGTTAATTGAGTGGCCCCCGGCCGACGGCACTTCGTAAGTTGTGGTTGCCGCTCGCGCCACTTACACATCCGGGGGATCCTCATGTCTGTCGCCGCCCTGAGACGTGCCGTCCGGGAGACCGTCTCGGGGCTGCCCCGGGAGTTCTGGTGGCTGTGGACCAGCACCCTCGTCAACCGGCTCGGCGGCTTCGTCGCCACCTTCATGGCGCTGTACCTGACCCTGGACCGCGGCTACTCCGCCTCCTACGCCGGTCTCGTCGTCGCCCTGCACGGCCTCGGCGGTGTCGTCTCCTCGCTCGGCGGCGGGGTGATGACCGACCGGCTCGGGCGGCGGCCCACGCTGCTGGTCTCGCAGAGCGCCACCGCCGTCTCGGTGGCCGCGCTGGGGTTCGTGCAGCACCCCGCCGCCATCGCCGGCGTCGCCTTCCTCGTCGGGATGGCCTCCAACGCCTCCCGGCCCGCCGTGCAGGCGATGATGGCCGACATCGTCCGGCCCGAGGACCGGGTACGCGCGTTCTCGCTCAACTACTGGGCCATCAACCTCGGTTTCGCCGTCTCCTCCATGGCCGCCGGGTTCATCGCCGAGTACAGCTACCGGGTCGGCTTCCTCGCCGAGGGCGTCATGACCCTGGCCTGCGCGATCGTCGTCTTCCTGAAGCTGCCCGAGTCCCGGCCCGAGCGCACGGAGGCGGTGAAGGCCGAGGAGTCCGCCGTAGGACTCGGGACCGTGCTGCGGGACGGGCGGTTCATGGGCGTCGTGGGCCTGTCCTTCCTGATCGCCCTCATCTTCCAGCAGGGCTACATCGGCCTGCCCGTCGCCATGGGCGACGCCGGGTTCACCCCGGCCGACTACGGCATGGCCATCGCCGTCAACGGCGTGCTGATCGTCGTCCTGCAGATCCCGGTCACCCGGTTCATCGAGCACCGCGATCCCCGGCGGCTGCTGGTGATCTCCTCGGTGCTCGCCGGGTACGGCTTCGGGCTGACCGCCTTCGCCGGGTCCGTGGGCCTGTTCGCCCTCACCGTCTGCGTCTGGACCCTCGCGGAGATCGTCAACGCCCCGACCCAGACCAGCCTGGTCGTCCGGCTCTCCCCCACCCACGGCCGGGGCCGCTACCAGGGCATGTACACCATGTCCTGGGCCGTCGCCTCGCTGGTCGCGCCGCTGATGTCCGGGGTCGTCATCGACCGGTACGGCGCGGAGTGGCTGTGGGGGCTGTGCGCGGTGATCGGGACCGTCGCGGGGATCGGGTACGGCGTGCTCATGCGCCGCCTGCCGGCCCCGGAGACCCCGGCCGCGGCGCCGGCCCCGGCCCGCCCCGAGACCGCCGCCGCCTGACGCCCGGGAATGCCCCTCAGGGGTGCATCCGGGCTCCCTTCAGCACCTTGTCCACCGCGTTGCGCGGCCCGTGCACGGCCAGCCCCACCAGGTCCAGGTCCCGCGTCGGCACGGCCCGTACGGCGGCCCGGTTGTCCCGGTCGTTGCCGGTGGCGAACAGGTCGGACGTGAACAGGGCGCGCGGCAGCGCCCGCGACAGCACGCGCGCGTGGGCCGCCGTCAGCGTCTCCTTGGAGCCCTGGAAGACCAGCACCGGCTGCCGGAACATCGGCAGGTACGCCACCTGGTCGGCGTCCTCGTACGGCTCCCCGATCACCTCGGGGACCTGGGTGCCCAGGCCGCTGACCAGGAACGCGGTCACGTTCAGCCGCTGCCAGGGCTCCAGGTCCTCGCGCAGCAGCACGGCGATCTTCGTGTCGAAGCGGATCGGTTCGGCGGTGAGCGGGTTCGTCGCGTTCATGGACCGAGACTGCCGACCGCCGTACAGCCGCGTCTTGTACGTTCTTTGCATGGCCGCTCAGCGCGAGGTGACCGCCTGGCGTCCCCGGGTTCCGGGTGTCGTCGAGGTCTTCCACGCGCACTTCACCGAGTACGCCTATCCGATGCACGTCCACGAGGCGTGGACGCTCCTCATCGTCGACGACGGCGCCGTACGGTACGACCTCGACCGGCACGAGCACGGCACCCCGCACGGCACGGTGACGCTGCTGCCGCCGCACGTCCCGCACAACGGCGCTCCGGCGACCCCGCACGGCTTCCGCAAGCGCGTCCTCTACCTCGACACCTCCCGGCTCGCCGCCGACCTCATCGGGGCCGCCGTGGACACTCCCGACCTGCGCGACCCGCTGCTGCGGCACCGGGTCGGCCAACTGCACACCGCCCTGGCCCGCCCCGGCGACGAGCTGGAGGCCGAGAGCCGGCTGACGCTCGTCGGGGAGCGGCTGCGCACGCATCTGCGGGCGCGCCCGGCGGACGGAGCCCGCAGCGGTCCCGCCCTAGCCCGCAGCCTGCGCGAACTCCTCGACGAACGGGTCGTCGAAGGGCTCTCACTGCAGGAGGCGGCGGGACTGCTCCAGGCCCATCCCGCCCACCTGGTACGGGCGTTCAGCACCGCCTACGGCATCGCCCCGCACCAGTACCTGAACTCCCGCCGCGTGGACCGCGCCCGCCGCCTCCTCCTGGACGGCCGCCCGCTCGGCGAGGTCGCGGCGGCGACCGGCTTCTACGACCAGGCCCACCTCACCCGCCACTTCCGCAAGCTGGTGGGCACGACCCCGGGGAGATACGCGGGGACGGGGGCTCGGCACGGGGAGCGCTCCTAGGACGACCCGGTGGGACGCTGGGTCAGGTGGGTGAAGGCGTCGAGGTTGCGGGTGGACTCGCCTCGGGAGACACGCCACTCGTACTCCTTGCGGATGGCGCTCGCGAAGCCCAGTTCCAGCAGGGTGTTGAAGGCGCCGTCGGCGGCTTCCAGGGTCTGGCCGAGGAGGCGGTCGAGTTCGTCGGGGGTGACGGACGAGAGGGGCAGCTTGGCGGTGACGTAGACGTCGCCGAGCTGGTCGACGGCGTAACTGACGCCGTAGAGCTTGAGGTTGCGCTCCAGGAGCCAGCGGTGGACGCCGGGCTCGTTCTCGTCGGGGTGGCGGATGACGAAGGCGTTCAGCGACAGCGAGTGGCGGCCGAGCCGCAGGGAGAGCGTGGTCGACAGCTTGCGCGTGCCGGGGAGTTTCGCGACGTAGGTGCCGGGCTCGGGGCTCTCCCACGCCAGCTCCGCGTCCTGGAGGAAGTCCTCGACGGTCTGCTGCGCATCACCCATGGTGCGAGCGTACGCGACGGCGGTGGGCCTGGGCCGCCGCCGTGTAGACGTCCGCGGTGGCGGCCGCCGCGGTGTCCCAGCCGAAGGACTGGGCGTGCCGGGCCGCGGCGGCGCCCATCCGGGCGGACAGCTCCGGCTGGTCGGCGAATTCGCGCAGCACGCGCGCGTAGGCGGCCGGTTGATGGCCTTGTACGAGGAAGCCGGTCCGTCCGTCGCGCACGGCCACCGGCAGTCCGCCGACCGACGCCGCGAGCACCGGCGTACCGGACGCCTGTGCCTCTATGGCGACCAGGCCGAAGGACTCGCTGTAGGAGGGCATGACGAGGACCGAGGCGGCCCGGAACCAGTCCGCGAGCTGTTCCTGGCCGACGGGCGGGCGGAACCGTACGACATCGGCGATGCCGAGGCGGGCCGCCAGCTTCTGCAGGCCCTCGGGTTTGGCGAGGCCGCTGCCGCTGGGGCCGCCGACGACGGGCACGAGGATGCGCGAGCGCAGCTCGGGGCGTTCGTCGAGCAGCACGGCGACCGCGCGGAGCAGGACGTCCGGGGCCTTCAGGGGCTGGATGCGGCCCGCGAAGAGCGGGATCAGGGCGTCCTGGGGCAGGCCGAGGCGGGCCCGGGCGGCGGCGCGGCCGTCGGCCGGCGAGAAGCGGTCGAGGTTGACGCCGGGGTGGACCACGCCGACCTTGCCGGGGTCCGCGTGGTAGTGGCGGACGAGTTCGTCGGCCTCCTCCGCGGTGTTCGCGATGAGCCGGTCGGCGGCGGCGACGATCTGGGTCTCGCCGATGACCCGGGCGGCCGGTTCGGGGGTGTCGCCCGCGGCGAGGTTGGCGTTCTTGACCTTGGCCATGGTGTGCATGGCGTGCACCAGGGGGGTGCCCCATCGCTGGGCGGCGAGCCAGCCGACGTGGCCGGAGAGCCAGTAGTGCGAGTGCACGAGGTCGTAGTAGCCGGGGCGGTGGCCGGCCCAGGCCTGCATCACGCCGTGGGTGAAGGCGCAGAGCTGGGCAGGGAGTTCTTCCTTGGCGAGGCCCTCGTAGGGGCCCGCGTCGACGTGCCGGACCAGGACGCCGGGGGCCATCTCCACGGTGGGCGGGAGGGCGGCGGTGGTGGCGCGGGTGAAGATCTCGACCTCGATGTTGATCGCGGCGAGGCGCTGCGCGAGCTCCACGATGTACACGTTCATGCCGCCGGCGTCCCCGGTGCCGGGCTGGTGGAGCGGTGAGGTGTGCACGGAGAGCATCGCGATACGGCGAGGCCGGCGGTGCAGACGCAACCGCGGGGGTGTCACCGCGGAGCGACGCCCGAGCCTGCCGACGTAGTGGCTCACGGGGCGTTCCTCCTCGCTGCGGGCATGCCTGAGGGAGGACGTGCGGGCCCTCCACGGGGGTGAACACCGGAAGGTCCGGCTCCATTTCCGGCCGAGGGTTCTTTGCCGAATCATTACCGCCAGTCGCTCAACCGTTCGAGGGCAGGCTGCGTGGCCCGGGAACGGGCGGCCGCGCAACCCCGAAAAGAGGGCGCGGGCGCAAGGCCGCCGCCCTACCCTCAGGCATATGCCGGACCCGGACGATCTCCAGTTACCCGCCGAAGAGCGGCTCCCCTGTCCCTGCTGCGGCCATCTGACGCTCCTGGAGCTGTGGGCCTACGAGATCTGCGAGGTCTGCCGGTGGGAGGAGGACCCCTTCCAGCTGCGCTTCCCGCATATCGACTTCGGCCCCAACCACGGGCTGAGCCTGATCGAGGCGCAGGCCAACTACCGGCGGACCGGCGCGGTGGCCGAGCAGGTCCGGCGCCGGGCGCGCCCGCCGAAGGACGACGAGCCGCTGGACCCGGGGTTCCGCCCGGCCGACCCCGCCCGGGACCCCTTCGAGCAGGCGCCCGGCGGCCGGATGCCGGACGACCTGACCGTCCTCTACTACTGGCGGCCCACCTACTGGCGGCGCCACCTCGCCCGGTGAGCCGCATACCCTCGTAGACATGACAGCCCGCGCCCCCGCCGGCCCCGTGGGAACGGTGACGCGCGGGACCACCAACCCCAACCGTCTGCGCCGCATGGACCGCTGGATCGCGGCCACGCACGGGGCCGAGCTGCGGCGGGCCCCCGACCCCGTCACGGTCGACCTCGGATACGGCGCCGCGCCCTGGACGGCCCTGGAACTGCTGGAGCGGCTGCGTACCGTCGCGCCCCGCGCGCGCGTGGTCGGCGTCGAGATCGACCCGGCGCGGGTCGCTGCCGCCCGGCCCTACGAGCGCGAGGGGCTGGTCTTCCGGCACGGCGGGTTCGAGATCCCGGTCCCGGGGCGGCCGCTGCTGATCCGGGCCGCCAATGTGCTGCGCCAGTACGAGGAGGCCGAGGTCGCCGCCGCGTGGGAGCGGCTGTGCGCGCGGCTGGCCCCGGCCGGCCCCGGCTCGCGGGGCGGGCTGCTGGTCGAGGGGACCTGCGACGAGATCGGGCGGCGGCACGTGTGGGTCGCGCTCGGACCCGAGGGGCCGCGGACGGTGACCTTCGCGACCCGGCTCGGCTCGCTGGAGCGGCCCTCGGACCTCGCCGAGCGGCTGCCGAAGGCGCTCATCCACCGCAACGTCCCCGGCGAGCCGGTCCATGCCTTCCTGCGGGACTTCGACCGCGCCTGGGCCGCCGCCGCGCCCTACGCCTCCTTCGGCGCCCGCCAGCGCTGGATCCGGGCGGTGCGGGAGCTGACGGCCGACTGGCCGGTGCTGGACGGGCCGGCGCGCTGGCGGCAGGGCGAAGTGACGGTGGCGTGGGGGGCATTGGCGCCGGCGCGATCACGGCCGTAACGCACTGACCTGCGGGGAACGATCTCCGTATGTCGTTCGTCACATAGGCGGGGAGATCGTCGTGCGGGGGTGGGAGAGGGGGGAAGCAGCAGGGTGTGCGACCTCTGTCGTTTTCCGCGGCGGCATGGCACGATCCCCCAGGCATCCGTAAGTTACTGACGGTTAATCAGGTTGGGGGAAGTGGTATGGGTACGGGCAGGCGCAGCCTCATCACCGCCGCCGTCACCGTGGTCTGCGCGGTGACCGTGCTGGCGGCCCCGGGCACCGCGTTCGCGACTCCGACCCCGGCACCGGTGCCGAGCGTGACCCCGACTCCGGCCACCACCAAGGACCTTGAGGTCGTACGCAAGAAGCTGGACCGGCTCTATCACGACGCCGCCGTCGCCACCGACGCGTACAACTCCGCCGAGGAGAAGGCCGAGCAGCAGTCCGCCGAGCTCGTGGCCCTGGCGAAGAAGATCGTCAAGGGCCAGAAGAAGGTCGACGAACTCAAGAAGCGGGCCGGTGCCGCGGCCGCCGCGCAGTACCGCAGCGGCGGACTGCCCGACGAGGCCCACCTGATGCTCAGCGACGACCCGCAGGAGTTCCTCGACGGCGCGGGCCGGGTGATCCAGGGCGAGCGCGCCACCAAGGGCCTCCTGCGCGAACTGACCCGCACCCAGCAGGACTTGGAGCAGTACGCGAAGGACGCCTCGGCCCAGTGGGAGAAGCTGGAAGCCAACCGCAAGACCAAGGCCAGGGCGAAGGCGGAGATCAAGAAGCAGATCAAGGCCGCCGAGAAGCTGGAGTCGGAGCTGGAGGCGGAGGAGAAGGAGCGCCTCGCCGAGCTGGAGCGACGGGCCGCCCACCAGGCGCAGACGGCCTGGCTGGACTCCGGGATACTCGACGAGATCGACGGCAAGGCGTCCGCGCAGGGCAAGAAGGCCGTGGCGTACGCCACCGCCCAGCTCGGCAAGCCGTACGAGTGGGGCGCCGAGGGGCCCGACACCTTCGACTGCTCCGGGCTGACCTCGCAGGCCTGGGCGGCGGCCGGAGTGGCGATTCCGCGCACCTCGCAGGAGCAGTGGAAGCAGCTTCCGCGCATCGACATCGCGCAGATGCGCCCCGGCGACCTCATCATCTACAACGACGACGCCAGTCATGTCGGGATGTACGTCGGCGACGGCGCGATGGTGCACTCTCCGCGCCCCGGGCGGACGGTGACCATCGCGGGGGCCGGTTCCATGCCGATCCTGGCGGTCGTACGACCGGACGTATGAGACCGGAGTCACGCATACCGGGGCCCCGGGGTGACCGGGGCCACGTGACGCACCGCACCCCAACGGCCGTGCAAACCGGGGGCGGGCGTGACGTTCGTCATCCCCCGGGGGCCGCCGCCCTGCCCAACTGCGGTACGGAACGCGGCATATGACAGTGGCCAGCCGCTGAACGGCGTGGCCTGCACCATTCCGTTGCGGGGCCGACTACCGCTATGGTCCCCGTCGGTGGGTCGAGGTCCCTCGTCCCCGCCATGCCCTCGGGGGGAGGGAAGGAACCCAAGACGATGCCCGTACCCGTACCGCGGCAGAGAGCGATCCCGGCCGTGGAGAGTGGTCAGGCGCAGGCAGCCGCACCCACGGTCGGCGGCCCCTCGGCCGGAGAGGCCCCGCGCAAGGACGCCACGGTCGAGCACACCGAGCAGACGAACACGCCCCACACCGGTGCCACCGGCGCCGCCCACACCCAGCTGACGCTGCTGCTCATCGAGGACGACCCGGGCGGCTCCACGGTGCTGCCCGAACTGCACGACCGGGCCGGCAGGCCGATCCGGGTGCGCTCCGCCCGCAACCTCACCGAGGCCGAGCGGCTGCTCACCGACGACGTCCACTGCATCCTGCTGGACCTGGCGCTGCCCGCGCCGGGCCGCGGCGACGACAGCGACGAGCTCGCCGTGCTCAAGCAGGTGCTGGAGCTCGCGCCGCGGCACGCCGTCCTCGCCCTCACCGCCTCCGGCGACGCCGAGCGCGGCGCGCAGGCGGTCCGGGTGGGCGCCCAGGACTATCTGCATCGCGACGAGCTGGACGGCCGGCTGCTGAGCCGCGCGATCCGGTACGCGGTGGAGCGCAAGCGCTCCGACTCGGCGGAGCGCCGGCTCGCCGAGGGGCGGGTGCGGGCGCAGGAGAACCGGCGCCTGGAGCGGGGCCTGCTGCCCACGCCGCTGCTGGACGGCTCGCCCCTGCGGTTCGCCGCGCGGTACCGGCCGGGCCGGTCGCGGGCGCTGCTCGGCGGGGACTTCTACGACGTGGTCCGCACCTCCGACGGCACCGTGCACGCCATGATCGGCGACGTCTGCGGGCACGGTCCCGACGAGGCCGCGCTCGGTGTCGAGCTGCGGATCGCCTGGCGGGCGCTGACCCTGGCCGGGCTCTGCGGGGACCAGCTGCTCGGCACGCTGCAGCAGGTGCTGGAGCACGAGCGGTCGGACGAGGAGATCTTCGCGACGCTGTGCACGGTGGACATAGCGCCGGACGGCCGCCGGGCGGGGCTGTGCCTGGCCGGGCACCCCTCACCGCTGCTGGCCCGCCCCGGGCGGGCGGCGCAGCTGCTGCCGTACGACAACAACGGGCCGGCGCTCGGGCTGCTGCCCGGGGCCCGCTGGCCCCGGATGCAGGTGGAGCTGGGTGCCGAGTGGAGCCTGATGCTCTACACCGACGGGCTGATCGAGGGCCGGATCGGCGCGGGCAAGGAACGGCTGGGCCAGGACGGGATGGTGTCCATGGTCCGTCGGCAGCTGGCCGAAGGGCTGCGCGGAGAGGCGCTGCTGGGAGCGGCGGTGAACGAGGTCCGGGACCTCAACGGCGGCGAGCTGACGGACGACGTGGCCGTGCTGCTGCTGGACCGGGAGCGCTGAGCCGGGGGCCCGCTCCGGGCGGGCGGGGTCAGCGCCCGCCGTTCCACGGGCCGTAGGGGCCGTCGCTGCTCGAACCCCTGCGGGTGTTGCGGCCGCCGCCGGGCAGGGAGCGGATCGCCGGGCGGACGTCCACCATGTAGACGATCGTGGCGATGAGGCCGATGATCGGCAGGAACGACAGGATGTTGAAGATCAGGTTCACCACGAAGGCGAGCCCGAGGACGATCAGCCAGAACGGCTTGGTCTTCTTGTCGGCCGCGCGGTAGGCGTCCTCGCGGCGCGTGGCGGCGTCGATCAGCGCGAAACCGCTGAAAAGGATCAGGGCCATGCTCAGCAGCCACATGAAGTTTGCGAAGCCCTGCATCAGCACAACGTCCACCACCCGACTCGGCTCGTCCCTACGCGGTCACCGTACCCGCAACCGCAGGCCCGCTACCCGGTCAACGGGCCGAGCACTCGCCAAGTGCCCGGCCCGTCCGGTTATCGCCCGGCCCGGTTACTTCGCGGGCGGGGTCGTCTTCTTGGCGGCCGGCTTGCGCGGGGCCGTCTTCTTCGGGGTGGGGGTGGGGGTGGGGGACTTCTTCGGCGCGGCCGACGCGGCGGGCTTCGGCTCGGCCGGCTTGTCCTCCTGCGTGACCTCGACGGGCTCGACGGGCTTGGCGTTCGGCTCCACGACGATGGCGAGCTCCTCGATCTCCTCGGCCGCCTCGCCGCGCCAGGTCCGCACGGCCTGCTCGCCGTGCTCGGCGACCTTCTCGTAGGTCTCCCGGGCCTTCACGGCGTACTCGGCGGCCACGCCGACGCCGCGCAGCGCGAAGTCCTGGGCGTTCTCGCCGAACTTCTTCAGGTCGGCGTCGAAGGTGGTGCTGAGCTTCTTCAGGTCCCCGTCGAGGGAGCTGATGAATTCGCTGACCCTGGACTGCAGGGTCTCCTGCGTCTCCTTGACCCGGGCCTGCGCCTCCTTGGCGCGGGCGGCGGCCTTCTCCTGCACGGCCTTCGGGTCGGTGTTGCGCACGGCCTCGATCCGGGACGGGGCCTCGGCACGCAGCTGCTCGACCAGGCCGGGGACCTTCTTGGCCTGCTGGAAGGCCAGGTCGGCGGTGCCGGCGGCGAAGTAGAGCGGGGTCGGGTCGCTGAGGGTCTTGCGGAGGTCGTCGGTGATGGCCATTTTGCTGGTCCTCCCGGGGTTACTGCAGATGAGGGTGGGTGGGGGCGGTCCCGCGGGGCGCGTGCGACGGCGGCCGGTCGCCCGGCTCAGCCGGCCGGCGGCCGCGGCTCCCGCGGGTCTTCGGTGTCCGGTGCGCCGGCGTCCTTGCCGGCGGCTGGGGTGCGGGGGCCGTCGTCGAGCCGGACGGGCCCGGCGTCGGCGCCGGTGCCCGTCATGGCGTCGTCGTCCGCCGCTATCGCGAATCCGTTCTCCTTGCGGAAGGACTCGTAGATCTGGAGCAGCACCTGCTTCTGCTGCCCGGTCAGCGTGGGATCGGCGAGGATGACGGCGCGCGTCTCCACCTCGTCCCGGTCCCGCTCGGCGTCCAGGATTCCGGCCCGCACGTACAGCGTCTCGGCGGAGATCCGCAGCGCCTTGGCGACCTGCTGGAGGACCTCCGCGCTCGGCTTGCGCAGCCCGCGCTCGATCTGGCTCAGATACGGATTGGACACCCCGGCGGCATCGGCGAGCTGCCGCAGCGAGAGCTGGGCGTTGCGCCGCTGCTCGCGCAGGTACTCACCGAGATTGCCGACGTTGAGTGTTGCCATGCCCCCACCTTGCACCACCCTCGCTAACTATTGCAAGCACCTGCTTGCAATAGTGCGCCATGTCATGCCGACGGCGGCCCCGGCGGAGTTTCAGCGCAGCGTGAGGCGGTTCTCCGTGTCGATGTGGGTCAGCTTCTGCGGGTTGCGGACGTAGTAGAGGCCGGTGATGCGGTCGTCGTCCAGGCGGATCGCCATGATGCCGTCGGTCTCGCCGTTCACCAGGAGGGCGAGGGCCGGGTGGCCGTTCACCACGCAGGGCTCGTAACCGATGGTGAACTTGGCCTTTCCGGCGCCGCCGATGATGTAGCGGCTCACCCGGTCGGCACCGACGATCGGGCGTACCGCGCCGCCCTGCTTGACGCCGCCGCCGTCCGCCATCAGGACCACGTCGGGGGCGAGGACGTCGAGCAGGCCCTGGAGGTCGCCGGTCTCGATGGTGTGCCGGAAGGACTCCAGCGCCGCCCGGGTCCGGCTCGCGGAGACCGCCTCGCGGGGGCGGCGGGCGTCGACGTGCTGCCGGGCCCGGTGGGCGATCTGGCGTACGGCCGCGGGGGTCTTGTCGACGGCCTCGGCGATCTCGTCGTAGCCGACGTCGAAGACCTCGCGCAGGACGAAGACGGCGCGTTCCGTCGGCGAGAGTGTCTCCAGGACGAGCATGAGCGCCATCGAGACACTCTCGGCGAGTTCGACGTCCTCGGCCACGTCCGGCGAGGTGAGCAGCGGCTCGGGCAGCCAGGGGCCGACGTAGGACTCCTTGCGGCGCTTCAGGGTGCGCAGGCGGTTGAGCGACTGCCGGGTGGTCATCCGGACCAGGTAGGCGCGGGGGTCACGCACCTGGTCCAGGTCGAGCTCGACCCATCGCAGCCAGGTCTCCTGGAGCACGTCCTCCGCGTCGGCCGCCGAGCCGAGCATCTCGTAGGCGACGGTGAACAGGAGGTTGCGGTGGGCGACGAAGATCTCGGTCGCCGGGTCGGTGACGTGCTCACTCATGATCGTTCTCTCCCCTGTACGGACCCGCGCCAGGCCACGTGTTCGACGGTGGCGTCAGTGCTCCGGGCCGCCAGCTGCTCGCCGCGCCGGGGGCCGCCCGAGACGTTGTGCAGGCGGTACGAGCCCGGCTTGGCCGCCTCGCCGGCCAGGTGCCCGACGGTGCCCTTGCACACGAACTCCTTGACCCGCGCGCCGAGCCGGCCGCCGATGTGGAACCACACCGCCACGTCGTGCCGGCGGGCGAACTGGAAGATGCCCGCCTTCCGTCCGAGGCTGACGCACTGCCCGGCGAAGACGTGGTTGAGGGTCGCCGGTTCCTCCCCCGCGACCCGGCTGAGCACGGTGTCCGCGGCCCGCGCGCCGAGTGGTATCGCGGCCTGGCAGCTCATCCGCAGCGGCAGGTCCGACGGGGCGGCACTGTCGCCGGCCGCGACGATCCGTACGTCGTCGACACAGGTCAGCGTCTCGTCGGTGAGCAGACGGCCGAGCGCGTCGGTGCTCAGCCCGCTGCGCGCGGCGAGATCCGGTACGCCGAACCCGGCGGCCCACACCGTCACCGCGCTCGGCACCTCACGGCCGTCCTCCAGCCGTACGGCATCCCGCGTCACGGCCGTCACCGTGCTGCCGGGCCCGTCGAGGACGCTCACCCCGAGCGCCGCCATCCGCTTCGCCACCGAACGCCGCCCGCGCGCGTGCAGATACGGCCCGAGCGCCCCACCGCACACCAGCGTGACGGCCCGCCCCTCCTCCGCCAGCTCGGTGGCGACCTCGATGCCGAGCGGCCCGGCGCCCACGACGGTGACCGGGGCGGAGACGGGCGTGTCGTGCAGCTCGTTCCGCAGCCGCTCCGCCTCCTCCAGGGTGGCGACGGGACGGGCGAACTCGGCGGCACCGGGAACGCCGGGCTCGGCGCTGCCGCTGCCGACGGCGTACACGAGGTAGTCGTAGGAGACGCTGCCCCCGGACGCCAGCTCCAGCCGGCGCCCGGCCGCGTCGATCCGCTCGACGGAGTCGACGACCAGCCGGACCCCCTCGGTCAGCACCTCCCGGTATTCGACGACGGCGTCGTCGGTCCCGGCCACCAGCTGGTGCAGCCGGATCCGCTCGACGAAGCCCGCCCGCGGGTTGACCACCGTCACCTGCACGTTCCCGTGCCGCGTGAGCCGGTTGGCCGCCATCACCCCGGCGTACCCGCCTCCCACGACCACGACCTCGACGTTCTCGGCCACGAAAGTCACGATGCCTCCTCCGATTGCAGGGATCCGATTGCAGGATCCGATTGCAGGGATCCGGCCTTCAGACACCGGGCCCGGGGCGGCTGTGACAGGACGTGAGCCAGATCACGCCTCCGCCCGGCGGGCCCGGTTCGCCTCCCGCATCACCGCCCACGCGTCCGCCACCGGGCCCACGTGGGTCAGCTTCTCGGGGTTGATCACCGAGCGGATCGCCCGGACGCGGCCGTCGGCGATGTCGATCGCCATGATGTTGATGACCTTGCCGTCCCGGTCCCGGAAGATCACCCCGGGCTGCCCGTTCACCTCGTGCGGCTCGGCCGTGACGCCGATCAGCTCGAACGGCTGGGCCATCGCGACCAGCAGCCGCGCCACGTTCTCGGCGCCCACGATGGCTCGCGCCCACTGCGGAGCCTTGCCGCCGCCGTCGCCGACCATCTGCACATCCCCGGCCAGCAGTTCCCGCAGCCCGTCCACGTCCCCCTCCCGGAACGCGTCGAAGAACCGTTCCGCCAGCGCCTCCCGCTCCTTGCGGTCCGCCTCGAACCTCGGCCGCCCGGCGTCCATGTGCCGCCGCGCCCGTACCGCCAGCTGACGGCACGCCGGCTCCGAGCGGTCCACCGCCGAGGCGATCTCCGGGAAGCCGAACCCGAACACGTCCCGCAGCACGAACACCGCCCGCTCCAGCGGGGTGAGCCGCTCCAGCAGGACCAGCGCCGCCATCGACAGGGAGTCCGCCAGCTCCGCCGACCGCTCCGGGTCCTCGTAGGGGTCGTTCAGCAGGGGCTCGGGGAACCAGGGGCCGACGTACTGCTCCCGGCGCACCCGTGCCGAGCGCAGGACGTCGATGGAGATCCGGGTGACCACGGTCGACAGGTAGGCCTTCGTGGACGCCGGGCGCGTCTCGGCGCTCTCCCAGCGCAGCCAGGTCTCCTGCACCGCGTCCTCCGCCTCGCCGACGCTGCCGAGAATCCGGTAGGCGATGGCGAACAGCAGCGTGCGCAGCTCCTCGAACTCCTCCGTGCGGGTCACGCGGCTCCTTCCCGAGCGGCCCGGTCGCCGCTCACCCTTGAGACGAGACAGCCCCACCCGGCTGTGACACCGGGGGCGGCCCTACCCACTTTTTTGTGCGTACTTGGCATCACCGCGCCCGCCCGCGAAGCTGAACGCAGGTGATCAGGAAGCCGCCAGCCGCTCCAGCCGGCGGTGACCCCAGTCGGAGAGGGGGCCGAGGAGTCCGGAGAGTTCACGGCCGGAGCCGGTCAGGGAGTAGACCGTCTTCAGCGGGAGTACGTCGTGCACCTCCCGGTGCACCAGACCGTCCTCCTCCATCTCGCGCAACGCCTGCGTCAGCACCTTCTCGCTGAGGCCGGGCAGCCGGCGCCGCAGTTCAGCGGGCCGGTGCGGGCCCGATTCCAGCAGCCACAGCAGGCTCGTCTTCCACTTGCCGTCGATCACCGCGATGGCGGCGGTCACTCCGCAGACGTTCGGATCCTGAGCACGGCTGCGCGTCATCATCGCCCCTTTTATTCACACATGTTCACGTATGGGAGAAGCATGTCCACGTACGACGACCAGTCTGCCGTCACCGTCCTCGGCCTGGGTCCGATGGGTCGCGCCCTGGCCGGCGCCTTCCTCGACGCGGGGGTGGCCACCACCGTCTGGAACCGCACGCCGGGCCGGGACCGGGACCTGGTCGCCCGCGGGGCCCGGTCCACCGCCACCGCCGCCGAGGCGGTCGCCGCCGCGCCCCTGACCGTCGTCTGCGTCGTGAACTACGACGCCTCCGACGCGATCCTGCGGCAGGACGAGGTCACCGACGCCCTGAAGGCCCGTACGGTCGTCAACCTCACCGCCGACAGCCCCGACCGCGCCCGGGACACGGCCGGCTGGGCCGCCGCGCACGGCATCCGTTACCTGGACGGCGCGATCATGACCCCGGCGCCGAGCATCGGGACCCCGGAAGCGGTCTTCATCCTCAGCGGCCCGAAGGACCTCTACGACCGCCACCAGCCGGTCCTGTCCACCCTCGGCGGCGCCCACACCCACCTCGGCGAGGACATCGGCCGGGCCGCCGCCTACGACATCGCCCTGCTCGACCTCTTCTGGACGGCGATGGCCGGTTACGCGCACGCCCTCGCGGTGGCCCGCGCCGAGGGCGTCACCGCCCGGGAGCTGGCCCCCTTCGCGCAGGGCATCGGCGCGATCCTGCCGCCGCTGTTCGCGGAGTTCGCCGGGGACACCGACGACGGCACGTACTCGGGCGAGATCAACCCCATCACCTCGGCCGTCTCCTCCATGGCCCACATCGTCCACACCGCCGAGTCCCACGGCATCGACGCGAGCCTGATGCGCGTCGTCGAGGGCCAGGCCCGCCGGGTCGTCGCCGAGGGCCACGGCACCGACGGCTACCTCCGCGTCACCGAGCTGCTGACCCGGCACGCCCACTGACCCACCGCGCCGGCACGCCGAAGTCCGCTTGGTCAGGCCCGGGCGGTGATCGACGCGGTGGAGCAGCGCGGGCGCGGAACAGTGCTCGGCGGCCCACACCCGGTCGGGCTCTCCGATCTCGTCGTCGCCCCGGACGAAGGGCCGCCCGCCCGCGCAGGCAGCCCGAGCCAGGGCGGGAGACAGGCGTTGGCGCTCTTCAGGTTCCCGCACCCCCGAAGGGGAGCAACGTGCCGTCGGTGCCGAGGAAGAGGGGCATCGCCACCAGCGTGCCTCAGAAGGGCAGTGCCCTCGCGTGCACGACCTCCAGCCGTGACACCGCGCGGGTCAGCGTCACGTACAGCCGGTGCAGGCCGCGGGGCTCGGACTCCGCGATCGTCGCCGGCTCCACGAGGACCACGTGGTCGTACTCCAGGCCCTTGACCGCGCTCGCCGCGATCACCGTCACGCGCGGGGTCAGGACGCCGGCCCGGGTGAGGGCCGCGTGCAGGGAGGTGACGTCACCGTCGGCGGCGATGACACCGATGGCGCCCTCCCGCGCGTGGGCGTCCCGTACCGCGGTCACGACCGTCCCGGGCAGGTGCCCGGGGCGCGTTCGGCGCAGGGTCAGCTCGCCGTCCGTGCGCAGGGAGCGGGCCGCCGGTACGTCCACGTCGAGGCGGGGCAGGAGCCGGTTGGCCAGTTCGGCGACGGCCGCCGGCATCCGGAATCCCGTGGTCAGCGGCACCAGAGCCGCGTCCGGCTTGCCCAGGTGCCCGAGCAGGGCGGTCCAGGAGCGGGCCGCCCAGGGGGTCGTCCCCTGGGCCAGATCCCCCAGCACCGTCAGCGAGCCGAAGGGCACCCGGCGCGCGATGGCCCGGCACTCCATGGCGGACAGGTCCTGCGCCTCGTCGACGACGACATGGCCGTAGCCCGGCGGATGGTCGAGGAGCCCGGCGAGTTCATCGAGGAGGACCAGGTCCGCCGGGGACCAGCGCGCCGACCTGAACGACCGCGGCGGCTTCGCCCACAGCAGCGCCTTCTGCTCCTCGGCGTCGAGCAGCCCCTCGCCCGCCGCCGCCAACACCGCCGGATCCGCGAGGAGTTCGGCGAGCACCTCCTCCGGCCGTACCCGGGGCCACACCGCGTCGACGTACGGCCCGGCGCCCCGCGCCCCCGACATCCGGCGCACCCAGGCGTTCGGCCGCGGCCCCGCCCGCCGCTCGGCCTGCCGGCGCAGCGCCGCCACGATCCGCGTCCGCACCCGCTCCCGCCCCCGGTCGTACGGCAGGTCGTCGGCGCGCACCTCCCGTACGATCCGCGCGAGTTCGTCCTCCGCCACCCGCCAGCGGTACGAGCCGTCCGGCACGACCAGCGCACCCGCACCCGCACCCTCCCCGGCCACCCGCGCGTAGAGCGCCCGGCACAGCACCTCCGCCATCCGCGCGTCGTGCTTGAGCACGGCCGCCCGCTCCTCGTCGGCGACGGTGACCGGCTGCCGGGCGATCTCCTCCAGCAGCGTCGACTGCCGTACGCCCGTCTCGCCGAGCGCGGGAAGCACCTCGGAGACATAGCCGAGGAAGGTGCGGTTGGGGCCGAGGATCAGCAGGCCGGAGCGCTGGATGCGCTGGGGGTGGGTGTAGAGGAGGTAGGCCGCCCGGTGCAGGCCGACCGCGGTCTTCCCGGTGCCCGGGGCGCCCTGCACACAGATCGAGACGGCGAGATCGGCGCGGACCAGGTCGTCCTGCTCGGGCTGGATGGTCGCGGCGATGTCCCGCATGGGCCCGACCCGGGGCCGCTCGATCTCCCGCGTGACGATCTCGCTGACCCGCGACTCCCCCCGGCCGAGGTGTTCGTCCTCCAGTCCGGTGAGGTCGGCGGAGTCGCCCCGGCTGCCCGGCGCCCATCCGAACCGCCGCCGTACGGCGACGCCCTGGGGGTCACGCGCGCTCGCCTGGTAGAAGGCGCGGGAGACGGGCGCGCGCCAGTCGACGACGAGGGGCGGGGCGGCCGGATGCTCGGTGATCCGCACCCGGCCGACGTGATAGCCCTGCCCGGCGTGCGCGCCGTCGCCGAAGTCCAGCCGCCCGAAGAACAGGGGCCCTTCGGGCAGCTCCCGCATCTCCTTCGCCCGGCTGCGCAGCCGGTACCCGAGCACTTCGGCATCGGCTCCGGAGGCGGAGACGTCCTCGCCCACGATGACCTGTTCACCGGCCCCGGCGACCATCGCGTCGAGGGCGGCACGGCAGCGGTCGTGGTGGGCGCGTTCGCTGCGGAGAAGGTCATTGGGGGCGGGCTCGGCGGACGTCATTCCACCGAGCCTACGCCAAAAATGTAACCGAGTTAAATTTATTACCGAGGATCACGCAACGGCGGTACTGCCGCCGCCAGCAGCCCGAATGCCCGCTCGGCCGCCGCCACCGCGTCCCCCCGCACGTCCGCCACCCGTTCCCCCGCCGCGATCCGCCGCCAGTTCTCCAGCGCGAGGATCCGCTGCACGGCGATGATCTGCCCCGCCGCCAGCCGCGCGTCCAGATCCCCGCCGAGCGCCTCGGCGAGCGCGGCCTCGGCCCGCTGCTGGTGGAGGTACGCGCGGGCGACCAGCGAGGGGGTCCCGTACAGCAGCGAGTGGAAGGCGAGCACCTGCGGATGGTCGTTGAGCCCGGTCACCGGATCGCACCGCTCGAGCCCGGCGAGGAAATGCCGCCGCAGCGCGTCCACGGGCGACCCCGTCGCCTCCGCGACCACCCGTGCCGCCTCGTCCTCGTGATCGGAGATCCGGTACAGGACGAGGTCCTCCTTCGCCGGGAAGTACCGGAAGAGCGTCGGCTTGGAGATCTCCGCCGCGGCGGCCACCTCCGCGACCGACACCGCGTCGAAGCCCTTCTGCAGGAACAGCCGGATCGCCACCTCCGACACGGCTTCGTACATCCGCCGCTTCTTCCGCTCCCGCAGCCCGCTCTCGCTCATGGCCCGAGCCTACGCACCGCGCTCAGGAGGTCGGTCCCGCTGACCCGAGCTGCCGCCGAGCTCCGGGCTGGCAGGAAGCCGGGAGCCAACGTCAGTCTCGTCCTTGAACCGCTCTCAACACCGATTGCAACGAATTCACGACCGACATCGCCCCGGCCTCGTTCAGCAGCCTCGCCTTGCGGTCGTTACGCGCGTAGCCGAGGAACGCGACTCCGGCCGCCCGCGCGGCGAAATAGTCCGTGGGGGCATCGCCGATCATCAGCGCAGAAGCAGGGGCCACACCCATCGCCCTCAGGGCCCGGTTGAGGCAGTCCGGGTCGGGCTTGAGGTGGTTGAGCCGCTGGGTGCGGCCATAGATGTGCGGGGTGAAGCACGCGGTGAGATCGCGGCTCTCCAGGTAGGCGCGCACTACCCGCGGGGAGTTGTTCGTCGCGATGGCCAGCCGGGAGCCGACCGCGGTCAAGGTACGGATCAATGGATCGGCGTACGGCGTCGGCATCGCGGAGGAGGTGGCCTTCAGCTCCTCTGTGGTCAAACGATCCTCCAGCTCGGCAACCAGGTCACCGCCCGGGTGCCGTCGGTCCACTGCCCGCAGCACGACATGCGGGTCGAGGGCGTCCCGCTCGGCCGCCGTCAGCAGATCGTGCAGGCCACGACCCTCCAGCCAGTCCACCAGGTCCGTCGCCACGCGTTCCGCCGTGTGTCTCGCGAACAGACGGCAGATCGGCCCGTCGAAGTCCCAGAGGACCACACGGGCGTTCCTGACCAGGTCGTGCAGTTCGGCGGGGGCGTGCTCGGTCCGGTCGGTCTCGGCTTCAGTCTGCGCCTCAGAGGTCACTAGGAGAGTGTCACGTCCTTGGTGATGGTTTCCCAGAGGGCGTCGAACCACTTCTGCGATTCCGCCACGAAGGCCTGGTCACGCTCCGCGGCCCGCCGGGCGAAGGAGAACAGCAGGGACTGGGCACCGACCGCGTCGTACATCTCCAGGGTCCGGCTCTCGTACTCCTCCTCGCGCTCGGTGACGACGTAGTAGCCGAGCAGCGCCTCCTCGCCGTTGAGCAGGTACAGCTTCACCGGCGGGGTGAAGGGCAGCCCGCGGAAGCTGACCCGCACATCGATGCCGTGCGGCATCCCTCGCAGGGCAAGGAGATTGTGCCGGAGCACCTGGGCCTGGGCGTTGCGGATGCCCAGCCAGCGCCGGTGCAGGGAGTCGTCGTCGGCGTCGCCCTCGATCAGGACCGGGAAGGCGAGCGTGATGTCCCGGGACGGCAGCAGGATGCGCACGTCGATCGACTCCGGGCGCAGGGTGCCCTCGTGGATCCGGCGCAGCGGGTCGCCGAGGGCCAGCATCAGGGTCTCGGCGGAGTGGCAGACGACGTCCACGCGCACGTGCCGGGCGGCGAACGCCTCCACCAGGCGCGGGGCGAGTCCGACCATGGTCGGCTGGGGCTCGCCGAGGGCGGGGGCCGGCACGGCGATCCGCGGGGGGCTGCCCTTGCTGACGTTGCTGAGCAGGCCGTCCTCCTGGAGCGCGCGCAGGGCCTGGCGGACCGTGCCGCGTTCCACGCCGAACTCCTCGGCGAGTTCGGCCTGGGTGGGCAGCCGGTCCCCCGCCTTGAGGTCTCCGGCACGGATCCGTTCCCGCAGGGTGTCGGCGATCTCCTGCGGCGAGAGCCTTCTGCTGCCGTTCACTGCCACGTTCTCCTGAGTCACGACCGGACGGGGACGACCTGAGCAGAGCTCGGAAGATGATCAGCTCGTGAGATCCAGCTCCGAACTGATCGTCTCCCACAGGGAGTTGAACCACAGATTGGACTGCTCCACGAACGTGGTGTCGCGCAGCCCGGTGCCCTGCTCGAAGGCGAACAGCATGGACCGGGTGCCCTCGGCGTCGTACAGCTCCAGGGACTCGTGGTCGACCTCCTCCTCGCGGCGCGTCACCGTGTAGTACGCGAACAGCGCCTCCGCGCCGTTGAGCAGGTACAGCTTCACCGGCGGGGTGAAGGGCAGCGCGCGGAAGGTGACCCGCACGTCGATGCCGTGCGTCGCCCGCAGCGCCAGCAGATTGTGCCGGAGCACCTGGCCCTGGGCGTTGCGCTGGGCGAGCCAGTGGCGGCGCAGCCGGCCCGCGGCCGAGGCGTCCACGGGGGCCGGGAAGGCGAGGGCGATATGGCGGCTCGGCAGCAGGACGCGGACGTCGACCTTGGCCGGTTTCAGCCGCCCGGCGTGGATCTGGCGCAGCGGTTCACCGATGGCGAGGGTGAGGGAGATGGCGGTCAGACACAGGGCGTCGATCTCCACGTGCGGGGCGGCGAAGGCGGCCCCTATCCGGGGCGCGAGGGCCACCGTGGTGGGCAGCGGCGGGGCTCCGGAGCCGGTCAGCGCCCTGCCGAGGTCGGGGGCGACGATGGCCGGGCTGCCCTTGGACACATTGGTGAGCAGCCGCTCCGACTGCAGGATCCGCAGCGCCTGCCGTACGGTTCCCCGCTCTACGCCGAACTCGTGCGCCAGCTGGGCCTGGGTGGGCATGCGCTGGCCGGGCCGCAGAGCGCCGGATCCGATCCGGGCGCGCAGCTCGTCGGCCACCTCACGATGTGACGTCTGTGGCCGAGGTGACCTCTTCCGCCCAGTGGCGGAGGCGTGTTTCGGGTCCACGGCCAAACAGTACAACTTCCCGCCATCTTTGGGCAGTTCAGCGGAAGGTGGTTATGAGCCGCTTCCATGCGGTGATAAGTACAGAGAAGTTGGTCGCCAACTTGAGCAACCTGGTCACAGGTTCACGGGGTTGGCGATCCTGGATCCACATCGGCCGACCGGGTTCCCTTCCGGAGGGGAGCCGGGAGCCCGGGCGGCCGGCACCACCGAGCGACAACCACAACTGAACAGCACGCTACGGATGAGCACGCAGGACAAGGCCTGTCACCGGCGGGAGGAGCTCAGAAAAGGTCCGGGCACCAAGGCCGCCTGGACGTACGCAGCAGGGCGTCGGCCAGCCGGGCGGCGCCCGCTCGTTCTTCCACCGCCCGGCCGAGCGCGGCCAGCCGTACGGTGGACTCGTCGCCGAGCCAGAGCGTGGCGAGGTCGGAGAGGGTCAGCGTGAGGTCGGCGCTGTCGGTGGTGGCCGCGCAGGTCCCGGCGCCGTTCGCGTCCGCCTCCACCCGGTACCGCCCGCCGCCGCCGACGACGTCGAGCACCAGTGCCCCCGCCCCCGCGTACGTCCGCGCCTCCATCGCCCGGACGACATCGAGGATCCGCACCCACAGCCAGTCGGCCTGGCTGGTGATGCGGGCGCCCCGCGGGTCGGGGAAAAGGTGCGGGACCAGGTCGTCGGGGGCCCGCCAGCCGGTCTTCACGGTGGTGATCCAGTCGATGGAGCACAGATACCGCCACAGGGCCCGCTCGGCGGCCGGAGAGACCGCCATCAGCCACTTCACCTTCGCGGTGTTCAGCGGCTGCTTGCCGTCGCCCCAGTGATCGTCGGAGGTGTACGCCACCATGCCCTCCACCTCACCGGCCGGTGAGCGGTAGACGGCGTAGTGCGGCTCGACGAAGGGATGGAAGAACTCGACGGCGCCGGTGGTGATCTGCCACCACAGGTCGTCGCGGCTGACGGCGCCGGGCTGGGTGCGGCGCAGGCGCTCATGCAGCTCGGGGCCCAGCTTGCGGACGTCGGGGGCGTCGACGAGGTCGATCCGGCCGCCGTCCCCGGGTCCTGACCAGCGGGGGTCGAGGCCGGTGCGGGGCACGTCGATCGTCCACTCGGCCATGGTGGTGGCGGGGCCGAAGCCGTAACGGCCGTAGATCGGGTACTCGGCGGCGATCAGGGTGGCGACGACGTCCCCGCGCTCCTGGGCGGCGGCCAGGTCGCGCTCCATCATCCGGCCGAGGAGACCTCGGCGACGGTGGGTGGGGGAGACGGTGACGTTGGTGACGGCGTCGGCCCGGACGGCGGCGCCGCCGACGGCGGTGAGCTGCTGGTCGAAGGAGCGGAAGGTGGCGACGCAGCGGTCACCGTCGAAGGCGCCGAGGAGCCTGCCGGGGACGAACCACGGCTTCCTGGCGGCGAGTTGGCCCTCGGTGAGGGTGGGTTCGCGCAGAAAGCCGATGTTCACGGCCCGGGTCCAGTCGGTGAACTCGGCCTCGGTGATCGGTCGGACGTCGATGTCAGCGGCGCGGGTCATGGACTCACGTTAGGCGCGGGCCGGTGGGGGTGTCGCGGCGATTTCTCCGGCCCTCGTCACCCCCCGCGCACGGCTCACAGCAGCAGATCGTCCACCTGCGCTTCCCCCTCCCGGTACCGGCGGGCGATCTCCGCGCTGCAGTCGTCCGCCGTGCGCTGCAGGACGTGGCGGCGCAGCGAGACCTGCTGTTCGTAGCGGACCAGCCGGGCCATCGCCTCGGTCAGCTCCAGGTCCGTGCGGGCGCCGAGGTCGGACAGTTCGACCTCCGCCAGCATCTCCGCGGCCAGCCGCCGGTACTCCTCGCTGTGCGGCGTGCCCAGCGTGACGTGGCGGGCCGAGGAGCGGTGGCGGGCCGGGGCGTCCCGGAGGATCTCCGGCAGCCGCTCCACGACGGACGCGGCGCCCAGCGGCGAGCGCCGGGCCAGCTCCGCCCGCAGGATGTCGATCCGCCCCTGGAGCAGCCGCCGTACATAGCTCAGGTCCGCCTCGTCGCGCTGGGCGGCCCGGCGCAGCGTGCGCAGCTCGGGCAGGCGCAGCGGCAGCAGATCGCGCCCGGGCGGATCGGCGGCCGGCCGCGGCTGCTGTTCCGCCGCGGAGCGCTGGGCGGGCGGGCGGAGCCGGTTCCGGCCGCCCGCGTGGGTCAAGGAGACAACCCCAGGGGGCTGCCCCGTACTCGGTGTGCTCATGTGCCTCTACCGTCCCCTCGACCGGCGTGTGGGAGCATCGTGCCACCCCAAGTGGCCGCTATGTGACCGAGTGCCCCCGATCGGCCCCAGATGGGGGGTTAAGGAGCAAAAAAGAATCTCTTCGCGGGCCGCTTCCGGCCGCACGGCATGATGGGGCCCATGCGTGCAGTGGTGCAGAGGGTGGACGGCGCGAGCGTCGTCGTCGAGGGACGGACCGTCGGGGAGATCGACGGGGAGGGCCTGTGCGTCCTCGTGGGAGTCACCCACGAGGACACCAAGGAGAAGGCGGCCCAACTGGCCCGCAAGCTCTGGTCGCTCCGCATGCTGCACGACGAGAGGTCGTGCAGTGACATCGACGCCCCGCTCCTGGTCATCAGCCAGTTCACGCTCTACGGCGACGCCCGCAAGGGCCGCCGTCCCACCTGGAACGCCGCCGCCCCCGGCGAGGTGGCCGAGCCGCTGGTCGAGGAGGTCGTCGCCCAGCTGCGCGCCCTCGGCGCGACGGTGGCGACGGGCCGCTTCGGCGCGCAGATGCGCGTCTCCCTCACCAACGACGGCCCGTTCACCGTGCTGCTGGAGATCTAGTCCTGCTGGAGATCTGAAAGACGGGGCTACGGCAAGACCGGGCTACGGCTCTACGACGACTTCCTGCGCCGCGGCCGTCTCCCCCGCCACCAGCGGCGCGTCCGTCGGCACGTTCCGCTTCACCAGCGCCAGCGCGACCGGGCCCAGCTCGTGGTGGCGTACCGGCGTCGTGATGAAGCCGATCTTGCGGCCGTCGGGTCCCTCCTCCGCGAGCCGGAGCTCCGTCCCGGCGGGCGGCAGGTGGACGTCGCTGCCGTCGAGGTGCAGGAAGACCAGCCGGCGCGGCGGCTTGCCGAGGTTGTGGACCCGGGCGACCGTCTCCTGGCCGCGGTAGCAGCCCTTCTGGAGGTGGACCGCGCTGCCGATCCAGCCCAGCTCGTGCGGGATCGTGCGGTGGTCGGTCTCGAAGCCGAGGCGCGGGCGGTGGTGCTCGACGCGCAGGGCCTCGTAGGCGAGCAGCCCGGCCGCGGGGCCGGTCTTCTCGGCGTAGGTCTCCAGTTCCGCACGCGGCAGGAAGAGATCACGGCCGTACGCCGTCTCGCGGACGACGACGCCGTCCGGGACCTCGGCGATGGACCCGGCGGGCAGGTGCACCACGGCGATGTCGGCGGTCCGGTGGGTGACCTCGACCTGGTAGAAGAACTTCATCGACTCCAGGTACGCGATCAGCGCCTCCTGGGTGCCGGGCTCCACATGGGCCCACACCGTGGTGCCGTCGTCCACCAGGTACAGCGCGTGCTCGATGTGGCCGTGCGCGGAGAGGATCAGCGCCTCGGTGGCCTCGCCCGGGGGCAGCTCGCTGACGTGCTGGGTGAGCAGCAGATGCAGCCAGCTCAGCCGGTCCGCCCCGGTCACGGCGACCACCCCGCGGTGCGAGAGGTCGACGAAACCGGCGCCGCCGGCGAGGGCGCGCTGCTCACGGAACAGATCGCCGTAGTGGGCGGCGACACCTTCGTCCACGCCCTCGGCGGGGACGGCGCCGGGCAGGGTCAGCAGAGGGCTCTTCATAAGCGCAAGCCTACGACTCGGTAGTTGAATTCTTCAGCGAGCTCTCGCGGGAGCAGTCCTTGCACCGCCCGAAGATCGCGAAGTGCTTCATGTCGGTCTCGAAGCCGAAGGTGTCCCGCAGCTTGGCCGTGAAGTCGGCCGCCACCGACACGTCCGCCTCGATCACGTTGGTGCAGTCGCGGCACACCAGGTGGAGGTGGTGGTGCCGGTCGGCGAGGTGGTACGTCGGCGCGCCGTGCCCGAGGTGGGCGTGGCTGACGAGACCCAGCTCCTCCAGGAGCTCCAGGGTCCGGTACACCGTAGAAATGTTGACCCCCGACGCCGTCTTCCTCACTTCCACGAGGATGTCGTCGGGGGTCGCGTGCTCAAGGGTGTCCACGGCTTCGAGCACGAGTTGCCGCTGCGGCGTCAGCCGGTAGCCGCGCTGCCTGAGGTCGCTCTTCCAGTCGGTGCTCACCACACCGACGAGTCTAGAGCTATCTCACGACAGGCCTACTTGAAGAATGCGATCCCGTCGTCGGGCATGTCGTCCGGGAGGGCCTTGGCCCAGCGCTCGACGTCCTCGGGGGTGACGACCTTCTTCAGGTGCGCCGACATGTAGGGGCGCAGCTCGACCTCGGGGGTCTGCTTCTCGCCGACCCACATCAGGTCGCTCTTGACGTAGCCGTACAGACGCTTGCCGCCGGTGTAGGGGGCGGAGGCGGCCGTACGGGCCACCGCGTCCGTGACCAGGTCGATCTGGGGCTTCTTGTCGGCCAGCGCGCCGTACCAGATCTCGATGACGCCGTCGTCGCGGGTCATCGTCACCTCGACCTTGCGGTCGGCGTCGATCCGCCAGAAGCCGTGCTCCGACTCCAGGGGCCTGACCTTGTTCCCGTCGTTGTCCAGCACCCAGGTGTGGGACCGGTACTCCAGGAAGTCCCGGCCGTCGTGCGTGAAGGCGACCTCCTGTCCGAAGTTGCACTTCTCGGAGCCGGGGAAGTCGTGCACGCCCGCACCGGCCCAGTTGCCGAGCAGGAAGGCGAGCGGGACGAGGTCCTTGTGGAGGTCGGACGGAATCTCGATCATGGGTGGCAGTTCCTAGACGGGGGTCAGCGCTGGCCCTGGTACAGCTTCTTCACGGTCAGTCCGGCGAAGCCGAGGACGCCGATGGCGACCAGAACCAGCAGGATCTCGAAGAAGAGGATCACGGGACGCTCCTTGGTGAGCTACGGGGCGATTGCACAAAGGCCGGGCCCCAGCTTACGCGGCCGGGGCCCGGCCCACGTGGCGAGGTCAGCCCAGCAGCTGGCTCTGCAGGGTGACGGTCTGCCGGAAGGGGACGGTCAGCGCCTTGCCCTTGCGGGACTGGACGACGAGCGCGAGGACGTCACCGGCGGTCACGTACGCCTGCCTGACCTGCTGGGCGCCGTACGGCTCGGCCTCCGCGTAGACGTACCGCATGATCTCCGGCAGCCGTTCGATCTGCGCGAAGCCCTCGTCGTACTCGGAGAACGTGTCGCCGCGCACCCGGTAGGCCGGGCCGCCGGCCGGGGCGATGCTGCCGGACGTCAGCTCGTCCACGACCTCCGCGGTGCCGAACTGCAGCAGGTACACCTGGGTGCTGGTGCCGTCGGTGGTGGTCCAGCCGCGGGCGGCGATGTGCCGCAGGCCGTGGTCGACGAGCTTCTGCCCCAGTTCCTCGCGCTCCGCCCGGTCGGGGAACAGCGACAGGAACTCCTTAGTCGCCAGCCAGCCGTCGTCGCCGCGCAGCGCCTTGTTCTCCGTGGCGCCCTCGGGCGCGGGCAGGAGCAGGGCGCGCAGGTCGGCGTGGTGCGTGCCGGCCGGGTTGTCCTCGGCGAGCGGACCCGGGCTGCCGGAGGGCAGCGGGGGCCGGGTGAGCGTGGGGTAGTCCCAGCGCCCGTCCGAGGCGGTCGCCAGGCCCGGTACGTCGGTCCGCTCCATCCGTGTGATGCCGTACGCGGACGCGGCACCGACGGCCGCGAAGACGGTGACGGCGGCGGTCCAGCGCAGGACGGCGCGCAGCACCCGGCGGTCCTTGGGAACCTTGGCGGCCGGGGCCGGGACGGGCGGCGGTACGTCGGACTCCTCGCGGTCGATGACCATCACGGGCGCCTGGTCTTCGTGCACGCTCATACTGCCTTCCCCGGTTCGGCGATGCGGTCGAGCTGGACGCGCAGCAGGTCCGCGATGCCGTCGGTGTCCAGTGGTCCGACACCGTCCGCGGTGACGGTGATCAGGACGTCGCCCTGGTAGGCGGAGCAGTACAGGTAGTCCAGGGCCACGTCCTCGTCCTTCGGGGACAGGAAGCAGCGGGCGTTCTTGTAGCCCTTGATCTTCGGGCCGTCCCGGAAGAAGCCCAGGGAGTCGAGGAGCTCGCTCTGGAAGGTCGAGCTGCCCCGGACGGTGGAGCGGTTCTCCATCTGGGACAGCACGACGCTCGCGGTGAACGCGCCGCCGTTCTCCGTGTCGACGTAGCTGCGCATCGCCATGCCGGTGATCCGTGCCTTGTCGATCTGCTCCTCCAGCTGCCGGCGCTGGGTGCGGGGCAGACCGCGCAGGGACTCCTTGCGCAGGGCGGTGGCCTGGGCCCCGCCGAGCGACACGTCGGAACCGAACTCCCCGAGGTCGGGCCCCCGTTCCCACCCCCGGGTGCCATACGGCACGAGGCTCCCGGCAAGCCCGGAGGGCCGTTCCGCCCGGTTCTCACGAGCGGGCCCGTCACCCTCCGGATACACCCACACAGGCGCCCCCGCATCCCGCTCGGCCCCCCGCACGGTCACGACGGTATGCCCAACCCCGACAACCACGGCCGCAACCAACAACAGAACCCCACCGACCCGAACAACTCGCCCAAGCCGAGGAGCCTTCCTGCCCCCCGAACCCTGCCCGCCGCCTATGACCCCGACCCCGGCGGTCGCGGCTGCGGCCTCGGGCCCGGACTCGGGCTCGGACTCGGGCTCGATCGCGGTCGCAGACTCGGCTCCTGAGGCAGGCGGAGACACCGACTCGGACACGGTCGCGGCGGCGATCTCAACCCCAGACCCGATCCTGGTCGCGGTCGCGGTCTCAACCCCGGACCCGGGCTCGGATCCGATCGCGGTCGCGGCTGCGGCCTCGGGCCCGGTGTTGGCCCCGGACCCGATCACCTTCGTGGAGCCGGACCGGGCCGGGGCCCCGGACTCGGTCCCGACCACGGTCGCGGGAGCGGTTGCCGTCGCGGCCTCAGGCCCAGCCTCGGGCCCGGACCCGAACGCGGTCCCGGTTGCCGCTGCGGCTGCGGTCGCGGTCTTCGTCACGGTCTCCGACTCGGATCGAATCGCGGCCGGGGCCTCAGTCCCGGACTCGACCCCCGACTCGGTCACGGTCCCGGTTCCGATCCCAATCGCGGTCTCAGTCCCGGCGCTGGTCCCGGTATCGGCCTTGGACTCGGACTCGGCCCCAGACCCAGACCCGGACCCGGACCCGGTCCCGGTCCCGGTTGCCGCCGCGGCTGCGGTCTCGGCCTCGGACCCGGGCCCGGTTGCCGCTGCGGGTGTGGTCTCGATCCCGGGCTCGGTTCCGGATTCAGCCTCGTCGGCGGTCTCAGGCCGGGTCCCGGGCGTGGGCGTGGTCTCGACGTCGGCCTCGTGTCCGGACTCGCTCACCGTCTCGGTTGCCGTCTCGGCTTCGGTCGCCGGCTCGGGCCCGGGGCCGGGCTCAGTCTCAGCCCCGGCCTCTGCCCCGGGCTGGGTGGCGGCATCTGATCCGGATCCGGGTTCCGGGGCGGTTTTTGGTGTGGTCACAGCCGCTCCATTTGGCGTTCGGCCAGGGGCAGGATGGTCTTCTTGGTGATCGGGGTCGGGCTGTAGACCCAGATCTCCACGGCGATGTCGCCGCGCCAGGCGTGGGCCTCCGCCGCGTAGAGGGGCTCGTAGCCCGGCTCGGAATCCGGGACCGTGTGGACGTAGGCCATGCCGTCCTCGGTGCCCGGGACGGTCCAGCTGTCGGTGTTCTCGTCGCCCTCGGACCAGGGATGGCTGCCGTCGGCCCAGTACTGGCCGTCCCGCGCGGAGTTCCTGGCGGCCATGAACTCCTCCTGCCGGTACTGGACCAGCCGGATCTCGACGGTGTACGAGTCGGTCTCCCAGGCGGTGACGGCCGCGCGGCGGAAGGTGGAGGCCATGTTCCGGTACGCGCCTTCCGGCCCACCGAAGGTCTCGGCGTAACTGGCCAGGTCCATCCAGCCGTCGGAGCCGTCGAGCCACTGGGCCTTCTTCGCTCCGGCCGGCTTCTTCAGCAGCAGCTTGCGCAGATCGCCGTCGGTCCTGACCTGCCGATCGTGCGCGGCGGACAGCGGCGCCGGGCCCTTGCCCCGGGCCTGCGTCAGCTCCGGCTGCGAGAGCGACGGCAGCCGTGTCGGCGCGCGGTCGGCCTGGACGAGATAGCCGACGCAGGTGCCGGCCACCAGGCCGAGCAGGGCCGCGCCGGTGAGCAGCAGCGTCGTACGCCCACGGCGGCGCGGGCGGGACGGCTCAGGGGCCGCCTCTTCGGGTACTTCCACAACGTCCCCCCACAGAACGTGAAGCACGCATTCCGTATGCGCGTTCACAGGAGACCCATGGCCAAAGCTCTTGGTTGTAGGAGAGTTGATTACGATTCAGCCATGGCGAAGAAGCTCGTGATCAAGGTGACGGCCGGAGCGGACGCCCCCGAGCGCTGCTCACAGGCGTTCACGGTGGCGGCAGTGGCCGTCGCCAGCGGGGTCGAGGTCTCCCTGTGGCTGACCGGGGAGTCCGCGTGGTTCGCCCTCCCGGGCCGGGCCGCCGAGTTCGAACTGCCGCACGCGGCCCCGCTGCCCGACCTGCTCGACTCGCTCCTGGCGGGCGGCCGGGTGACCCTGTGCACGCAGTGCGCGGCACGCCGGGACATCACCGAGAAGGACGTCCTGGACGGCGTACGCATCGCGGGCGCGCAGGTGTTCGTCCAGGAGGCGCTGGGGGACGAGACGCAGGCGCTCGTCTACTGAGACCTACCGAGACCTACTGAGACCGCGGACGGTTCCTGCCGTCCAGTTCGTCCCACCACTCGTCGGACTTCGGGTCACCGGAGGGGTCGTCCCACCAGCGGTCGTCGGGACCCCGCCGGTTGGCGATCACCGCGGCCAGCGGCGGGATCACCATCGCCACCACGCACATGCCCACCGCCACCGGCACCGACCACAGGCGTACGACGGCCCAGGCCAGGACGAACAGCACGATGCAGCTGCCCATCATGGCGAAGTACAGACGACGCCGCCGTGCGTACATACCTCCAGGGTAGGTCCGGACAGGCGGAAGGGCCGCACCCCGGCGTCCAACCCGGGGGTGCGGCCCTTCGGCCGTACAGGGGTCCTCAGACCGCGATCGCGACCTCCGCCAGGCCGCCCTGCTGGGCGACGACGGTACGGTCCGCGGTGCCGCCGGGCACCAGCGCCCGCACGGTCCACGTGCCCTCGGCCGCGTAGAAGCGGAACTGGCCCGTGGCGGAGGTGGGGACCTCCGCGGTGAACTCGCCGGTCGAGTCCAGCAGCCGGACGTAGCCGACGATGGGCTCGCCGTCCTTCGTCACCTGGCCCTGGATGGTGGTCTCACCGGGCTTGATCGTCGAGGCGTCGGGGCCGCCGGCCTTCGCTCCGCACATGTGAATCTCCTGAGGGGTCTGGAAGGTCGGGGCTACTTGTTGGCGCCGAGCTCGATCGGCACGCCGACGAGGGAGCCGTACTCGGTCCAGGAGCCGTCGTAGTTCTTGACGTTCTCCACGCCGAGCAGCTCGTGCAGCACGAACCAGGTCAGCGCCGAGCGCTCACCGATCCGGCAGTAGGCGATGGTGTCCTTGGTCAGGTCGACCTGCTCCTCGGCGTAGAGCTCCTTGAGCTCCTCGTCCGACTTGAAGGTGCCGTCGTCGTTGGCGTTCTTCGACCACGGGATGTTGCGGGCGGACGGGACGTGGCCCGGGCGCTGCGACTGCTCCTGCGGCAGGTGGGCCGGGGCGAGCAGCTTGCCGGAGAACTCGTCGGGCGAGCGCACGTCGACCAGGTTCTGCGAACCGATCGCGGCGACCACGTCGTCCCGGAAGGCGCGGATGGAGGTGTCCTGGGCCTTGGCCTTGTACTGGGTCGCCGAACGCTCGGGCACCTCGGTGCCGTCGACCAGCTCGCGGGCGTCCAGCTCCCACTTCTTGCGGCCGCCGTCGAGGAGCTTGACGTTCTCGTGGCCGTACAGCTTGAAGTACCAGTAGGCGTACGACGCGAACCAGTTGTTGTTGCCGCCGTAGAGGATCACCAGCGTGTCGTTGGCGATGCCCTTCGCCGACAGGAGCTTCTCGAAGCCCTCCTGGTCGATGAAGTCGCGGCGGACCGGGTCCTGCAGGTCCTTGGTCCAGTCGATGCGGATCGCGTTCTTGATGTGGTTCTTCTCGTAGGCGGACGTGTCCTCGTCCACCTCCACGATCGCGATGTTGCTGTCGTCCAGGTGCTCCTGGAGCCAGTCGGCGTCGACCAGGACGTCGCTGCGGCTCATGCTTGTTCTCCTCCGGGGCAGTTGCGGCGGGGCGTGCAAGTGAGAGGGGTGCGCGTTCCGGGTGCGGCGGCGCACGAATGCCCTGGGCAGGGCGGCGGGGGATGCGAGGAGTCGGCGCTCTTCGCTCAGAAGGGGCGACAGAGCATGGCGGCGACGCGGCACAGGTCTACTGCCCGCCGCTTCGTGAGATCCGCCTGTCGCTTCATAGCTGCGATCGTAGGGAGAGACGGCCATGCGTGTCACCGGCGTGTCGCATGCTGAGACACGATCGTCCGGGATGTGGGATGAATGAGGGGCCGGGCCCTGCCCCGTACGGCTTTCGGCCCCCTGTATCCGTCGTCACATCTACGCTGCGGACGGCGCCGTCTCGCCCCTCGGACACCGGGCGTTCACCAACGGGCGTATTACCCCGCGAGCCGGACGTTCGAACCCCGCACCGCGATCTCCACGCCGTTCTCCGCCGCCTCGACCTTGTCCAGCTGGATGCCGCCCGGCAACCCGTCGATCCGCTGCTCGAAGTCGGTGATCGAGCGGACCTCGCCCTCCGCCACCTCGACGACCAGGTTCGGCAGGTTGTCGGCGTGCACCTTCACGATGTCACCGTCGACGGTGACCGTGCTGAGCACGGGGTAGGTCCGCGCCAGGCCCGCGGCCTCGACCCTGACGTTCACCTTGATCTTGCCGTTGCCGCCGTCGGAGAGGCCGACGACCTCGGCGGTCGCCCCGGGGAAGATCTGCCGCGGTTCCGACTCGGCGGCCTTGAGCAGTTCGTCGTAGGAGATGCTCGCGGTGCCGTTCGCGGTGGCCGCGGTGGCGGAGCTGTAGTCGCCGGAGAACCGCACGCCCCTCATGTTCGCCTGGAGATCGTCGATGCGGATGGTCTCGCCGGTGCCCGCGGCGGCCTCGTAGTCCGCGATGCCGACCTCGACGTCGTCCAGTTCACCGCCGGCCACCTGGGTGAGGAAGGGGAAGCCGTTGATGGACACGTCGGGGGTGGTGGCGAGGTTCTCCGTGTTCTTCAGTTTCTCGGCGACCTCGTCCTCGGCGAACCCGACGGCCAGCCGGTCGGCGAGCACGAAGAGGCCGCCGAGTACCACGACGACGATCAGCAGTATCCGCAGTGCGCGCATTGTCGGTTTCCCCTACCCAGGCGGTCACGACGACCGGGTGGCCGCCCTGGGGGGAGAGTAACCCCGCGATGTCGGGGGCCCGCCGGATTGTCGATCACCTGTGACAGGCGAACGCGCTATCCCAGCGCCCGTCCCAGCACGTAGACCGCCGGTGCCGCGGCCGCCAGCGGCAGTGCCACGCCCGCGGTGAAGTGGACGAACCTCGACGGGTAGTCGTAGCTCGCCACCCGGTGGCCGATCAGCGCGCAGCCGCCCGCCGCCGCGCCGAGCAGCGCGCCCTGGGCGCCCACGTCCGTCAGCCCGCCGACCGCGATGCCCGCACCCGCCGCGGCGAGCAGGGAGACGATCACCGAGGCCGCGGTGGGCAGCGGAAGGGCCCGGGCCACCAGGGCGACCGCCACCGCCGCCGCGCCCACCGTCACCGCGTCCGCCGCCGCGGCCAGGTACCCGGCCGCCACGATGGCCAGGGCCGCCGAGGCGACCGTCGCCATCAGGCCGTACATCCGCTCGTCCGGGTCGGCGTGCGAGCGGAGCTGGAGGACCAGGGCCAGCAGGACCCAGACGCCGAGGGTGCCGAGGATCGCCGACGGGGCGCGGTCCGCGACGAGCAGCGCCACGTCCGCCGTCAGGGCGCCCGCGAAGGCCAGCGCGATGCCCTGGCGGGCCGGCCACATGCCGTTCAGCCGGAACCAGCCGGCCGCGGTGACGGCCTGGAGGACGACCAACGGGACGAGGAGGGCGTACGTGCCGATCGCGGCGGTGCCCGACAGGAGCAGTCCCAGCAGGGCCGTCAGCGCCGCGGGCTGCATGCCGGGCTCGATGACCGGCGAACGCCCCTCCAGGCGCGCCCGCTGGGCGTCGGTGACGCGGGGGTTGCCTGCGATGGTGGCCGGGCCGTAGCCGGACTCGCCGGCCGCGGGGTCCGGGGCCGGCGTCCGGGCCGGTTCCGGGGCCGGGGCCTCCGGGGGCAGCGGGGCCGCGTAGGGCTGGTGCCCCTGCTGGGGCAGGTACGCCGTCTCCGCCGCCGACACCGGTGCCTGGACCTGCGTCTCCCAGGTCTGCCCCTGCCACTGCTGGGTGTACTGCTGGGCGGCCTGCGGGTCCTCGTACCCCTGCCACCCCTGCTGGGCCTGCGCCTGCTGCTGCCCGTACGGGTCGTAGGCGTCGTACCCGCCCTGATACGGCTGGCCGCCCTGATACGGCTGGCTGCCCTGGTACCGCTGGTCGCCCTGGTAGGGCTGCTCACCTTGGTACGACTGCTCACCCTGGTAGGGCTGTTCGCCGTGGTACGGCTGGTTGGTCATCGCTCATCCTCCTGCGAACGGCGGGAGCACCTCGACCGTGCCGCCGTCGGCCAGCCGTACCGTCTCATGCTCGCGGGTACCCACGGGGTCACCGTCGATGAGGAAGGAGCATCGCAGCAGGACGCGCGAGAGTTCCCCGGGGTGTCGCGCCCGCACCGCGGCGAGCGCGTCGGCGAGCGTGGCCGCCTCGTACGGCTCCTGCGCGACCCCGGCCGCGGCCTTCGCGGCGGCCCAGTAGCGCACCGTGACCTTTGCCATCCCGTTCCTCTGTCCCTTCGGCCGCCGACAGGTTTCCGCACCTGCCGGCAGGGCCAGGCTAGCCCGCCCGGCCGACGGCCCAGTGACCGATGCGGGCCAGCAGGTCGTCGGTGGCCGCGTGCTCGGCGTGGCCCATGCCCGGCTCCAGCCACAGTTCGCCGTGGTCACCGGCGGCCTCGGCCAGCATGCGCGGGTGGTCGAGCGGGAAGTAGCCGTCGCGGTCGCCGTGCACGATCAGCAGCGGGGCCGGGGCGATCCCCGGCACCGACTCCACCGGGGAGAGCGGCACCGGGCTCCAGTCCCGGTGGTGGATGCGGGTCCGCAGTCCGTAGCGGCCCACCAGGCGGCCCTCGGGGCGGGTTACCAGCCAGTGCAGGCGCCGCATAGGGGCCGTGCCCCGGTAGTACCAGCGGGCGGGGGCACTGACCGAGACCACCGCGTCCGTACGCGCTTCCGTGCGCCCCTCGCGCATCGGGCCCCCGGGTCCGTACAGCGCCCCGTGCCGCAGCACCACGGACCCGCCCATGGAGAAGCCCACCGTCACCACGCGCGCGTGCCCGAGGTCCCGCGCCCACGCCACCGCGGCCGCCAGGTCGAGCACCTCCCGGTCCCCCACCGTCGACCGCCCGCCCGAGCGGCCGTGGCCCCGGAAGGAGAACGTGACCACGGCCCCGTACTGCGCGAACGCGGTCGCCACCCGGCGCACGTGCGGGCGCTCCACATCGCCCGTGAAGCCGTGCGCGACCACGAACACCGGGCCATCGGAAGGTGTCGTTCCGGCGTCGTACACGGACCGGCCCGGTTCGTATACGGAATCGATGGCCACTCCGTCGTCGGTGCGCAGAAACGTCCGCATAGGGGGGCGTCTGGTCGTCTCAGAGTTCGGAACAGGCGTCGAACGCGCCACATGACCTGCCGGACCAGTCCTCATGTGGGCTATTGTGCTGGGCAGAGGACTCGGGCAGCGAAGCCCCCGGGTCCTTTTGTGCTTTCGGAAGCGTTGTATACGACGCGGGAAACCGCGGGTGTACGGAGCCTTCGGGAGGCAGAGCTGTACCGCTGTGCCGCAAACGTCCTCGCAGGGACCGAGGAGGAACCAGACGTATGAGTTCTCTGCTGCTCCTGACCAATGCCCTCCAGCCGTCGACGGAGGTGCTCCCGGCTCTCGGCCTGCTCCTGCACAACGTGCGCGTGGCCCCGGCCGAGGGCCCCGCCCTCGTCGACACCCCGGGCGCCGACGTCATCCTGATCGACGGCCGCCGTGATCTGCCGCAGGTGCGCAGCCTGTGCCAGCTGCTGCGCTCCACCGGCCCCGGCTGCCCGCTCATCCTCGTCGTCACCGAGGGCGGTCTCGCCGCCGTCACCGCCGACTGGGGCATCGACGACGTGCTCCTGGACACCGCAGGACCGGCGGAGGTCGAGGCGCGGCTGCGACTGGCCATGGGCCGCCAGCAGATCGTCAACGACGACTCCCCCATGGAGATCCGCAACGGCGACCTCTCCGTCGACGAGGCGACCTACTCCGCGAAGCTCAAGGGCCGGGTCCTCGACCTCACCTTCAAGGAGTTCGAGCTCCTCAAATACCTAGCCCAGCACCCGGGCCGCGTCTTCACCCGCGCGCAGCTGCTCCAGGAGGTCTGGGGCTACGACTACTTCGGCGGCACCCGCACGGTCGACGTGCACGTCCGGCGCCTGCGCGCCAAGCTCGGCCCGGAGCACGAGTCGCTGATCGGCACGGTCCGGAACGTGGGTTATCGATTCGTTACGCCCGAGAAGAGCGAGCGCGGCGCCGAGGAGGCGCGGGCCAAGGCGGCACCGCAAAAGGCGGAGGATGCGGACGAGACGGCCGTCCTGGACGGTGTCGAGGTCAGTGCGGACGCCTAGGACTCCCGGACCGCGCTCGGGCAGGGTGCGGCCGGGCTGCTTTACGCCCTGCCCAGAGCGGGTCCATCCGCGTAGACTCCGCGCGTGGCCAAGGTAACCAGGGATGACGTGGCGCGGCTGGCAGGAACCTCCACTGCCGTCGTCAGCTATGTCATCAACAACGGACCCCGGCCGGTTGCCCCGGCCACCCGCGAGCGTGTCCTCGCCGCGATCAAGGAGCTGGGGTACCGGCCCGACCGGGTCGCGCAGGCCATGGCCTCGCGGCGCACGGACCTCATAGGCCTGATCATCCCGGACGCGCGCCAGCCCTTCTTCGGGGAGATGGCGCACGCGGTCGAGCAGGCCGCCTCCGAGCGCGGGAAGATGGTCCTGGTCGGCAACACCGACTACGTCGGCGAGCGCGAGGTCCACTATCTGCGGGCCTTCCTGGGGATGCGGGTCTCCGGTCTGATCCTGGTCAGCCACGCGCTGAACGACCTGGCCGCCGCGGAGATCGACGCCTGGGACGCCCGGGTGGTGCTGCTCCACGAACGCCCCGAGGCGATCGACGACGTCGCCGTCGTCACCGACGACCTCGGCGGCGCCCAGCTCGCCGTCCGGCATCTGCTGGAGCACGGCTACGACTACGTCGCCTGTATGGGCGGCACCGCCGAGACCCCTTCGGTCGGCGACCCGGTCTCCGACCACGTCGAGGGCTGGAAGCGGGCGATGGAGGAGGCCGGCCTCCCGACCGAGGGACGGCTCTTCGAGGCGCCGTACAACCGGTACGACGCCTACCGGATAGCGCTGGAGATCCTCGCCGGGCCCCGGCGTCCGCCGGCGATCTTCTGCTCCACCGACGACCAGGCGATCGGTGTGCTGCGGGCCGCCCGGGAGCTGCGCATCGAGGTGCCGGGCGAGCTGGCCGTCGCCGGGTTCGACGACATCAAGGAGGCGGACCTGGCGGATCCGCCGCTGACCACGGTCGCGAGCGACCGGTCCGCCATGGCCCGGGCCGCGGTCGACCTGGTGCTGGACGACGGTCTGCGGGTCGCCGGTTCCCGGCGGGAGCGGCTGAAGGTGTTCCCGTCGCGGCTCGTGGTGCGGCAGTCCTGCGGCTGCGCGTAGCCGCCTTTACAACGGGCATACGAGGTTCTGCCGGGCTTCTCAGGAAGCGCTCAGGGAGCTCTCATCGTCGGGCGACAAGCTCATGGACATGACCGAGAGCTTCCGCCGCGACGGCGAGTACGAGCAGCACGCTTCGGCCTCCGTGCACCCGGAATGGCCGCCTCCGCCGGCATACCAGCCGGCCACCCGGGCCGAGGACACTCCGCGCAGGAAGCGGGCCCGCGGCCCCCTCGCCCTCCTCGCCGCCGTCGCCCTGGTGGCCGCGGCCGTGGGCGGCGGGAGCGCGTACGCCGTCCAGGAACTGACCGGCAGTGACACCGTCGCCGCCGGCTCCACGACCACCAGAGTGGTGCCCGCCGCCAAGAAGGGCGACATCGCGGCCATCGCCGAGGCGGTCAGCCCCAGCATCGTCGAGATCAGCGCGACGTCGAACTCCGGTGAGTCCACCGGTTCCGGCGTGATCATCACCAGCGACGGCGAGATCATCACCAACAACCACGTCATCTCCGGCGCCTCCTCGATCAAGGTGACGACCAGCGACGGCAAGGAGTACAGCGCCGAGGTCGTCGGCACCGACAGCGGCAAGGACCTCGCGCTGATCAAGCTCGCGGACGCCTCGGGACTGCAGGCGGCGAGCCTCGGCGACTCCGACGGCGTCCAGGTGGGTGACACGGTCGTGGCGATCGGCTCGCCCGAGGGCCTGACCGGCACCGTGACCAGCGGCATCGTCTCGGCGCTCGACCGCGATGTCACCGTCTCCACCGGCGAGGGCCGGCAGCAACAGCAGCAGGGCGGCGGGGGCTGGCCGTTCGAGTTCGGCGGCCAGGAGTTCAACGGCGACACCGGCTCGTCCACGACGACGTACAAGGCGCTGCAGACCGACGCCTCGCTGAACCCGGGCAACTCCGGCGGCGCGCTGATCGACATGAACGGCGACATCATCGGCATCAACTCCGCGATGTACTCGTCGGCTTCGGCCTCCTCCGACGCCGGCAGCGTCGGCCTCGGCTTCGCCATCCCGGTCAACACCGTCAAGTCCGACCTCGCGAAGCTGCGGTCGGGGTCCCAGAACTGAGGGGTACGTCATGATCAAACAGGTCTCGCACCCGGCCCCCGCCGACACCGACCCGGCGCGCTTCGCGGCGGCCCTGGAGGTGGCGTACGAGCTGCACGCCCCCGCGCCGCCCCGGGCCCCCGAGCTGGCCACGGGCCGTACGACCACCCGCCGCGCCCACCGCCGTACGCCCGCACGGGCCTGACCTGTCCCTCCGACGCCCCCGCTGCGAACATGCGACGCTGAAGGCGTCGACCCGTCCTTCCGCACCCGAGGAACCCGAGCCCATGAGCCCCGCCGATGGCGACCGTGACCCCCAGCGCATCCTGATCGTCGACGACGAGCCCGCGGTGCGGGAAGCCCTCCAGCGCAGTCTCGCCTTCGAGGGGTACGCCACGGAGGTGGCCGTCGACGGCGCGGACGCCCTGGAGAAGGCGGCGGCCTACCGTCCCGACCTCGTCGTCCTCGACATCCAGATGCCCCGCATGGACGGGCTGACCGCCGCTCGCCGCATCCGGGGGGCGGGCGACACGACGCCGATCCTCATGCTGACGGCCCGCGACACGGTCGGCGACCGGGTCACCGGGCTCGACGCGGGCGCCGACGACTACCTGGTCAAGCCGTTCGAGCTGGACGAGCTGTTCGCCCGGGTCCGCGCCCTGCTGCGGCGCAGCTCGTACGCGGCGGCGGCCGGGGCGGGGGCGGTCCAGGAGGACGAGGCCCTCACCTTCGCCGACCTGCGCATGAACCTGGCGACGCGGGAGGTGACGCGGGGCGGGCGGCCGGTGGAGCTGACCCGCACGGAGTTCACCCTGCTGGAGATGTTCATGGCGCACCCGCGCCAGGTGCTGACGCGGGAGCAGATCCTGAAGGCGGTGTGGGGCTTCGACTTCGAGCCGTCGTCGAATTCGCTGGACGTGTACGTCATGTACCTGCGGCGCAAGACGGAGGCGGGCGGCGAGCCGCGGCTCGTGCACACGGTGCGGGGTGTGGGGTACGTGCTGCGGCAGGGCGGCGCGGAGTGAGAAGGGTGCTACGGCGTTTTCGGGCGCTGCCGATCCGGTCCCGGCTGGCGCTGCTGGTGGCGGCGGCGGTCGCGTTCGGGGTGGCGGCGGTCTCGGTGACCTGCTGGTTCATTGTGCAGGGGAAGCTGTACGAGCAGGTGGACAGCGACCTCAGGGACATGGTGAAGCGGCCCGGCACGGTGGCGTCGCTCCTTCAGAACTGCTCGCCGACCGAGCAGCCGGGCACCGGGGGGCGGTGGATTCCCAAGGACTACATCCAGCTGATCAAGGAGGAGGGCGAGCCCTGTGTCGACCCCAACTCCCTGGGCGTCGTCAAGGTCACCGGCTCCGACAGGGACGTGATCAAGGCTGCCACCCGCGACGAAGCGACCGTTCGCAACGGCAGCGACGAGGACGGCAACTCCGTGCGCGTCCTGACCTTGTACCTGGGCGTCGACGCGGCCGACTCACAAGGCGTCGCCCTGCTCGTGGCGACCCCCCTCAAGGGCACCGAGTCGACCCTCAACGAACTCGCCCTCATCCTCCTCCTCGTCTCCGGCATCGGAGTCCTCGGTGCCGGAGCCGCCGGTCTCGCCGTCGCCCGCGCGGGCCTGCGCCCCGTGGACAAGCTCACCGACGCCGTGGAACACGTGGCCCGCACCGAGGACTTGAACGTGCGCATCCCGGTGGACGAGGACAGCGAGGACGAGATCGCCCGCCTCTCCCGCTCCTTCAACTCGATGACCTCGTCCCTGGCCAGCTCCCGCGAGCTCCAGCAGCAGCTGATCGCCGACGCCGGCCACGAGCTGCGCACCCCCCTGACCTCCCTGCGCACCAACATCGAACTCCTCACCCGCAGCGAGGAGACCGGCCGCCCCATCCCCCCGGAGGACCGCAAGGCCCTGCTCGCCTCGGTGAAGGCGCAGATGACGGAACTGGCCGCGCTGATCGGCGACCTCCAGGAACTGTCCCGCTCGGAGGGCCAGCGCGGCGAACGCGTCCAGGTGGTGCCGCTGGAGGACACCGTCGAGTCCGCCCTGCGCCGGGCACGGCTCCGCGGACCGGAACTGACGATCAGGGCCGACCTGCAGCCCTGGTACGTCCGCGCGGAGCCGACCGCGCTGGAACGCGCGGTGGTCAACATCCTGGACAACGCGGTGAAGTTCAGCCCCGAGGGCGGCACCATCGAGGTGCAGCTCGCCGACGGCGTCCTCACCGTCCGCGACCACGGCCCGGGCATCCCGGCCGAGGAACTCCCGCACGTCTTCGACCGCTTCTGGCGCTCCCCCAGCGCCCGCGCCCTCCCCGGCTCGGGCCTCGGCCTGTCCATCGTGGCCCGTACGGTCCAGCAGGCGGGCGGCGAGGTGTCGCTGGCCCGCGCGGAGGGCGGCGGCGCGATCGCGACGGTGCGGCTGCCGGGGGCGCCGACGCCCCCGCCGGACCTGCCGTAGGTCCGCGGCAACCTTCCCGCCCGCCGCGGCGACTCCCCGTCGACCCGCCCCGTACCTGACGGATCGAAACGGAGCCGACGCATGGACGCCCCCCACGCCTCCCCCGAGGACCGCCCCCGCCGCAAGCCGCGGCACCGCAGAAGGAACACCGCACTGGCGGTCGGGCTCCCGCTGACCCTGACCGCGGCCGGAGTCCTCGCCTACACCCCCGTCCTGGGTGACGACGCCCAGTCCACGGCCTCCGCGGCCACCGCCCCCGCCTGGGCGACCGCCACCGCGGACGGCTTCGCCTCCGTCGACTCGCTCGGCCAGAACGGCACCTACGGCGGCCGGGACGGCCGGACGGTCACCGTGCGGACGCTCGCGGAGCTGGAGAAGTACGCGACCGCGGCCGAGCCGTACGTCATCGTCGTAGCGGACACGATCACCATGAACCCGGTCGGGAAGGAGATCAAGGTCGCCAGCGACAAGACGATCGTCGGCTCCGGGACCTCCGGGCAGATCGTCGGCGGCGGCTTCTTCCTCGGCACCGGCGTGCACAACGTGATCATCCGGAACCTCACCATCCGGGACTCGTACCAGGGCGTCTGGAACGACAAGGACCACGACTTCGACGCCGTCCAGATGGACGGCGCGCACCACGTCTGGATCGACCACAACGACCTGCGTCACATGGCGGACGGCCTGATCGACGTCCGCAAGGACAGCACGAACATCACGGTCTCCTGGAACAGGCTGAGCAACAACAACAAGACCTTCGGCATCGGCTGGACCGAGAACCTCGTCACCGACATCACGATCCACCACAACTGGTTCCGCGAGACGGAACAGCGCAACCCGTCGACGGACAACGCCGCCCACGCGCACCTGTACAACAACTACCTGGAGGACGCGGCGGGCACCGCCATCAACTCCTCCTACGGCAATTACGCGCGCGGCCGGACCAGGATGGTCCTGGAGAACTCCTACTTCCAGGGCGTCAGGAACCCCGTCATCAAGGACAGCACGGCGGCGATCGTCCAGAAGGGCAACACCTTCGCCGGCACGAGCGGCCGCAACGAGTCCGGCGGCACCGCCTTCGACCCGAGGGCGTACTACGCGTACACGCCGGACCGGACGGCGGACGTGCCGGCGCTGCTGAAGTCGGGGACAGGCCCGCGCAGTTCCCTAGGGACCGCGACCACCCTGGCAGCCGCCGCGACCACGCTCACGGTCGCCAAGGACGGCAGCGGCCAGTACGCCACGGTCCAGGCCGCCGTGAACGCCGTACCCGCGAACAACCCCGCCCGGGTGGTCATCGCCGTCAGGCCGGGCACGTACCGCGAGACGGTGAAGGTCCCGGCGAACAAGCCGCACGTCACGATCCAGGGCACGGGCGCCAGCCGCAAGGACACGGTGATCGTCCATAACAACGCCTCCGGCACCCCCAAGCCGGGCGGCGGCACGTACGGCACCAGCGGCAGCGCCACCGTCGCCGTCGAGGCGGACGACTTCCAGGCCCGCAACCTGACCATCGCCAACGACTTCGACGAGAAGGCCAACCAGCACCTCTCCGGCCACCAGGCCGTCGCCCTGCGAACGGCGGCGGACAAGGTGTTCCTGGACTCGGTGATCGTGGAGGGCGATCAGGACACGCTCCTCCTCGACACCGCCGCGAAGGACCGCCTGGGCCGGGTCTACATGACCAACTCCTACGTCACCGGCAACGTCGACTTCATCTTCGGCCGCGCCACCGCGGTGATCGACCGCTCGGTCATCACCCTGAAGAAGCGCTGGGACGGCACTTCCGCCGGCTACGTCACGGCCCCGAGCACGGCCGCCGGCCGCAAGGGCATCCTGATCGCCAACTCCACGGTGAACGGCGCCGTCTCGGACCGCACCTTCTACCTCGGCCGCCCCTGGCACGCGGGCGGTGACGCGGCCCTCGACCCGCAGACGACGGTCCGCAACACCACCCTCAGCGCCGCGATCAGGACCACCCCCTGGACCGACATGAGCGGCTTCTCCTGGAAGGACGACCGCTTCGCCGAGTACAAGAACACCGGCCCCGGCGCAGGCACCGCATCCCCCGACCGCCCCCACCTGACCGACGCCCAGGCCGCCGACCAGGAAGTCGCGGACTGGCTGCAGGGCTGGGCCCCTTCGGCCTCCTGACGCCCACCCGCAGAAGGCCGGTTCCCGATGAGGAACCGGCCTTCCTGACCCGTCAGGTGAGATTCACGCGCACCTGACGTGAGTCACCGAGTGACGGTGAACGCGCACCAGGGTGTCCAGGCCGAGACCTTGTTGCCGCCGGTCGCGCGCAGCCGGAACTGGTAGTCGCCCGGCTCGAGTTCGCCCTCGGCGAGGGCGAGGTTGAACACCATGCCGTTCGGCCAGATCCGCTTGGTCTTGGTGATGAGCGGGGCCTCGCCCGGCTCGGCGACCTCGAAGGTGGCCCGCAGGGAGGAGTAACTCCTGTTCTTGCCCGCGTCCTTGCCGAACTCGGTGGGCGAGGCGGCGAGCGCGCCGCCGCTCGCGCCGGAGATCGCCGGGGTCGGGCCGCCCTCGCAGAACTGCGCCTGCTCGTACGGCCCGGCGAACACCCGGAGAGTCCCCGGCACGCTGGGGTCGGCCTGCGATCCCAGCGCGTTGGCGCCGGCGACCGCGACGGAGACCAGCGCGGCGATCACACCGGCGGTCACGCCGATCCGTCGGAGATGCTTCCTGATCACGGGAAGACCGTCCTTTCCGGTACTAGCGCGGTGTGTAGTAGGCGTGCGTGGAGCCGTCGTAGCCGTTCACACAGCCGTAGGAGTTCCAGATGAGCTGGCCGTAGGTGTTCTCCGCGCCGTAGTCGTCACACCAGTACCAGGACGCGTGGGGGCCGTCGTACATGTTGCCGACGCTCGTGGCACCCATGGGTTTGATCAGCCATTCCTTGCCCACGGTGGTGAGGGCGGGGCTGCGGTAGACGGGTGTCTTGTCGTTGTAACTCGTCGGGCCGTAGCTGTTTCTGAGGATCTGGCCGGCCGCCTTGCGGCCCGTCGCGACGCCGAGGTCGCCGTCCCACTGGAAGTGCACGCCGAGGTAGACCCGGCTTCGGGCGTTCTCGGTGGCCGCCGCGCTGAAGGTGGGGAAGGTGCGGGTGACCCCGACCGCGTGGGGGTCGTCGGTGGTGCCGGTGAAGGAGATGCTGTCCGTGCCGAAGAACTGCTTCATCGACTCGGCCCACGCTCCGCCGAAGGTCGCGTGCCCGGAGACGTACGCGGGGAAGTTCGGGCTGAAGTGGTTCCCGGCTTCATCGGCGGACAGCGGTTGCCAGGAGCTGTCCTGCGCGGTGTCCGGGTTGCCGTCCGAGCCGGCCAGCCGGACCGCGCTCTCGGGCCGCCACAGATCGATGGCGGTCTGGTACTTCGCGTCCCAGGCGGAGATCCCCGCGTCCGCCATCGAGCCGGCGACCAGGGCGAACAGCTGGACGTTGGCGAGCTGGTCGAGGCCGCGCTGCTGGGAGACGATCCGGGTGTGCTCGAAGAGCTGGCCCGGCGGCTTGTAGGTGCCGTTCAGGTCGTTCGCCCAGAACCAGGCGATCTCGGTCTGCTCGGCGGTCCGTGTCTTGCTGTTGGCCGCGCCGAGCTCCGCGACCTCCTTGAACTGGGCCGTGTAGGCGGAGCTCTTCAGCAGCTCGGGCATCGTCGCGATCCCGCCGGGCTGCTGCGGGCGCAGGTCGGGCGCCGTGGTCTTGAAGTGCGTCCACGGGTAGTCGCCGTAGTCGATGAACTTCTTGACCTTGCCCCAGTTCGGAGTCGCCGCCGGACCGGAGCCCGTCGGCCGCCACTGACCGGGGTCGGTGCTCGGGGTGTACGGCGTGGTGTCCTGCGATCCGTCGTTGGTACGACGGGCGATCATCGCCGCGGCGGCCTTCTCGCCGACGCTCTTGCCCTCCGCGGTGGTGGCGTCGACCGGCTCGCCGGAGCGGGCCGCCGTGAGGTAGGGGGTGAAGTCGAGAGCGGGCAGGACGGACTTGAGGACGTTGTAGGCGGCGTGGTCCAGTGCCGCCTCGACGTTGGGCGCGACACCGGCCTTCACGCTGATGCCGGGGGTGTAGAGCGCCCCCAGGCAGTTCTCCGGCTTGAAGCCGCCGCTGCTGTGGCAGCGGCTGGCGTTCGCGGCGTCGTACATGGCCAGATGCATCATGGCCCCGTACCGTGACAGCGGTCCCGGAGCGCCGCCCGTGGTGACGTAGGCGTCGAGCAGCGCCTGGTTCCAGTAGAGGACTCGGTCGCCCGTCGTCGAACTGGCGTGCGCGGGCGCCGATATGCCCAGACATGCCAGAAGCAGCGCCAGGATGACGGTGATGGAGCGTCTGACAGGATCTCTCACAGTCTTGCCCCTCCAGAGATCATAAAAGTTGATCGTTCAGACAAGATCAGACGCAGCATAGGCTCAGCGTCCGACTGGGGGGCCAGTTCGGAATATGAAATGCCGCGTGAACATGGCTGGATCACGCCAGACGTCTGCGCGCTCGGAACACGGCAAGGGGTCCGGCGACAGCGTCCCCGGACCCCTTCGCGCGGTCGGTCACTTGATGACGTTCACCCGGTCCGTCGCGGGCGCCGGCAGCGGGCTGGTCGCCGAGGAGTTGGCGGCCAGGTAGGTCTCGAAGGCCATCAGGTCGTCCTGCCCGACCAGCGGGTTCGTGCCCTTGGCCAGCTCCGTGAAGCCGTCACCGCCGCCGGCGAGGAAGGAGTTGGCGGCGACCCGGTAGACCGCGGCCGGGTCCAGCGGGGCTCCCGCCACACGGACGGAGTCGGTGACGATCCGGTCCGCGCCGGTCTTCGTCAGGTCCAGCGTGTACGTCAGCCCCGACGGCTGCAGGATCTTCGGGGCGGCCGCGTTGGCGCCGGAGACCTGCTGCTGCAGCACGGTGAGCAGCTGGGCGCCGGTGAGGTCGACCAGGTTCACCGTGTTGGCGAACGGCTGCACCCTGAAGGCCTCGCCGTACGTCACCACGCCGTCGCCCTCACCGGCCGGGGAGGAGGCGTACGTGAGGTTGGCCCGCACCCCGCCCGGGTTCATCAGCGCCAGGTCCGCGCTCGGGTCCACGGACTTGGCGTAGGCCAGCTGCGCGTCCGCGATCAGGTTGCCGAGCGGGGAGTCGTCCGGCGCCTTGGGCTGGGCGAGCTCGGAGGCGATCCAGCCGATGGGCCGGTTCTCGACCGGTGCGGACAGCGCCTTGTAACGGGCGATCAGATCGGTCAGGTCGGAGGCCGGGTTCTCCCGGACGACGACGTGGTTCGCGGACTTCACCGACGTGCGGACGATGTCGCCGCTGCGCCGGTCGTAGGTCAGCGTGGTGTCCGTGTAGAGACGGCCGAAGGACGCGGCGGAGGTCACCGTGCGCGGGTTGCCCTCCGGGTCCGGGACGGTGCACGCGTACGCGGCGTGGGTGTGGCCGGTGACCAGCGCGTCGACCTTGGCGGTCACGCCCGTGGCGATGTCCTTGATCGGGCCGGAGATGCCGGAGCCGGGGCCGTTCGAGTCGCAGTCGTAGTTGTACGCCTCGGACGCCGGGGCGCCGCCCTCGTGGATCAGCGCGACGATCGACTTGACGCCCCGCTTCTGCAGTTCGCGCGCGTACTTGTTGATCGTCGCGGTCTCGTCGAGGAACTTCAGGCCCTTGACGCCATCGGCGGTGACGATGCCCGGCGTGCCCTCCAGGGTCACGCCGATGAAGCCGATCTTCACGCCGTTCTTCTCCCACACGTAGGTGGGGTCGAGCATCGGCTTTCCGGTCTTCTCGTCGACGACGTTCGCGGCCAGGTACGGGAACTGCGCACCCTCGAAGGTCCGCCCTTCCTCGTAGCAGCCGTCCTTCGGGTGGCAGCCGCCGTTCTGCATCCGCTTGAGCTCGGCGGCGCCCTCGTCGAACTCGTGGTTGCCGACGCCCGTGACGTCCAGGTCGAGGGCGTTCATCGCCTCGATCGTGGGCTCGTCGTGGAACAGCGCGGAGATGAGGGGGCTGGCGCCTATCAGGTCGCCCGCGGCGGCCGTGATCGAGTACGGGTGGCCCTCCCGGGCCTTGCGCAGCGAGCCGGCCAGGTACTCGACGCCGCCGACGCCCTCGATGGTCTTGACGCTGCCGTCCGGCTGAATCTCCGTGAGCCGCGCCGAGGAACTCGTGGGGGGCTCGAGGTTGCCGTGGAAGTCGTTGAAGGACAGCAGCTGCACGTCCTGGTAACGGCTCGTCCCGGGCTTGCCGGTCTTCTCGTCGGCACTGGCGGCCGACGGCAGCGCGGCGGCCAGGGCGCCCGCCGTGGCGAGGCCCGCGGCGGCGGTGAGGATCAGCTGCGTCCGGCGTCTGCGGCGGTGCTCCGGCTGAGTGGACATGGCTGGCATACGCCCCCCTCTGTGAGTCGTACGAGCGGAAGAGAGTCATGAGAGGGCGGTGATCGCCCGGGGCGCAGCCTAGAGTCAACGCGCGTAGCGCGGAAGGCGGTTCCGGGTTACATCCTGGTTTCCCTTTTGCCGCCGGTCCGGCCTGGCCTCGGCTTACCCTCGTACGCATGACCAGCGACGACACCGTACGGCCCGGTGGGGGCCGCTCCATCGAGACCCACTCCGCACTCTCCCCCGACCGCACCGAGGAGGTGCTCGCCCTGCTCGCCGAGGCCGCCCGGCGGGACGGCCAGCAGGCGGTGTCCGAGCAGGGACGGCTGCAACTGCGCGGCGGCGAACGCGAGGGTGTCTCGCATCTGCTGCTCACGGTCGACTCCGAACTCGTCGGGTACGCCCAGCTGGAGGACACCGATCCGGTGGAGGCGCCGGCCGCCGAACTGGTCGTCCACCCCGCGCACCGCGGGCACGGCCACGGGCGGGCGCTCGGTTCGGCCCTCCTCGCCGCCTCCGGCAAGCGGCTGCGGGTGTGGGCGCACGGCGGGCACTCGGCGGCCCGGCATCTGGCGCAGGTGCTGGGGCTGACGCTGTTCCGTGAACTGCGGCAGATGCGGCGGCCCTTGGCGGACCTGGATCTGGCCGAGCCGGTACTGCCCGCGGAGGTGACGGTGCGGACCTTTGTGCCCGGACAGGACGACGCGGCGTGGCTCGCGGTCAACGCCGCCGCGTTCTCCCACCATCCCGAGCAGGGTTCTCTCACCCAGCGTGACCTCGACGACCGGATGGGCGAGCCGTGGTTCGACCCCGCGGGGTTCTTCCTGGCGGAGCGGGCGGGGGAACTGGTCGGCTACCACTGGACCAAGGTGCATGCCGAGGAGGGGCTCGGTGAGGTGTACGTCCTCGGTGTGCGGCCGGGGGCGCAGGGGGGCGGGCTGGGGAAGGCCCTCACGGCGGTGGGTCTGCGGCACCTCGCGGGGCGGGGGGTGCGGGACGCGATGCTGTATGTCGACGCGGACAACAAGGCGGCGGTGTCCGTGTACGAGGGGATGGGGTTCGTGACGTATGAGACGGATCTGATGTACCGGACGGAGACGTAGCGCGGGAGGGGGGCCGCGGGGCACGGAAGCACGCTTGACTTTCGGGCCCCCCTACACCACCCTTTCACTACTTGATTAGTGAAAGGGTGGTGGAACGGAGTGGTCGAGTACCGCATCGACCGGCGCAGTGGCGTCGCCACCTACCTGCAGATCGTCCAGCAGACCAAGCAGGCCCTGCGCCTGGGGCTGCTGGCGCCCGGCGACAAGCTCCCCACGGCGCGGGAGGTGGTGGAGGCGACGGCGATCAACCCGAACACGGTGCTGAAGGCCTACCGCGAGCTGGAGCGCGAGGGCCTGGTCGAGGCCCGCCGCGGCCTCGGCACGTTCGTGACGCGGTCACTGGGTGCCGCGCCCGCCGACTCCCCGCTGCGCGGCGAACTGACGGACTGGGCGGCGCGGGCCCGCGCGGCGGGCCTGGAGCACGACGACGTGGCGGCACTTTTCACCGCCGTACTGGAAAAACACTTCAAGGGGGACGAGGCGTGAGCGAGATCGCCATAGAGGCGGCGGGACTGAGCAAGAGATTCCGTCGGCGACTGCGCCCTCAAGGGCGGACCACCGGTCCGGAGCGGCTCGACTTCCGGCTTCCCGCCGGAGTCGTGTGCGCCCTCGTCGGCCCGAACGGCGCCGGCAAGTCCACCCTGCTCGCCCTCGCCGCCGGGCTGCTGCGGCCGAGCGAGGGGGCCGTCACCGTCCTCGGCACCACCCCGGCCGCGGCCCGCGAGCGCCTCGCCTACGTGGCCCAGGACAAGCCCCTGCACCCCCAGCTCACCGTCGCCGCCACCCTGCGGCTCGGCCGCGAGCTGAACCCCCGGCGCTGGGACCGCGCCGCCGCCGAGCGGATCGTCGCCGACGGCGACCTGGACCCGGACGCCAAGATCCGCACCCTCTCCGGCGGCCAGCGCACCCGGGTCGCCCTCGCCCTGGCCCTCGGCAAGCGCCCCGAACTGCTGCTGCTGGACGAGCCGATGGCCGATCTCGACCCGCTCGCCCGGCACCAGCTGACCGGCACCCTGATGGCGGACGCCGCCGAACACGGCACCACGGTTGTCATGTCCTCGCACGTGGTGGCGGAGCTGGAAGGCTCCTGCGATCACCTCCTGCTGCTCGGCGCCGGCCGGATCCGGCTCGCCGGGCCCCTGGAGGACGTGCTCGCCGCGCACACCCTCGTCACCGGCCGCGCCGGGGACCCGCTCGCCCCGCACACCGTCGTCGAGTCCCGCACCACCGGACGCCAGCTCACCGCGCTGATCCGCCCCGAGGGCCCGGTCGCCCCCGCCTGGCAGCCCACCGAGCCGACCCTGGAGGAGCTGGTCCTGGCCCACCTGCGCTCCCCCGACGCCCCGGCCCTCGCCCTCACCGACGCCCAGGAGGCGGCCGTATGACCGCCGTGACCGTACGGACGACCGCCACCGCGCCGCGCTCCCGCCGTCCGCGCGGGCTGGTCTGGGTGATGCTCCGGGTGCACCGCTCGGCGCTGCTGTTCTGGCTGATGCTGGTGGCAGTGGCCGCGGGCGCGCTGCTGTGGGCGTACGGCCCGGGCATCGACGCCGCCTGGGCCGAGTACCAGGACGCGGGCTGCGGCCCCGGGGAGCCGAGCCTGGGCTGCGACCTCACCGGCCCCGCCTTCGCCCGGTACGACGACATCCTCGCCGCCGGTGGCAGCCTGCTCGGGCTCGTGCCGCTGCTCACCGCCGCCTGGGCGGGCGGCGCGCTCATCGGCCGCGACCTGGAGAACGGCACCGCCCAGTGGGCCTGGGTGCAGTCCGTCTCCCCCGCACGCTGGCTGGCCGCCAAGCTCGCGGTGCCGGCCGCCCTGCTCACCACCGGCATGCTGACGCTCACCCTGCTGCACCGGCTGGTGTGGTCCTCGGGCAGCCTGCACCGGGTGATGGGCTGGCGCTCCTGGGACGGCGTCTACCTGGCCAACGGCACCACCGCCACCGCCTACGCCCTGCTGGGCCTGGCCGTCGGCGCCCTCGTCGGCCTGCTCCTGCCGCGCGCCCTGCCCGCCCTCGCGGTCGCGACCCTGGCCGTACTGGCACTCTCCGACCGGCTGGACGCACTGCGCCCGCACCTGTGGCCGACGGACCTGGTGACCGCCACGGACGACTACCCCGAACACGTCGGCCTGATCGTCGAGGGCGGCGCCCTCACCAGCGACGGCGCCCACGTCCCGATCCCGGACTGCATGGGCATGCCCGGCTGCCTCTCCGAGCGCGACATCACCGGCTTCTACGCCTACTACCACCCCGCCGACCACTTCTGGCCCCTCCAGCTCGTCGAGACCGCCCTGGTCCTCGCCATCACGGCCGCCGCGGTGTGGGCCTGCTTCGCCCTACTGAAGCGCCGCACGGGAGCCACCACATGACCCCCCTGACCCCCACGCCCGTCCCCCCGGCCCGGCGGACGGCTGCGGACCTGCGTCGCGCTGCAGAAGCTCCGCACCAGAGCCGCCACATGACCCCCCTCACCACCACGCCCCGGCGGACGGCTGCGGGCCTGCTTCGCGCTACTGAAGCACCGCACGGGAGCCACCGCATGGCCACCCTGACGCCAGTCCCCCCGCCCCGGCGGACGGCCCCGGACCCGCTTCACGCCCCTGAAGCACCGCACAGGAGCCGCCACATGGCCACCCTGACGCCAGTCCCCCCGCCCCGGCGGACGGCCCCGGACCCGCTTCACGCCCCTGAAGCACCGCACAGGAGCCACCGCACGGCCACCCTCACCACCACGCCCGTCCCCACAGACCGCCCCACCCTCCCCATGACCCCCCTCACCACCGCGACCGTCGCCACGGGCCACCCCGCCCGCCGCACGACCGCCCTCACCACCACGCCCTCCCCCACGGGCCGCCCCGGCGGACGGCCGCGGGCCCGCTTCGCGCCGCTGACGCGCCGCCCCGGAGCCGCCGTATGACCGCCCTCACCGCCACCGCCGCCCCCGCGGGCCGCCCCGCCCTCCGCCCCGGCGGCTTGCTCTGGGCCGTGCTGCGGCTGCACCGCACCGCGCTGGTCCTGTGGGGCCTCGCCCTGTTCGCGGCCGCCGCCTTCCTGGTCCGGCTGGCCGCCCTCGCGGACGAGGCCGAGCGCGGCAGCGGCGCCTGCGCCATCCCGGCCCACGACGGGCTGCCGTCCTGCGCGGCGGTCGACGCGATCACCGCGGACGAGACGTACTCCACCGGCATCGCCCTCGTCACCGGCGCCCTGGCCTTCCTGATCTTCCCGGTGGCCGCCTGGGCGGGCGGCGTGCTCATCGGCCGTGAGCTGGAGAACGGCACCGCCCAATGGGCCTGGGCGCAGTCCGTCTCCCCCACGCGCTGGCTGGCCGCCAAGCTCGCCGTCCCCGCCGCGCTGCTCGCCGCGGGCACGAGCGCGGTGGTCCTGCTGGGCGCATGGGCGCGCGGCGAGGACAACCCGAACCTGGTCGGGGACTGGTACCACCCGGACGTCTTCGTCGGCACCGGCCCGACCGCCGTCGCCCACGCCCTCGCCGGGCTCGCCCTCGGCGCCCTCGCCGGGATGCTGTTCGCACGGGCGCTGCCCGCCGCCGGGGCCGCCCTCACCGCCTCGCTGGTCCTCTTCAACCTGCTGGAACGCCATCGTGAGGACCTCTGGCCGACGGTCACCCGCGACAAGGCCGGCTGGGAGGTGCCCCGCTCGGCCATGCAGGTCTCCTCCACCCAGACCCAGGTCAGCGTCCACCCCCGGTCGCACTTCTGGCCGCTGCAGTACGTGGAGAGCGGCATCCTCCTCGCCCTCGCGGCCGTCGCCGTGCTGACCGCCTTCCGGCTGCTGCGCCGCCGGACCGTCTGAATCTCCGGGACCGGACGTCCCTCCTACGGGGGGAGGGACGTCCGGTCCCGGCATACGGACGTCCCGGGAGCCGCCGCTCGCACGTCCGTCCCGGCACGCGGACGTCCCGGAGCCGTCACCCGCACGTCCTGTCCCGGCACGCGGACGTCCGGGAGCCGCCGCCCGGTGTCCCGCACGCCATGTCGCCGTAACCATTGGTTCAGATGGGCTTGCGACGCTCGCCGAATGAAACCCGCCGTGCCAGAGCCTTCGCAGCCTCCCGAGGGAGCCGCGGGGAACGGGGACGCCCGACGTCTCACCGCCACGCTCCCGCCCGCGTCCTCCGACGCGCCCGTTCCCCTGGGAACGCGGAAGAATGGGTCCATGAGTCAGCAGAACGCCCAGGCACAGGTCCAGCACGCGCAGCCGTCCGTCGGTTCCATAGCCGCCCACCGCTCGCGCACGGTGGCCGGTTCGGTCTCCGACCTCGAACCCGACATCGACTCCGACCTCGACGCCTACGAGGAGGCGCCGACCGAGGGCGCCCCCTTGCCTCAGGGACGCTTCCTCGACCGGGAGCGCAGCTGGCTGGCGTTCAACGAGCGGGTGCTCGAACTCGCCGAGGACCCCACCACACCCCTGCTGGAACGGGCGAACTTCCTGGCGATCTTCGCCAGCAACCTGGACGAGTTCTTCATGGTCCGGGTGGCCGGCCTGAAGCGCCGCATCCACACCGGCGTCGCCACCCGGTCCGCCTCCGGGCTCCAGCCCACCCAGGTGCTGGAGATGATCTGGGCCCGCTCCCGCGAGCTGATGGCCCGGCACGCCGCCTGCTTCCACGAGGACGTCGCCCCCGCGCTCGCGGAGGAGGGCATCCACCTGGTCCGCTGGAACCAGCTGACGGAGAAGGAACAGGCCCGTCTGTTCACCCTCTTCCGGCACCAGATCTTCCCCGTGCTGACCCCCCTCGCCGTCGACCCGGCCCACCCCTTCCCGTACATCTCCGGCCTCTCCCTGAACCTGGCCGTCGTGGTGCGCAACCCCGTCAGCGGGCACCGCCACTTCGCCCGCGTCAAGGTGCCGCCGCTGCTCTCCCGCTTCCTGGAGTCCAGCCCCGGCCGCTTCGTCCCCATCGAGGACGTCATCGCCGCGCACCTGGAAGAGCTCTTCCCGGGCATGGAGGTGCTGGAGCACCACGCCTTCCGCGTCACCCGCAACGAGGACCTGGAGGTCGAGGAGGACGACACCGAGAACCTCCTCAAGGCCCTGGAGAAGGAACTCATGCGGCGCCGCTTCGGGCCGCCGGTGCGCCTGGAGGTCGAGGAGTCCATCGACCGCGAGGTCCTGGACCTCCTCGTGCGCGAGCTGAAGATCAGCGAGGCCGAGGTGTACCCGCTGCCCGGCCCGCTGGACCTGACCGGAATGTTCCGGCTCGCCTCCCTGGACCGGTCCGAGCTGAGGTACCCGAAGTTCGTCGCCGGCACCCACCGCGATCTCGCCGAGGTCGAGTCGGCGACCGCGCCCGACATCTTCGCCGCGCTGCGCAGCCGGGACGTGCTGCTGCACCACCCCTACGACTCCTTCTCCACCTCCGTGCAGGCGTTCCTGGAGCAGGCCGCCGAGGACCCGGACGTCCTCGCCATCAAGCAGACCCTGTACCGGACCTCGGGCGACTCGCCGATAGTCAACGCGCTCATCGACGCGGCCGAGGCCGGCAAGCAGGTGCTCGTCCTGGTCGAGATCAAGGCCCGCTTCGACGAGCACGCCAACATCAAGTGGGCGAAGCGTCTGGAGGAGGCCGGCTGCCATGTGGTCTACGGCCTGGTCGGCCTGAAGACCCACTGCAAGCTGTCCCTGGTGGTCCGTCAGGAGGGCGACACGCTACGGCGCTACAGCCACGTCGGCACCGGCAACTACCACCCGAAGACGGCGAGGCTGTACGAGGACCTGGGCCTGCTGACCGCGGACCCGCAGGTCGGCGCGGACCTCTCGGACCTGTTCAACCGCCTGTCCGGCTACTCGCGCCGGGAGACCTACCGCCGCCTGCTGGTGGCCCCCAAGTCCCTGCGCGACGGCCTGATCTCCCGGATCAACAAGGAGGTCCAGCACCATCGCGCGGGCCGCCCGGCGTTCATCCGGATCAAGGTCAACTCCATGGTCGACGAGGCCCTCATCGACGCCCTGTACCGCGCGTCGCAGACGGGTGTGCCGGTCGACGTCTGGGTGCGCGGCATCTGCGCGGTGCGCCCGGGTGTGGCGGGTCTGTCGGAGAACATCCGGGTCCGCTCGATCCTCGGCCGCTTCCTGGAGCACTCCCGGGTCTTCGCCTTCGGCAACGGCGGCGAACCCGAGGTGTGGATCGGCAGCGCCGACATGATGCACCGCAACCTCGACCGCCGCATCGAGGCACTGGTCAGGGTCACCGACCCGGCCCACCGGGCGGCCCTCAACCGGTTGCTGGAGACCGGCATGTCCGACGCCACGGCCTCCTGGCACCTCGGCCCGGACGGCGAGTGGACCCGGCACGCGACCGACGCGGAAGGCCAGCCCCTGCGGAACGTCCAGGAGATGCTCATAGACGCCCGGAGGCGCCGGCGTGGCACAGCAACACCTTGACCCGACGAACTCCACGGCCGGGCCGGTGACCGGGGAGGCACTCGAGGCATACCTGCGTACCCAGGCCCTGGAGTTCCTCCGCGCGCTGCGGCTGCACCGGGAGACCGGCGGCGACTCAGGAGCCTTGGGGCGGGCGAGGGCCCGGCCCGGGGAGAACGGTTCGGCGGAGTCGGTGGACGCGGCCCGCGCCCTGCGCCGCTCGGCCCGCCGCATCAGCGGCAGCCTGCACACCTTCCGCACCTTCCTTGACCCCGACTGGTCGGAACGCATCCGCCCGGAACTGGCCTGGCTGTCGGGCACCCTGGCCATGGAGCACGCCTTCGCGGCCCGGCTGGAGCGCCTGCTGCTGGCGCTGCACCGCCTGTCGGGGGCGACGAGCTTCCCGGCGCAGGCCACCGACGCGGCAGCGAGCAGCCCGGCCGGCACCCCTGACCCGGCGGCGGGCGGCCGGGCCGGGGCGGCGCCCCCCGCGGAGCGCGGCAACCTGACCGTGGGCGCGGCGAAGGCGGGCGCCCTGCTGGAGCGCCAGCTCACCCTCGCCCGGACCAGGGCCCACAGCACCGCCCTCCAGGCGCTCGGCTCCAGCCGCTTCCACGCGGTCGCCGACCACATCGCCGTACTGGCGAGCGAGGTCCCCCTCACCACCGCGGCCCCCACCGCCGACCTCCACCCCCTGGCCGCCGCGGCCGAGGAACGCCTCACCGACGCGGTCGGCGCCCTGCCCCTGGTCACCGCGGGCAACCCGTACAACGCCGAGGCCCTCGTCCACGGCCTCTCCCCGGACCCGGCCCCGCACCCCCAGGACGCCCCCTGGCACCAGGTCCGCCTCCTGCTCCGCCTGCACCGCTACGCCCGCGAGTGCCTGCTCGGCGAGGACGCCCCCGTCGACGTACGCCTGCTCACCGCGGGCCAGGCCCTGGACCGCCACCGCGATGCCTCCGAGGCCGCGGCAGCGGCGGCCGCAGCGGCCCGCACCCCGCGGATCGCCCCGGCCACGGCGTACGCGCTCGGGGTGCTCCACGCCGACCAGCGGCACGAGGTGGAGGCGGCCCGCTTCGCCTTCCAGCAGTGCTGGGGGTCCTGGCAGCTGCGGAAGGTCAGCGCCCCCTGAGGGGCACCGAGCACAGGACCGAACACAGGAAGGAGGCCGCGCCCCGGTGACCGCGACGAACGATTCCCCGGTCCGGGCGGCCGGCTGTGTGCTGTGGCGCCGCTCCCCGGTCGACGGCGAGCTGGAGGTCTGCCTCGTCCACCGGCCGAAATACGACGACTGGTCGCACCCCAAGGGCAAGCTGAAGCGCGGCGAGGAACCGCTCGCCGCGGCCCTGCGGGAGGTCGAGGAGGAGACCGGCTACCGGGCCACGCCCGGCGGCGAGCTCTCCACGCTGACCTACATGGCAGGCGGCCGCCCCAAGGAGGTCCGCTACTGGGCGGCCGAGGCCGGCCCCGGCACCTTCGTGCCGACCACCGAGGTCGACCGCATCGTCTGGCTGCGCCCCGAGGCGGCCCGCCTCCGGCTGACGCAGCCCCGGGACCGGGAGCTGATGGACGAGCTGGTCACCCCGGCCGAGCGAGGCAACGGCCGATGACTGGGCCGAATGTGGGGTCCGGCGGCACACGCCGGGCGCCCACGCCACTTCCGGAGTCACCCGATTGCGTAGGGTAACCATTCGAGGCCCGGGTCGGGATCACCCTGTGTCCTCGACGTAAGCGTTCCGTGACCTCACCACACCGTCCCCAGGGGTTCACCCCTCGTTCATTTATGGCCGTCGGCGCCTTCACCTCTTCTGCCTAATTTCAGCCTTACGCGGTGTGGCGCGTGGCTCGGCCAGGCGCCCACACCTCACAGACTTCGCACGCCGCCGGATTCAGGACGGCGGCTCCTGGAAGGAACTCCCTCAAGTGAAGCTTCAGCGCATGAACCGGCGGGCCCTCGCTCTCGGTGCTCTCGCCGTCTCCGGCGCCCTGGCCCTCACGGCGTGCGGCTCCGACGACACCGGTGACAGCGGCAGCAGCGACTCCACCACGAGCACGCAGGCCAACAACATCAAGTGCGACGACGCCAAGGGCCAGCTGCTGGCCGACGGCTCGTCCGCCCAGAAGAACGCGATCGACGCCTGGGTCAAGCAGTTCACCGCGGCCTGCAAGGGTGTCCAGATCAACTACAAGGGCGGCGGCTCCGGCGCCGGTATCACCGCGTTCACGCAGGGCACGGTCGCCTTCGCCGGCTCCGACTCGGCGCTGAAGCCGGAAGAGGTCACCGCCTCCAAGGAGGTCTGCTCCGGCGGCCAGGGCATCGACCTCCCGATGGTCGGCGGCCCGATCGCCCTCGCGTACAACGTCGAGGGTGTCGACGACCTCGTCCTGGACGCGCCGACCCTGGCGAAGATCTTCAGCGACAAGATCAAGAACTGGAACGACCCGGCGATCGCCAAGCTGAACCCCGACGCCGAGCTGCCCGACCTCAAGATCCAGGCGTTCCACCGCTCGGACGAGTCCGGCACCACGGACAACTTCACCAAGTACCTCACCGCCGCCGCCCCGGAGCAGTGGAAGTACGAGGGCGGCAAGGCCTGGACCGCCCCCGGCGGCCAGTCCGCGTCCGGCTCCTCCGGTGTCGCCCAGCAGGTCAAGCAGACCGCCGGCGCGATCAGCTACATGGAGCTCTCCTACGCCAAGGACACCTCCGTCGTCGCCCTCGACACGGGCGCCGCCGAGCCGGTCAAGGCCTCCGTCGACACCGCCACCGCCGCCATCGCGGACGCCAAGGTCGTCGGCACCGGCAAGGACCTGGCCCTGGAGCTCAACTACGCCACCAAGGCCGACGGCGCCTACCCGATCACCCTGGTGACGTACGAGATCGTCTGCGACAAGGGCAACAAGGCGGAGACCCTGCCGACCGTCAAGGCGTTCCTCGGCTACATGGCCAGCGAGGACGGCCAGCAGATCCTCGCCGAGAACGACTACGCCCCCATGCCCGACGACATCATCGCCAAGGTGCGCGAGACCGTCGCGGGCCTGAGCTGACCTGAGTGTGCGGCCCGGTTCCCCACCGGGGCCGGGCCGCACCGTCCGGTGCACCGCCGCCAGGAGCCCTCCACCACGCAGGGCGCCGCAGACCGGAGAACCCGATGGACATAACCACCAAGAACACTCCCGCACCCTCACCACCGCAGCCGTCCGAGGCCGAGCTCAAGCGCAACGCCCGCGGCGCCACCCGTCCCGGAGACCGGATCTTCCTCGGTCTCGCCCGTGGCTCCGGCATCTTCCTGCTGGTGATCATGGCCGCCATCGCGGTCTTCCTCACCTGGCGGGCCGCCGTCGCCATCAGCAAGGACGAGGGCAACTTCCTCACGACCTTCGAGTGGAACACCACCGGCACCGAGCCGGTCTTCGGCATCGCGGTCCTGGCCTACGGCACGATCGTCTCGTCGATCATCGCCATGGTCATCGCGGTCCCGATCGCCGTCGCCATCGCGCTGTTCCTCACCCACTACGCCCCGCGCAGGCTGAGCGGCCCGATCGCCTACGTGATCGACCTGCTCGCCGCGGTGCCGTCCATCGTGTACGGCCTGTGGGGCGCCCTGATCCTCGTACCGCACATGGACGGCCTGTTCGGCTGGCTGGACGACTACTTCGGCTGGACCGGCATCTTCGACTGGGAGGGCGGGCCCGCCCGCTCGATGCTCACGGTCGGCATCCTGCTCGCGATCATGATCCTGCCGATCATCACCAACGTGAGCCGTGAGGTCTTCCGCCAGGTCCCGCAGATGCACGAAGAGGCCGCCCTGGCCCTCGGCGCCACCCGCTGGGAGGTCATCCGGATGGCGGTGCTGCCCTTCGGCCGCTCCGGCGTGATCTCCGCCTCGATGCTCGGCCTCGGCCGCGCGCTCGGCGAGACGATGGCCGTCGCCACCGTGCTCTCCCCGGACTTCCTCATCCACGGCAGCCTGCTCAACCCGGGCGGCGGCACCTTCGCCCAGAACATCGCCAGCAAGTTCGGCGAGGCCAACGAGTTCGGCCGGGACGCGCTGATCGCCTCCGGTCTGGTCCTGTTCGTCATCACCCTGCTGGTCAACGGCGCGGCCCGATGGATCATCGCTCGCCGCAAGGAGTACTCGGGGGCCAACGCATGAGCACCGTCGTCAAGCACCCCAGCTCCCTGCAGGGCGCCCGGCTGCCGAAGTGGTCCCCCGTGGCCATCGCGGCCGGTTCCCTCGCCGTCTCCATCGGCCTGAGCCTGGCCGCCGGCTTCGACAGCAAGATCCAGTGGGGCCTGATCGCCGCGCTGCTCTTCGTCTTCGGTACGTACGCCCTCGCCGCCCGCGTCGAGGGCACGCGCCAGGCCAAGGACCGCATCGCGACCTCGCTGGTCTGGGTCGCCTTCCTGATCGCCGTGGTACCGCTGGTCTCCCTGGTCTGGTCGACCGTGCAGCGCGGCATCAAGGTCTTCGACGTCTACTTCCTGACCCACTCCATGGGCGTCGTCGCGGACACCGAGCCCGGCGGCGGCATCTACCACGCCATCATCGGCACCATGGAGCAGGTCGGCATCGCCACCCTGATCGCGGCGCCGGTCGGTGTGCTCACCGCGATCTACCTGGTCGAGTACGGCCGCGGCAACCTCGCCCGCGCCGTCACCTTCTTCGTCGACGTGATGACCGGTATCCCCTCGATCGTCGCCGGTCTCTTCATCCTCAGCATCCTGCTGATCTTCGAGATGAGCTTCTCGGGCTTCGCGGGCGCCCTGGCCCTCGCGATCCTGATGATGCCGGTCGTGGTCCGCTCCACGGAGGAGATGCTCAAGCTCGTCCCGAACGAGCTGCGTGAGGCATCCTTGGCTCTGGGCGTGCCCAAGTGGCGCACCATCCTGAAGGTGGTCCTGCCGACGGCCGTCGGTGGTATCACCACCGGTGTGATGCTGGCGGTGGCCCGTATCGCGGGTGAGACCGCCCCGGTTCTGCTGCTGGTGTTCGGCAACCCGTTCATCAACAACAACCCCTTCGAAGGGGCGCAGGCGTCGCTGCCGCTGTACATCTACCAGCAGTACGCGAACAGCGCGGGCTCGGAAGCGGCGTACGACCGCGCCTGGGCGGCGGCCCTCACCCTGATCGCCATCGTGATGCTCCTCAACCTCGCGGCCCGCGGCATCGCCCGCTGGAAGGCCCCGAACACCGGTCGCTGATGCATCTGTGCGCGGCTCCCCGCCGCGCGGCGGCCAGACAGCGACCGATCGCAAGACTTTCCTGAAAGAAGCAGTGATACCCATGGCCAAGCGAATCGACGTAAGCGGCCTCAGCGCCTACTACGGCTCCTTCCGTGCCATCGAAGACATCTCGATGACCGTCGAGCCCCGCTCCGTGACCGCCTTCATCGGTCCCTCCGGCTGCGGCAAGTCCACCTTCCTGCGCACCCTCAACCGCATGCACGAGGTCACCTCCGGCGGCCGGGTCGAGGGCAAGGTCATGCTCGACGACGAGAACCTGTACGGCGCCGGGGTCGACCCGGTCTCCGTGCGGCGCGAGGTCGGCATGGTCTTCCAGCGCCCGAACCCGTTCCCGACGATGTCCGTCTACGACAATGTCGCGGCCGGCCTGAAGCTGAACGGCTCGTACAAGAAGTCCCAGCTCGACGACGTCGTCGAGAAGTCCCTGCGCGGCGCCAACCTCTGGAACGAGGTCAAGGACCGCCTGAACAAGCCCGGCTCGGGCCTGTCCGGTGGTCAGCAGCAGCGGCTGTGCATCGCCCGCGCCATCGCGGTCGAGCCGAACGTCCTGCTGATGGACGAGCCCTGCTCGGCCCTGGACCCGATCTCCACGCTGGCGATCGAGGACCTGATCGGCGAGCTGAAGGAACGGTTCACGATCGTCATCGTGACCCACAACATGCAGCAGGCGGCCCGGGTCTCGGACCGCACCGCCTTCTTCAACCTGGCGGCCGTCGGCCAGCCCGGCAAGCTGATCGAGATCGACGACACGGAGCGCATCTTCTCCAACCCGTCGGTCCAGGCCACCGAGGACTACATCTCGGGCCGCTTCGGCTAGGCCGGAGCCCGCAAGACCCCTCGCGGTGCTGCATGGCGGTGCCACCGCGAGGCAGATAAGGGCCCGCCCCCCGGCTCCCGGGGGGCGGGCCCGTGTCGTCTCCCGCGGCGGCAGACCCGTACGCCGGTCTGCTGATTCGTTTCTTCAGTACGTCGGCCCGGCCACCCGCTCCGCTACAGGAACGCGAGGTGCACGACCCCGAACGCCGCCGCGGCCACCAGCGCCGCGGCCGGCATGGTGATGAACCAGCCGAGGACGATGTTCTTGGCGACTCCCCAGCGCACGGCGTTCAGCCGCTTGGTCGCGCCGACGCCCATGATGGCGGAGGTGATGACGTGGGTGGTCGAGATCGGCGCCTTGAACAGGAACGCCGTGGTGAACATGATCGCCGCGCCGGTGGTCTCGGCCGCGAAGCCCTGCGGCGGGTCCAGCTCGATGATCTTCCGGCCCAGGGTGCGCATGATCCGCCAGCCGCCGGCGTACGTGCCGAGCGACAGCATCACCGCGCAGACGATCTTCACCCAGATCGGGATCGGATCGCCGTAGTCCTCGACATCGGCGATGACCAGGGCCATCACCACGATGCCCATGGTCTTCTGCGCGTCCTGCAGACCATGGCCGAGGGCCATGCCCGCCGCGGACACGGTCTGCGCGATCCGGAACCCGCGCTTGGCCTTGTGCGGATTGGACCGCCGGAACATCCACATGATCCCGGTCATGACCAGATAGCCGACCCCGAGCCCCACCAGCGGCGAGATGAACATCGGGATGACGACCTTCTCCAGCACCCCGTGCCAGTACACGGTGGTCCCGCCGGCCAGCGCGGCGCCCACCATGCCGCCGAACAGGGCGTGCGAGGACGAGGACGGCAGGCCGAAGTACCAGGTGATGAGGTTCCAGGTGATGGCGCCGACCAGGGCCGCGAAGAGGATTCCCATCCCCTTCGAGCCCTCGGGCGTCTCGATCAGGCCCTCACTGACGGTCTTGGCGACACCCGACCCCAGGAAGGCGCCGCCGAGATTCATCACCGCGGCCATGAGCAGCGCGGCCCGAGGAGTGAGCGCCCTGGTGGAGACGGAGGTGGCGATGGCGTTCGCCGAGTCGTGGAAGCCGTTGGTGTACGTGAAGAACAGCGCGACCGCGATGGTCACGACCAGAGCGAAGGTCTCCATGGAGGCGCCTCAGGACTCCTTCACGGCGATCGTCTCCACCGTGTTCGCCACGTGCTCGAACGCGTCGGCCGCTTCCTCCAGGACGTCCACGATCTGCTTGAGCTTGAGCACCTCGATGGCCTCGTACTTGCCGTTGAAGAGCATGGCGAGCAGCTTGCGGTGGATCTGGTCGGCCTGGTTCTCCAGCCGGTTGACCTCGATCCAGTACTCCGTGAGGTTGTCCATGGTCCGCAGGTTCGGCATGGCCTCGGCGGTGAGCTCGGCGGCCCGGGCCAGCACCTCGATCTGCTGCTCGACGCCCTTGGGCAGTTCCTCGACGTTGTAGAGGACGACGAGGTCGACGGCCTCCTCCATGAAGTCCATGATGTCGTCGAGGGACGACGCGAGGTTGTAGATGTCCTCGCGGTCGAAGGGCGTGATGAACGAGGAGTTCAGCTGGTGGAAGATCGCGTGCGTGGCATCGTCACCGGCATGTTCCGCGGCCCGCATACGCTCTGCGATCTCGGCCCGGCCGGCGGTGTCCGCCCCGAGCAGTTCCATGAGGAGTTTCGAGCCCGTGACGATGTTGTCCGCGGACGCGGCGAACATGTCGTAGAAGCTCGTCTCCCTGGGGGTCAGACGAAAGCGCACGTGGGGTCCTCGGGGTGCTTCGGTTTCGGTCAGGCTGATGCTAGGCGCATCATCCGGCCACGGCTAATGGGCCGTCCCCCAGTGTCGCCCATCAGGCACAGTGATCAGCACGGGGGCGTACCAAGGGCCCTATACCCAGCAAAGTTCGGTACGATATACCCAGTAGGGGTATATGTCTGGAGGACGCTATGACGACGACCGAGGCCGGCGCCACGGCGCCCTCCGAGCATGAGCACGCCACGCACGGCTATCACAAGCAGAAGGACGAGCACCTCAAGCGGCTGCGCCGGATCGAGGGCCAGATCCGGGGCCTGCAGCGGATGGTCGACGAGGACGTCTACTGCATCGACATACTCACGCAGGTCTCGGCATCGACGAAGGCGCTGCAGTCCTTCGCCCTCCAGCTCCTGGAGGAGCACCTGCGCCACTGCGTCGCGGACGCGGCCGTGAAGGGCGGCGAGGAGATCGACGCGAAGGTGGAAGAGGCGACGAAGGCGATCGGCCGTCTGCTGCGGACCTGAGGCCGAAAATCATCGGTCGGGGGAGCCGGGACCGCGGGCGTCCCGCTCCTCCGCGACCCGGAGCACCTCGTCGATGCTCTCCAGGCTGAGCCGGTCCTCGGCGGCCGAGGCCGCGATGATGAGCTCACCGCACAACTCGATCTCGGCGAGGGCCACGTGGTCCTGAACTGCCGTACCGCCGACCGGAGCCACGCGCATCACCTCTTCTCTGCCGCTACCGGCTTCCTAGAGTAGGGAGCGGCCTACACACCGCGCATGGCACGGACGGGCTAGTCCTTGACGACCGTCGGGGATCCTCACTCCTCGGCGATGCGTCCGGCGTAGATGTCGTCGCGGTCGGGCAGCCGTACGTCGACGGGGACGCCGAAGTCGAAGAGCAGGGTCGTCGAGGTCACGGCGACGGCGTCCTTCCGCTGCCCGTTGACGAAGCTGAACCGATGCCGGATCTTCCGGATGCGCCCCTGGTCGTCGAGGTACACGTCGAACGGCACCTGGGCGGTGGCGAACCCTTTCGCCGCGGCGGCGAGCGCGCCCCGGGATCCGTCGGAGGCGAGGTCGGCGGCGCGCCGCAGATCGGCGGTACCGCGGTAGTGGGTGACGTCGGCCCCGCCGAGCCGCCCCTCCCCGACGAGGGTGACGGAACGTACGCCCAGGAGGAGTTCGGCGGCGGTGAGGGGGTCGGTGGCACCGCCGGTGACCAGGTTTCCGTCCGCCATGGAAGCGGTCTCCACCCGGACCCACTTGTCGGCGGGCACCCCGGCGCCGCGGTTCTTCATGAAGAGGGCGCCGGGCGCGAGGAGTTCGGTGATGGGGCGGTGGGCGGAGTCCCCGGCGGGATCCTGGGGCAGCAGCACCTTGAGCCGCCCGACCTGCCGGCGGAAGTCGTAGACGCCCTCGCCGCGGATGGTGACGCGGGTCCCGCCGGTGGCCATCTCCATGGACGTACGGGCCTTGGAGCTCCGGGCGTCGACCAGCGCGGAGGCGGCCCGCCGCACGACCTCCGCGGGCTCCCCGCCCCGCCCGTCGTCAGGAGCGGTCCCACAACCCCCCACACAGGCCACGAACCCCGCCGCGACCACGGCTCCCCGCCGCCTGAACCGCCGCTCCGTCATCGCCTGCCTACCCCCCAGCGGGTACGTCCGTCACGGGCCCCTCGTCGTCGTCCCTAACGACGGCCGGGAGCCCGCCGTAACGCACCCCGACGCCCATAGAAGCCCTTTACCTCCCCTCGGTACGGTTGTCCCCGTGGCACACGACGAAGCCCCGCCCGCGCCCCCGCCCCACCGCACGGCCACGATCGAACAGGGCCCGTTCTGCACGGCCCGGTGCACCTGCGGCTGGAAGGGCCCGGCAAGAAGAGCCAGAAGCCAGGCCAGAAGAGACGCAGAGGCCCACACGACCCTGAGCACCACCGGCACTATCAGCCCGTCCGGCGTTTGAGGACGAGGCCCTTTCAGGGCCGACAGCGGGGGCCTGGGGGCGCAGCCCCCAGGGAGGGGACGGGTAGGGGCGGCGGGGGCGAAAACAACCCATAGCCGCACCCGACATGGAACCCCCACCCCCACCACCCCGTCTCGTTCCACGTAACCCCGGGAGGCGACATGGAACGGCGCACCTTCATCGCCGGCGGCGCAGCCGCTCTCACAGCAACAGCAACCGCCGCCTGCACAGCCACCGGCACCCGCCCCCCACTACGCACCACCAGCGCCACCACCCCCAGCACCCCCCGCACCCCCAGCACACCCACCACCTGGTCCGCCCTCGCCCGCGCCCTGGACGGCCCCCTCGTCCGCCCGGGCGACCAGGCCTGGCCCACCGCCCGCCAGCTCTACAACACCCGCTTCGACTCCCTGAAGCCCGCAGCCGTCGCCTACGTCGCCCACGAGGCCGACATCCGCACCGCCCTCTCCTACGCCCACGCCCACAACCTCCGCGTAGCGATCCGCAACGGCGGCCACTCCTACGCGGGCTGGTCCTCCGGCAACGGCCGCCTCGTCATGGACGTCTCCCAGCTCAACAGCATCCGCGTCTCCGGGGGCACCGCCGTCATCGGCGGCGGCGCCAAACTCATCGACGTCTACCGCGGCCTCGCCGCCAGGGGCGTCACCCTCCCCGCCGGCTCCTGCCCCACCGTCGGCATCTCCGGCCTCACGCTCGGCGGCGGCCACGGCGTCGTCTCCCGCGCCTACGGGCTGACCTGCGACAGCCTCACCCGCGCCACCCTCGTCACCGCGGACGGCAAGCAGCTGACCGCCGACGCCACCACGAACACGGACCTCTTCTGGGCCCTGCGAGGCGCCGGCAACGGCAACTTCGGCATCGTCACGGAGCTCCAGTTCACGACCCACCCCGCGCCCCAGGCCGTCATCGCGTACCTGTCCTGGCCCTGGTCGAGGGCCGCCGCCGTACTGAAGGCCTGGCAGGAATGGGGCCCCGCCCAGCCCGACGAGATCTGGTCGTCCTTCCATCTGGCGAACGCCACCGGAGGCACCCCGACCGTCTCGGTCACCGCCTTCTCCCTCGGCACCCACGGCGAACTCCAGAACGCCGTCGACCGGCTGGCCGACCGCGTCGGCGCCTCCGCCACCAGCGTCTCCCTGCGCCGCCGCTCCTACGAGGAGTCGATGGAGCTCTACGCCGGCTGCTCCTCCTTCGCCACCGACGCCCAGTGCCACCTCCCGGGCGCCACCCCGGGCCGCTCCCCGCAGGGCGCCCTGGGCCGCGAGACGTACGCCGCGAAGTCCGACTTCTTCGACCGCTCGCTCTCCCCGGCCGGCATCCAGACCCTGCTCACCGGGATGAGGTCGGTCCGCGGCGGCTCCGGCAGCGTCGCCCTCACGGCCCTCGGCGGCGCGGTCAACCGTGTCCCGCCGACCGCCACGGCGTTCGTCCACCGCCGCTCCCGCATGCTCGCCCAGTACATCGCCGCCTGGCGGGCGGGCACCAGCGGCGCCACGGCCCGGTCCTGGCTGACCGAGGCCCACACCGCGATGCGTCCGTACGCGTCCGGCGCGGCGTACCAGAACTACACGGACCCGGGCCTGAAGAACTGGCGCGAGGCGTACTACGGCGACGCCGCCCCCCGCCTGACGCGGCTGAAGAGGCAGTACGACCCGGAGGGGTTCTTCTCCTTCCCCCAGGCGCTGTGAGGGGGCGGCCTCAGGCGGCCAGGTCCCGCTCCGCGGCGTCGGCGCTCTCCGCGCGCGCACCCGGGACAAGGGCGTCCCGTCCGTCGTACGACGGCTCCTTGCGGGAGCGGATCAGCCATCCGGCCCGGGGCGACCGCTCGATCGCCTTCGTCAGCGGGGTCAGCAGTGCCGCGGCGACCGGGGACAGCAGCAGCGTCACGGCCGTACCGAGCGCGAAACCGCCGATGACGTCGGTCGGGTAGTGCACGCCCATGTAGACCCGGCAGAAGCCTTCGAGCAGGGCGAGGCCGATGCCGAACAGCCCGAACCTGCGGTGGGCGACGAAGAGCCCGACCCCCATGGCCATGGTGATCGTCGCGTGGTCGCTCACGAAGGAGAAGTCGGTCTTGCCGGAGACCAGGACGTCCAGGCCCTGGTGGTCGAGGAAGGGCCGGGGCCGTTCCACGAAGCCCCGTATCGGGACGTTCACCAGCACCGCGAGCCCGGCCGCGAGCGGCGCCCACACCAGCGCGGCGACCGACGGGGCGGCGTCCTCCCCGCCCCGCCTGCGCACCGACCACCAGCACCACAGCACCAGCAGCACCATGGCGATGAGCAGCCCGTACTCACCGACGTACGCCATCACCCGGTCGAACCACCCCGGTGCGTCCTTGGCCAGGCCATTGATGTCATAGAGCAGGTCGACGTCGGGGTTCGACCCGGATGCTGCGAGTCCAGCCATGGTGCTGCGGCCCCTTCGTCGTGTCTCCCGCTACGTCATCAGGAACGCACGGCTCCTGTTGATACGTTCCACGCTCCACTGAATGATCACTCAGACGTTATCGAAGAGAGACACATCGCCGCAGCTCAGGGGGTGGGTTCACGCTGCGCTCACACCTCGGTGGGGAGCGCTTTCGCGCCATCTTCGGTGACCCGGGTGGCCCCGAAGTAGTCAGGGGTGTCGATCGGGTCGAACCGGATCACAGCACCTGTTCTCGGGGCATCGATCATGTACCCGCCACCGACATAAATCCCCACATGGCGGATGGCCCGCGAGTTGGTGAGGTCGTCCGAGAAGAACACGAGGTCCCCGGGGAGCAGCTCGTCCCTGGCCGGATGCGGTCCCGCGTTGTACTGGTCGTTGGCCACACGCGGCAGCGAGATCCCGACACTTTCGTACGCGGCCTTGGTCAGTCCGGAACAGTCGAACCGGCCGCCGTCCTCCGGCGTGCCGTCCCCGCCCCACAGGTAGAGCGTCCCGAGCTTCTGCTGCGCGTAGGAGATGGCGCCCGCGGCCTGCTTCGAGGGGTCGACCCGCCCGACGGGCGCGGCGAAGCTGTCCTGGAGGGTCGTGATGGTCTTCACGTAGTTCTCGGTCTCCCGGTACGGCGGCACGCCCCCGTACTTGATGACCGCGTACGCCCCGGCGTTGTAGGCGGCGAGCATGTTCTTCGTCGCGTCGCCCGGCACGTCCTTGACGTAGGAGGCGAGTTCGCAGTCGTACGACGCGGCCGACGGGATCGCGTCCTGCGGGTCCCAGACGTCCCGGTCGCCGTCGCCGTCGCCGTCGATGCCGTGCGTGGCCCAGGTCCCGGGGATGAACTGCGCTATGCCCTGCGCGGCGGCCGGGCTCTGCGCCTTCGGGTTGAAGCCGCTCTCCTGGTAGAGCTGGGCGGCGAGCAGCGCCGGGTTGATGGCGGGGCAGAGGTTGCCCCACTTCTGCACGAGCGCCTGGTAGGCGGCGGGCACCGCCCCCTTGGCGAGCGCCTTGGCCCCGCCGCCGATGCCGTTGGCGAGGTTCCCGGCGACGACGTACACCCCGACGACGAGCAGCATCACGAAGCTGAGCCCCGCCGCGAGAGCGGCACCCGCCACGATCCACGCCTTACGCACCGTCAACCGCCCCTCGCCCGCCGGGAGTCCGCCCGCGTCAGTCTAGGAGCTTCCCACGGGAATTCCGGCGCAACCAGGGCCCGTCCGGGCAACCGGCCGCGGCGCATTACCCGAGAGGTCATCGACCCGGGCCATGCCCCGCTGACACGATCGTGGACGTAAGGAGCCCGACCGCCCGAACGGAAGGACGCCCGCCATGACCGCGTACGCCATCGCCCATCTCCGGAAGATCACCCCGCACCCGGAGATCGCCGAGTACATCGAGCGCATCAGCGCCACCTTCGAGCCGTACGGCGGCCGCTTCCTCGTCCACGGACGGCGGCACGAGACGATGGAGGGCGACTGGGCCGGGGACGTGGTGATGATCGGCTTCCCGTCGATCGCCGAGGCACGGCAGTGGTGGGACTCGCCCGCCTATCAGGAGATCGCCCCCTTGCGCGCCCGGCACATCGAGGGCGACATCATCCTGGTCGAGGGCGTGACGGAGGACTACGACCCGGCCACCACCGCGAAGGCCCTGCGGGACTCCCTGCCGTCCTAGGCCCTCAGTGCGCTCTCGGTCCGCGCTCCGGTTATGAGTTCCTGGCGGATGAACCACTCCGTGCCGAGGATGCCCTCACGTACCTGTGCCGGGAGCGCGGCGAGCAGGCCCGGCGCGGCGCCTCGCTCGGCTTCGCTGCGGTGGGCCCGTACGGCCGCCCACTTGCGCTGCAGCCAGGGGCGGACGTCCACGGTGGTGGTGACCCACTCGTCCGGCACCGTCCGCATGCCCTTGCCGGCCTCGGCGAAGTCGCCCAGCACCCGGACCGCCGAGTGCGGGTGGGTGGCCAGATACAGCGCCCGCGGCCGCCAGGGGTCGCCCGCCTCCGGGTACAGCCGCTCCAGCCCCGCCGCCTGCACGGCCAGCACGGTCAGGCGGTGGGTGTGCACATGGTCCTCGTGACCGGTGACACCGCCGTACGCGTCGTGGGTGACGACGATGTCCGGACGGAACTCCCGCAGATGGGCGACGAGTCGTCCGACCGCCTCGTCCAGCGGCGCGTCGCACAGCCGGGGGCTGCCGGGGGCCGAGGCGGGCACGCGGGAGTCGGCGTAGCCGAGCATCCGGGGCTGCTCGGGGATGCCGAGGAGGCGCAGCGCTTCGGCGAGTTCGGCGGCCCGGTGGGTGTGCTCGGCCCAGATCGCCGTCACCACCACCGTAGGAGAGCCCTCCGCGGCATTGCGGGCCAGCACTCCGCCCGCGGACAGCGACTCGTCGTCCGGATGCCCGAACACGGCGAGCAGACTCGGCATCGATCGACCACCTCCACGGCGCTCAGGCCACCTGCATCTCCAACGGACACACGACACCCGTGAGTTCCTCGGAGACCGTCCACAGTCGCCGGGCCGTCGCCGGATCGCTCGCCGCCCGGGACCGGCTCACCAGGGTCGGGCCGCCGCGCCACTCACCCAAGCCGTCGGGGCCGACGTAGGAGGCGCCGGGCAGGTCTTGGGTGGCGGCGTACAGGGTCGGCAGGGCGCCCGCCCGGTCGCTCTGGGCCACGTACCTGTTGGAGAACCGCATCGCCAGCCGGGCCACCCGGCTCGCGGCGTGGCTCTGGAGGTTGGTGGCCGAATACCCCGGGTGGGCCGCCAGGGCGCGGACCCGGGAGCCGGACTCGGTCAGCCGGCGCTGGAGTTCCAGCGTGAACAGCAGGTTCGCCAGCTTGGACTGCCCGTAGGCGCCCCGCGGGTCGTAGGCCGTGTCGCTGTTCAGGTCGTCGAAGTGAATCGCCTCGTCGCCCCAGCGGTGGGCGGAGGAGGAGACGGTGACGACGCGGTCGGTGACGTACGGCAGGAGCAGGTTCGTCAGGGCGAAGTGCCCGAGATGGTTGGTGCCGAACTGCATCTCGAAGCCGTCCTTGGTCCGCTGCCGCGGGATCATCATCACGCCCGCGTTGTTGATCAGCACATGCAGCGGGCCCGCCCACCCCGCGGCGAACTCCCGCACGGACGCCAGGTCGGCCAGGTCGAGTCGCCGCACCTCGGTGCTGCCGGACACGGTCGCGGCGGCGGCCCGGCCGCGCTCGGGGTCCCGTACGGCGAGGACGACATGCGCGCCCGCCCCGGCCAGCGCCTGGGCGGCGGTGAGACCGATGCCGCTGTTGGCACCGGTGACGACGGCCGTACGGCCGCTGAGATCGGGCAGGTCGGTCGCGTTCCACTTCTGCGTCTGGGTCATGCCTCGAATGTAGGCGCCGACAACAATGCTGTCAATGACAACAATGATGGCGCTGACAACAAAGCTGACGATGACAACATCCGGCTACGATGGGCCCATGCCCGAAAGCCGCCCCTACCACCACGGAGACCTGCGCTCCACCCTGCTCGCCGGTGCCGAGCGCACCCTGCGGACGAAGGGCGTCACCGCGCTCTCCCTGCGCGAACTGGCCCGCGAGGCCGGCGTCAGCCATGCCGCGCCCGGCCGCCACTTCAAGGACAAGCAGGCCCTGCTCAACGCGCTCGCGCTCGCCGGTTACGACCGCCTGGAGCAGACCCTCCAGGCCGCCGACGACCCCGCCCTCCCCCTGGAACCGCGGATCACCTCCCTGGCCCGCGCCTATCTCCGCTTCGCCCTCGACAACGCCGAGCTGCTGGAGCTGATGTACGCCCGCAAGCACGACCCCGACGCCTATGAGCAGATGGCGTCGGCGATCGACCGCACGGTCGGCATCCTGGAGCGGGTCCTGGCCGACGCCCAGCGGCGCGGCGAGATCGTCGAGGGCGATCCCGCCCAGCTCACCCTCATCGCCGGCGCGAGCCTGCACGGCCTCGCCGCCTTCGCCGCCGGCGGCATGCTCGCGCCCGAGGCGGCCCTGGCCGGCCTGGAGGACCTCGTCCACACCCTCCTGCACGGCCTCAAACCCCGCTGACGGCACCCCCGGGGCCGTCGCCGGGAACCGAACGCCCCCGGCCGACAGTCACTCCCGTAGGGGAGCAAGGGACGGGGGACGGCATGCATCACGTGCTCTACGGCGAGCAGTCATGGAATCCGCTGGCACGGACCGTGGCACTGACCGAGGAGGCGCTGCTCAGGGGCGGCCGGACCACCCCGCTCGGCGAGCTGAACCTCGCCGCCATGGCCGACGCCTACCGGCGCGGGTACTGGCTCGGCGGCGGCGGGACGGAACGCCCGCTGAACCGGCTGCCGGACGGCCCCGGCACCGTCCCGGTCACCCGGATCACCGGCACCTGCACCCCGCTGAAGCTCCGTCAGGCCGCCCCGTTCGCGCGCGAGCTGGGCGAGCTGGCGGTACGGCGGTGCGGTGGGCCCGGGCAGGTGGCGGCGCTGGCGGACCGGGCCCGGTCCGAGGGCGTACCCCTGTGGATCGCGCGGCGGTACGCGCCGGGGCCGGCCGGACCGATCACCGTCACCGTGGACCGGAAGCTGGTGCGCGTGGACGTATGGGGACCGCACGCGCCCGTCGTACGCGTCCGGGCCCCCCACGGCTTCAGCTCGCGGACCACCGACCCCTCCCAGGGCCTGCGCGTGACCGTCGGCACGGTCACCGCCCAGCCCCTCCTCAGCAGGAAGCTCCGCAAGTCGAAGAACTACGTGGAGCTGCGGCTGCCCGGACAGCACTGGATGCTGCGCCGGGAGAACGCGACCAGCTCGTGGCTGCTGCGCGACGAGCGGCGCGTCGCCCTGCTGAGCCGCCCCCCGCGCAGGCGGACCCCCGATCCGCACAGCGTCCTGGTGCCCCTCTCCCCGGTGCACCACGAGAGCATCGACCCGCTGGACGCCGTCATGGCGCACGCCTTCGCCGTCACCTTCGGGCTCGGGGACACGACGGGCTCGGCCCGGTTCCGCTCGGAGCGCCACCGCAGCTACGGGGGCGAGCCGTTCGCCCCTGACGAGACCTGGAACCGCCCCTGGTTCAGCAACCTCGGCAGCGGCCGCGACGACAACGAACCCGGCGGCAGCGACGGCTGGGGCTCGGACGGTGGCGACGGAGGAGACAGCGGAGGCGACGGAGGAGACAGCGGAGGCGACGGCGGAGGTGGGGGCGGTGACGGCGGCGGGGGCGGGGGCGGGGGCGACTAGGCCGTTGCTTATGGCTCTTGAACGGTGTCGCGGAGCCAGATGACGATCGCGGTGACGGCCAGGGTGCCGTTGAAGATGTAGTCGCGCTTGTCATAACGGGTGGCCACCGCGCGGAACTGCTTCCACTTGTTCACGCACCTCTCGACCGCGTTGCGACGGCGGTACTGAGCCTTGTCGAAGCCCGGGGGCCGGCCGCCCGCCTGTCCCCGGCGCTTGCGGTGGTCCCGCTGGTCATCGGGCTGCGCGATGGTGGCCTTGATCCCGCGTCGCCGCAGGTAGGCGCGGTTGTCCCGGCTGGAATACGCCTTGTCGCCGCGCACCCGGTCCGGCCTGCTGCGCGGGCGGCCCGTACCTCGACGCCGGATGCGTAAGCCGTCCAGCACCGGGGCGAACATCGGGCTGTCGCCCCGCTGACCGGGCGAGGTCAGCCAGTGCAGCGGGCGGGCCCGGTCGTCGGAGAGCAGATGGACCTTGCTGGTCAGCCCGCCCCGTGAGCGCCCCAACGCCTCGCGCCCATCGGCCTCCTCACGCGTTCCGCCCCCTTTTGCAGGTGGTCGGCCGGAGGCTTGCGAGGTGCCCCGGCCGCGTGCTGATGCGCACGGCAGGACGTGGAATCAATGTTCACGGCCCACTCCTGCGGGGACACCTCGCGGGCGAGTGCGCCGTCCGGATCACCGGCATCGGCCTCGATCTGCAACTCCTCGAGGACGGCTTTCCAGGTGCCGTCGGCCGACCAGCGGCGATGACGCTCGTAGACGGTCTGCCAGGGACCGTACCGTTCCGGCAGGTCAGGCCAGGGCACCCCGGTACGGGCCCGGAACAGCACCCCGTTGATCACTCTACGGTGATCCGCCCACTGCCCGCCCGGCCTGCCGTTGCCGGGCAAGAGGGGCTCGATCTTCCGCCACTGCGCATCCGTGAGTTCATGTCGCCGCACCATACGGGCGTCCTGCCCGGCCGACGACGAGATCCACCCAGCCCACCAAGAGCCATCAGAAACGGCCTAGCCCTGTCCAGCTCACCGCGACCGCCGGACGATCGGAAGATAGCCTTCACCCGGGGAACATCTCCCCGACCCGTCACCCGACCGGCCGTCAGAAACCGTACGGGTCGGGCGAGCAGCGGTAAGAGGGGACAACGACGGAATCACCCAGCAGGTTCCGCTCCCACTTCATTGCCCGGCGTGACCAGCCGTGATACACAGAGTGACGATACGACTCCTCACAAGGTATTCGTACGAAACCCGCCAATCAATGACGCCAAGTCGACATACGACGGCGTCATCGTCAGCGAGAATGAGGCCTGACCTCTGCGCCCACGCAGGGGGATACGGAACTACCCACCAGGGGCGGTGACTTACATGCTCTTTGCGGCCGACGAGGGAGACATCAACACCATCATCGGGGGGATCGCTCCGGACTGGGGCCCCTTCGGCAGCCTGGGCAACGAAGCGAAGGTGATGATCGAGGTGGTGATGGCAGTGGCCATCCTGCTGTGCCTCGGCATCGCCATCTGGGGGGCGGCCAAACAGCGCATCGGCGCCACTGCCCTCCGGGACACCTTCAGCGCCGAGCAGGGCAAGGGCCTCATCATCGCGGGCCTGACGGGAGTCTTCATCATCGGCTCTCTCGGCACGCTCTTCACCATCGTGTACGGCATGGCCGTGTAGCAACGATCACCCCTCCCCTCCCACCCCCCGTCGTGCCCACCGGCTGAGGTTGCGTTTCCCTGATGTCGAGTCACCACACCGCGCCCACGCGGGAACCAGCACGGCTACCGTCGTACTCCAACGGCTTCCACGGCTTTGGGTACGACGGTGAGGGGGCGTACGCGGCATGAGTCTCGGAGACGAGCGGGAGGCCTCCGGCGGTTACGGAGGCACGGGCCAGACCCGCACACGGCTGCCCGAGGGCGGCGGCGACGCGTACGGCACCCCACGACGAGCCGGCCGCTCGTCGTCCCGGAGCCTGGTCACGGTGGTCGGCGTCGTAGTCCTCCTCATCGCGGCAATCGCCTTCGCGAACCGCGGAGGAGACGATTCATCACCCAACCCGGACCCCGAGAACAAACCCCAGGCAGCGGCTACGGCGGCGAGCGGGGAGCGGCCGGTGGAGTCTTCCGCCGAGGGGATTCCGTCGGGGTTCGCTCAGGACGAGCAGGGAGCGCAGAGCGCGGCGGCGAACTACGCGGTGACGCTGGTCTCGGCCGACATGCTCAAGCGCGACCGGCGTGCGGGGATCGTGCGGCAGGTCTTCCTGGCCGACAAGCAGGCCGAGCTGGAGACGAAGTTCGACGCCACGTACTCCAAGGAGTTCCTGAGCAACCTCGGTCTCGACGAGAACGGCAACGCCACAGGTGGCAACACCTACGTCTCTCGCACCATGCCGATCGGCACCAAGGTCACCAGCCACTCGGACGCCGCGGCAACGGTCGAGGTCTGGTGCACCGGAGTGTTCGGCACCGCGGGGGAACGCTCGACCACGCCCGTCACCAGCGACTGGTTCACCATGACGTTCCAGCTTCGCTGGGCGGACGGCGGATGGAAGGTCGACAGCTTCTCCCAGAAGGACGGGCCTGCCCCCGTTCCCAGCGATGACAAGGCGTCCAGCGCCGACGAGATGGCCAAGGCCGTCGAGGAGTACGGAGGCTTCACCTATGCCCGGTAAGCCGCGCGTCGCGCTCAAGGCCGCCGCCGCAGTCGCCGCCGTACCGACCACCGTCGTGCTGCTGGCGTCTCGCGCCGCGGCCGCACCCACACCGTCCCCCACCCCCTCCGCCGACAACTGCGACCTGTTGTCGGGCCAGGCGAGGGAGTTCTGCGAAAGCGACTCGGACGGTGGCAGCGGCCCCAGCAAGACCCTCGACCCCACCACCACCCTCGACCCCCTCTCCTCCCTCGCCAAGGGCTGCGCCGACGCCGCCGCCTGGACCGTCGGCAAGCTCAGCGAGGCCGTCGAGGACACCGCGACCGTCGACTTCACGAACCCCAAGTTCCTCCAGCAGTACGCGGTCGTGTTCGCGGCGTCGACCATCCTCACCCTCCTGCTGTGGCTGCTGGCGGTCGCCAAGCGTGCCGTGCGCGGCGTACCCGTGACCACCGCCATCAGCGAAGCGATCGGCTTCCTCTGGCTCACCGTCCTCGCGTCCGCCTTCACCCCCCTGATCCTCTACACCGTCGTCTCCGCCACCGACGGCATCTCAGAGGTCCTCGCGAAGACCACCGGCGACCAGACCGACACCTTCTTCGGCACCTTCTCCGGCGCCCTGGAGAAGGGCGAGGACATCGGCGGCGGACCGATCATGCTGATCGTCGTCTCCCTCGTCAGCATCCTCGCCGCCGGAGTCCTCTGGCTGGAACTCGTCATCCGCGCCGCCCTGCTGTACGTCGGCGCCCTGCTCGGCACCGTCGTCTACGCGGGCCTGGTCGACAAGAACCTGTGGGGCCACGTCCGCCGCTGGGCGGGCATCATGATCGCCGTCATCCTGGTGAAGCCGGTCATCGTGATCGTCCTCGGCCTCGCCGGAGCGCTCTCCGCCGACGACGGCCCCGACGCCTTCTCCGCCGTCGTCTCCGGCCTCGCCATCATCCTGCTCGCCATCTTCGCCTCGGCGATGATCTACCGTTTCGTCCCGGGCTTCGGCGACGAGATCGCCGGCTCCCGCAGCAACCGCATCATGCAGGGCGCCGAGAGCAAGGCCGCGGCCGTCATGAGCTCCCCCGCGACCCTCGTCGCCCAGGGCATCAAGACCCACAGCACCCGGGCCGACAGCAACGGCCAGTCCGCCGGAGGCCCCCGCCCCGCCAACCAGGCGGCCGGCGGAGTCGCCGCGCACAGCTCCCGCACCGCGAACGGAGGCGGCGGAACTGTCCCCTCCGCCGCACCCGTGCCCCGCTCCGCCAGCAGCGCGCTGAACTCGCCCCACGCCGGCAACACCCGCAACAGCAGTACCAACCGCACGGGAGGTGAAGGGCGTTGACGACCGAGTCCCACGTGTCCCATCCGGTCACGCCCCGCCGTACATATCTGATCGGCCGCGCCCGGCCGAACGCGATCGTCGGCCGCAATCGCGAGACCGGCGAGATCGCACTGATCATCGGCGGCGCGTTCCTCGGCATGATGTGCGGGCTCCTCGTCCCCGTCCTCTCCCTGCGCATCGTGCTGCTCATGGGCTTCCCGCTGCTGGCGCTGGCCGCGGTCTACGTGCCGTACAAGCGCCGGACGTTCTACAAGTGGTTCGAGATCAACCGCAGCTTCAAGCGCACCGTGCGCCGGGGCACCGTCTACCGCTCGGCGGTCATGGAGGCCGGCATCCGGATCGACGGGCGCGAGGTGGAGATCGGCCCGCCGCCCGGCATCGGCCGGATCACCTGGCTCGCCGCCCCGTTCGGGCCCGACGAGATCGCCGTACTGCTGCACGCGGACCGCAGAACCGTCACCGCGGCCATCGAGATCGAGGGACCGGGCGTCGGTCTGCGGGACTCCGAGGACCAGGAAGCCCTCGTCGACCGCTTCGGCACGCTCCTCAAGCACGTGGCCAACGGCGACGGCTTCGTCACCCGCATCCAGATGCTCGCCCGCACCCTCCCCGCCGACCCCGACGCCCACGCCAAGGACGTCGCCGTACGCGGGGACGAGAAGTCGCTGCCGTGGCTCCAGCAGTCCTACGACCAGTTGCAGTCGATGGTGTCCACCAGCAGCGAGCAGCACCGCGCCTATCTCGTCGCGTGCATGCACTACACGCGCGAACTGGCCGCCGAGGCGCACGCCATGGCCCGGGCCGCGCGACCGCAGCAGGGCCGCAAGGTCGACAAGGACGCCGGGCTCGCCGTCGTCATGGCCCGTGAGCTCACCGACATCTGCTCCCGGCTGCAGGAGGCCGACATCCGCGTACGGCAGCCGCTCGGTCAGGGGCGGCTGGCTTCGCTGATCCACTCCATGTACGACCCGGACCACCCGATCGACCACATCCAGGCGATGACCAAGCGCAACGCCTGGCCGGCCGAGCTCGACGCCATGGAGCCCACCTACCTCCAGGCCAAGACCCGCGAGTCCTCCACCCGCGCCCCCTGGTGCCACGCCACGGCCTGGGTGAAGGAGTGGCCGATGACCCCGGTCGGCGTGAACTTCCTCGCGCCGCTGCTGGTCCACACCCCGGACGTGATCCGCACGGTCGCCGTCACGATGGACCTCGAACCCACCGAGATCGCCATCGAGCGCATGCTGACGGAGAAGACGAACGACGAGGCCGAGGCGTCCCGCGCCGCCAAGATGAACCGCACCGTCGACCCGCGCGACGTCGCCGCCCACAACCGCCTCGACCAGCGAGGAGAGGACCTGGCGAGCGGCGCGGCGGGCGTGAACCTGGTCGGCTACATCACCGTCTCCTCCCGTTCCCCCGAGGCCCTGGCCCGCGACAAGCGGACCATCCGGGCCTCGGCCGGAAAGTCGTACCTGAAGCTGGAGTGGTGCGACCGCGAGCACCACCGCGCCTTTGTGAACACGCTCCCGTTCGCCACCGGCATTCGAAGGTAGGGCCGCCGCATGCGGGATCCGATGTCCATCCTCTCCGACGCCTTCACCTCGTTCCTGTTCGGCAAGGTCGAGACGACCCGGCCGCCCGTGCGCACCTCGACCGGGCAGGCCCAGGCCGTCTATCTGCCGACCGCCGCGCCCGGCCTCGGCGACTCGGGCGTGATCATCGGCCGCGAGGTCTACTCCGGGAAGGGGTACATCTACGACCCCTTCCAGCTGTACGGCCAGCAGCTCCCGGCGCCGCACTGGCTCGTCCTCGGCGAGTCCGGCAACGGCAAGTCGGCGCTGGAGAAGACGTACGTCCTGCGCCAGCTGCGCTTCCGCGACCGCCAGGTCGTCGTGCTGGACGCGCAGGGCGAGGACGGCGCCGGCGAATGGAACCTCATCGCGCAGGAGCTGGGGATAACTCCTATCCGGCTGGACCCGATGGCGGCGCTCGACCAGGGCATCCGCCTCAACCCGCTCGACCCGGCGATCACGACGACCGGGCAGCTCGCGCTGCTGCGGACCATCATCGAGGTCGCGATGGGCCACGGCCTCGACGAGCGCTCCGGCTTCGCGCTCAAGGTCGCCCACGCCTACGTCAACGAGACCATCGTGGAACGCCAGCCGGTCCTGACCGACATCGTCGAGCAGCTACGGCACCCCGAGCCGGAGTCGGCCGAGGCGATGAACGTCGACATAGACGATGTACGGGCCTGGGGGCTCGATGTCGCCCTGGTACTGGACCGACTGGTCGACGGTGACCTGCGCGGCATGTTCGACGGCCCGACGACGGTCGGCATCGACCTGGACGCGCCGCTGATCGTCTTCGACCTGTCCCACATCGACCGCAACTCCATCGCGATGCCGATCCTCATGGCGATCGTCGGGGTCTGGCTGGAGCACACCTGGATCCGCCCCGACCGGAAGAAGCGCATCTTCCTGGTCGAGGAGGCCTGGCACATCATCAACAGCCCCTTCGTGGCCCAGCTGTTCCAGCGGCTGCTGAAGTTCGGCCGACGGCTGGGTCTGTCCTTCGTGGCGGTCGTCCACCACTTGTCCGACGTCGTGGACGGGGCGGCGGCCAAGGAGGCAGCGGCCATCCTGAAGATGGCGTCGACCAGGACGATCTACGCTCAGAAGGCGGACGAGGCGAGGGCCACCGGCCGGGTGCTCGGGCTGCCCAGATGGGCGGTGGAGATCATTCCCAGCCTCACCCCGGGTATCGCCGTCTGGGACGTCAACGGCAATGTCCAGGTGGTCAAACACCTGGTCACGGAGACCGAACGGCCGCTGGTCTTCACCGACCGCGCGATGACCGAATCGTCCGCCGACCACTTGCACGACGACGCCCTGCGCGCCGCCGAGCTGGAGGCGGAGGAGCGGGCGGCGGCCTTCGTGGAACAACACCTCGGCGACGAGTCGACGGTGGCGTAGAGGGGGCGACGGCGTGCGCGCAGACGACCGGCGGCAGGAGACAGCGGGCGGCATCCCCGACGGGCTGGTGCTCGGCCTGCTCGCGTTCCTGCTCGGCCTGACCTCGATGGTGTGGGCGGCGACAGGGCTGGCCGGCCTGTTCGCCCACGGCGCCTGGCCCACCGGCGTCACCTTCGCCCGCACCCCGCTCGCCCTGCGCCACCTCTTCGGCGCCCCGCAGGACATCACCGGCGCCTGGCCGGAGACACCGGAGGCGGAGCTCTCCGGGTACGGGCTGTTCTGGGGGCTGTTCATCGGCCAGCTGATGGTGCTGATCGTGCTCACCGTGTTCGTGATGGGGACGGTGACCCGGTGGCGTGCGGTCAGGGCACGGCGGCGGGAGGAAAGGCCGGCACCGCCCGAGCCGGAGCCGCTCCCGGAACCGGTGCCGCGGCCGATCCCGGCGCCGGTCCAGCACCAGGTCCCGGTCCAGCACGAGGTACCCGCACCGAGACCCGAGCCGGTCCAGCAGCCCGCCGCTCCCGCTGCCGCACTCACATCCCCGACGCTGCTACCGGCCTGGGAGAAGGTCTTCGTGGCCCCTCGGGAGACCCGGCGCACCACCGCGACCCAGGCTGTACGCGACGCCGAGGGCCCGGCCCTGGTCATCACCTCCAACCCGGCGGTCTGGCAGGACACCAAGGACGCCCGCGCCAAACTGGGCCCGGTCCACCTCTACGACCCCGCGCACCTCTGCGACACCCCGTCCCGCCTCCACTGGTCGCCGACGACGGGCTGCGAGGACAAGCAGACGGCAGCGGCAAGAGCGGCCGCGCTGCTCGCCCCGGTCCGGCCCACCGCGAAGATCGACCAGGCCGTGGCGGACACCGCCGAAACCCTCTTGCGCAGCGCCCTGCACGCCGCCGCCGTAGACGGCCGTACGATCCGGCACGTGCACCGCTGGTCCCAGGGCACCCAGCTCCAGGACGCGGTCCGCATCCTCCGCACCAGCCCGAAGGCCGCCCCCGGCGCCGCCGGCGAACTGGAAGCCGCCCTGACCGCGCACCCCGAGCGCCGGGACATGGCACAGCAGCTGACCACGCGGGCACTGTCCGCCCTGTTCACGGTGAACATCCGCGAGGCGTGCACCCCCAACCGAACTGATGCGCTCGCATTGGATTCTTTCGTGAACGAGGGGGGCACGCTTTATGTGGTGGGTGAATCCATCGAGGATCCCCGCACGAACCCGGGCGCGATGCCACTGCTGACCGCCCTGGCCTCCAGCGTGGTCGAGCGCGGCCGGCACATGGCCGAACGGTCATCCTCCGGTCGCCTCGACCCACCACTGACGCTCGTCCTGGACGACGTCGCGGCCGTCGCCCCGCTGCCCCAGCTCCCCGAGCTGCTGGCCACCGGCGCGGACCGGGGCCTGCCGACCCTGGCCCTGCTGCGGTCCCGGGAACAGGCCCGCGCCCGCTGGCCGCACGACGAACTGCCGGTGTAGCCCTACTCGGGCTCGATCGCGAACTCCAGCTCGGTTTCGCCCGGCGTCTGCGGCAGCGGCACGGTGACCCCGGTCGGCTCGAACCCCACCTTCCGGTACAGCCGCTGCGCACGCCCGTTGTCCTCGTGCACGATGAGCCGCACCCGCTCGGCGCCGTGCGCCCACGCCCACTCCAGGCCGGCGTCGAAGAGCACCTCGGTGAGCCCGATGCCCCGGTGCTCGGGCTGTACGAAGACCCCGACGAGATGCCCTTGCTTGCGCTCGACGGGGAACCCGGCCCAGTCGGTCGTCCCGGCCTCTTCGATCAGCACGGTCAGCGTCCCGACCCACTCCCCGTCCGGCCCTTCGGCGATGATCTGCTGCGCGCCGGACGCCCCTTCGGCGCTTCCCGCGGCACGCTCCTGCCAGAACGAGTCGGGGTGGGCCACGGCCGCCTCGTAGGTCTCCAGGAAGGCGAGATGCGCCACGGGGTCCTGAAGGGCGGCAAGCCGCAGAGCCTTGGCCCGCGGCCACTCGTCGGCGTGTATGGAACGGACCTTGTAGTTCATGCCGAACACCGTAGCCGAAACGCAGAAAACCCCCGTACCGAATAAACGGTACGGGGGTTCTCTCACAATTTGTTCGGCGGTGTCCTACTCTCCCACAGGGTCCCCCCTGCAGTACCATCGGCGCTGTAAGGCTTAGCTTCCGGGTTCGGAATGTAACCGGGCGT